>JBEAXK010000112.1:0-35319 GCA_041159865.1 Bacteroidota bacterium
GTATGCATATCTGTATAAAATTGACTTTTTTAATCATCCCATTCATCTCCCTTGCACAAGCACCAGAAAAAATTAATTTCCAATCAGTCATAAAAAACAAGGAAGGCGAAATATGGTCAAATAAATCCATCGCCTTAAAAATAAAGCTTTTAGAAGGGTCGTCAGCTGGGCAAACAAAATATGAAGAAACTCATACTAAAATGACAGATAAATCAGGTTTAATCAGCCTCCAGATAGGAAATGGAAATAATTTGATGGGTTCATTTAAAAACCTAAACTGGGGAGAAAACCAATATTTCATTCAATTCGAAGTGGATTTTAATGGTGGCAACCAATTTACATTATTAGGCACAAACCCTCTTTTGAGTGTACCATACGCCCTATTTGCCAATAAAGCAGATACTGTATTACACCTGCCAGCTGAAGCTGACCCTCATTTTCAAGTGAGTATTGCTAAAGGTATTTCTCAGGCAGATACAGCTGCATGGAACAGAAAAACAGGCAATCATAAGGGAGATATCCAAATCTGGAATGGGTCAGAATGGGTAAATGTGTCCGCGGGACTCCCCGGACAGCTTTTAACTATTTCCACGATGGGAATTCCAGTCTGGCAAACAGATCTTAAAATGGTTTTACCAACTTTGTCCTTATCTGGATTATACAAGATTTTACCCTTCTCTATTGACTTTAGTGCGGACATTTCTTCGGATGGCGGAGGCCAGATACTAGCTAAAGGTATTGTTTACAGTACCCATATTTTACCCACAATACTTGATAATACTCTAATGAGAGGACCAGACACCGGCTCCTTCACAGGAACTATTTCCGGATTATTATCTAACACCCTCTATTACATTCGAGCTTTTGCGACCAATGAATCAGGAACCAGATATAGTAATCAAATATCAGAGAACACCTCTTTGATGGCAACCGATGTAGATGGGAATGTTTATCCAGGTATAAAAATTGGAACCCAGACCTGGTTAAGTAAAAATTTAAATGTCAGTAAATATCAAAATTTAGATTCTATTGAAGAAATAAAGGTATCGAATATATGGTCTGGCTTAACGGGAGGAGCCTGGGCTTTTACAGAGAATTCCTCGAGTTATGAAGAGATTTACGGTAAACTTTATAATTGGTTTGCTGTCTCAGATCAGCGTAAATTATGTCCACAAGGCTGGAAAATTCCTTCTGACGAGGACTGGACTATTCTGACAGATTTTTTGGGCGGATTAGATGTAGCCGGAGGAAAATTAAAGTCAACAGGGATTTCCATCTGGCAAATTCCTAACAACTGGGCAAATAACCTGAGTTACTTTTCTGGTTTACCTGGCGGCTATCGCGATGAAACAGGTCAGTTTCTAGGTTTAGGTTATTACGGCTTATGGTGGTCTTCAACCAGCGATGGAACAAATGCGTTATCAAGATATGTTTACAATGAGTTTAATTACGCTTCAAAAGACAGTTCTAACAAAAATCAAGGCCTTGCCATACGTTGTTTAATGGAATAAGTTCCCTTTTAGCAAGCTTACACGAACCGAAAATGCTGGAATTAAAATCATTTTATCCAGTGTCGGCAACATTTCACAGAATTCTTAATATTTTGTACTATGAAAGAAAATAAAAGCTAAATGGGTACAAAATTATTGGCAGTCGATATCGGGAATTCTAATGTGGTAACAGGAATATGGCAAAATAAAGCGTGGACTGAAATTTGGCGATTTTCTTCTCACCCTCCACCTGACGACAAAAATTATTATGCCAATGCCCTATATGCAAAATTGGTAGAGCAGAAAATTATCTGTTCAGAAATAACAGATATTGTTATCAGTAGTGTCGTGCCTTCCTTAATTCCTCTTTGGATAAAAGCCTTAAGTGTTCATTTTAAAGCCAGCCCTTTACTAATTGGAAATAAATTATTTTCAAAAATAAAAATGGGCATTATTGCTCAAGATGAAATAGGAACTGATATTGTTTCCAATGCCTATGCTGCCTATAACCGTTATCCCTTCGACACTATTGTCATTGATTTTGGTACTGCCCTAACCTTCACAACCGTTAGTAAAACTTCGGGTATTTTAGGGGTCTCCATTGCACCTGGATTAAAAACAGCATCCCTTGCTCTTTTTAAAGGAACGGCCCAGCTTCCTGAAGTACCTTTGGTTCTTCCCAGTTCGGTTTTGGGAAAAAACACTGTCCAGGCTATACAAAGCGGGGTATTGATTGGATATATTGGATTAATAAAACATACGGTGGAAGCCATACGAAACGAGTTAAACAATCCATTTCCAGTTATTGCTACGGGGGGACTTTCAGCAATATTACATCCCTTAGAAAATTTTTTCTATGAAATTGATCCAAATTTAACCCTGGATGGGATGCGTTTCATTTATGAAGCAGTAAATGAGTGATTATGGAACTGCTTTTAATTTTTCCCATTTCTTCATTTTATCAGATAGTTTTTTAATCATTTCTCGCAGAGAATCCTCCTCCTCTATGATTAATCCTTCTAAGGAAAAATTTTCTTTTTCCAGCTTTGTTATTAATTTTCTGTTACTGATTAATTTATTTCTATAGCTATCCAGTTCTTTTTCTAAAAAATGTACATCTTTTTTTAAAATATCAAATTCCTTATTATATAAAACAGGAAGATTTTCAACCAGAAAAACATGAGCCATATTTTCCCATTTATCTGTAAATAATTCTCTGTCAGGGAAAAGGAGCCAAACCATAGAATCTTTTTTAACAGGTATTAAAGCGACATGTAATTGAGTCGGGGAAGAATCAAAATACGAGGGAGATATAAATTCTTTGCTTAGGTAGAAGACCTCCGTTTTATTTTTGAAATCAACTTTTAAGGACGTATTAAATTTTTCCTTCAGAAATAATTTAAACTGTTGAAGAAAATCCTTTTGTTCAATATCTGTACCAAAAAATAAAGCATTTACAGGTTTTCCTTTGTATAAAATAGAGGTGTCCATCAATAATGGAACATTTATTTCCTGAGCAGATAAGGAAATAAAAAACATAAATGCCCCAAAAAACAATCCATTTTTTAACATCAAGAAATCCTTATTCTGGTTTTAAATTTTTTACAATCTTAATAAGCATGTTTTGGCTAACCTTGTCTGTCAGTTCCATCCCATTTAAAACCGCTAATTCTTTATGCCTTGATGCAGGCATTTTGAAGTCTGATAATATATCGGAAAGAGCAGCATTTCTTTTCACATTTACAATTTGAATACGCTCTACCTGTCTGTTTAATTTTTCCGCATCATTCAATCTGCTAAAGCCATCAACTGTTTTGTCCATAGCTGTAAAGGAGATTCCTGTCTCCTTTCCCTGTGCAATAGCCAGAAATCGAAACATTTTTTCATCATCCTGAATGAGCGTCAGTTTTATAGTCAAAGGTTCGGCCCCGCTAGTTGGCGTTTTTTGGGTCAACTCTGCTTCCAATGCCTGAAATCCATTAATTTTCCTTTTTTTATCTTTAACTAAAATTAAATCATTATCCTCCAGAGATTCTTTTAAAGCCGCATCAAAATTACTTCCTTTAGCCAAGTCAAATATTAACATGCTTTTTCCCGATTTTTCTGTAATGGTTACATTTGCAGGCGTATTCGTGAGGCTCCATTCCTTAGGTACAGGAAAATAAAAAGCAAGGGCTGGATGATAGAATACATCTCTTTCAACAAAACCTTGTTGAGGATCTTCCCCATAAGGAAGTCCATCTATACGTCTTAAGTAGGATTCGCGATTTACCGAAAATGATTGGCCTGGAAATTTTTCCTGCCAGATTTTTGTCAATTCTCCCACTTTTTCAAAACGGTCCAATGGTGCTGGGTGTGTACTTAAAAAAGCAGGCATCCTATCTTCAGCACCTCCGCCTAACTTATCAAGCGTTTTAAAAAAATCGGCCATTTGAACGCAATCATATCCTGTTTTAGTTGCATATTCAACGCCTAATTCATCAGATTGAGATTCATCGGCTCTACCAAATTTCATAAAAAGCAATTGTACCCCTACTCCGGCAATTTCAGCAAAAGCCTCCAGTTCTTTGGAAATACTGGAACCGATGGCAAGACCGAGTTGAGCCAGCATTTGTTTGCTATATTGATTCGCACCGTGCCTTGCAGTTACATGACCAATTTCATGCCCTAATACCCCTGAAAACTGAGCCTCATTATTGAAATGTGCCAATATTCCCCGGGTGAAATAGACATATCCCCCAGGTAAAGCAAATGCATTTACAACAGGAGAATCTAATATTTTGAAATGAAAAGGCAACGAAGAGCGGTGGCTTATTTTAGCCATTTCATTTCCCTTCTCATTGATGAAGGACTGTAAGGCTGGATTTTCCAGCACCCCAAATTCTGCTATAATTTCAGGATCAGATTCTGCCCCCAGTTTGATTTCATCCGCTTCTGAAATTAACATCACTTCCCTTTTTCCTGTGACAGGGTTTTTCGCACACGTTGTCAAAAAGAAAACTAAAACCAAGACTTGAAAGAAATAAATCAACTTCATTATTTTATTTTTAACCTAAATTAAGAATTAATCTGCACAAATTTACCCTTTATTTGAGAGTTGAGATATCCATACGCCACTAAATAATACCAAGAAAATCCCAATATAAGTAGAAAGATTGTAATTAGAATCTCCTAAATAAAGTCCCGCTAACCAGGAAAATGGTATTTGTAAAAAATTTAGGGTACCCATCACAGCGGGTTTACCTAAACTAAATGCTTTAGTCACAAAAGATTGTCCAATTAACGCAATTACTGCCATGAACAGTATTAATATCCAGTCAAATCCTTTAGGAAAAATAAATGGAGAAAGAAAAAAATCAAAATCTTTATTTTCATAAAAAAAGCTAAGTAGAAAAGATATACAACTGAGTATAAATCCACCCAATAAAAAAGAGAGTAAAATAGATCGCCTGTCATAAAATTTCCCCAGATAATGAATAGATAAATAGCCCATAGATGTACCAAGGCCACTATACAATCCGATAAGATGATATTTTACGGGGTAATTCATGTCGGGTCTAAAAATAAATAAAACCCCTGCAAAGCCTATGAATATAGCTATCCACTGTTTGATTGTAAGTATTTTTTTTAAGATAAAAACCGATAAAAAACCAATAAACAAAGGATAAGTAAGATTATACGTATTCGCAACGGCTAACTGCATTTTAGTAAGACAATAATAAAATGCAAACAAAGAAGTTGCCCCAATAGTCCCCCTAAAAAGCAAAAGTCCAGTTTTCCCGCCAATTTGAATAAGAGGTCTGTTCTTTATAGAAATAAGAATAATCATCAGACCAATCAGATTTCGAAAAAAGACCAATTCAACCGATGGATATCTGTTACCCAGCAATTTAGTAATCGCACCCATCAGGGCGAAACTCAAGGTAGCAAGGACCATATTCAGTGCACCGCTTTCTTTCAAGTAGGAGTTATTAATAATATTTTACCTTTTGAGGGTGAAAAATGCGAATATAGCAAGTAAACAAACAAAAATTTGTTAATACTTTTAAAAAAACAGAAAGAAGGATTATATTAGAGAACATATCAATTCACCTTTAAATGACAAACCTATGAAAAATCGAAAATTTATTCTGAGTGAAAAAGAAATGCCAGACCATTGGTATAATATTACAGCGAGTATGACAAATAAACCGCTGCCACCTTTACATCCAGGAACTTTGCAACCTATTGGTCCTGAGGCATTAGCCCCTCTTTTTCCCATGGAGCTAATAAAACAAGAAGTAACACCAGAAAAGTGGATTGAAATACCCGATGAAGTTCGTGATTTGTATGCAATATGGCGTCCATCCCCACTTTATCGGGCTTATGAATTAGAGAAAGCACTAGACACACCAGCCAAAATTTATTATAAATATGAGGGAGTAAGTCCGGCAGGATCCCATAAACCTAATACCGCCGTCCCACAGGCATATTATAATAAACAGGAAGGGGTAAAAAGAATTACTACGGAAACGGGTGCCGGACAATGGGGCTCCGCTTTGTCTTTTGCCTGTCAACATTTTGGTATAGAGTGCGAAGTTTATATGGTGAAAGTCAGTTATGACCATAAACCATATCGAAAATTAATGATGAATACCTGGGGGGCTAAAGTTTTTTCCTCTCCAACAAACCATACACAGGCAGGGAGAAGTATTTTGGAAATGGATCCAAATTCACCAGGAAGTTTAGGAATTGCTATTTCTGAAGCAATTGAAAGAGCTGCTTCAGACGAACATACCAAATATGCTTTGGGTAGTGTTTTGAATCATGTTTTAATGCATCAAACCATCGTTGGACAAGAAGCTATCAAGCAAATGGAAATGGCTGGTGATTTACCCGATATTGTGGTAGCACCTTTTGGAGGTGGATCTAATTTTGCAGGACTTTCTTTCCCTTTTTTAAGATTAAATCTGGAAGAAGGAAAAAATATTCGATGTATAGCCGCAGAACCTGCAAGTTGCCCAAAATTGACAAGAGGCGTCTTCCGTTATGACTTTGGAGATACTGTCGGTATGACTCCTTTGCTTCCTATGTACACTCTGGGACATAATTTCGTACCAGCACCAATACATGCAGGTGGTTTACGCTATCATGGAGCAGGAGTTATTGTTAGTCAATTACTTAAGGACAAACTAATTGAAGCAAGATCGCATGATCAGTTGGAGTGCTTTCAGGCTGGTGTCCTATTTGCTCAAGCTGAGGGCATTATTCCTGCCCCTGAAGCATCTCATGCTATTGCAACAGTGGTTCAGGAAGCCATTGCTGCAAAGATATCTGGAGAGTCAAAAACAATCCTCTTCAACTTATGCGGGCATGGCCACTTTGATATGCAGTCTTATGATGACTATTTCTCAAATAAATTAGTAAAACATGAGGTTACCTCACAGGATATAGAAGAATCTCTTGCAAAATTAAATACACCCGTTATCTAACCCAAAAGGAGGTTGTTCCTTAAGAACAGCCTCCTTTATATTATTGCTCAGGAGAATTAAATTTGCCTCCTACGGGTGTTCTGTAAGGTTCAAATGGAATTTTAAGCATTTTTGAAACTTTAGAATGCTCGTGCTCTTCCAGATGCGTATCTATCCCATATTTTATGTCCGATTGTTTCATATAACTGAAGGTACCAAAAATCCTGTCCCAGATGGAAAATATATTTCCATAATTGGTATCAGTTTGAGGTAAAACATAATGATGATGAACATGGTGCATATTGGGCGTGACAATGGCTAAACTTAACCATTTATCGAGCTGCGCCGGAAGACTGATATTAGCATGATTAAACTGGGAAAGTACAACAGATAGTGCCTGATATAACATAATCAACCAAACAGGAGCACCTAAAATAAAAACAGCCAACGTGGTGAAAACAAAACGAAAGACACTTTCTCCAGGATGATGCCTATTTGCTGTTGTTGTATCAACATGAATATCTGTATGATGTATCAAGTGGAAACGCCACATAAATCTTACCTTATGTTCCAGCCAGTGAATAAAGTAAGCACTGATAAGGTCAAGTCCCATTAATCCAATAATTGCATACCCAATTAAAGGAATCTGATCTATAAAAGAGAGTAATCCCCAGTGATGTTCTTGTGTCCATCGACTGGTTTGAAGCAAAATAAAAGCAAGGGCAAAATTTACAATAATGGTAGTCAAAGTAAAAAATATATTTATCCCCGCATGTTTCCATTTTTTGTAAGAAAATCTAAATAACGGAAATGCTGTCTCAATGAGCCAGAAAAAAGCAATGCCTCCTGCGAGTATTAAAGAACGATCGCGGGAAGGAATACTTTCAAAATAAACCATGATGGGTTCCATACTATTTTTATTTTAAATATACCTCTTTTCAACAGACAAGTCAATCAAATTTATCTTTTGGATCTTAAATCTGTTAAATATCTTTCAAGTTCTTGTTCATCATAAATTAGCACCTCTCTTGGTTTACTGCCATCTGCTGCACCAACGATACCTAACGATTCAAGTTGATCCATAATCCGACCGGCCCGATTATAACCCAACCTCAAACGACGCTGAATCATTGAGGTAGATCCCTGTTTATTACTAACGATTAATCTGGCCGCATCTTCAAGCATATCATCTAAATCGGTATATTTTAGGTCAGCTCGTGCATTATCAGGATCATCCCCCTGAAATTCTGGTAAAAAGTAAGGCTCAGGATAACCCTGTTGCGCTGCTATAAAATCTATCACCTTTTCCACTTCGGGGGTATCAATAAAAGCACCTTGTAAACGAACCATTTCTCCACCTACAGAAAGCAACATATCTCCTCTACCAATGAGCTGTTCTGCTCCACCTGTATCAAGAATAGTCCTGGAATCAATCTTGGAGGTAACTTTGTAGGCGATCCTTGCTGGAAAATTTGCCTTGATTACACCTGTAATGATGTTTACAGAAGGCCTTTGTGTTGCAATAATCAAATGTATTCCAACTGCACGTGCCAACTGAGCTAATCGCCCAATAGGAATTTCCACTTCTTTACCAGCGGTCATAATTAAATCGGCAAATTCGTCAATTACCAGGACGATGAACGGTAAAAAACGGTGTCCTTTTAGTGGATTTAATTTGCGTTGAACAAACTTTTCATTATACTCCCTTATATTCCTGACACTTGCTTTTTTAAGTAAATCATACCTGTTGTCCATCTCAATACAAAGAGAATTGAGGGTATAAATCACCTTTGCTGTATCGGTTATGATAGGTTCATCCTGATTTGGTAAAAAAGCAAGGAAATGATGTTCCAGTTGAGAATAAGGAAAAAGTTCTACTTTTTTTGGATCAATTAAGACAAGTTTGACCTGAGAAGGGTGTTTTTTATACAGCAGAGACATCAGTATTGAATTAATTCCCACCGACTTCCCCTGACCTGTTGCCCCTGCAACAAGCAGGTGAGGCATTTTTGCTAAATCAACTACAAATACTTCGTTGCTTATTGTTTTTCCCAAAGCAACAGGTAAATCCATTTTAGCTCTTTTAAATTTATCGGAAGCTAAAACTTCTTTCATAGAAACCATTTGTTTCTTCTTATTTGGCACCTCAATACCGATGGTTCCCTTTCCTGGAATGGGAGCAATAATACGAATACCCAAAGCCGATAAACTAAGGGCAATATCATCTTCAAGATTTTTAATTTTGGAAATACGTACACCAGGAGCTGGTATTATTTCATATAAGGTAACGGTTGGTCCAACGGTTGCTCTGATTTTAGTAATCTCAATTTTATAATGCAGTAAAGTTTCAATAATCTGATCCTTGTGTGTTTCCAGTTCTTCTCTGTCTATTTCGACTTGCTGATCGGCATAATCATAAAGCAATTGTAATACAGGCTGTTCAAAAGAAGACAAATCGAGGGTAGGATCATAAGGTTCTGTATGGTCCATATTTTCTCCAATAGCCTCTGAAAGACCAGCACCTGCAATAAAGGTATCTTTTGTCTCTACTGTTGCATTCAAAGAAGAAGGATTAGCTAATTCGAGGGTTTCACCTAAGTCATCCCTGCGCTTAGTTTGAACAACTGGTTCCAATACCAATTCACCACCCACTTCCAATGCCAGTTGCTTTCCAGGAACAAAAGCATCTGGTATCTTTTCTGTTACTGTAGGAATAAAAGCAGCTATATCAGCCAGATCTTCATCCTTTATTTCTTCAAGACCCACAGATTCTCCTGTAAAAGTCTTCTTTTTAAAAATATTAGATTTAATATGGCTAAATATTTCAGGTAAAGTCTGACCTGCCAAGGGAGGATTCAAATACCAAAGAAAACGGCTTATACCTATAAAAAGAAATAAGAAAAATGTACCAACCTGACCTAAAAATCTCACCAACCAGTCACTTATAATGGTTCCAAATCCACCTCCCATAGGAAAAGAAAATCCGTTGAAAAGGAAGGCTAACAGAACAGAAAAGAAAAGCACCTGAATGATGACAAAAATAAGTTTTTCAGAAAGTCCGGAAAGGGGTCTTTTGATAATAAGTTGTCTTCCAATTAAAAAGAATACATAGCACAGCGCAAAAGAAGGTAATCCAAATAAAAAATAGAAGAAAAAATTGGACGTAATAGCACCTAACCTTCCTAAAATATTGGCTATTTCGGCATCACTGTCTAACAACAATCCAATAGAGAATCTTAATACAGCATCCTGGTCATCCTGCCAGGTAAATAAATAAGAAGCGAAAGCTAAAAAGCAATAAAAAGCGAGAAATAAAAAAAATAAACCCCACAGACCAGGAATTCTTTCGTCCTTAAATGAAAAAGATGGTTTATTCTTTTTTCTGTTCTTCGCAACACTCATGGGTGGAATTAAATTTAGGGTTGCAAGATAAGTTTTTTTGGATTAAAACCCAAAAACTAACAATTTATTAAAAATACATCCAATTTATAAATTATTTGTTTTATATTGCAGTCAAATTGAAACTTAAACATCCTAAAACATGATACCAGAAGTAAGGGTTGGCATAAACAAGCGATTCATTGAAGTCTTTAATCTATTGGTTGAAAAGGGAGAAATCGTTATGAATGACCGAGGAGGAAAAGGCATTGGTGATTTTGCCAATGATATATTAGGAAAGCCCTATAGTCATATTATTCGTGCTTTTTTGAGTGACGCAGATAAACGCTGCATTGATTATCATCATGTAGATAAATTATGCGAGTTATATGGGGTTAGTAAAACCTATTTATTAGAAGGTAAGGGCAATCCTATTGAAGACAAAAGAATAAGGCCATCTGGAAATGTAAGCACCATTCCAACTTTATCGAACACCTTAGGAAATAACAACATTTGCTTTACCAATATTGATGCTTTTGCCGGAAATTCTATTGAGTGGGATAGTTTCAGACAAGAAAATCAGGACTATTTTCATATTCCCGGATTAGAAGGAGGCGAGCTTTTCGCCTTTCCCATTAAGGGAAATAGTATGTTACCTGTAATTAATGACGGAGACATAGTGGTTTGTAAACCCCTTCGCAGCATAAATGATTTTAAGGAAAACAAAATATACGCTATCAATGATAGTGGGTCTATCTGGGTAAAATATGTTCAGAAAGAAACAAATATTAAAAATGGCCTTGCACAACTAAAACTCATTTCAGCCAATCATCTGGAACACGATCCATTTCATATTGAAGTTTCAGAAAACACGAAACTTTTCCAGGTAATCAGGAGAATTAGTGTCTTAGATTAATTTTTTATTCCTCGGCAGGCAAATCATATTTAAATTCTTTTTCTTCCTGTGAATTTGTTTTTTCCTCTACTTTGTTGAATATTTCTTCAGAAAATTCTTTGAATTCACCAACAAGGGGTTCTAACCTGATAACGCCTTGCCATAGTTTTCCAGGATAATTTTTTAAAAACGTATATGTTTTAGATGATGTGACTGCCTGACTTTGGGGCGAAAGTACTGATTCTACAACAAACCAAACAATCAGACTGTAAAAAAAAGCAGAAATTCCAGCTAAAACAGTTCCGCCAATAACTTGATTAATAAAATTTAAATGCACCTTTTCCATGATACTTTCAATCCCTTTTCCTAATAACTTTAATAGTAACAAGGCTAACAAAAAAGTAGTGGCAAAGCCTGCAACCAGCCAAAGAGGGCCTGTCTGATTAAAGATATCCTGGTAAAATCTGGTAACTGCAGGCGTAAATCTCAAAGCCGCTAAAATCCCAAAACCTGCTCCTAAAATAGTGAAAATAGTTTTGATGATACCTTGATTGTAACCAGTGTAAAAACCATAGGCTAAGACAATAATTAAAAATAAATCGATAATCATTTAAGTTTATTTATAGTTTCATTCAAATATATCCAACAAACCCAACTTAATTTGTACTATATTTAGATTATTCATTTTCATTTTTTTAAATAAAAACCATGAAACAAATTCTCTTTCTTTTTGTCATCAGCTTGTTTTCTTTGGATACTTTTGCTCAATCTACAAACCAAAAATTAATTTTTGAGATTGGTAAAGATGAACAGAATTATCGAAATATTTGTGAAGCCTACCCTGAAACTTTGTTAACATGGAAAAAGGATGACTACACTCAAACTGCTTTACTTTGGTTTGACTTCCTTAAAAGTATGGAAACGTATGCCGATTCTATTCAGTTTAATCTTAATGGAATAAAATTATGGCTTCATATATTTTGGAATGAACAAGGTGGTATTGATTACATAGGTTATTATGTTCATCCAGAGTCCAGGCAAATTGATAAAACAGAATTAAATGCTTTTCTAAGCTCATTTTCCCGCTTAGCTATTAAGCCTGATTTTAAAAGCGGTTTAAAAATTTCACATTACACTTCAGCTTCTTTTCCTACATTTGCAGGCAAAAGATAAACTTTTCTTTGGCTATTTAGTTGCTATTATTTTAAATTGAATTAAAACACAAAACATGATTCGTATTCTCGCAAACGACGGTATTAGTGATGATGGAAAGCTTCTCATGGAAGAAGCTGGATATGAGGTGGTTACTAAAAAAGTTCCCCAAAATGAACTTTGTGATGTCATTGGAAATTATGATGTATTGCTCGTTAGAAGCGCAACAAAGGTTACAGCAGAAGTTATTAAAGCCGGCACCAATTTAAAAATGATTGGTAGAGGAGGAGTTGGTTTAGACAATATCGATGTAGAATTCGCTGAATCAAAAGGTATTTTAGTATTTAATACCCCTGCAGCTTCTTCTCAGGCCGTAGCGGAACTTGCTTTCGGTCACATGTTTAACTTGGCACGTTTTTTACACCAGTCAAATAGAAATATGGCTCTCGATGGTCAAAAAACCTTCGATACACTCAAAAAAAACTATGGATCAGGTATTCAGTTACGCGGAAAGTCATTAGGTATTATTGGTTTTGGAAGAATAGGTCAGGAAGTAGCCAGAATTGGTCTGGCTCTGGGTATGAATGTTTTACCTACCGATTTAATAATAAATGAAGCTAATATTGATATCAATATATTTGCAAATGAAAAGGTAAACATGAATATACATGTTCCAACCGTACCTTATAATGAAGTATTAGCTAAATCTGACTTTATTTCTTTGCATATTCCGTTTGGTGGAGGAAAACCACTCATCGGCGCTTCAGAAATAGCTTCTATGAAAAAAGGTGTGTTTTTAATTAACACCGCCAGAGGTGGTGCTATTGATGAAAATGCTCTTCTCGATGCTTTGGAAAGCGGCCAAGTTGGTGGCGCGGGTCTCGATGTTTTCGAAAATGAACCTACTCCTAAAGCTGCTCTGCTTTCACATCCAAATATTTCATTAACACCTCATATAGGTGCTGCTACGCTAGAGGCTCAGGCTAATATTGGATTGGAAATTGCAGATAGAGTGATTGCGTTTTTTGGCGATCAAAGATAAAACTAAAGTAAAGGTGGATGATGTGGAGAACCTACATCATCCACCTATTTTACTATTTCATCAGCTTAAGGAAAGTACCCAAAATCCAGTGAGATTCCGCCTGAATGAGATTTTCAAGCGTGACATCCACTTTACTACTCAGCATTTTTATATCTTTTACTAATTTTCTGAAGTTTTCTGTTTCTTCTCCTTCCCCCTTTACGTTACTTAATTCGTCCAGACTTTTCAACAAAGGTTCTAGTTCCCTTTTTTTTCTTTGGATCATAATGTTTCTTGTTATCATCCAGATATCTTTCTCTGCAACAAAATACTCTCTCCGCTCACCTACTTTTAATACCTTCTGAATTAAATTCCAGTCCATTAGGGCATGAAGATTTATATGAACATTGCCACGAGACATCTTAAGATACTCCATTATTTCTTCTGCACTAATTGGCTCTGTGGTAACCAGTAGTAAACCATGTATCTCTGCCATTGCCCTGCTCACCCCCCACTGGGTGGACATAGTTCCCCAAATTTGTAAAAATTTTTCCTTCCCTTCAATTAACTCCATAATGCATTCCTTCTATAATTTCTAAATGCATAATAGATTTAACTGTAATTTGTTCGTAAAATAAATTTATTTAGACACATTCTTTTTATCCAAAAAAGGCAATTTAACGATTTGCGCAGGCAACGATTTATTTCCCATGCTAATTAGAATCCTATTTCCCACTTTTGCTTCTGAAAAAGCAA
The DNA here is from genome assembly GCA_041159865.1 of Bacteroidota bacterium. Taxonomy (GTDB): domain Bacteria; phylum Bacteroidota; class Bacteroidia; order Chitinophagales; family Saprospiraceae; genus BJGN01. Next base: position 14,143 of record JBEAXK010000112.1, read on the forward strand.
CATACCCCATTCCAATAGGGTAATTTAAAGTTGGTGACATAGTACCTGAAGTGACCTCGCCTATCATTTCTTCGTTATTATTTAATATTTGATACCCGTGACGGGGTACACGACGGTCATCCAGGACAAATCCAACCAGTTTCCTAACTAAACCCTTGTCTTTTTGATTTAGAAGAAAGTCTTTTTGAATAAATGTTTCTTTATTCAATTTTGTTATCCAACCTAAACCTGCCTCCAAAACAGAAGTCGTATCATCGATATCATTTCCATACAAGCAATAACCCATCTCTAAACGCAAGGTATCTCTACAACCTAAGCCCGCCAGTTGAAGACCATATTTTTCGCCATTTTCAACAAGAATATCCCAAAGGGCTAAAGCATGAGTCTCCTCTACATATAGTTCAAAACCGCCTGCACCCGTATATCCTGTGGCAGAAATCAAAACATTTTCAATACCCGCAACAACTCCCTTTTTGAAAGTATAATAATTTATCTCCGCCAGATTTACCTGGGTAAGTTCCTGCAAAAGGAGAATCGCTTTTGGACCCTGAAGTGCTAAAAGAGCCGTTCTATCTGAAATATTTATGAGTCGGGTATCATAATGATTATGCTTTTGTAACCAGTTAAAATCCTTCTCTATATTTGATGCGTTTACGACTAACATAAAAGCTTGTTCACCGGCAGCACACTGATCATCAAAAAGTCTGTAAACCAATAAGTCATCCACGATACCCCCATTTTCGTTGGGAAAACAAGAATATTGTATATCACCATGTGCTAAAACAGAAGCATCATTAGCGGTAAGTTCATTAACAAACAAGAGAGCCTCTTTGCCCTTGACAATAAATTCTCCCATGTGGGAAACATCAAATAAACCAGTATTATTTCTTACTGCATGATGTTCTTCATTAATACCTTTATAGGAAATTGGCATTTCATATCCAGCAAAAGGAGCCATTCTGGCATTAGCTGATATATGTCTTTCGAAAAGGGGTGTTTTTTTCATTTTATGGATTTAATCCCTGATGGTTATATTTATAATTTTATCACCAGGTGCCAATTGACTGGCGAGCGAAAGACCGCTCTTTACCTGCCCAAACAAGGTATAATTTCCATCTAGATGGGGGGTTGCTGAATGGGTTATAAAAAACTGGGTTCCCTCTGTATGATTACCTGCTGAGGCCATACCTACACAACCTGGTCGGTCATAGTAGATTGGAGGTAATTCTGACCGTATTGAATAAGGTAAACTCCCAAAACCATCCCCACGAGGACAACCGCCTTGTGAGACAAAATTAGGAACGATTCTATGAAAATTTTTGCCTTTAAAAAAGCCTGATTTACTTAATTCGATAAAATTTGCTACCGTACCTGGTGCAATATCGGGAAATAACTCAAGGACAATGGATCCCTTTTCTACAGTAATGATTGCCTCTATCTGATTTGAAATTTTTGCTAGGGTACTCCACTTTATGGGATGATTAAATTCAGGTTTTTCAAGTTTTGGTGTTTTGATGCCCTTCCAAAAAGCGATAGTCATTTCAATTTCTTGCTTGGTCTCTTGTTCCTCAGGCAGATTTAATTTTAAAAGCGCTGAATCAAGAAAGCTTATATCGGGTAATATAGCTCTGAAATTTCTGTCTTCGTTTCTTAAGGCACCGGCTACAACAGCACTAATGCCGGCATCATTGATTAAAAAGGCATTTTTTAAAATAATTGCTAAATCCTTTTCAACAAATTTTCTGTTTTTCCTGAATTGCTTATCAAAATTTAGGGCAGCACATAAAGCGGCCAATGATTCTGCCGCAGCAGTTTTCACAATATATTCTTTAGATTCCCACATTTGCTGATTTATAAATCTATAATTCCAGCCATGTTCCCCTAAAGCTTTTAAAAAAGCTGCTTTTTCTTCCGGTTTCTGCGTTATTAAATACTTGCTTTTAATTTTTGCATTTAATTTATATTTCTCTTTCCCAATGGTATCTCTCTGATAAAAATGTCTGTTTGCCGCGGCATAAAGTAAAGCGCTGACTGGCCAGGATATTAAAGAATCAGCTGCAAGCTTCCAATAGGTTTTTGCCTCTTTTGCAACACCTTTTTCTAAAAAAAAGCTTCCAGCCTCCCTGCTTAAACTCTGATCGGCATCTTTGAGACTTTTATAAGCTGCTATTCTTGCAATCTCATAATTTTTATTCCTTAAAGCGCGCAAAATATTGATTTTCACCCGACTATCCGCCTCCTGATTAAACCCACTTAGAAGGGCATTTTCAGCTTCAATCCTATTTATCTTTCCCAGAACATTGGCTAATACCATTCTGATTTCTGCATTTCTTTCTCTTTGGAATTGTGGTATGAGCTCATTCTTAAAAGTATCCAAGACTAAATCCTTTATTCTGGCTAAATAATGAGCGCTTATTAATCGAACTTCATTTGGATATTGAGGGTCTACAGTCATGGCGACCATTCGTTTCGTCCCCTCTTCAGAATGCATATTACGAATACCAAACCTATACAAACCCAATACTTGACCCATTAAAAGAGCCGTATCTTTTGGTAAATAGGTAGTGACAGAACCCAGATACTTCATTGTTTTTTCAGAACCACATTTTCCAAGCGCTTCTAAAATAACCCCATTCAATTCTAAAATTTTCCTGTCATTCGTTGTTGGATCAAATGCTTCAATGAGGCATTCCTCTGCTTCAAGATCCCCTATCTGACCTAATGAAAATGCGGCAGCCTCACGAACAGCCAGAACGGTATCTTTTAACAAAGGGCAAAGAGATGAAATAGCTTTAGGGTCTTTCACTGAGGCAAATGATCTGGCTGAAATAACTCTCCAGGTTGGGTCTTCATCCTTTAAATAAACCAATAAACTATCTGTCAAAAGTTTGTCCTGAAAGTTATATATCTTTTTAAAAGTTGAATTTGTCCATAATTTTGATTGTGGACGAACTCTTAAAATTACTTCCTCAGGCATTTCTGGAATACAAGACACAGCGGTGAGAAGGACGATAAAAAAGATTCCTATCTTCAATTTAGAAGTAAATAAATTATTCATCTCATTATCATTTTAAAATTCCTCTTCTCCAAATTCATCTTCGACATTTGAAGAATTTAATCTATTTGCATTATTAACCTTATTGCAATCCATTTCGATACTAAACTCGCCTGAAGGTTTTAAAAATCTTAAATCTGGATCATAATCCACATTTTTCATTTCTTCCAGTTTTTTCATAAATGAAACAAAAAAGGGCTTAGCCATTCTCGCTCCTTGTCCATTTGAGGAAGTCCTGAAATGAACCCATTTATCCTCAGCACCAACCCAGGTTCCAATGACCAATGAAGGGGTAATACCCATAAACCAACCATCCACAAAATCATTCGTAGTTCCCGTTTTACCCCCAGCTTCACTTTTTAGCGCCCCCATACCTCCAGCATATTTTAACATTTCCACCATGACGTAATTAGGATCTGAGGGAATGGCTCTTTTTTCTTCCGGATAACCTTCATAGATTAACTTTCCGTTTTTATCCTCAATTCTTAAAATATGTAAAGGCCTGTTAAAAACACCATTATTCGCAAATGTTGTATAAGCTCCGGTCATTTCCATGACACTAAGGTCTGCGGAACCCAAACAAATGGAGGGTGATTTAGGAACTCTTAGCTCACCTGTTCCGTTCCTTCTACTGGAGGAATCGATTCCCATATTATGAATTAACCCTCTTACCGGTTCCACATTTCCAATCGTTTTCATTAAAAAAGTAGAAACTGTGTTCGTCGATTTTTTTAACCCTTCCTTTAAGGTCAGCATGGCCCCTGTATATTTACTGTCGAAGTTATTAGGCGTCCAGTCTTCTATCAATCCAAACTGACCCTCTCCTGCAGCTATGGTTGTAGCCACATCCTGAACCTGAAAACAAGGAGAAAGACCTTGTGCAGCTATGGCAGTTGCATAAACAAAGGGTTTGAAAGATGAACCTACCTGCCTGTTAATTTCAACATGATCATACTGGAAATATTTATGATTTATACCTCCAACCCAAAACTTGATATGCCCTGTTCTGGGATCAACGCCTAAAATACCCGTTTGTAAAAATTGACGATGGTATTTAATGGAATCCATCGGGGACATAATCGTATCCTTTTCCCAACGATTTTTTTCATCAATTTGTGGTGTATTTCTATTTTCATATGTAAATACCCGCATTGAAACAGGGGTACTGAAATGTTTCTTTACGCTGTCCTGCATCAATTTCCACTGTTTGCGCAAAGTATAAAAGAGAGGATCCCGCAGTATGTTGAGATAAATTGAAACATCTCTGGCATTGCTCAACCTGTCTGTAACCCTCTTTTGCAAGGTCCCTGGTTGTTTTGCCTCTTCCATCAAAAGATCGATTAAATTATCATTTTCAGGAAATTTTACCTCATATTTATCAGAGATTTCAGGTAAAATATCTCCCAGATATTTATCTCGGATAGCTTGATAAGCTTCCGTTTCCCGCATTAACCGTATTAATGTTTTCTGTCTGGTAGCCACTGAAATCTCCAGCTTTGAATTTGATTTATAAGTCCATGGATCTGTTTTACCCCATTCCCGCTGAAAGTTTTTTTGTACCTGAGCCATGTGCTCAATCATAGATTCTTCTGCTAATTTTTGCATATCAGCATCAATCGTAGTATATATTTTCAAACCATCCTTATATATATCATAAGGCTGATTTCCTGCTTTAAAATTTTCGCTTTTTGATAAAATGTCTTTAATCTGTTTAGCTAATTCCATTCTGTAATAAGTCGCAATACCATCAATATGAGTTCTGGGCTTGAAATTTATCCCCAATTCCTGTGTCCGGTATTTCTCATATTCCAAATCGGTTAAAAACCCTCGTTTAGTCATCTGTTTTAATACCACTTCTCTCCTCTTTATAACTCTTTCAGGTCTTCGCAAGGGGTTATATAAACTCGGATTTTGAAGCATACCAACCAAGGTAGCTGCTTCTGGGACAGTTAAATCTTCCTGAGATTTCCCAAAGTATATTTCTGATGCTGCTTTGATACCATAAGCCCCGTTTATGAAACTAAATTTATTTAAATAAAGAGCTATAATTTCTTCTTTGGTAAAATTCCGTTCAAGCCTGACGGCAATAATCCATTCTTTTAATTTTTGAACAATTCTTTCCAGCGTATTGGTAGATGGGTTTTTGGTAAATAACTGTTTTGCCAGCTGTTGGGTCAAGGTACTTGCACCACCTGAGCTTTCCCTTCTCAAAACAATCGTTTTAATCATAACCCTACCAAGTGCCTCAAAATCAATCCCATTATGTCTATAAAATCGTTCATCTTCGGTAGCAATTAAAGCCTTCACCAAATGTGGGGGTAATTCTGAAAATTTAACGGGAACTCTGTTTTCCACATAAAAATTACCTATAGAAGTACCATTGGAGGAGAAAATTTGAGAAGCTAATTCATTATTGGGGTTTTCCAATTCTTTAACTGAAGGTAATTCACTAAAAGACAGCAATATAAATATTAAAAAAACCATTCCGAGACCAATGAAAAAAAGTCTCCAAACTAAGGTCACCCAAAATTCTATGATTTCCGAAGGACTATCTTTCAGTAAATAGGCAAAAAGCTTACGCATAAATGTAATTTTCTCCGTAAATATACTAAAATGTTAATCCTTCCTTACTGCAATAAATTATGATTGTAAATTTCTAATGCCTTTTTTACAAATGAATCCTCAAAAACCACATCATGATGGAGGGTACCCACTGGTCCTATGATTGAAAAATGAATTTGATCTGTTTCATTCTTTTTGTCATTTTTCATCAAGGATATGAAATCATCAAATAATTCTTCTTCAATAGGTTGTAAATGGTAGGTTCTTTTTAAAAAGTATAAAATGGAAGAAAAAGTATCCTCTGATAAAAACCCTTTGTGATAAGATAACCATGCTTCCGTCACCATACCTATTGCAATAGCCTCTCCATGTAATAAAAAGTTTTCTTTCTGCAACCTTATGCCTTCAATTCCGTGACCTATCGTATGCCCAAAATTTAAAGCTTTTCGCGCCCCTTTTTCAAAAGGATCCTCGAGAACAATACGTTGTTTTACTTTCAGAGAATCTACTATCAAGGGCAGCCAATTCACCTTTCCCTGAATGTTTAATTCACGTATCTGATCCCAAAGATTCTTGTCAGAAATAAGGGTATGCTTAATTATTTCTGCAAATCCACTTCTTATCTCTCTAAAGGAAAGCGTTTCCAAAAAAACGGGATCTACAAAAACAGCCTTCGGGTCCTGAAAGACCCCTATACTATTTTTTACACCCTTAAAATCAATCCCCAGTTTTCCCCCAATAGAAGCATCCACCATGGAAAGCAGCGTAGTTGGAATTTGAATAAAATCAATACCTCTCTTGTAAGTTGATGCACAAAATCCTCCCATATCACCAATGACACCTCCTCCTAAATTTATCAATAAGTCATTTCTATTAACTCCATTTAGCAGTAATTTGTCCCAAATAAGCTGGCAAGTATTTAAATCTTTGTATATTTCCCCTGCAGGGATACAAATTTCAATAAATTTCTCAGGAAGTATAGGAATCAGTCTTTTTAAACAATGAAAATGGGTATTGGTATCTGTTAAAACAATGACCTTTTTATTTGCATATGCAGAAATAAATTTGGCGACATTCTCCAAACAATCACCTACAAATACTTGATAGTTAGTAAGTTTTAATATTTCACTCATGATAATAATTTAAAAATAAATAAAATTAAAGTAGATCTCCAAATTCAATTTGTATAATTTCTCCCGGATTTAATCCAAACAAAGTAGAAGCTTTTCCCATATTTATAGCTATTTCCAACAAATTAGCTGAATTAAATAAACACAGTATTTCACCGACGGGAACATCTGAATAATTTTTAGAAATGATTGTAATAGGCAGATGACTTCTCATCTTTAACTTAAAGGGTCTATGAAGACCAATGGCTTCAAATAATTCACGAGATATATTGGTAATGGCATTTTCAAATGAATCAATGTATAGAATGGTTCCTCTAATGCTGTTTTCAACTGCAATTGGCTGGAATTTAAACCGTTTAATTTCTTCATTCACCAAAGTTAATTCCGATATTTCCGACAATGAATTTTGACTTGATAATTGATACATTATTTTCCTCAAAAGGTGAGGAAGTATAAAAAAAGAGTCAGTAGCAACAGGTATTGAATAAACAAGAGCCTCATCATCTGAAAAAATCAGACTAGCAAGTCCATTATTTTGCATGATAAAATAATGCCCCTCTCTTTCTGTGATGATCCAGTCAAAATGTGCTTCCGGCAAATCATTTACAGCCACTACATGAACGGTACCTACGGGAAATGCACGCCAGCTTTGAGCCATAATAAAAGCTGCATGGATAATATCAAAGCTGTTTATCTCATGAGAAATATCAATGATGACAGGCATTGGTTCCGCATGTAAAAGAGATCCCTTGATTAAAGAAATAATATGATTATTTTTTCCTAAATCAGATGTTAAGGTTACAATAGCCATGATTTTTTGGTTCTTTTTTTCATATCCTTGTGCTTCATTCGATGCAAAAGTTGTAATTTAGCCCAAAAATAACACATTCTTTGAAAGAAAATTCGACCCATCCTCAAAGTGAGATTATCCTTACTTTTGAAAACACAGATCCAGTTCAATTATTTGGCGAAAATAACGTTCGTTTCAATCTTCTAAAAGAAGCTTTTCCTGAGGTTGCGCTAACTTCACGTGGAAATAATTTAAAGATTGTAGGTGAGAAAAAAATAGCCCAGCGTGTTAAAGATAAAGTTGAATGGATGGTGAGGTTACTAAAAGAACACCTTGAACTAACTAATCAAATGGTAGAGGATTTATTGAACGACAAAAATCCTTTCGAACAGAAGTTGTCAGCTACCGATGATAATAAAACGATTCTCCATAGTCGTGAAGGAAAACCTATCCGGGCAAAAACTAAAAATCAGCGTTTACTGGTAGAGTGTTCGGAAAAAAATGATATTGTTTTTGCTATCGGACCAGCTGGAACAGGTAAAACCTATACGGCTGTTGCCCTTGCCGTTCGTGCCTTAAAAAATAAAACGGTAAAGAAAATTATTCTTACCCGCCCTGCAGTGGAGGCTGGAGAAAATTTAGGTTTCCTGCCAGGTGACCTCAAAGAAAAAGTAGATCCTTATCTGAGACCTCTTTATGATGCTTTAGATGATATGATTCCAGCAGAAAAATTACAACAGTTTATGGCAACCCGCGTCATTGAAATTGCCCCCTTAGCCTTCATGCGCGGTCGTACGCTTGATAATGCCTTTATCATCCTCGATGAGGCTCAAAATTGTACTTCTATGCAGATAAAAATGTTCCTGACTCGTTTAGGACCTTCTGCAAAATGTATAATTACAGGTGATCTCTCCCAAATTGACTTGCCTTATCACACCAAATCTGGCCTCAGGAAAGCCATTGAAATATTAGAACATCTCGAAGGTATTGGCACCATAAACTTAAATGCCGATGATGTTGTCAGACATCGACTTGTCAGAGAAATCATTATTGCCTATGAAAAATTAGATGAGGAACAAAGGCAAAGAAAACTTGCCGAAGAGTCCAGAAAATTATCTGATGCGAATGTCCCTGTTGCCAATGAAATTTCAACGAATTTAATTGAAGATAAAAAAGAATCCAAATGACCTCACAAATTGTCTATCAAGGCGAACTGAGAAATATACTCACCCACCTGGCTTCTGGTCAATCCTTTATAACTGATGCTCCTCTCGACAATAGAGGTAAAGGCGAAGCATTTTCTCCTACCGATCTGACTGCAACTTCCTTAGGCGCTTGTATGCTAACCGTAATGGGCATAAAAGCTGCCGATATGGACCTAGATATCTCAACAACTAAAGTTGATATTCTCAAAATAATGGCTTCAGACCCCCGCAGGATATCTGGCATAAAGGTAGTTCTGACTTTTCCAGATAAAGCGTACGATGCAAAAACAAGGAAAATACTGGAACATACGGCACTTACCTGTCCTGTTGCCAAAAGTTTACATCCTGATATTGTCCAAGACATCCATTTTATCTGGCCTGATAGTGCTGCTCTATGAATTATAAATTAAGCTTCTCTGAAAATATTTTGAATGGTAAAATTACCCTTGCCGGGTCTAAAAGTATTAGCAATAGGGTACTCATTATACAAGCACTTTGCAAAAATAAATTCAAAATCGATGCCCTGGCGAATGCTAATGATACAACTCTTCTCGCTCAACTACTTCAAAGTAAAGAGGAAGTATTAGATGCCGGTCCTGCTGGAACCACTTTTAGATTTATGACCGCCTATCTTTCTTTATTTGGTGGAAAAAGGGTTTTGACCGGATCGGAGAGAATGAAACAAAGACCAATAAAAGTACTTGTCGATGCGCTGCGTAGTTTAGGAGCCTCTATTTCATACCTGGAAAATGAGGGCTATCCACCCTTGCAGATTACTTCTGGGTCCATTGCTGGAAATAAAAAATTAGCCATTCCGGCCAATACGAGTAGTCAGTATATTTCAGCCCTTCTATTAATTGCACCTTTACTTCCAGGGGGTCTTACTTTAGAACTTACAGGGAAAATTGTTTCAAGACCCTACATTGAAATGACTTTAGGCCTTATGCAATACTTCGGCATTACCCATCAATGGGAAAGCCAAATAATTGTTATTAAAGAACAGCCTTATGCTGCCAAACCGTTTGTCGTGGAGGCCGACTGGTCTGCCGCCTCATATTATTATGCTGTCGCAGCCTTGAGTAACCGTGCAGATATATATTTAAATGGATTATTTGAAAATAGTCTTCAGGGAGACTCCGCATTGATAGAAATATTTCAGCATTTTGGTGTTAAGACGGAATTTACAGCCAATGGAATTCGACTCTTAAAGGAAAGGACAACCCTTCCTGATGCCTTTCATTATGATTTTATTTTGTGTCCCGATTTAGCCCAAACGCTCGCAGTCGTATGTGCAGGTCTCGGTGTAAAAGGATATTTTAGTGGCTTGGAAACACTTAGAATTAAAGAAACGGATAGAATTCAAGCTTTAGAAAACGAAATTAGTAAAGGGGGTTGCCATATTTCCCTCTTTTCGAGTGATTCTCTATCGGGAAAAGAAGTTTTTGAAGTTTCAGGAAAATTCGAAACAAATAAAACACCAGTTTTCAAAACATATGAGGATCATCGAATGGCTATGGCTTTTGCTCCGCTGGCTCTATTAATGCCTATAGAAATTGAAGAACCCCATGTAGTCATCAAGTCTTACCCTGATTTTTGGAAAGATTTCAAACAACTAGGCTTTGAGATTAAAATGGATTAGCTCAATTTTCGTTGAAAGAAATAATTTTTAATTCAACACGTTGATTTTTCCTTCGCCCTTCTGCTGTATCATTTGATGCAATTGGAAATTTCTTTCCATAGCCTTTATAAGTTAATCTTGCCCGGTCGATATTTTTACTTACTAAGTAATCTACGACTGCTTTTGCCCTGTCTGTTGATATTTTATTACAATAATTATCTGTGCAGAGGCCGTTTGAATGCCCGCCAACTTCAATAGAAATATCAGAATTACTTCTTAGAAATTCTACGAGGTCATTTAAAAATTGATAAGACTCCTTAGTAAACACGGACTTATCCATTTCAAAAAATATTTTATCAATCCGCAATGTTTGCCCCTTTTTAATATCCGATCTTTTCAGATTATTTACAGACGCACTTTCAATAATATCTTTGGGTTCTGAAACCACTGGAGCTGCAGGTTTTTCTACCTTTTGTTTGATGGTATTCGAATCTTTGTTGTCTAATTTAACCGTTTCCGCCTTTACAACCACAGATTCCTGTTTTTTTTCAGGTTGACTGGTATTGGTTTCATTTTGGACTTGACTTTCTCTGCAATTTGCAACCTTAATTTCTGAAAAATTATCTACCAGTAAATTACCATTATAGGGAATCAAAGTAGGTGTTTTATAATAGGCTTCTAAAATTAAGAAAGAGTAATTTTTAGTCGGTTCCAGTTTAAAATTATAATCTTGCCAGCGGGTATTTGCAATCATTGGAGATTCAGCCAATAATTCTTTTTTTTCACAATAACCATTACCCCCATATATCCGAAGTTTAGCAGGCGTGGTATAATTGGCCGTTTGATCTGAAAGCCGGCTGATGGATACATATAATTCTGAGCGGCAAAGGGCAATGGAAAAGGAATAACATTTTCCTTTTTCGAGAGGTCTGGATAATTCCTGACCTACAGATTCCCATGTATCATTATCTCTTACAACCAGTCCAAGATAAGTATTTCCATCAGCTGCAGGTTTTGTTACGCTAAATATTCCACTGGGTTGAATATCTGGAGCAGATTCCCCTTTAAATCCACAATCTGACCAGGCACGAGGTGCTTTTGAATGTCTCGGCATATCTTCAAAGGAGGGATTTATTAGTTGAATAACCTCAGACGACTCCTGTGCCATCAACACCGTAGGAGAAATTAACACCAAGAGGTAATTAAACATTAAAAATTTACTCATTTCCTGCAATTTCTTATTAGAATGATTAGCTTGTTTAATTTAAACGGGAAGTAAAGGATTATTATTGGAAGGCATTTATTCCTGTTATATCCATACCTGTTATCAATAAATGAATATCGTGCGTACCTTCATAAGTTATGACCGATTCCAGATTCATGATATGGCGCATAATGGGATATTCAGAAGTAATTCCCATTCCACCGTGTATTTGTCTGGCTTCTCTGGCTATTTCAAGAGCCATATTCACATTATTTCTTTTTGCCATAGAAATTTGAGCGGGTGAAGCCTCACCTTTATTAGCGAGCGTACCTAATCTCCAGGCCAGTAATTGAGCCTTTGTAATTTCGGTAATCATTTCCGCTAATTTTTTCTGGGTCAACTGAAAACCACCAATGGGCTTACCAAACTGCTCCCTTTCCAGGCTATAACGCAAAGCAGAATCGTAACAATCTAAGGCAGCACCGATGGCACCCCAGGCTATTCCATATCTGGCTTTCGACAAACAGGATAATGGACCTTTTAAACCCTGAACATTGGGTAAGATATTTGCTTTTGGAATTCTTACATTCTCAAAAACCAGTTCACCTGTAACAGAAGCCCTGAGAGACCATTTGCCTTTTATTTCAGGAGCAGAAAAACCGGGCATCCCCTTCTCTACGATGACCCCTCTTATTATTCCACTTTCATCTTTCGCCCACACAACAGCAATATCTGCAACGGGAGAATTTGTTATCCACATTTTAGATCCATTTAGGATAACATGATCCCCGTCATCCGCTATTTTGGTTAACATTCCCGAAGGATTTGACCCATGATCAGGTTCCGTAAGTCCAAAACAACCAATCAGTTCACCCGAGCCTAAACCGGGTAAATATTTCTTACGCTGTACTTCCGATCCAAATTTATAAATGGGATACATCACCAGTGAACCCTGAACGGAAGCCATAGACCGGATACCAGAATCGCCCCTCTCGAGTTCCTGCATGATAAGCCCGTAAGCTATTTCATCCATTCCTCCACCCCCATATTCTAACGGAATAGTGGGTCCAAATGCACCCACATGAGCGAGACCTTTAAATAAATGAACCGGGCATTTTGCTGCCTGGGCATAACCTTCAATAATTGGACTCACTTCCTGTTTGACCCAATCTCTGACGGCATCACGAGCCATCTTATGTTCTTCATCTAACAAATCATCTATTTTATAATAGTCATGCCCTCCAAAAAGGTCTATTTTATTCGAAATAAACAGATCTTTTTCCATATTTGAAACTGATGATTTCATTATTAAATGTTTAGGATGCAAAGTTAAAATTTCCTACTTTAATATTCATACGAATTAATGGGATTAAAGTCACCCTTAAGTGAAATTACTCTGTCCAGTCCCATAATACTATGTGCCATTTAACGCCTTCATATTCCAATGTATGTATGATTTTAAATCCACATTTTTCATGTGCTTTTATGGATCTGATATTAACTTCGGAAATATCAGTTATACAATAATCATATTTATCGATTAAACACTCTTTGAAATATTGATACATTTTAGGAACTAATCCTTGCCCTCTAAAAGGTTTTGCAACACACAACTGACCAACAAGTATTACCTTTGCCTCCCTTAAAGGCCTATTTTTATAATCCATTTGTTTGATTGCATCAAATAACCCATCCAGTAAATCATGTTCCCCATAAAGTTCATTTACCGTAACCATAGCATAACCAACTACCTTATTTCCTTGACATGCAATAATAGTTGGCTCAAAATCATGCATCTTTTTTAGCAATTCTATGGAATAAGAGGCGGTTACAAATCCTTCCTTTTCTTTCTCCTCCTTTGAAATATTTGTTATCCTGTTCTCCTCTTGTAAGGCTTTAACACCTTCAATTTCCCAATTTTCTGAAACTCTTTTTATTAAAATTTCGCTCATTAGCCTTGTTTATTAAACGGTATATTTAGGGTAAAAAAATTATATTTACAATTAAAAAATGATAATTGCTCTTGAGGGAATGCGTTTTTGGGCCAAAATCGGCTATTATGAAGAAGAACAGTTGTTAGGTAACGAAATACATGTCGATGTACATGTTGACACTGGTACAAATAGTTTACTTCAAACAGATGACCTGGAAAACACCCTTAACTACGAAACCATCTATCATCTTTGCCGCATGGAAATGAAAAAACCAGCACGTTTATTGGAAACTGTAGCGGTTAACATCCATCAGCGCATTCATGCACAGTTTCAAGATAAAGTATTTGATGTCAAAGTTCGCATTTCAAAATTATCCCCTCCTTTGAAAGGACCTGTGGACCGGGCTTTTATTGAAATAAGGGGCTAAAAAATAACCCTTCCTTAAAACTTCACCCAGCGAATTACCTGGCTAACCCCTTCTGAAACTACTTCAACTAAGTAAATACCAGGCAAATAGTCATTAACTGGTAAAATAAACTGCTGACCATTTCCATGGTAATCCAATTTCACCGTTTGTACTGATTGTCCGGAAACCTGTCTGATTGAGCAATGCAGAATTCCCGCCTTTTCACCTTTTACATTTAAAATGATCTCATCCGTTCCAGGATTAGGAAATGCACTGATTTCAAAAAGTTCCTGTTTTGCCTCATTTACCGAAGTTTGAATGCCTGTCTGAACTAATGTACCCCCTAAGATGGCATCTCCACATGCTGTTGCACCATCGGAGGCAGTGGCACAAATAGTACTATTTAACCAGTTGGCATCCATTATGACTACATCATCTATTTTCCATCCATCATAAACAATGGGTTCTTCCGACCCTTCTGCCCCTTGAACAAACCGCCAGCGTAAATTAAGTTTTTCATTTTTAAACGGAGAAAGTTTAACTACCGTAGATTGATACTGATTCGATTCTCCCCAGAATGCTTTGGTGGTAAATCCAACAGTTCTAGGATCTAATCTGCCATCATACCCCTTTCTAACAAACAAAGAGTCGGGCATGGGTAACCAGGAGGAACCCTCATTTAAACTATATTCCAAGAAACCACCATCCTTACCTGGATCTATTTCATATTGATGATAAAAGGATAGCGTTGGATTGGTTGTACCTGAAACAGAAGGTTGGTACTTTAATCTTAGCTTTGCATCAGTCGCCTCTTTTCCATTAGAAACGGTCCAGCTATATTGTCCACTGACAGCATTTCCAGTACTTAATTTCCACAAATCTTTATTACCTGCATTCGACTCTGTTAGCCAGTTTCCTTCTCCTCCTTCCAGCTCATCTATGAATATTCGCCTGGAGAATTTAACGTTATTCGTAGCTATTTTATAAAAAACCACCAAAGATTCATTCGTATTTAAATCTGAAGTAGAAAAATTTAAAACATCACCTTGTAAAATAACACTTCTACCTCCTTGTAAACTGCCTGGTATATAAGTGCAACCTGAAGGAATAAAATCTTTAAACTTGATATTATTTGCTACTTTTAATTGATGATTTACCAAAGAAATTTTCACCGTAAGTGTGTCACCTGGCTGGATAACTTTTGGAGAAATTTCTTTTTCAATTTTCAACGTTTTTAGACAGGAAGGTAATTTATCAAAAGATTGGGTATTATCATTCCTATTGGTTGATGAACCTTGTTTAGCGCTATAACCCAAACCTCTTCTTGAGAATACATCCCAAAGAAGACATTCATTTTCGCCTTTATTATTAATCAGATCGGCAGCAAAAATGGCATCCCGGCCATCCAGAAAACCCGGATTACAATTTTGAAGTTTCATCCCATCCATAACCAGCTGAATGGCTCTATTATTTCCTCCTTTACCATTTACGAGATCAGGATCAAACCCATATTTATCAGCCATTTTCCAATATAAATCCCATAAAGTAATGGCCCAAACTTCTCCCAACGGATGGGGAGCAGTGGTACCAATAACATCATCATAGGTTTGGTTATTAATGGTAAAATCGGTTGAATATAATTGCCTCCGGATTCCATTGGTGCTGTTATCTGAATATCCACCAATTGGAATCCCGGTTTTACCATTATCTCCAGGTTTAACGGCTGTTATTAAAGTGAAAAAATCACTCCATCCCTCTCCCATCTGTTCGTCATTATTGAGGCAACTGGTATAGGAAGGACCTCCGGTAAGTCTGTTAGAGATTCCATGACCATACTCATGCGCGACTATACCATTATCAAAACTGGCATCTCTGATTACCAGATCATTACTGTTTGCTTGTAACGTTACGCGAACTGTCTGCCCCTGTCTCAGTGCATTTTTTATCGAATTTCCACTTGAAGAGGGAAGCATAACCACTGGAATTTTGGGTATTGGATTAGTTCCATCACTTCCCATGGTGATAATATCATTGGAAGTATTTACGACAATCACTGCTAATGCACCTGCCGCTTCTGCTTTAATAACCTTCTCTTTAAATTTACAGGTTCCTCTGTCAACAACAGCAATTTTACCTTTTATAGCAGCAGCATTGGTTAAAGTACCACATGCCAAAGCGGAGGATACTGAATCAAGAGCAATAATTAGATTTCCAGTAATTGGATTACTACTTATGTAGGGACCAAAAGTAGCTAAGCCCACATTATAAGTGGTGGCCAATGTTGAAGGCATATTTACTGTAAGCACTTTCCCCTCACCAGGCATCCAAAGGTACATTTGCATCCTTCCACTTGCTCCATCGGGAGGGGTTGAAAAATTAGCATTATTAAATCCGCTGGCATCCTGACCCTCTGCTTTGACAGGATCACCCGCCTTTCCTGCTTTTCCATACAAATTCTGCTGAAAATTACCCGCTTCTTCGTTAAATCCATAGCGATAGGTAAAATCATGCATAAAATTATTCATATAAAACAACTGCGTGATTGCTGCCTCTTGATAATTATCAGGAGTTTTAGCCGCATCAAAAGGAAAGTCAAAAATAAGACTTGTACTTCCATCTACCGTTTTTTCATCCGGGTTATTGTCCGCATCTCTGTCCAAATAAGCATTGACATTATTACCTCTTGTTGTTGTATATTCTGAACCCTCTATTCCGTTGGTATCATGCCATCCAAAAGGAGAAGCTATCTGATCTGAAGCATTATTTAACAATACTCTTCCCCCCTCCAGAGGGGAAGAAAGATAATAAGGAAATACACGATAATTACCTTTATTTAGCAAGCTAAATGATTGATAATTTAATTTTTGTTCTACATTTAAAGGGATATGATCACTAGGCAGATGGCTTTTATGATTGCAATAAAGGGTATAATTTTCTTTTAA
The DNA here is from genome assembly GCA_041159865.1 of Bacteroidota bacterium. Taxonomy (GTDB): domain Bacteria; phylum Bacteroidota; class Bacteroidia; order Chitinophagales; family Saprospiraceae; genus BJGN01. The sequence goes on from JBEAXK010000112.1 coordinate 30,989, forward strand.
TAAAACGTCTCCTGTTTTTGCATCTATTTTAAAGACCCAATAATCAGGTGTTCTGGGGTCATCTAAAGGAACCTCCCAAGCAAGCTTTAAATTTCCATTTTTTTCTTTAACAAAAACAAGTGAAACTGCTATTTCCGATTCACTCCACTTGGTTTCTGAAAATATGTATTTTCCTTCCTTATTTTTTTGAATATTTTGAGCTTGAACATTTTCTACTGATTGCCCTAACGAAATTGCAGCATAACGAGCTGCTTGCCAGGCATTAATTTCAGGTTTGTTATAAAGAGAGCCGAGAATTACACGATCTTTCAATTTGGGTAAAAAGCCATTTGTTGCATAGGCCAACGTACCATTTTGTAAAAAATGAAAGCCTGAAATAGCTTTATCTACAGGAATACCATCCAATTCTTGCTGGACATATATATGTTCCACGGCATTATGATCACTATTATATTGATCCCGAATAGACAATGAACTCAGATCATTAGCTGTTAATTGCCAGTTTGACGCAATTTGTCGAATCTTCAACAGATCATCCTGAATTTCAAAAGGAATTTGTGCAACCCCAGAATATGCCATTACAAACAAAAAAAACAATATAAGATGTTTCGAAATTTTCATCACCATAATTTTTTTAAAATGCATTTTCTGACCTATCATAAAAGTAACGCATTTAATACAAAAAGGATTTTTTAAACGGCATTATTATTTAATTTATAGTTCTAAAAGGAATTTTATTCAAGCTAAAAAGTGGTAAAACAGTTAAAACAAATGGATAAGTTAAAAAGAAACCCAATAAATAATAACTCGATTTATTTATACACAATATTAAATTTTTTAGGTAACTTGTAGGTAATCTAAAACTATCTGCAATGAAATCTACTAGAAGAAATTTTATTCAATCTATGGGCGTTGGTGCCATTGGTTTGTCCCTCCCTAATGTCAGTTTTGGCAAAAACAAGACGAACGAATTAATTGCTGAGGAGGATCAGATACTCCATATTGGCGATAATATTGCTGTGGCTCAAACAGAATACGGAAAAGTCCGAGGATTTATACTTAGGGGAATCCATCAATTTTTGGGTATTCCTTATGGTGCTGATACCAGTGGAAAGAACCGATTTATGCCTCCTCAAAAACCAACACCATGGACAGATGTTAAACCAACGATTTGGTGGGGTAATACTGCACCACAAATCATGGAAAAAAGATATGCAAACGTGGTCTCTTCCTTTGTTGATCATTGGAATTATGATGATGTTTCAGAAGATTGCCTTAAATTAAATGTATGGACTCCTGCCTTAGATAATAAAAAACGTCCTGTTGTCGTGTGGTTACATGGTGGTGGTTATGTCAATGGTAATGGCATAGAACAGGATGGATATCATGGTGAAAATCTGGCAAGATTTGGTGATATTGTTTTTTGCTCCGTGAATCATCGGCTTGGTGCCCTAGGTTATTGTTGCTTATCTGCAGCAGGAGGTGGATCTGGGTCTGGAAATGCGGGTAACCTCGATTTAGTTGCCTCCTTAGAATGGGTAAAAAATAATATCTCTCAATTTGGAGGTGATCCTGGAAATGTAACCATTATCGGTCAGTCAGGAGGTGGTGCTAAAGTGACTACTTTGATGAATATGCCTGCTGCAAAAGGCCTTTTTCATAAAGCTGTTGCATTAAGTGGGAGTTCACTCATTGGAGTTAACAAAGATTATGCTGAAAAATTAGGCCTAAAAGTAATGGAAGAAGCAGGCTTAAAAGCTGGGGAAATAGAAAAGTTACAACAAATACCCTGGTTAGAATTTATTCATATTGCCAATAGAGCCGTTACAAAATTATCGGATGAAGCTAAGAAAATGGGCATACAAAGGGAAGGATTTTCGCCTGTTTCTGACGGTATACATTTGATCGATGAACCATTTTTTTCTACCGATCTTTCCGCCAATGTTCCATTAATGATCAATACTACTTTTCATGAATGGACCCCTTCAAGAGCCGATGCCAGTTTAGAAACCGTAACCTGGGAACAAGTGGCTGAGAGATTAACGCCTCGTTTTGGTGAAAAATCCAATGCTATTTTAGCTGCCTACAAAAAGCAATTCCCCTCAGCTTCTCCTGTTGAAATATGGGCATTGATTCTTTCAAACAGGAAAAATGCTGTTGCAGCGGCAGATGCCAAAACAAAACAAGGCAAAGCTCCCGTTTATCTATCCTGGTTTGGATGGGAACCACCCCTTTTTGACGGCAGAATGCGTGCATTCCATTGTATAGACATTTGCTTTTGGTTTTATAATACGGAACTCATGTACACCCATACAGGGGGTGGTAAAAGACCCAAAGCGCTCTCTCAAAAAATGGCCGGATCATTCCTGAAATTTATAAAAACTGGAAATCCAAACGGTGGAGGTTTACCTCAATGGACTCCTTATTCCACCGAAAATGGAGAAACGATGATTTTAGACGATATTTGTTTAATGCAAAATAACCCCGATGCTGAAGCCAGAAAGGCCTTAGATTAGTTTCCCCTATCCTGCTAAATTTCTTTCAATATTTTGGATACCTTTAGGCTCATTAAATTAGCCGACGATTATTTAAATCAGAGAAATTATATGGAGGAAAATGAAACAACCCTAATTTATGGGCGACACCCAATACTGGAAGCGATTGAGTCAGGAAAAACCATCGAAAAAATATTATTTCAACAAGGCCTCAGAGGGGAATTAGAAAAGGAAATCCGGTATTTATGTCGTGATCACGAAATTCCCCTCCAGGTTGTACCTAAGGAAAGGATGAACAGGGTGGTTTCAGGCAATCACCAAGGGGTAATTGCCTACACTTCACCTATTAGTTATCAAAAAATAGATTGCTTACTACCCGAAATTCTGGAGAAAAAGGAAAATCCTGTTTTTCTTATTTTAGATAGTATTACTGATGTAAGAAACATTGGCGCCATTGCCAGATCTGCAGAGGTATTAGGTGCCGATGGCATCATAATGGGCATGCGAGGCACAGCTCCCATCAATGCCGATGCCATTAAAACTTCAGCAGGTGCTTTAACCAGAATTCCAATTTGCCGGGAAAACAGTTTAGCTAATACCCTTACTTATCTACAAGAAATGGGAATCATAGTCAGTGTGAGCGATTTAAAAGGGGAGAAATCCGTTTCTCAATGTAATTGGATTGAACCCACTGCTATTATTTTGGGAGCGGAGGGAAATGGAGTTCATCACAGTTTGATAAAAGCGGCTGATCAAAAATTTATTATCCCTCAACAAGGTGAGATAAATTCATTAAATGTATCTGTCGCTGCCGGCATCATTTTATATGAGGTAATGCGACAAAGAAATCAAACGATTTAAAAAATAAGTAGATGCAAAATAAATCAAAGTCCATTTTAATTCTATACATCATTATTGGAGCAATACAGGTAACGGGCATAGTATTAAAAATTCCCCTATTACATCAAAGTTTTAAAATGTTGCTCATGCCTATTTTAGCTTTTTATTTATGGAATAGCATAGAAGGAAAATCAAAAAATAAATTGTTTCTGATGAGTATTCTGGCTTTGACATTCTCTTATGCGGGGGATATTATATTAATGATTCCGGGTAATAATCCGTTGTTTTTTGTTGGTGGATTAGTTAATTTTTTGGTAGCACATCTATTTTATACGAAATTATTTACCTCGTTATCCCCTTTAAGTAAAAATATTATAAAAAAGAACCCAATCTGGATTATTGGGATAATCCTATTCCTGACATTATTCTTGTCTTACCTTGTCCCTAAGATTGATACCTCCCTCAAAATTCCTGTCATAGCATATGCAGTGATCATCTGCACCATGTTATTAAGCGCCCTTAATTTAAAAGAGGGGATTGGAAAAGGTTCTCAGCACATGATTTTAGTAGGAGCTATTCTATTTGTTTCGTCTGATAGCATTTTAGCTTTAAACAAATTTGATCCTGCATTCCAGAGTATTACCTTCATGAATGCCTTAGTTATGATAACTTATATCTCAGCTCAGGGATTCATTATCCATGGAATAAAGTTAGATGGCCTAAAATTTGGTGGTTTTACGTTTTAGGGATAGTTCTCTTGCGGGTGCAAGTTCCTCGTCAGCTTTTAGGGTAATTGGTGATTGGTACTTTTAGGGATATTTCCCTTGCGGGCACCTGTTTCTCGATAACTTTTAGGGTGCTTGGTGATTGGTGATTGGTGCATTTAGGGATAGTTCTCTTGCGGGTGCAAGTTCCTCGTTAGCTTTTAGGGTAATTGGTGATTGGTACTTTTAGGGATATTTCCCTTGCGGGCACCTGTTTCTCGATAACTTTTAG
>JBEAXK010000143.1:0-9436 GCA_041159865.1 Bacteroidota bacterium
AATGTGTCCAAACTATCCCGATGGGCCAATGAATGCGGCATTACCTTTGATGCCGTTAATTCCAATACCTTTCAGGATCAGACCGAGCAATCTTTAAGTTATAAATATGGTTCCTTATGTCACTCCTCATCTGCTGTCAGAGAACAAGCAATAAAACATAATATTGAAGTAATAAATTATGGTAAATCATTAGGCTCTAAAAGTATAACTATTTGGTTATCTGATGGTTCTACCTTTCCAGGGCAATTAAATTTTCGACAAGCCCTTGAAAGAACAAAAGAATCTTTACAGGAAATATATAAACATTTACCAACTGACTGGAAGATGTTTATTGAATATAAGCCCTATGAACCTCAATTTTATAGTACCGTTATACAAGATTGGGGAACTTCCCATTTGCTGGCGGCTTCATGTGGCGATAAAGCCTTTAGTCTGGTCGATTTAGGACATCATTTACCAAATACCAATATTGAACAAATTGTTGCTACCTTATTGTCTTTGGGTAAGTTAGGTGGTTTTCATTTTAATGACAGCAAATATGGTGATGACGACCTCACCGTTGGCAGTATTAAACCATACCAGTTATTTTTGATCTTTTTAGAATTAGTTAGTGGAACCTCAGACCCTTCGGTAACAAACCCACCTATTTCTTATATGATCGATGCCAGTCATAATGTAAAAGATCCTTTGGAAGATTTAATTCAGAGCCTTGAGGCCATACAGCTAAGTTATGCGCAGGCTTTAACCCTAGATTTTGTAAAATTGAACGAGTTAAGGGAACAAAACGATGTCACTTTAGCACAGGAATTACTTCAAGACGCCTATAGAACAGATTGCCGTCCCCTTTTGAGAGAAGCCAGAATGCGCAGTCATGCAGCTTATTCTCCTATTGGCTTTTATAGAGACAACAGGCTAAGAGAAAAATTGATTCAGGAAAGAGGATTTTCGAATAGAGCTAAAGGTTTATAATATGAAATCCATTATCATTTTCGATATTGGAAGAACAAATAAAAAAGTCATTTTATACGACTATTCCTTCCATGTATTATGGCAATCATCTCTTGTTTTTCCTGAATTATTAGATGACGATAACTATCCCTGCGACGATATACATGCCATATTAAAATGGATGAAGGAGACATTATTTCAGTTAATTCAGGAGAATAAATATGAGATTACACACATGAATTTCTCCACCTATGGAGCCAGTTTTGTACATATCGATCAAGATGGGAAAATTTTAATACCCCTTTTAAACTATACTAAACCAATTCCACAGGAAATTAGATATTCCTTTTACCAAAAACATGGAGATGAGAACCAGATTGCCTTAGAAACGGCATCCCCCACGCTCGATTTTTTGAATTCTGGATTACAATTATATTTTATCAAAGAGAGATATCCAGGCATATTTAATCAAATTACCTGGAGTCTTCATCTGCCCCAGTACCTCAGTTATTATTTTACTAAACGTCCCTTTTCAGAATATACCAGCATTGGATGTCACACCTCCCTTTGGAATTTTAAGGAAAACAATTATCATAAATGGGGGTTTGAGGAAAAAATAGTAGCTAAATTTCCACCGATTAAAGCGTCCAATACCACCTTCGAAATGAATATATTTGGCTGTGTTATTCAAACTGGAATAGGCATTCATGATAGTTCAGCCGCTTTATATCCCTATACTCTTTCGTCCGATGAACCGTATCTTCTATTATCAACCGGAACCTGGAGCATTGTTTTCAATCCCTTTTCAACCCTGCATTTAACAAAAGAAGAATTAGAAAAAGATGGTTTACTATTTCTTCAACCCGATGGAAAACCTGTAAAAGCAGCACGATTATTTTTAGGAAATGCTTATCAAAAACAATTGGAAGAAATAATGAAATATTTCCAATATGATTTAAATCATTTAGATGAAGATTCCGTAAATGATAAAATTTTAAATAAATTTTCATCGAGCGATCCCAACTTTTTCTCATTTCCTTCTTTACAAATATCTCCAACAGCAAAGGCAGATACAAACTTAGGCGTCTTTAAATCATTTGAAGAGGCCTATTATCGAATGGTTTGGGAATTAAGTGGTTATCAAATTATAAAAATCAACCTCGCTTCAGAAGGAAAGAAATTTAAAAGGATTTTTTTAGAAGGTGGGTTTTCAAAAAACCAATTATTCTTAGCGTGTTTAAAAAAACAATTACCCAACATTGAAATCATTATTTCTACCTATTCTTCAGGAGCCTCCTTAGGTGCGGCCATGCAGGTAATGGGCATTTAAATAAAGTTTAATCCAAATTAACAAGAAAATAATATGGATTTACGTCATGAAATCAAAATAATTAACTACTTTTAAACAAACACCCTAAAATTTTAAACTTTGAATGTAGGATTATTTATTCCCTGTTATATGGATCAATTTTATCCACAAGCAGCTATTGCCACTTATAAATTATTACTAAAACTGGGTTGCCAGGTTGAATATCCAGAAGGTCAAACCTGCTGTGGTCAACCCTTAGCAAATGCTGGAAATGAACTGGCATCAAAAGCGAGCTACGCACATTTCATAGAAATGTTTGAAAAATTTGACTATATCGTAGCACCGTCTGGAAGCTGTGTTTACCATGTAAGGCATCATTTTGATTTATTGGAACAGACCGAATCTGTTAAAAAAGTAAGAGCCATAACGCTCGATTTAAGTGAGTTTTTACTTGACGTTTTAAAAATAAAATCTTTACCAGCTAAATTTCCACATAAGGTAGGCTTACATCAAAGTTGTCATGGATTAAGAGGTTTGCATTTAGGAACTTCCAGTGAATTGGCCCTCAAACCTACTTCCAAACTTCATGAATTACTCGGAATGGTTGAGGGCTTGACCTTAGTTGAATTGGACAGAAAAGATGAATGTTGCGGTTTCGGCGGTACATTTTCAATTAAAGAACCTGATATTTCTGTAAAAATGGGTAAAGATAGAATTAGAGACCATTTTTCTAAAGGAGCGGAGATTATCATATCAGGGGATATGAGTTGTCTGATGCACTTAGAGGGTATCATATCCAGACAAAAAATACCCATAAAAGTCATGCACATTGCAGAAATCTTAAATGCAGAGGAATTATGATGTCACATGCTAAAAAAGCGGCTATATTCAATAAAGATGAGGCGAGAACAGACTGGCATGATGCCTCCTTATGGATGGTCAGAAAAAAGAGAGATTTTGCCGTTACAGAAATTCCTGAGTGGGAATTTCTGAGAGAATTTGCCTCCGATATTAAAAGTCACACCTTATCAAAACTGGATGAATATCTGGAGTCTTTTGAAAAAGCAGCAACGCAAAATGGAGCCATTGTACATTGGGCTACTGATGCAAAAGAACATAATGATATTGTCCTTTCTATTTTAAATAAGCATCACGCAAAAAAAATGGTCAAAAGTAAGTCCATGTTGACTGAAGAGTGCCATTTGAATGATTTTTTAGATGCCCATAAAATTGAAGTAATCGATTCCGATTTAGGCGAAAGAATTATTCAGTTGCTGGACGAGCCACCCAGTCACATTGTACTCCCTGCTATTCATCTAAAGAAGGAAGAAATTGGAGAATTATTTCACAAAGAGCTACATACAGAAAAAGGAGCCACTGATCCACAATATTTAACAGAGGCAGCGAGGCATCATTTACGGGAAAAATTTCACACCGCACAAGTAGCATTAACGGGAGTTAATTTTGGGATAGCAGAAACAGGGGAAGTCGTAGTCTGTACTAACGAGGGTAATGCAGACATGGGTGTTCATTTAACACCTGTTCAGATACACAGTATGGGTATTGAAAAATTGATTCCCAGAAGAAGTGACCTTGCCGTATTTACCCGTTTGCTTGCCAGAAGTGCTACAGGTCAACCCATTACTGTTTTTACTTCTCACCATAGGAAACCCAAAATTGAGGGTGAAATGCATATCATTTTAGTTGATAACGGAAGAACGACCCAATTGGGAAAACCTGACTTCCGTAATTCTCTAAAGTGCATACGATGTGGAGCATGCATGAATACTTGCCCAATTTATCGACGAAGTGGTGGACATAGTTATGAGTCCACTATTCCCGGGCCTATTGGGTCTATTCTCACCCCAGGAATCGATTTAAAAAAATATGGTAATTTACCTTTTGCATCTACGCTATGTGGGTCATGCACAGATGTTTGTCCTGTAAAAATAGATATCCATGACCAATTATATAAATGGAGGCAGATTGTTAGTGAGGCTGGGCTGCCCGAAGGTGGAAATAAAACCTTAATGGGTATGTTGGGAAGTGGATTGGCTGCTCCCCGGTTTTTTCACCGCCTGGGTAATTTGGGTCGAAAAATATTGCGCCTTTTCCCTGGAAATGAGAAGTTTTTGTCTTTTACCATCTGGACCCGCGAAAGAAATTTACCCAAAGCTCCTGTAGAATCATTTAGAGACTGGTATGCAAAACAAGCAAAGAATGAGTAGTAAAGCTAGCATTTTATCCAAAATTAAAGCAAATAAACCAAATCCCTGGCCATTGCCAGATGTGCCCGTTTTCCAAACTTCTGCCCCTGATAAGAAAAAATTATTTATTCAAATTTTAGAAAGAGGTGGAAGTAAGGTAGGTTATGTGGATCATATCACAAAGGTAGTCGATGTGGTAGCCTCCTTTTTTCCTGATCGTCTTAGAACCCTATCTACGCTTCCTTATTTAGAAGATACAGAAAAAATTACAAGTTTGGAACCCAAATTTTACGAAGGTACAGATGTAGCCATTGTAGAAGGAGTCCTCGGTGTAGCTGAAAATGGAGCTATTTGGATTACAGAAAAAGAAATGGGAGGCATTCGCGTTTTACCCTTCATAACCCAGCACCTGGTTATGGTCGTTAGTGAAAAATCTTTGGTAGGAACTATGCATGAAGCTTATAAATCGATTGGAAGTCCAAACACAGACTTTGGAGTATTCATAGCCGGTCCGTCGAAAACAGCCGACATAGAACAATCTTTGGTAATTGGAGCACAAGGAGCCCGAAGTTTATTAGTTATCCTCACGCCTTAATAGAGTAACATGCTTTTAGAAAAATTAACAACTCATCTGGAAGAAGTTAAAGAATACGAAAGAGAACCCGTACCAGCTTCGCGCTGGAGAGGCTTCAAAAGTTTTCTTGGTATGTATGCAGGTGAACATACAGCTGGAACAGAATTTGTAATTGGTCCATTATTTGTAGCACATGGTGTAGGCGCAATGGACTTAATATTAGGTTTATTACTGGGAAATTTTCTGGCAGTTTTATCTTGGGCATTTATCTGTTCTCCCATTGCAGTGAGAGAACGGGTTACCTTATACTACATGCTCGAAAAAATATGTGGAAAGCACCTCACAAATGCCTATAATCTTGTAAATGCACTAATGTTTTGCTTTTTAGCTGGCTCCATGATTGCTGTATCGGCAACAGCAATAGGAATACCCTTCGACATACCATCTGCAAAATTAACGGACTGGTTACCATCGGGATTATCCTGGATTCTTATCGTTATCATAGTGGGTGCTGTAACCACTTTTGTGGCCACCTTAGGTTATGACAAGGTTGAAAAATTTTCAACCATCGCTGCACCTTGGATGATTTTCGTTTTTTTAGCAGCAGCTATCGCGGTCTTACCTGAACTTGGAGTAACAAGTTGGGGAGATTTTTTACAGGTTGCACAAGACAAAATATGGACGGGTACTCCCCTACCCGGCCAAAGTAAATTTACCTTTTGGCATATTTTATTTTTCGCCTGGTTTTGCAATATGGCCATGCATATAGGTATGGCAGACATGTCTATATTAAGATACGCCAAAAAATGGACTGCAGGCTTTGCCTCTGCTGGTGGAATGTATGTAGGACATTATATTGCCTGGGTAGCTTCAGGTATATTATATGCCCTTTTTCTTCAACAAAACAATCAAAATTTAGAATTTGCACCAGGACAAGTTGCTTACTCAGCAGCTGGAATTACAGGTGCAATATGTGTTATTGTTGCAGGTTGGACCACCGCTAACCCAACTATTTACAGAGCAGGTCTTGCCTTACAAGCGATTATGCCCCAGGCAAAAACATGGAAAATAACCCTAATTGTAGGCTCAATTACCACCTTAGCTGCATGTTTTCCGGCATTAGTCATGCAACTGCTTGATTTTGTTGCCCTATATGGTCTAATTCTTATGCCTATGGGCGCCATCATATTTATTGATTACTGGTTATTTCCACGAATAGGTTTAAATTCTAATCTGGCAGAAATGAAAAAGCTGAACTTCAATGTAGCGGCATTAATCACATGGACTGGAAGTTTATTTTCTTGTTACCTGCTAGCTAAAACAACTGGATTAGAAATATTTTTTCTTGGACTGCCCGGATGGTTTTTAACCGCCCTTCTTTATATCCTTTCTTCTTATTTTTATCAAAAAAGATTTTCAAAATGAAAATAGCTGTAAAGATTATCACTTCAATAGGCCTTTTATTAATCATTTTTCCATCCATTGGGGTGTTTTACGAAGTATTAAGTCAAGAGGAAAATAAAAATTTTATGCTAATAGGTACTATTTTATGGTTTGGCCCAAAGATTCTATTCAAGGAAAAGAAGGAAGATAAGTAAATCTGATTAGGTGAACTGACACATTAAAATTTTGTCTAATTATTACTGCTGAAGTTGTTTTTTCAAGGCATCTATCTCATTCTGCATATTTTGTCTTTTTAGCATTTCTACTTCCGTCCGTTTATTAGCATTTTTTATTTGTTTTTTTGCACTTTCCACTTGTTTTTTTGCACTTTCCACTTGTTTTTTAGACTTCTCGTATCGCTTCGCTGTTTTATCCAATAATTTATCTTTTTGGGCAATGACAATATCCTTTTCTCCTAAAGCCCGCTCAAAAATTCGATCTATCTCATCTTCAACGTCCATTTTATCGCGATATTCATCACTGGCAATGGCCCTACCCAAGCGTTCAACCATCCTCAAAACCAAAGGATCGTGAATATCACCTTGAAAATCAACCTGGTGCTTGTCTGCTTTATTCTGGTACATAGGACTAAATATCTGCATTACCCTATCCAGTTTACCACGGGACTCTTTGGGTAACCTACCAACCTGTATCATGTAAGAATCATGGGTCAGTAGCTCCACAAAATCATCTTTGACTCCAAACATCTCTTCCGTGACCGCATCAATATATTCCCTTTTTACTTTAATAAATCCTGATGGTACATTATTTAACAGGAAACCTAAAAAGTAAATGGTAATAATAGGTAAGGGTCGTAACACTGCCAAGCCATCCTTGTCCATAATCTGATCTTCTTTCCTGTAATTATCCCCAAGATATCGCCTAAAGCGCATCACATCAAAGACCTGTTTTGATTTTTGTAATTCAATGAGCACTTTAAACAAGGTACCATCCTTTTTCTTGATAATGGCCTTGAAATCCAATCTTAAAATCTTGATACTTTGGCTGCTTTCAGTGGACATTTCCTGAGGTTTAAATTCCAGATGCACCACCTCCTCACCTAAAATGGTAGTTAGTAAATCTCGGGCAATATTAGCATCCTCAAGTAAATATTTAAACACAACATCATAAATAGGATTGGCAATAATCACGGGAATCTGTTTTAATTTAAGGCAAGATAGGTTATTTAAACATCATCCGGGAAGACAAAAAACCAATATTTCCAATAATAAATAATTAAAAAATTAATCTTAAGCAACAAAAATAAAGATTAACTAAAATATGAAATTTGTAGGAATAAAAAAAGCAACGCTAACTTTCTAAGCATTGGGTCTTATCTTAGCGTTACTATTAGCCAAGGCAAATTAAATGAGGGAAAATGAAATACAAAATTTATCAGATCGACGCATTTACAGACAAGATTTTTTCAGGAAATCCAGCGGCAGTTTGCCCTCTTAATGAATGGTTAAGTGACGATTTAATGCAAAAAATTGCCATGGAGAATAATCTTGCTGAAACTGCATTTTACGTAAAAGAAGATGATCAATATCATATAAGATGGTTCACGCCCAAAGTTGAAGTTGACCTTTGTGGACACGCGACATTGGCTGCGGCTTATGTTTTATTCAACCACGAATACTATCCTGAGAAGGTAATTAATTTTAATTCCAAAAGGAGTGGAAAATTGTCAGTGACAAAAAATAACGAGCATTTGGCACTAAATTTTCCAGTGGATATTTTTCAACAAGCAGATATTACTGACGAATTGAAAAATGGATTTAACCTGATACCCAAAGAAGTTTTTAAGGGTAAATCAGATTATTTATTTGTTTATGAAACTGAAAATCAAATTCAAAACTTAACACCAAATCTAGCAAGCATCTCCAAACTTGAGGCACGGGGTGTAATTGCGACAGCAAAAGGAGAAAATGTTGATTTTGTTTCAAGGTTTTTTGCCCCGCAATGTGGGGTTGACGAAGATCCGGTTACCGGCTCAGCGCATACAACCTTAATCCCTTTTTGGTCACAAAGGCTTCATAAAAATAAACTGACGGCCATTCAACTTTCGGAAAGAAAGGGATATTTAACCTGCGAACTTTTAGTAGACCGGGTAGAAATTAGCGGAAAAGCAAAATTATATTTGATTGGGGAAATATTTCTTTTTGATCATTAAGGCTAAAGTAAATTCAAACCTGGGGAAAAGAAGATTGGGAAGTAGCTTAACGCTTCTTTAGTTATTTAACTCCTGGTAGAATTACTTGATTCCTAGGTAATCATTAGGAAACATGCCAATTTAAATAAGAATTCTTGTTGAATGTTATTTAAATGAGATGATCTTTTATTTAAATAATAGCTATATTAAATTTTCAAATTTTTGAGGAAAAATAATTAGATCTTTAATAAGCATAAATAATTTGTTTTGAGAAGAGATTCGTAGGTCTTTAAGAGTTTATATTTTTTATGTCAATAAATTTCAAAAAATAAATACAAAGTGTCTAAAACTTTCATAATTTAATCTTCTAATTAATTTTTATGCTTAAAATCAATGGAGTTTATATCTTTTTACATTTTTTGGCATGGTCTTTTTTTTTACTTTTCCCCATCCACTTAATTCCGAAAATTTCCTTTTTTATTGAAAATAATCCTGTTTTTTTAATCATTTATACCTTTACTTCTATCGCTACAATTTGTTTTTTTTATTTAAATTATTATTTGCTCATACCCAAATATTTATTTCAGAACAAATACATCATTTTCATTATTTCCATTATCTCGTTCATAATCATCTCAATCTTATTAACCCGATTTATAATTACGCTGGATTTCCTGAATAAAATATCTATTAATTCAAGTCAACCCAGATTATTAGCAAACCTTTTATTCCGATTTTTAATCGTTTTTATTGTTGCTTTTACATTACGGTTTTATCATAAAATAAAAGAATTTGAATTAAAT
>JBEAXK010000122.1:0-15943 GCA_041159865.1 Bacteroidota bacterium
CTTCATTTCGCAGCACCAAAACAGGCAAAAACCAGAGAATCCAGGATTGAGAAATGCATGCCTGATATTTTTAATGGTAAGGGAATGCATGACTAAATGTCTCCCTCATTACTACCATGAATGCAGGCTATTGAACATATAACAAATATTTTTCCTCAAAATAAGCTTCCTTAAAGTAGTTACTTAGCGGATGTTTCTCTGTAATTAAATGTCTGGGCAAATCCTTTATTTCCCCACTTAATTGTCCACCTTTAAGGGCAAATAATCCGTTTGGAACTGCGTGAATACACTCTTTTTTTATCAAATGCATACACCATTCGGCCAACTGACCCAGGGGTGCTACCGCTCGGCTCACCACAAAATCAACCTTTGACTTACTTTCTTCCGCACGTCCATGAATGGCGGTAACATTATCCAGACCCAATGCATCGGACACTGCTTGAACTACCTGAATCTTTTTTCCCGTCCCGTCCATCAGAATAAATTGGGTCTCAGGGAAAAAAATGGCTAAAGGAATGCCAGGAAAGCCACCACCTGTGCCAAGGTCCAGTACTTTTGCATCTGGTTTAAAATTTATGTATTTTGCAATTGCCAATGAATGTAAAACATGGTGAATCATAATTTCTGAAATATCCTTTCTGGATATCACATTGATTTTACTGTTCCAATCAGCATATAAATCAGGAAGTTGTGCAAATTGACTTCGCTGATTTTCTGTAAGTCTTGGAAAATATTTATTTATTACCTCCATGTTTATTTCTATCGTTTTTAATAATTAGCGCCAAATTACTATCTTCCATCCATACTTTGTCCATATTTAACAGAACAAATGGTTATGAATACGATTTCTACTCTTCCAGAAAATAATCAACTAAATGATTTACTTGTCAACCTGAAAGACTTCCTTCAAAAGAAAATTATTCCCCATGAGCAAAAATGGCTGAAAATGCCATGGTTAGAAGTTGAAAAAGAAATAAGAACTCATAGAGATTTCCTAAAAGAAATAGGCGCCTGGAATCCTTATCTTTCTAAGCATCATGGTGGTCCTGGCTACTCCTTAACTGAAGTTGCTCAGATAAGTGAAGTTCTCGGTGGATCATTTTTTGGACATTTTTCGTGTAATTGCCAGGCTCCAGATGCGGGAAACATCGAACTTTTACTGCAATATGCCAATGACGAGCAGAAGGAAAAATACTTATTTCCCTTGTTAAACGGAGAAATTCGTTCTTGCTTTTCAATGACCGAACCCGATAACGCAGGGTCTAACCCAATTCTTTTGAATACCCTGGCAAAGAAAGAAAATGGACATTACCTCATTAACGGAAGAAAATGGTTCACAACTGCCGCTGACGGTGCTTCTTTTGCTATCGTAATGGCAGTAACTAATTCTGACGCTGAAAACCCTTACCAAAGAGCCAGTATGTTACTCTCGCCCACTAATGCCCCTGGATTTAATCTTGTTAGAAATATTCCCATTATGGGACATGCTGGTACAGGATGGGCAAGTCATAGTGAAATCATTTATGATAACGTAAAAATACCGGAAAGAGATTTAATTGGACCTGAAAATCAGGGCTTTAAACTGGCCCAGGAAAGACTTGGCCCAGGTAGGATTCACCACTGTATGCGGTGGATTGGTATTTGTGAAAGAGCCTTTGATCTCATGTGCCAGCGAGCTGCCACCCGAAAAACGGGCCTAAAATCATTTCTTGGTGAAAAACAGATGGTTCAGGAAATGATTGCCGATAGCAGAGCTGAGATTAATGCCGCCCGATTAATGGTTTTAAATGCAGCAAATAAAATGGATACATTAGGTCAAAAAGCTGCAGCATTAGAAATATCAACCATCAAATTTTTTGTAGCTGACATTTTACATAAAGTGCTGGATCGTGCCATTCAAGTTCACGGGGCACTCGGCGTGACTGATGACACCATTCTGGCCTTATATTATCGGGAAGAAAGAGGGGCACGAATTTACGACGGTCCCGATGAAGTGCATAAGGCTTCATTGGCAAGAAAAATTTTACAACAATATGGTTTAAAGGTACATAATGATTAATTTTTATGGCTGATATACTAAATAACCCTCGAAAAGGAGAAGAATTACCTGTCCCTGAACTGCTGGACTACCTGAAAGAAATCCTTCCCGATGTTCAGAAAATTCATCATATCAAACAATTTCAGGGAGGGTATTCCAATTTAACCTACCTTATAGATACTAATGCCGGTGCGCTGGTACTTCGCCGACCTCCAATTGGCGCGAATATTCGAAGTGCCCATGATATGACCCGA
The DNA here is from genome assembly GCA_041159865.1 of Bacteroidota bacterium. Classification (GTDB taxonomy): domain Bacteria; phylum Bacteroidota; class Bacteroidia; order Chitinophagales; family Saprospiraceae; genus BJGN01. Next base: position 2,293 of record JBEAXK010000122.1, read on the forward strand.
GAATTTAAGGTGCTCACCTCGCTTTTTCCTTTGTTTCCTAAAGTTCCAAAACCCATACACCTTTGCTCTGAAATTGATTTAATGGGTGCACCCTTCTATCTGATGGAAAAAGTAGAAGGGCTTATCCTTAGAAATTCTCTGCCTCCCTCTGTTTCTTTAGATACAGATATCATGTCTGCTCTTTCGGATTCTTTTGTTAAAAACCTGGTCGATTTGCACGCCATCGATTGTTCTCAAACCGGTATCGCCACCTTGGGTAAACCTGAAGGTTATGTGGAAAGACAAGTTTCAGGTTGGATAGAAAGATACCAAAATGCAGAAACGTTTACGGCCCCAGGTATGGATTTTTTGATTGAATACCTGCCTTCCGCAATGCCTTCAACCCATGATATTTCCATCATTCACAACGATTATAAATTTGATAATCTCGTCCTCAATGAATCCAATCCCGCTGAAATATTAGCTGTTTTAGACTGGGAAATGTGTACCATTGGAGATCCGTTAATGGATTTAGGGACTTCTTTAGCTTATTGGTTCGAAGCTCCTGAAATGAATTCCTTAGTGAAAAGTTTTGCCAACTTAACCTGGCTTCCAGGTAATAAAACAAGACAAGAAATATGGGACTATTATGGCCAGTTAAGTGGCAGAAATGTTTCTAACAGCGTATTTTATTTTGCCTTTGGATGCTTCAAAGTAGGGACCATTATACAGCAAATTTATGCCCGATATGCTAAAGGAATTACCAATGATCCTCGTTTTGCACATTTAGATAAATTAGTTCTGACCTTTGGTGATCGGGGTAAACAGTCCGTTCAGTCGATGTAGAGACTTAAGTTATCAGCCTTTTACAAAATGATATGATGTCAAATATCAAAAATGATATCTTTGCATTCTTAAATTTGATTTTGGAATTAAACGAAAATGGAGCGTACTATTTTTAAGAATGTTAACGGTTGTGATCATCAGAAAACTAAAAACCTTTGTTTTATTTGCATTACACGTCCTTTTATGTCTTTATTGGGGTCTGATAAATTTTACATCACTCTCCTCCTTATTCCTCTTTTTTTAACCTTCGGATTGGCTCAAGGTGATTTTCAAGTTAAAAAAAATTATATAGAGCAATTTAAATGGATTGCCCTTAAAGAAATGGAACTGACGGGCATTCCCGCTTCTATAAAACTTGCCCAAGGTTTATTGGAGTCAAACGCTGGATTTAGTACCCTCGCAACGGAAGCAAATAATCATTTTGGTATGAAATGTCATAATGACTGGAATGGATTAACTTATTATAAAGTAGATGATGATAAAGATGCAAAGGGAAATTTAATCCCTTCCTGTTTTCGTAAATTCTCCTCCCCCGAAGAAAGCTATCATGCCCATTCTCTTTGGCTTACTCAAAAACCAAGATATAGTAACCTGTTTACCCTGGAACCAAATGATTACAAAAGCTGGGCACATGGTCTTAAAAAAGCAGGTTATGCTACGGATCCTGGTTATGGAGACAAGCTTATTTCTATTATTGAAAAATTTGACCTTCATAAATTACAGCCTGAACCAAAACCCATAGAACTTAACCTGGTCGTAAAGTCAGAAACGGCCAATGATTTAAAAGATGTTTTATTTCAAAAAGAATCTGCAAAAACGGCAGCTGTTACAGATAATAACCAATCGGGTGTATGGATAATGAATGAGGTTCGGTTCATTTATGCAAAACAAGGAATGAGTCTTTCTGAAATATCAAAATTATATAATATCCCCTCCAAAAAAATTCCAAAATATAACCCTGTTCTATCAAGTAAAATCATAGACAAAATTCCAGGTAACCAACGGATTTTTCTGGAACCAAAAAGAAAAAAATTTCATGGAATTCAGAAGTGGCATATTGTTCAAGCCAGCGAATCACTGCAAAGTATTGCCGATTATTATGCTATTCAAACGGAACCACTACGCAAAAGGAACAGACTTTTGGAACTGGAAGAACCAACTATTGGAACAAAGTTAAAATTGAGTGGAAAAAAAATTCAAATTAATTCCTTCCATAAATGACAACTATTCATACTACTTTATTTTTCCATTTTTATTTTGTTTACCTTGTATCTTTCTTCCTTTAACCATATTAAAGATGCCTTTTATGAGAAATTTTACCCTTTTATATCTTTTGCTGCTTTTCTCAACTGCCATTCAAGCACAAAGTTCTGCTTTTGGATTTAAAGGAGGTGGGTTAATGGGCTTACAACGATGGGATAATAGTTTTCAAACAGAACCTCTTTTTCGCTATCAGGGAAGTTTATTTATAGAATCGTATGAGGAAAATAGCCCTTTTTCCTTATTTGCACAAGCTGGCTATCATATAAAAGGTAGTTCTTTGCGAACTTATTCTACGGTTTTCGTTAGACCTGATGGTACCCAGCAAACTTTGCCCAGCCAGTTCACCCCTTTAGAATTTAGAAATTTGTCGCTACTTATTGGCGCAAAACAAAGAGTAGGTAGTGGCTTCATGGGCGGTCAGCCTTATTATATGTTTGGTGTTCGGGGCGATTACACAGTCAATACTAAGTTTGGCTTTGGAGATCCATCCATCAATCCTTTTTATTCTTATATCTATCCCTTTGAAGGTTTTGTTAGAAAATTTAATTACGGCTTTACCGTTGGTGGTGGAATGGAACTTCCCTTTACAAAATTAATTGGCATGATTGTAGAATTATCCGTTAATCCAGATCTTTCTCAACAATATAACCAGCCAGCTATACCCAATATCAGGAATCCAAATCCTTATGGTTCATCTTCCTTAATTACTATTCCCGAAAGAAAAATAGCTAATATAACCGTTGAACTATCTGTGGGATTTCGTTTTATACATAAAGTCATTTTAATTGATTAAAAGGGTTTCCTCCAGATTACAATTATCCTGTTATGTTATTACAGTCAACAACGCTTGAAAAATATTACGGTAAAAGACCTGTTGTTAAAAAGGTTTCCATCGAAGTTAACAGAGGTGAAATTGTTGGCTTACTCGGCCCAAATGGTGCCGGAAAAACAACTACTTTCTATATGCTTGTTGGTTTTATAAGACCCGATGCAGGCCATGTATTTTTAGGTGCTGATGAAATCACCACGCTGCCTATGTACCGCAGGGCTCAAAAAGGAATTAGTTATTTACCTCAGGAAGCCTCCATTTTTCGTAAACTAAGTGTCGAGGACAATATCAAAGCGATCCTTGAAATGACTTCTCTTTCTTCTCATCAGCGAAATGAAAAATTAGAAAGCCTTCTGGACGAATTTGGATTAACTAAAATTAGAAAAAACAGAGGCGATACTTTGTCAGGAGGTGAACGTCGACGCACTGAAATTGCCCGGGCACTGGCAGTGGATCCCTATTTTATTTTACTTGATGAACCCTTTGCTGGTATTGACCCCATTGCGGTGGAAGACATTCAGGGAATTGTAGCACGTTTGAAAACAAAAAATATTGGTATTCTCATTACCGATCATAATGTTCAGGAAACCCTTTCCATAACGGACAGAGCATATCTTATGTTTGAAGGAAGTATTTTGAAAGCGGGAACTGCTCAGGAACTGGCTGATGACGAAATGGTCAGGAAAGTTTATCTTGGAAGAAATTTTGAGCTAAGGAAAAAACGCAACCCAGATATAATTAATCCATGACACCCTCATTACGATCAAGATTTACTCCGATTTTTTTCATTAAATTCCTGTTCTTCGTCTGGATATTCATCCTCATTCATTCTTGTACGGAACCTCCGCCCCTAAAACTTACTTCTACACAAAGAACAGAAGTTGACACCCTATATTTAAGAATTGTAAATCCTTTGGGAAGACAACTAGACTCAACCTGTGAGGCAAACCGAACAAAAAAAATCCAATCTTTAATTGATTCCATGAGAAATGTCCGGCTTTCGGAGGAAGAAAAATTAAGGTTAAAGTATTTGCAGTATGAAAAAAAATAATCGCTCTAAGTTATTATTCCTTTCTTACTTTTTATTTTTCATTCCCAGCTGCTTGAACAATGAGGAATATTCTCCTGAAGAAATTCAACAACTAATTCAAAATGAAGTAGACGAAAGAGTTGAAGAATATGTATCTATACGCAAAACTCAATGTGAAGAGAGCTTATTAACGGAAGCTACCCGTTTACTTGATTCCATTTTAATTGCTGAAGCAAGAGAAATGAGAGATACTCTTTTTCAACCCGTAAAACCGGAAAGACCCGAAACTCCAGTATTTAAAAAACTAGATAAGGATATTCCTCTTAAACCTCTTTTTGAAAAGAGCGATTCTCTTTCTCAAAAACAACAATTTTAGTTGTTTGCACTGTTAGAAAAAATCTGCATTTTTGTAAACTATTTTTAAAAACAAACGTGTTTATTATGCAAAATATTGATATTGAGGCGATTAATGCACAAATTCGTATTGATAGCGCTTTTTTAGACGATTTAAAAAAAGAAACCCAAAAGGTTATCGTTGGTCAGGAAAAAATGCTTGACAGATTACTTTTGGGTCTTTTGACAAATGGACATGTTTTATTGGAAGGTTTACCTGGTTTAGCTAAAACAATGGCTATAAAGGCTTTATCAAAAGCAATTAATGCCGGGTTTAGTCGTATTCAGTTTACACCTGACTTATTACCCGCCGATATCATTGGTACTATGATTTATAATCCAAGCCTCAATGAATTTACGGTTAGAAAAGGACCCATTTTTGCAAATTTTATTCTTACCGATGAAATAAACAGAGCGCCAGCCAAAGTTCAAAGTGCTCTATTGGAAGCTATGCAAGAAAAACAGGTGACTATCGGTAATGAAACCTTTTTGCTCGATGAACCTTTCCTTGTTCTCGCTACTCAAAATCCAATTGAACAAGAGGGCACTTATCCATTACCTGAGGCACAGGTAGATCGCTTTATGCTAAAAGTGAAAATTGGTTATCCATCCATATCCGAAGAAAAGGAAATTATTAGACGCAGTTTGCTTGATGAAAATCCAGAAAACACAATTCGTGCCGTAGTTCAACCTGCTGATATATTAAGAGCCCGACAGTCTGTTAAGAAAGTTTACATGGATGAAAAAATTGAAAGATACATTTTGGATATTGTTTTTGCCACTCGTTTTCCAGAAAATTATGGTTTGGGAGAATTGTCAAATCTTATTCAATATGGTGCTTCACCCCGTGCCAGTGTTAATCTGGCAATAGCAGGAAAGGCAAATGCGTTCTTGCATAGACGCGGTTTCGTCATTCCTGAGGACATTCGACAGATTTGTCCCGATATTTTAAGACATCGTATTGGTTTAACCTACGAAGCTGAAGCTGAAAACATGACTCAGGAAGATATCATTACTAAGATCCTTAATAAAATAGAAGTTCCCTAATTTATATCTTCTATGGAAACTGCAGAATTACTGAAAAAGGTTCGTCGTATCGAATTGAAAATTAAATCACTGAGTAAAAATATTTTCTCTGGTGAATACCATAGTGCTTTTAAAGGCAGGGGAATGTCTTTTAGTGAAGTTCGCAGTTATCAATATGGTGATGATGTCAGAAATATAGATTGGAATGTTACCGCAAGAGCTAATGAGCCATTCGTAAAAATATTCGAAGAGGAAAGAGAGCTCACACTCATGGTTTTAGTCGATGTAAGTGGTTCTTCCTCTTTTGGCAGTAAAAATCAGCGAAAATCAGAGGTGTTCACTGAAATTTGTGCGATGCTCGCCTTTTCTGCCAGTCAAAATAATGATAAAGTGGGGGTCATTCTATTTTCTGACAAAATTGAAAAATTTATTCCTCCTAAAAAGGGCAAACAACATATCCTTAGAATTATTCGGGAACTATTAGATTTTACTCCTGATAATGCGGGCACAAATATTGGTTTTGCCCTACAATACTTGACTAATATTCTTAAGAAAAAGGCAATTTGCTTCGTTTTAAGTGATTTTCAAGCCGATAATTATGAAACCGCTTTAAAAATTGCTTCCAAAAAACATGATATTATTGGATTTAGAGTTGCAGATCCGCTGGAAGCCGAACTTCCTGATGTGGGGCTTTTGCGCGTCAGAGATCCCGAAACAGGTGAAACTGGCTGGATTGACACACACGACAGGGAGGCAATGAGAACTTATAAACTTAAATTCCAACAAAATAAAGATGCTTTTTATCGACATTTCAAAAAAAGTAAAACAGGAGTTATTGATATGGGTATAGAAGAATCCTACGTTCTTGCCCTATTACAATTTTTCAAAAAAAGAGCCTCTTAATGAAAACCAAACTAATCTCTTATTTCATTGGTTCCTCGTTTTTCTTTTCGTTCAATCTGTATGCCCAACAGACTATTTCTATTTCGTCAGCAAAGCAACAACTGATTATCGGCGACCCCCTTTCTGTTGTTATTAAAACAACTTACCGGCCAAACCAAATTCGTTCTTTTCCAGCCTTCAATTTGTTAGTTGGGGATCGTCCGTTCGAATTATTAAAAACCATTTCAACTGATACGATATACCTTGAAAATGGCAACCTGCAAATAATCAATGAATTACTACTTACTTCTTTTGAACCGGGACAATATACTTTAGGTCCTGTAAAACTTTTGGCCACCGGAGAAACAATAACAACAGACTCTGTTTCTTCAAATATCCTTCAGATTAAAGTTTTACCTCTACCATTGAAAAAAGATTCCGCTGAAATAAAACCCATCAGAGATATTTGGAAAGAAAATAAAAACTGGCAAGATTGGTTACCTGTTTTTTATGCTATGCTCGGAATAATTTTGATGGTTTTAATTATTTTATGGCTCAAAAAGAATAAGAAAAAAAGCATTCCAATTGAAGAAACTCCCCCTGAAAAAGTAACCCCCGCTCAAGAGGCGTTAGAAAAAATGGAATGGTTGTCTAAACAAAATTTCCTTTCCGAGAAAGATTTTGTCAACTTTCACTATGAACTGGGTATTATTTTCCGATCGTTCTTGGAAAGACAATTTGAGGTCAATGTATTAGATTTAACAACCTCTGAGGTATTAGAAAAAATCAAAACCTTACCTGTTCAATCTCTTCTTACTCCAGAAATGATTCATTGGATGAAAACAGCAGATTTTATAAAATTTGCAAAACTAGAACCTTCTTTTTCTTTTCATGAAGAAGCCTTTTTACAAGTGAGACAATTTTTAACTCAGTTCCTTCCCAAGGAAAGTTCAATTAAAACTGAAAATAAATAATTAACTATTTCATTATGATTGAACTCATCAAAGAATTATCGTTTAAAAATCCTTATTTTCTGCTCCTTTGGGCCATTATTCCTCTTATTTATTTTACCCTTAAAAGACACTACGTTTTAAATTCGGAAAATATCCATTTGCCTGAAGGTAGTATTTTATTCAAATGGAAAAAAAACTGGCGTATAAAATTAATGCCCTATCTGATTTTATTTCGTTTGTTTGCTTTATTTATCTTCATTTTGGCTTTAGCAAGACCTCAACTTGCCCTTCAGGAGGAAAAAGTTAATGCAGAAGGTATAGATATTATGTTAACAGTGGATCTTTCGAGTAGCATGCTTGCTCAAGATTTCAAACCAAACCGCTTAGAAGTTTGTAAACGAGTAGCTTCGAATTTTATTGACAAAAGAAAATATGACCGCCTCGGATTAGTCAGTTTTTCTGGCGAAGCTTTTACACCTTGTCCTTTAACGAGCGATCACGATATATTAAAGGAGTATTTGGCTAATTTGCAATGCGGACTTTTAGAAGACGGTACGGCTATTGGAATGGGATTAGGAACTGCCGTTAATAGAATTAAAGATAGTGATGCAAAAAGTAAAGTAGTCATTTTACTCACCGATGGAGTCAATAATGCAGGGTATTTAAAGCCAATTATTGCTGCTGAAATAGCGATGAAATATAATATTAAAGTATATACGATAGGGGTAGGTACTTCCGGTGCTGCCTTAACTCCTGTTAGCAGAAGAAGTGATGGAGAATATATATTTGGACTGGCACAAGTAGAGATTGATGAACGATTGTTGCAGCAAATGGCCACACTTACAGGAGGGAAATACTATAGAGCTACCAATGAGCGATCTTTGGAAAATATATATACTGAAATTGATAAACTAGAGAAAACGACGTTAGAAGTAACCCGATTTAAAAGATTTAAAGATCTTTATGTTTGGTTTGCTGGTTTAGCACTCCTTCTTTTATTCATGGAAAGAATGCTTAAAATAACCGTGTTTCGAAGTATTCCATAAATATTGTTTATGTTTAGATTCGAACATCCTGCTTTTTTATTTGGTCTTTGCCTGTTACCGATATTAGGTCTGATTCATTATTTTGTTTTGCGAAAGAAGAAAAAAGAAATATTGCGCCTTGGTAACGCCTCTCTTTTATTGTCTGGGTTGGAAATAGCAAACAGTTTAAATAAAAGGAAAACAACTTTTTTTACGTTAGGCGTATTTTTTGTCCTTATTTCTCTGGCAAATCCTCAAATGGGCACCAAATCAGAAGTGGTAAAAACAAATGGTTTTGATGTATTCCTAGCCCTTGATATTTCCAATTCGATGCTTGCAGCTGACATGCCACCCAGCCGGCTTGACCGCTCAAGACGATTTTCTGAAGAACTGATTCGATCCTTAGCAGGAAACCGAATCGGACTCATTGTTTTTGCTGGAAATGCTTATCTTCAAACACCTTTAACCACAGATTACAGAGCTCTTCTCCTTTTCCTTCAAACGCTTTCTACAGACATTGTCAGTAATCAGGGCACCCATTTTTCTTCCGCCATTTCCATTGCTCTTCGCTATTTTTCTTATGAAAAAGCGAATGGTAAAGCACTGATTGTTTTAAGTGACGGCGAAAACCACGAACCTGGCTTAGAGGAGGCCGCAAGAAAGGCTGCTCAAAAAGGAATTTCCGCTTTTACTATAGGTATTGGCACCCAAACAGGTGCAAAAATACCTGATTATTCATCTGGAATAAATTCATTCAAAACAGATGAGATGGGTAATCCCGTCATTTCTAAACTGGAAGAAGAAAATTTAAAACTTCTGTCAAAAATTACAAGAGGAAATTATTATGCCTTAAATATGAACCAGTCTTCAACGTTAAAAAGTCTATTATCTGATTTAAATAGTTTTGAAAAAACTGGATTAGAAACTCGCGTTTATTCAGAATATCGTTCATATTATCAGATTTTTTTGGCCTTAGCATGTTTATTCTTCCTTCTCGAATTTTTTTATTCTTATAAAAAAATGAGCTTGATATTGCTTTTGGCGCTATGTTCTACCGCGTTGTTTTCACAAAATGATCATAAATATTTAAGAGAAGGCGACCGGTTGTACAGACAAAAAGAAACCGTTGCAGCTGAAGAAGCCTACAGAAAGGCATTAGATAAAAAGGCTTCTCCCAAAGCATGGTATAACCTTGGAAATGCTGTTTATAACCAGGGGAGATTTGAAGAATCAGCAAATAATTTTCAACAATCCATTGATAAAACAAATAATAGTAGCCAAAAAGCAAACGCTTACTACAATTTAGGGAATGCTCTCTATCAAAAAGGAAACTTTAAAGGCAGTATAGATGCCTATAAACAAGCGCTTAGAATTAAACCCGGAGATCAGGAAACACAACATAATTTATCTGTTGCTTTAAAAAAACAGCAGCAAAAACAGCAGCAGGAACAAGAACAACAGCAGCAAGAAAATAAACAAGATCAGAAGCAACAACAACAGCAACAGTCAAACAACCAAAACAAAAGCCAGCAGGATCAAGGTAAAAACAACCCAAAAAACCTGTCAAAAGAAGAAGCCGAAGCCCTTTTAAATATTATGGACGAAGAGGAGAAAAAAGTACAATCTAAACTAAGGCAGGCTGGAAAATCAAATAGTCAAATAAAAAAAGATTGGTAAAATGCGCCAGTTTCTATATAGCTTCATTTTTCTATTTAGTAGTTCTCTCGTTAGCCAGACTTCCTTTATTGCTGTTTCTGAAAGTGAAAGCATTCGTCCTGGAAATCTGGTAGAAGTATCTTTTATTTTGAAAAACGGAGAGGGAGAAGATTTTATTTCTCCTGATTTTTCAAAAGATTTTTTTGTTCTTTCGGGTCCAAACAGGGGACTAAGTACCATTATTCAAAATGGTCAGGTGCAGAGAGAAATGAGTTTCAGTTATACCTTACAACCCAAAAGAAGCGGAAAACTTACGATAGCACCTGCCAAAATTAAAGTTAGGGGAAAGAGCTTAAAAACTAATTCCCTGGTTATTTTAGTAACCAATGAGGGCAAACAGGAAAATTACGATCAGGACTTTTTTATACGTGCCGAAATAGCCCAAAATAATATTTATCTGGGTCAACAATTCCGGCTGGATTATAAAATTTATACCCGAAAAGAAATTCAAAATTATAGTATCCTTCAGGAAAGTGATTATGGTGGATTTTTTGCTTCTGATATTCAAAGAATGGATAACATGGTGCAAACCACCCAAATAAAAGGAAAAACTTATTATACAAAAATTCTTAGAAGTGTTGCCTTATTTCCTCAACAAACCGGAAAACAAAACATTTCTCCGCTCATCTTGCAAGTTGGACTTCTGAAAGAAGATCCTCAAAGACCTAGTTCCCTTTTTTTTACTGGAGATGTAGAATATGTAAATTTGGAAAGTAATGTTTTAAATATTACCGTCAAAGATTTACCAAAACCTATACCCACCAATTTCAATGGGGCCATAGGAAACTTTTCATTTTCTGCAGAAATTGATAAAACCACAGCGTCCACGAATGAAACTATTTATTTAACAATTTCTATTTTAGGTGACGGAGATGCAAAAAGAATAAAAAGCCCAAATCTTAATTTACCATCTTCACTTCAACTTTATGACACTAAATCTGTAGAGGAGGAAAGAGGTGAAAATGAAGGTAAAAAGTTTAGCCAAAAGTCATTTACTTATATAATACAGCCTCAAAAAGAAGGTGAATTCTCTTTTCAACCAACTTTTACCTTCTTTAATCCAGTTACTGATACCTATGAAACTAAATCATTAGACCCAATACTTTTAAAAATTAGTGCAGGTCAAGAAGTTGTTAATGTCCAAAAAGAAGAAAATGCAAATTTTATCCCTTTATCTAATGATGATTTTCAAACTCCCTCCATTTTAAACAAAATTTTATGGCTCATCGGATTCACCCTTCCTTTCCTGAGTGTGGCTTTATTATATCTGTATCATTATAGAAACAAAAAGGAAAAAATTCAATCACCTTATGAAATTACCATGAATCATTTCCAGCAGGCAAAGATTTTTGGAACCAACGGAGATTATGAAAACTGTTTTATTGAACTAAGTTTTGGACTTAGAACCTTTCTTTTTCACCAATTTAATATACCGAAAGAAAATATTTCAAACGATCAAATTATAAATAAACTAAAAGAACAAGGTTTTTTAAATCAGGATATACTCCATTTATTAAGTCTATTATTAAACCGTTTTGAGATGGTTTTATATGCCCCCTCAATGAAGAAAGACCATTGGGAATCAACATGGAAAGAGGTCACAGAGCTTCTAAACCAACTAAAATAACAATTCTTTAGTTATTTAACCAATAGTTGATTTTAAGCACAATGGCTCTGTTTTTATTACTAAAAGATTCAGGGTAATAATTGTCAGTGTAAACTAAAAACACATCTGAAACTGGTTTAAACCTCCATTGAAGTCGTGAATTAATATTCAAATTTTCAATTTGTGAATTATACTGAATAAATGTAGTCCAAAATAAGTTTTTGGTAAAAGTTATATCTAACCTGGGGCCGATTAGAAATAAATTTGCGTCTTTGTAAGGCTCAGGGAAACGCAAAATATTGATACTGCCCACCATGGATAACAGGGCATAAGGTTGCATTCTCAAATTTAAAGAACCATCGAGATTCCATCTGTTCCCATTGAAATATTGCCCTGATCTGGAGCTAATATAATAGTTAATCTTCTTTCTGGTATTGGATGTGTAGCGTAAAATAAATAAATTATAGGCATACCCTTTTCCCTCTTCCAGGCTTAATCCATCTCCACCACTTGGATTAAATGGGCTAAATAAATATACAAACTCTCTTCTCATCCGAAATTCTAAATTAGCAGTACTCCTAAACAAGATGCGATACATCAGATTGATATCAAAATCGGTCAGTCCATATTTTTCATTGCCAAGATTGTCAAAATCAATACCAGGTCCATGTTTATTTAGTAACCCTCCTTTTGGATAAAAACTATACCAGAGAGAGGATGCAATTCTTCTATAGTCAATCCTTCTGGCAAAACCTACTTCAGGATTATAATTTTCACCTACCGATTGCCCCGTAAAAGAAAAATCCCAACGATAGGTATTGTAGGCAATATCGCCGCCAAAAACACCCGAATTACCCTTTTTCTCCTCATCAAAGGAATAATGATAGAAGGCTTTTCCTGCCCATTTGTTATCTGCCGTAGCTAAATTATAATCAAAACCAATTACGCGATTGTAATTTTGCCTTTCAAGTCCAATTATTTTTTCGTCATAAAAAGGTTCTTTATTAACAAAAATAACGCCCACGTTAGATCTGCTAAATATTTTCCTTTGAATTGCTGCAACACTGTAATTTACAGAAGGCTGATTAATAGCCAGATCTCTGGCCGTTTGCATGCTTAACAAACCTATTCTCCAGTTATTATCTAATTTACCGCTTAATCTCGCCCCAAAATAAATAGGGTTTTGAATATTTTGCCCCGTTTCCTGGTCTCGGGCAATCCCTATTCTTCGGGAGAAGAAAGGCCTTAATCGTTCCTGACCAAATGAGGCAAATAAATCGGCATTTTCTAAAAAGAATTGCCTTCTTTCAGGAAAGAATATTTCAAATCTGTCCAAATTAGTAACCTGCTCATCGACCTCTACCTGCGAAAAATCGGGGTTTATAGTTAGATCGAGATTTAAAGCTGGGCCAATGCTAATTTTAGCATCTCCACCAATATTTACTTGATTAGTAACAGGCGTATTATTAATATTATTTACTTGTGAATTGGCTAAGGTATAAGGAATAAGGGCAATATTCGTATTTTTTTTAGACAAGGGTTCGTCCCACACCCCTTTGCACATACTCACCAGATTTAATATCTGAAACTGTCTGGGAAGCCTTGGATAAACGACCCGTTCTGCCGATTCGCTATCTATCCTGTAAAACTTAAAATTCCAATATTTAGATCCAGGTTTAAATCGGAGGGTGTTAAATGGTATGGCCCCTTCTGCCACCCAGTATCCTTCAAATTGTTTAGCATCAGCATACCATTTATTATCCCAACTTAAGCTTAAATCGGTTCCGTCAGAACCTCCATTAGAGACCAAACCTTCTCTTTGTACACCAAAAGGATTCACACCAAATTGAAAACCATTGGTCTGATCTTGAAATGGATCAATAATCATAGAAAAACCGTCATTTGCTTCTCCTCGATAATCTCTTCTTAAGGAAGGGGTAATATACGTTCTGTTAACCTTCCTGTTTTTCATGACAGCTAAAAAATAAATATGTTGATTATCATAACCTATTTTAACAGAAATACCCTGCTGAGCAGGCACTGTATCGGTTGGAAAATATTGCCAAAAACCTGTAATTTCTTCTATATTTTTCCAGGCATCAT
>JBEAXK010000149.1:0-47052 GCA_041159865.1 Bacteroidota bacterium
GTGTTTATATATTCACTCAACGGAATAGTTTTTTTTAAACCATTATTATTACTAATGGTAAAATTTCCTTTTAAATTTAAACTGCTATAATTGAACCTATCAATATCTGATGGAGAATAATCATAAAATTCCACAAAAGAAAGATCATCTTCATCTGAGGAAAAATACCTCCCAGTCACAGATAATTTGAAATTTTTTGTTGTCCAGCCAAGGGTCATATCTATATCTTTTGTCCTAAATGAAGCATTACTTAAATTGGCGTTTACGTAGAATGGTTTCATTTTTTCATCCTCTATTTTCATGTTTTTGAATAGGGTAGATGGTTTTTCTCCTGCATTTAAGGTCAAAATATTGATTGCTCCCACAAAGGCACGAGGTCCATACATAGTTGAAGACGGACCATATAATACTTCTATCGCTTTTATATTGGAAAGGGGGTATTGTCTGGACAAATAAGCTATATTTGACCATATATCATTTTCCTCGACCCCATCAATCATTAAAAGTGTTCTTTCTGTATTCTCTTGTCGGAAACCCAATTGAAATACATTGGCATACGTAGCGGAAAATATTTTACTAATTTCAAATCCGGGAAGATCTTGTAAAACATCTATAATATCTACATATCCTCTTCTGATTATTTCTTCCCGTGTTATTAAAATTACAGGAGCAGGGGCTGTTTCAATATCTTCCGCATTTTTAGATACAGAATATACTTTAACAACCTGATTCGCTAATTTAACTTCCTTAAATAATAAATCAAAAACAATATGGGGGTCTGATGTAAAATCTGGATTATTCGATATTATATTTTTAATAAATGATTTTGCCAGCTGGATACTATCCTCTGCAATCGCTATTAAAGACAGCAATCGAAATGCTCTGTTATTGTCTTGATTTCCTTGAAATCCTTTATCATTTATACATTTATTAATTAATGATTTAGCAACATCAAATTTGCCAATTTTATATAATTCGATTGCATTATTTATATCAATAAAATCACATTGAGCTTTGATGTAGCTCGAAAAACCCATAAATAGTAATATAAGAGAAAGGTATTTTACCTTTTTTATAAGATATATTAAATCAGTTGATTCCATGTTCATTGTCTTATTCATTTTTATTTGCTCATGCTTTTTAAAAATGTTTCCGCCATTTTATAAATTTCCATAGGATTAAAATACCATTTTCGAATATTCATATCCTCACTACAGCTCAGAAAGGAACCCGTTTTAACATCAAAGGACATATCTGTAACCCATGCTGTGTGTAAATCGAAATCGACTGTTGATTTAGATATAAAGGATCTATTTTCATTTTTAAAAAGGTAATCAACTATTATATGATGGTCTAATCCACTGCTTATTAGAACTAAATATTCATTTACTAAATCTAGTTGGCAAGAGCTTATACTGGATTGATGGGTTTTTTTATTTATTAATATATTTCCAGTAGATATATCAACTAAATAAATAAAACCTTTATGATCACCAAGAAATACATAACTTTTATTTTGGTATTCTTTAAAAGCTGAACTACTGATTAAATTTGGAATTTCTATTAATTTTTTCCAGTTATTTTGAATACTCATTCCTTTTATTTCCAATGAATAAACTGAATTACCCACAGAAACATAAATAACACTGGAAGAACTTCCCTTAATTATTTTATTTACAGCCTTTTCCACAGGAAATTCAATATTCTGTATCGTATAAGACTGAAATAAACCATTTAAAAGGAATATTTTTTTTCCTGAACTACATACATATTTTTCTTCATCTAAATACAAAATAGATTTTACAGGTTCACTTGAAATCCATCTACTCCATTTCAAAACGCCATTTAAGGAGTTATATAAATGAATAAAACCATCAGATGTACCTATTAACAAATCATTCTTATAAGTAAAACAAAAAGACTGAAATTTTTGATAAGGAATCTTGAATTCTATAATTTTTCGAAAATCAGGTTGAAAAATAGTCAAAATACCTCCAATACTATAGGATGCAATAAATTTTCCATTTGGACTAATAGTTATATTTTTAATAGGTTGGTTTAATTTAAAACTAAAATTATCTGGATTTGCTGAACTTATACCATAAACGAGAGATTTAAATATTTCAGGTTCAAAGGGATTTCCTTCATTTTGTGTATTGACATCAAATGCATTAACAGACAATTTTAGGCCTTCTTCGAATTGATTATGTAGAAAATACCGAAATGAATTTAAGGCATCTGCTCTGGCTTCCTGTTGCTTCCTTAATTTCTCAGCTCGATTGAAGTTATTTGAAGCCTGCAACAAAGCCTTATCTACCTCCAGTCGTGCAGCAATTGCATTTTTCCTTTCATTTTCAGCTAGATTCTTAGCAGAAATGGCAATTGTTCTGTCAAGTTCAGCTTGTTCTTTAGCCATTATTTCAGCATTTCTAGAAATTAATGCCTTCAATTTTTCCTGGTTTGCAATATCTCTGGCTACTATAGCTTGAAGTCTTTCATTTTCTGCAATTTGTTTAGCAATATGTTCTGCCTTGGTAGCTAAAATAGCTTTATTCCGCTCCTTTTCTGCAAACTCTTTTGATTTAATTGCTGTTATCCGGTCAGATTCTGCAGTTTTTTTTGCTAAAACAGCATTATTTCGTTCTATTCCAGCAAGTATGGCGGCCAATGAAGATAATATAAAGGCAAAACCAACGACAAAGGCAATTCCTCTGGAAATTTTAAGCAATCGATTATTTCTCCGCTGATTTGCCTCCAAAGCTATTTTTTGCTCTGACAAAGAACTTTCAATATATTGAATGGTAAGTTCATATTCAGGTGCATAATATTTAGCCCAAAACAAATTATGATTTGATTCATTTAGCCATAAAAATGCTTCATCTAAACTCGATCCAGTTAATAATTCTGTATGTCCCTTTTGATGGGAAACTGCTTGTTTGTTAAAGAAGATATATTGGTTAATATGCAGCAGTTCTTCAGATTTCCAAAGCAACATTTCGTCCCAATTAGTTAAGTAATCAGATGACATCAGTTTATAATATTCCTCCTCTTTTTTAATAAAGGAAAATGAATTTGAATCTAAAGCTTTTATAAGTTCTTCAATCAGATCATAAGGTAACAATGAAATATTCTTTATATTTTCAATAGTAAGACTTCTTAAGGAAAATTCATTTTCATTTTTTTTATGCAGAAAGGTCTTAAAAAAACATTTTAAAATGTGGGCGGCAGACAAAACAGGGAAACTGTCCTGATTTTTTCTAACTGAATCAAACTTATTTAAGAATATTACATATTGCCTTTGTACCAGTTTTTCAAAACCACCGTTTTCAATAAAAAGTTCTGGTGAAATGATTTTTGGATTAATTTCTTTATCTTTTAGTATTTGATATATACCTTGAATACTAGCATGTAGTATAAATAATGGAATAGGGTGTCTAGAAATTTCACTTTGCATTATTTTTCTGCAATCAGCACTTAATATTAACTTAAATTCTTCAACCTTTTCTTCGACATAATGCATGATACCTTTATTGGTAGCTTCAGGAATAATTTGACAACCTTTATTCAACAAAATCGACATTTTTGATTTTAAATATTGAATATTGAATGGATCAAAATAAAAAATAGTAAAAACACCCCGATTATTTAACTCCTCTATAAATGATAATTCATTATCAAATTCTTTATCTGATAATCCTCTAAAAAATGTTTGACCATTTTCAATGATAAAAAAATGAGTGGTATTTTCTTCTGTTTCTACTTTATTTATTATTTGTTTTAATGATTCTTGGAGATAAATGACATATATTTTGAAATGATTCTCAAGAAATAAATCTTTAATAATTTTAATAATTAAGGTATGTATATAAATGAAATCTATTGAAAACTCATTTAATATTATATTGTCCTTTGTTCCAAATAATAACAAAGTTTTATTTTTTTTTATTAAATTACTTGAATACTCAATTGAAACCGAAGATGTATCTTCAAATAATTTAGAGTTAATTACACTTTCTATCCTTTTTAAAGGATTATTAGCTTTGGTTTCCAAAATATTTTATGCAATATGAAAACCAAAGATAATAATTAAATTGATTTATAGTTAATTAGATATATAAAAAAATATGTAACTCATATTTTTTTAAGATTTTAAACACTTTTTTCTCCAACAAAATAATCCTCTTTTCGCTCAAAAAGGAGATTGAAAGTGGTAAAACTACCGTAAATTTTAGTGATGTATTGTTGCAGTGTAATTTTATCTTCCTCACTTAAGAGGGGATGATTATTTATTTTTTGTTCCATCACTCTTATCCTTTCTCTGGACATGATTATTTTTTGAAAAAATGATTCTAAAGGAATTTCTTTACTTTTTAGAGAAGAATCAGAAGGCTGTAAAATCATCATTCCTTTTTTCCATCGGTCACCTAAAGGTGGATTATCCTGAATCAGATTATAATTTTTTAAAATACGTATTAAGCTTTTTTCGGCGTCGGTGTAAGTCACTGGATCTTCAGCTGGGAGATGCTCTATTATTTCCCATTTGTCATATTCTTTTCCAACTTGTTTAATACCATAAAGCATAAAGCAAACATCATAAGAAATGGTATGTAACTTAATAATGACGCCATCTCCAAAAGCAGGATGTTTAACCCTTGATCCTACGCCTAAATAATTATTATCCATTGTTTAATCCATTTTAAGCTACAAATTTAAGGAGGTATCTTTTATAAAAAGCATTTAATCTGTTCAAAAAAGGTAAAAATATACGGTATTTTGATAGATTTGCAGCATGAAAGGAAACTCGTTATTACTAAAAACAATTTATAAGGACGCAGTTGAAAGACCACCTGTCTGGCTAATGCGTCAGGCTGGAAGAATTCTACCCGAATACAAAGCAATAAGGTCTAAATTAGATGATTTTAAAACTTTAGTTAAATCTCCTGAATTAGCTGCTGAAGTAACACTTCAACCCATTGATATTTTAAAGGTTGATGCAGCTATATTATTTAGTGATATTCTTGTTATTCCAGAAGCAATGGGTCTAAACTATGAGATGATTGAGGCACGAGGTCCCTTTTTTCCCGAAACAATCAAATCTAAAAAGGATATTATAAACCTTTTAACTGGAGAAGATGCTGCAAATCAACTTGAATATGTTTATAATACGATAGTTGAAATTAATAAATATTTGCCAGAACATATTCCACTGATTGGTTTCGCTGGTGCCCCCTGGACTATTTTAGCTTACATGATAGAAGGAAAGGGGAGTAAGACCTTTTCAGTGGCTAAAAAATTTTTATATGCCGAACCGGAACTTGCGCATTTATTACTTGAAAAAATAACAGCAAGTACCATTTGCTATCTCAAAAATCAAGTGAAAGCAGGTGTCAACACCCTACAATTGTTTGATTCCTGGGCAGGACTTTTAAGTATGGATAAATTCAATACTTTTTCTTTACCTTATATAAAACAAATAAAAGACGCCATTCCAGATATTCCCATCACTATTTTTGCCAAAGGAGCCATGCTTCAATTGGAAGAAATAGCGGCAGTCAGTCCAGCAGTTATAGGCATTGATTGGAATATATCTCCAAAGAAAGCACGAAGTATTTTAGGTGATGATGTTATTCTTCAAGGAAATATGGATCCTTGTTTACTTTATGCAACGCCTGAACATATTTATGAAGAAACAAGTCAAATGTGTTCGGGATTTGGTAAGAATCATATTGCTAATTTAGGACATGGCGTATATCCAGACACCCCACTGGAGGGGGTAAAGGCTTTTATTTCAGCGGTAAAAAATTTCAGGTACTACAACTAATCGAAATATTTTTTAATTTCACCGAGTTTTTAAATGCTCCCGGCACTAATGTTAAGTTATGAGTTGGTTCAAAAGATTGAAAGAAGGCATTCAAACTGCCACCAGAAATAAAAAAGAAGCACCGGAGGGTCTTTGGTACAAATGTGATCGCTGTAAGGAAACTTCTACGGTAAAAGAATTAAGAGAAAATTTCCACAAATGTCCTAAGTGTAATTATCATACCAGAATTGGTTCCGATAATTATTTTGAATTGATTTTCGATGGTGAATACCAATTGCTTCACGAAGAATTAAAATCAAAAGACGCATTGTCTTTTGAAGATATCAAAACATACCCTCAACGTTTAGAAGAAGCTTATAAAAAAAACAGTGTTTCAGATGCCATCACTGTTGGCTTTGGAAAAATTGAAGAAAATTCTTTGGTTATTGCCTGTATGGACTTTAGTTTTATTGGTGGCTCAATGGGTTCTGTCGTTGGAGAACGTATATCTCGTGCAATCGATTCAGCTATTTCCAACCATTGCCCTTTATTGATAATTAGCAAGTCTGGTGGAGCAAGAATGATGGAATCAGCTTATTCGCTGATGCAAATGGCTAAAACTTCAGCTAAATTAACGCTTTTAGCCAGGGCAGGACAACCCTTTTTTAGTTTAATGACAGATCCGACTACTGGAGGTGTTACTGCGTCATTTGCCATGTTGGGTGATATTAATATGGCTGAACCAGAATGTTTAATTGGATTTGCAGGTCCGAGGGTTATTAAAGAGACGATAAAAAGAGAGTTGCCTGAGGGTTTTCAAACAGCTGAGTTTTTATTGGAAAAAGGATTTTTAGATTTTATCGTAGATAGAAATAATTTAAAAGATACGATGCGAAATCTCTTGGTTCTTTTCGCAAAAAATTTAAATTAACCCAAATCTATCTGATTATTTAATCCTCCTCGCAGGGATAAACAATTTATTCGGCCTTCAGAAATTTGTTGGGTTAATTGGACTGCCTCCTTACTTCTTTTACCAGATTGGCAATAAAAAATAAGTGTTTTTCTGGATTCAGTGATTAAATGAAATTGTTCCCTTATACAATTTAACGGAAGATGAATGCCTCCGATATGGGAAACTTTTCTCTCCTCTTCTGTTCTTACGTCGATAAGTAGATAATCACTTTGGTAAACTTTTTTTGCTTCCTCTAAATCTATTTCTCTGACCTGATTAGGGATACAATAATTTTGAATAGGAATTATTTCTTTAATTTCAACAGGTTTTTTATTTAATATTTTGATTCTTTGACTTTCCATGCTTAAAGCATCAAAAATCCAGGTTATATTAACCAACATATCACCCAAACCAGTAACAAGTTTAATCACTTCCAATGCTTGTACACTTCCAATAATTGCTGGTAAAATACCTATAACACCTCCTTCGGCACAGGAGGGTATAACCCCCAAAGCAGGAGGTTCAGGATAAATATTTCGATAATTACAGCTTCTTGTTCCATCTTTTAATAGTATATTAAAACTAGACACCTGCCCCTCAAATTGAAAAACAGCTCCATAGATATAAGGTTTTTGTAAAATAACGCAAGCGTCATTTAATAAATATCTGGTTGTAAAATTATCAGATCCATCCACTATGATATCGAAAGAGGATAAAATAGATATAACATTATGGAAATCAATAGATTCATTAAAAATCTTTATATCAACAAAAGGATGTAAATGTTTAATCTTTTCTCCAGCGACAATAGCTTTGCTTTTACCAACATCTGCATTTGAATATAAAATTTGTCGATGTAGATTTTCAATTTCAATGACATCGTAATCTACCACACCTAATCTACCAATACCTGCAGCCGCCAGATATAAAAGGATGGGACATCCAAGACCACCTGCACCTATAACCAATACACTTGCCTTCTTTATGGCCAATTGAGCCTTTGCATCGAAGCCAGGTAATTGTAAATGGCGTTTATATCTTAACCATTCTTTTTCGGAAATTAATTCAACAGGCTTCACTGCCAATCTATTATAGGTTTATTTAATACTTTTTCCAGGTGTAGTTGGGTAATTTCGCCCATCGTAATGGCTTGCTTAAACGCCTCAACCTTATGATATTGATATAATTCGTCCCTAAGTTGAATAATTTTTTCATTGGTAGAAATTTTATCCATTCTAAAAATCCTAAATAAACTATTCACCCGGTCTTGTTCCGTTCTTATCCTTTCGGCAATTAAACTTCGCTCTTCCATTTGATATTGCTTTACAGACTGAGGACCTATATGATTGATGCCTAAAGTTATAATGGGATTATTTTCTTTAAAAAACTGAGGTTGATAGAATCTTTTGGAACCCTCAAAGGTTTGTTGATCAAAATCGATGGCTCTCATTCTATATTGATTACCTTCAATATCGGGTGTAATATCAACGACATAATTGTATGATCTCATATCACCCAAAAGTCGAGCGAAACATCTTTCGTTAAATTTTACAAATTCCTTAATAATTCTAATTTGATTAAAAAAATTAGTATTAAGTCGTTGATTGATAAAATCGTCTCCTGGAATCCCTGCAATATGTTCCTCTATAAGTGTATCTCCATCCATTAAATAATAAAAATAATTTGGTGAAAGTAGTGACTCAAGTTCTAATCCATATATTCTGGATGCATCAGATACTTTGACATAGAAATGATCATAATTATCATTTAGTCTGTTAATTATCCTTATTCTGAAGGGTTTTGAATTTCCAAAAGTACAAAAATCAATTCTGGCAATTGTCAAATGTTCCATCACACTTATATTACCATCTGTCTTCAAGAAGGCGTATATTAATTTAAGATTATTGTATATTTCTACCTGATCCGATTCAGGATAATAAACGGTTTCCCAACCTGTTTCCTTATCGTTTTGACCTATAACAGGTATAGCCGCATTGTACCTAAGTAAATCACTATATTGTAGAGGAAGTTTTTCTATCCTATTATAATAGGACAAATAAGCTAACAGTCTTTCACCTATTGCATATCTAATTTTCTTTCTGGATGGAATATTACCTAACATGGAGATATTTGAAGAGCGAATTAAACAGCACCATCTTTAATTTCTTCTACAATTTCAGGATTTAAAAGCGTACTTACATCTCCTAATCCATCTGTTTCTCCACTGGCGACTTTTCTCAAAATTCTTCTCATTATTTTTCCAGATCTGGTTTTAGGTAATCCAGAAACGATTTGAATTTTATCAGGTTTGGCAATAGCTCCAATTTGTTGAGAAACTACCTCAGCTATTTCTTTTCTTAATTTTTTTTCATCAAAGTTAAAATCTACAGGTATAACATAAGCATAAATACCTTGGCCTTTGATATCATGAGGAAATCCTACTACAGCTGATTCGACCACATGAGGATGTCTGTTAATCGCATTTTCAACCTCTGCAGTTCCTAATCTATGTCCGGAAACATTAATAACATCATCAACTCTTCCTATAATTCTATAATTTCCGTTTTTATCTCGCCTAGCACCATCTCCTGTAAAATAATATCCCGGATAAAGGGCAAAATAGGTTTGTCTGCACCTTTCATGATCCCCATAGGTTGTCCTTAAAATAGAAGGCCATGGGTATTTAATACAAAGTAAACCCTCAACATCGTTTCCTTCGATTTCAATACCATCGGCTGAAAGTAAAACTGGTTGAATACCGGGTAATGGTTTGGTAGCATAACTTGGAATGGATGGGGTTACCCCAGCCATGGTAGAAATCATGATACCACCCGTTTCTGTTTGCCACCAGGTATCTACAATCGGGCAATTTCTTTTACCAACTTTTTCATTGTACCAAAACCATGCCTCTTCATTGATGGGTTCTCCAACACTTCCCAATACCTTTAAACTATCCAGTTTATATTTTTCCACAAAAGAATTTCCGTAGGCCATTAAAGCTCTAATGGCAGTTGGAGCTGTATAAAAATGTGTTACCTTATATTTATCACATATTTCCCAAAACCTGCCTGCATCGGGAAAAGTAGGAACTCCTTCAAATATCAAGGAAGAAACACCTGATAATAATGGACCATAAATTATGTAAGAATGACCTGTAATCCAACCAATATCAGCGGTACACCAATAAAGATCCTTTTCATTAATTTGAAAAACCTGTTGGAAAGAATAAGCTGTATAAACCATGTAGCCACCGCAAGTATGTACCACACCCTTGGGTTTACCTGTTGATCCTGATGTATACAGAATAAAAAGTAAATCTTCAGCATCCATTATTTCTGCCGCGCAAATGTCAGACTGAAATGGAACTACCTCATGCCACCAAATATCCATGGAAGGATTCCACTGGACATCGTCCCCTGTATTTTTATATACAAAAACTTTTTCAACACTTTGACATCCAGGAAGTAACAATGCTTCATCCACAACTTGTTTTACACCAATGTGTTTGGCACCTCTGTCATTATAATCTGAACATATAACCATTTTACATTTTGAGTCTTCAATTCTATCAGCTAATGATTGAGCAGAAAAACCTGCAAAAACGACAGAATGAACTGCCCCGATTCTTGCACAAGCCAATACGGCAATAGCTAATTCTGGAACCATAGGCATATAAAAACAAATTCTATCTCCTTTTTTTATTCCATACTTTTTTAAACTATTAGCTACTTTATTAACTTCTTGATATAAAGACAAATAGGTTAGAGACCTAGGCAATTTGTCTGGAGAATTTGGTTCCCAGTAAAACGCTATCTGATTTGCTTTTTCAGGTAAATGTCTATCCAGACAATTTTCTGTAATATTCATTTTTCCATTCTGAAACCACTTAATATCGGGTGATTTAAAATTCCAGGACAAGACTTTATCCCAACGCTTTTTCCAGATAAAAGTAGAAGCAACTTCTTCCCAAAATAATTCAGGCTGCTGGCAACTCTTTGCATAAACTTCATCGAACTGAGCTGCGTCCTTAATTAATTCCATCATCAATTAGTTCTTTTTAAATCAATTAAATTATGGTTAAATATAATCATAGTAAAGTATTAATAGCTAATATTACTTTCATTTTTATATATCTTAAAATAAAGTAGACAATAAGGAAGATTCTCCCTATTTTTCGCCGCTAAATGTTTCAACTTCATGTCCTCTTCTTCTTATTTTTTTTCATTGATTATCTGTTTATTAGTTTCTACTTGTGCCCAAAATAACAGGGAATTAAAGGATGAAAAAACAGGCTTTACCGTTTTAACCAAAACTTTTCAACGAAAATCAAATCCTTGTCCCGATGAATTGGGTTCATGTGCTGAAATTGATTTAAAAATTCCTTTTATTGAAAAGCATGAAAATGCAGATTTAATGAATCAGGAAATTTTAAAAGAACTTGAAATTATGATGGAAAATTTCCCTCCAGCCCTTAGAACCCTAAAGGATGTTCCAATTAAAATAGATAGTTTTATTTCTCAACATCATAGTTTTAGTAAAGAAGTTAATTTCCCTCAGAACTGGACTTTTAATATACGTTATAATCTATTGGAAAATAACGTTAACAGCTTGTCTATTTTGTTAAATTTGGATAGGTATACCGGGGGCGCTCATCCTTTTAATGAAATAATTATTATTTCATTTGGTGCTGAAGATGGAAAAAGACGACTGATTACTGATATTATTCGAGACGAACAAAAACTTAAAGAACTAATTGTCAAAGAGGTTAGAAGAAAAAGAAATATTTCAGAATCTGTCAATCTGACAGAAGAAGGTTTTTATGCCAATGACTGGCCATTACCTAAAAATTTTGCTTTAATTTCTCAAGGTCTTTATTTGGTATATAATGCCTATGAAATTGGTCCTTATGTACTAGGATCAACTGAATTACTAATCCCAATAGAAAAGATAAAACCTTTGTTAAAAGATTAATATGTTACCTAAACAAAATCCAACCCAGACTACATCATGGTCGCATTTAACGCAGCTTGCAAAAGATGCCAGATCATTAAAAATTTCCAATTTATTTCATGAAAATCCAAAACGATTCACTCAATTTTCTATTGAAAAAGAGGGTTTTCTATTAGATTATTCCAAAAATGTACTTACAGGTGAAATATTAGACTATTTGCAAAAGCTAGCAGAAGAATGTCAGCTTTCGAAAGCAGTAGAGGCTTTATTTTCAGGGGTTAGAATCAATGAAACGGAAAATCGTTCGGTTTTACATACTGCATTGAGAAATCCAAAAGGCTCTGCTTTAATAATGGATGGTCAAAATATTATGTTAGAAATTGATCAGGTGAAAATGAAAATGAAAAAATTTTCAACAGAAGTTCGCGACGGAACATGGAAAGGTTTTACAGGTAAAAGAATAAAACATATTGTAAATATCGGTATAGGTGGTTCAGATCTGGGACCATTGATGGTTTGTGAAGCTTTGAAGGCTTATTCAAACCCAGAAGTAAGTGTATATTTTGTATCGAATATTGATGCAAGCCATCTGGCAGAAACTTTAAAAAATTTAAATCCCGAGGATACACTGTTTTTAGTTGCTTCAAAGACCTTTACTACGCAAGAGACTATGACCAATGCATTTTCGGCCAGAGAATGGTTTTTAAACTCTGCAAAAGATGAAAAACATGTGGCTAAGCATTTTGTAGCCTTATCAACCAATGAAAAAGCTGTCGTACAATTTGGAATTGACGCCGATAACATGTTTATATTCTGGGATTGGGTAGGGGGACGTTATTCTCTGACGAGTGCCATCGGTTTATCCATCTGTTTATATCTTGGTTATGAAGTATTTGAATCTTTATTGTCAGGTTTTCATTGGATGGATGAACATTTTAAAACTACAAATCCAAGAGATAATATGCCCGTTATCTTAGCTTTGATTGGTATATGGTATGTCAATTTTATGGGTGCCCAATCTGAAGCTATTTTGCCTTATGATCAATATCTTCATCGATTTGCCGCCTATTTTCAACAGGGAAATATGGAAAGTAATGGTAAATCAGTTGATAGAAATGGCTTCAAAGTAGATTATGCTACCGGACCTGTAATCTGGGGAGAACCGGGTACTAATGGGCAACATGCTTTTTATCAACTTTTGCATCAAGGAACAAGTTTTATACCTTGTGATTTTATTGCAGCAGCAAAACCGAAACATAACCTTAGTGATCATCATGAAAAATTAATGAGTAATTTTTTCGCTCAAACAGAAGCTTTAATGAATGGTAAATCGGCTGAAACTGCTGAAAAGGAATTAATTAAAGCTGGTTTAACAGAAGATGATATTAAAAAACTAGTACCTTATAAAGTATTTGAAGGTAATAAACCTTCAAATACTATACTTATTGATGAATTAACACCTTTTAACCTGGGAAGATTAATCGCCTTATATGAACATAAAATTTTTGTACAGGGTATTATATGGAATATTTATAGTTTTGATCAGTGGGGTGTTGAACTAGGCAAACAACTGGCCAACAATATTCTGCCAGAATTGAAATCAGAAACTTCCTTATCACATCATGATGGTTCTACAGCAGGTTTGATTTCGTTTTATAAAAAACATAAAAATTAACAGGTAAGAATAGAAATATTGTTAAATTTAGAATATAATTCTAAAAAATAAATCTATGTCTCCATTTTTAGCTGAATTTATTGGTTCCGCCATATTAATAGCTTTTGGTTCTGGTGTTTGTGCTGGTTCAAGTCTGAAATCTACCATTTCAAATGGTGCAAACTGGCTTTTAATTTGTATTGCCTGGGGTTTAGCAGTGACCTTAGGAATATTTGCAGTTGGGGAAATAAGTGGAGCTCATTTGAATCCTGCTGTTACCATAGCTCTTGCAATAACAGGAGACTTTCCTTGGTCAGATGTCCCTTCATTTGTATTAGCTCAAATACTGGGATGTTTTGTGGGTGCTTCAATTGTGGTTATCCATTATTGGCCACATTGGAAACTAACAGAATCTTCAGGTGATATAAAAGGGGTTTTCTGCACTGGTCCGGCAATTAAAGCAGCCATTCCCAATCTGTTGAGCGAAGTTATTGGTACGTTCTTTTTAATATTGGGACTTCTTTTTATAGGAGCAAATGAATTTACACAAGGATTAAAGCCTTTTGCTGTTGGTGGATTAATTGTGGCCATTGGTCTTTCTTTTGGTGGCACAACTGGATTTGCTATTAATCCAGCCAGAGATTTAGGTCCAAGATTAGCTCATTTTATTCTACCCATTCCTGGAAAAGGTAGTTCTGATTGGCAATACGCCTGGGTTCCTGTGGTAGGCCCTCTTTTAGGTGCTGTTTTAGCGGCTCTTTTCTATACCTTTACTTTTTAATCCTTATGGAAGTATTTTCATCTCTTAAACGAAAGGATTTATTAGATAAAATAACAAATAGTACTTTCGATTTGGTTGTTATAGGAGGTGGAATAACAGGAGCTGGTATTGTATGGGATGCTACTCTAAGAGGACTAAGGGTTCTTCTTCTGGAACAAAACGATTTCGCTTCTGGAACAAGCAGTAAAAGTACAAAATTGATTCATGGGGGATTAAGATATCTCAAACAACTTAAATTTAAGCAAGTCTATGAAGTGGGTCGAGAACGAGCCATTGTTCATAAAATTGCAAGATTTTTAGTTCGGCCAGAAAAAATGTTATTGCCTGTTTATAAAAATGGATCTCTAAACAAAATAATGGCTGGGGTTGCTCTTGCAGTGTATGATACTCTTGCTGGGGTGAACAAATCAGATTCCTATATCTATTTGAATGCAAAAAAAACATCTGACTTAGAACCTTTATTACCTAATTCCAACTTATTAGGTTCATTTTTATATGCAGAATATCAAACTGATGATAATAGGCTTACCTGGTCTTTAATACAATCAGCAATGGAAAAAGGAGCACTAAGTTTGAATTATGCAAAGGTTGTAAAATTGAATACAGATGAATCTTCAAAAATTTGTTCTCTTGTTTTTGAAGACATACTTTCAGGTAACGAGTTTAAGATAAATACCTCTTTAATTATTAACGCTGGGGGGCCCTGGGTTATGGATGTGATTGGATTAGATCCCTTTCCAACTAAAAAGGGACTTCTATTAAGCAAAGGTACACATATTGTTTTCTCACATTCAAAACTGCCTATTCAACACGCCCTTTATTTCGATGATGAAGAGAAAAAACGTATGATTTTTGCCATTCCCCGTGATGGGATAACCTATGTAGGTACCACAGATTTAGCATTTTATGGTGATAAAAACAGAATAGAATCTTCCAAATCAGAAATTGATTATTTATTAAGTACGCTGAATTCAAAATTCCCAGATCTGGAAATTTCAAGTAAGGATATTTTGTCTACCTGGGTGGGTGTAAGACCGCTAATCAAAGAAACAGGTAAAATATCCACGGAAGTTTCCAGAAAAGATGAAATTTTCATCTCTAAATCAGGATTAATCTCTATCGCTGGTGGAAAATTAACAGGATTTCGTAAAATGGCAGAAAAAGTTATCAACCACGCATTTAGGTTACATAAAGATAAATTTTTTAAATTTAAGCAACGTAGTGAAACAAAAACAACGCTATTAGCAGGAAATACATTTCAAACTGAAAAAGAATTTAACTCCTTTCTTGATATTCTAAAGTTCAGGTTTTATCAACTTGGATTAGATGAATATCTTGCCGGATGTTATCTAAAAAGATATGGAGATAAAATAATGATTTTACTCAATTACATGGATGAAAAGGAACTAAGCATAAGAGCGAAGCTATTATTAGCAGAAATAAAATACGGTATTCATCACGAAATGATTTATTTCCCCAATGACTTTATACAAAGACAAACTGGGGATTTGTGGTTTAACAGATTAGTATGCATCTCATATAAGCAATTAATTTTATCGGCTTTTGCTGCCGAATTTTTATGGAATGAAGAAAAATTAAAAGCAGAAACCTTGAAATTTGACAATTTATTGGCTTCAGCTCTTGATTTCAAGGCATAAATTTCCGTATCTTTAATAAAAATATATGCTTGATTGTCAAAGAAATTTATTTACAATACCAGAATCTGTACATTATTTAAATTGTGCCTATATGTCTCCGCAATTAAAAACAGTGGAAGAAATAGGCATTATATCATTAAATAGAAAAAATTCTCCCTGGGAAATGCAGATTATGGATTTTTTTGAGCCCGTTGAGAAATTAAAGTCCCTTTTTGCTAAATTAATTCAAGTTAAAGATGCCAGTAGAATTGCTATAATACCTTCAGCATCTTATGGATTAAGTACCGTTGCCAGAAACCTACCTTTAAAACCAGGCCAGGAAATTATCGTAGTAGAAGGTCAGTTCCCCAGTAATGTTTATCCATGGAAAAGAGAAGCAGATACAAAGGGTGCTCATTTGAAAATTGTTTCTGCACCTGAAAACAATCAAAGAGGTGAAACTTGGAATGAAAAAATCTTAGAAGCTATCAATGAAAATACTGCAGCTGTTGCCTTAGGAAATATTCACTGGGCCGATGGAACTCGTTTTGATTTATTTGAAATCAGAAAAAAAACAAATGAAGTTGGAGCCTGGTTGGTAATAGATGGAACACAGTCTGTTGGTGCTCTACCCATAGATATTGATGCGCTAAAACCAGAAGCTTTGGTATGTGGCGGTTATAAATGGTTACTAGGTCCTTATTCTTTAGGTATGGCCTATTTTTCAACTGCCTTAGATAATGGTATCCCATTAGAAGAAAACTGGATTAACAGATATGGAAGCGAAGATTTTAGTAAACTTGTAAATTATCAAGATAATTATCAGTCGGGAGCCTCAAGATATTCTGTTGGCGAACATAGTAATTTTCAGTTAGTTCCCATGCTTACTAAAGCCATTGAACAATTAATTGCCTGGGATCCAATTGAAATTCAAAAATATTGCTCTCATTTAATTGCTCCTTATCTGGAAGAATTACAATCAATGGGTATTTTTATAGAAAATGAAAAATGGCGCGCTTCTCATTTATTTGGTTTGCATCTGCCCAATTACATGATGAACAGACCTATCCAATCTCTTTTGCAACAGAATAATGTGTTTGTCTCAAGACGAGGAAATGCCATTAGAATATCTCCACATCTTTATAATTCTACAAACGATATGGAGGTTTTAATTCATTGCTTTAAACAGATTCAATAGAATTTTTGTAAAATCAGTATTTGTTTAGCATTGATTTTCTATTTTTGCAGGCTATGAAACTCAAATCATTAGAAATAAAAGGCTTCAAGAGCTTTGCCAATCAAACTATAATAAACTTCAATGAGGAGGTTATTGGTATTGTAGGACCTAATGGATCTGGAAAATCAAATATAGTTGATGCCATTCGCTGGGTTCTAGGGGAACAGAAAAGTAGAGAACTGCGTTTAGAACAAATGCAGGATGTAATATTTAATGGCACAAACAAAAGGAAACAAGCAGGTATAGCTCAAGTTACGCTGACTTTTGAAAATACTAAAAATTTATTGCCAACAGCTTACAATACAGTAGCCATTTCTAGATTATTATACAGAAGTGGAGAGAGTGAGTATCAGTTGAACGGCGTAAACTGTAGGTTAAAAGATATTACTAATCTGTTTTTAGACACTGGAATAGGATCTAATTCTTATGCCATTATTGCTCTTGGCATGGTAGATGATATCCTTGATGATAAAGAAGACTCAAGGAGAAAAATGTTTGAACAGGCTGCTGGTGTTTCAAAATATAAAATTAGAAAAAGAGAAGCTCTTTCAAAATTAAAATCTGCCACAGAAGATTTGGATAGGGTAGAGGACTTACTCCATGAAATTGACGGTAATCTGAAAAGTCTGGAAAAACAGGCAAAAAGAACCAGAAAATATTTTGAGCTTAAAAATGAATATAAAGAGTTAAGTATTGAACTTTCTCTCTTAAAAGTAAGCGTACTTAAAAAACAATATACTCAATGCCAAAAGGATATAGACCAGCTTCAAGATGAATATCGAACTCTTGACTTTTCAATTCAAACGGAAGAAGCGTCTTTGGAAGTCCTTAAAAAATCTCACTTAGACAAAGAAATATGGTTGTCTGAACATCAAAAAGATTTAAATGAAATTATTTCCAATTTAAGAAATCTTGAAAATGAAAAAAAATTAACCATTCAAAGACAACAGTTTATAAGTGAGAATGAAAAAAATCTTCAAACCGATATAAATGTTGCTGAAGCTTTTCTTGCACAACTTAATGAGGAAATTGTTGAGGTAAATATAGAATTGAATCTGGAAAAAAGAGTTTCTTTTAGATTAGAGCAAGAATTAGATGCCGCCCAAAAGGAACTCGATGAAATTAAAAAAGATCATAATGAGGCGAAGAGCCTCATGGACAATGTACTCCTAGAACAAAATAAATGTGAGAAATCTGTTTATGATCTTGAAAAATTAAAAGCCGTTAATCAGTCACAAATTGACAACTTAACAAAAACTGGTGAAACGCATCAGGCAGAATTAAATCAAATAATGATTTCTATGGATTTTTTATCCACTGAAATTATAAAATTAGCTGAAGATGAAGCTATTCAACAAGAACTAATCAAAGGTATTGATGATAAGGAGCAGAAAAGAATAGAGAAGTTAGCTCAACTAGAAAATCAAAGAGAAATTTATAATCAAGACTTAATTAAGATTAGAAGAGAATTAGATGCAAATAGGAATGAACTTAAATTAACCAAAAGTATGGTTGATAATTTAGAGGGATTCCCAGAATCTATCCATTTCCTATCGAAACAGAAAGATTGGAATGCAAAAATTCCGCTCCTTACTGATGTAATTTATGTACAGGAGAAATATAGGGTAGCGATTGAAAATTTTCTTGAGCCTTACTTAAATTATTTCGTGGTAGCTGATTATCAAACAGCTTTTCAAGCGGTTGAAATTTTGATGAATGCCCAAAAGGGGAAAGCTAATTTTTTCATTTTATCTTCTTTTGAAAATTATCTTTTTCCTGTACCTCCACAGGTTAATTATCAACGAGCCATAGATTTGGTTCAGGTTGATGAACCATACCTTAAACTTTGTCATTATTTACTAGAGGGAGTTTATTTGGTTGAGCCAAATCAACAAAATATTCAGCTACCAGAAAATAATTTAGTTTTTTTACATGCTAATGGACAAATTACACGAAGAAAACATAGCCTTTCGGGAGGTTCTATAGGATTATTTGAAGGGAAAAAAATTGGGAGAAAAAAAAATCTGGCCTTATTAGAAGAATTCATTACCAAAAAAGAAAAGGAGGAAGAAAAAGTTGTTAATCAAATTCATTTATTAAAAAATGAAGTCAATGTTATTCAGACTCAAAATAATCAAAAGGCCTTATCAGAAGAAAAACATAAACTACAAAAAATAATACAACAACGCATTAGTACTCAGTCAAGAAAAGATGGTATAGATGAATTTGTAAAAGATTTAACCCTAAAAATAGAAAATACGAGACAGCAGATTCAATTATCTGAATCTCAATTGGATAAAATCAAAAAATCATTAGAATCGGAATTAATTTCTCTTGAAAATGCAAAAGCAAATATTGCCCTAACCGATGGTAATTTTAGAGGATTAGCTGAAAGATTAAGCAATGTATCGACCTTGTATAATGATAAAAATATACAGTTTCTACGTCAGCAAAACAAAGTGGATACTCTTCAAAGAGAGCTTAACAACAAAGAAAAACAAATTATAGAACGTCAAAATATTGTAATACAGAATAAATCTATTCTGCAAAAATCAATGCAGGAAAATGATTATTTAACCAATAATCTTCAAAAGTTTACTGAGCAAATTCAAGAGATTTTAAATGTAAAATCTACCCGACAATTAAATATTTCAGAGGCGGAAACACAGTTTTTTGAAGAACGAAATAAAATTGTCGGTTTAGAGGATACCTTAAGAAAACAGAATAAAGAAAGACAAGATAAACAAATAGCCGTCAATACTTTAAAAGAATCCTTCAATGATATCAAATTTGAAATAAGTTCTCTTTCACAAAGATTGAGAATTGAATTTGATGTAAATGTTAACGATATTCTAAATCTAAACCCTAAAGGAATAGGTACAATAGAGGAATTGATTCCACAGGTTGAGAAAATAAAAACGAAATTAGATTCCTATGGTGAGGTAAATCCATTAGCTATAGAAGCTTTTGATGAAATGCAAGAACGGTACACAAATATTCTAACACAGAAAAATGATATTCTTAATGCAAAATTATCCCTGGAACAAACACTAAATGAAATTGAACAAACGGCCACTGTTCGTTTTATTGAGGCATTTACTCAGGTAAGAACTCATTTTATCGAAGTATTTAGAAGTCTTTTTACAGAGGATGATAATTGTGATTTAATTTTGCTTGACCCGAATAATCCCCTTGATTCTAAAATTGAAATTATCGCAAAACCAAAAGGAAAAAAGCCACAGTCCATCAGTCAACTATCCGGAGGTGAAAAAACATTGACTGCAATAGCCTTGCTTTTCTCCTTGTATCTTTTAAAACCAGCACCCTTTTGTATATTCGATGAAGTTGATGCACCTTTAGATGACACCAATATTTCAAAATTTAATAAAATAATAAAGAAATTTTCAGGAGAATCTCAATTTATTATTGTGACACACAATAAACTAACAATGGCTTCAGTGCAAACTATTTATGGTGTTTATATGGCTGAACAAGGTGTTTCAGGTATTGCCGCTGTTGACCTAAGAGAATATCAGATTCAAGAAATAATTGCCTAAATCTAGTATTTAAATTTAGGTTTTAAAGAGTTAAATGTAGTTTGTAAACTATCGTTGAGCAAATAATAGTCCTTCCAAGCAGTAAGTTGGGTATTATTGTATCTGGACGGTAAAAAATTAAAACGTTCTCTGTTCAATTGTTTTGAACTATTTTTTAGTTTATCAACTCCATATATTCTTCTCAATTCTCTATTTAATTCAAATTTCAAGTATTTTTCTAATCGAATTTTCAAACTTTCATTCAAATTCGATTGGATTTGAATTGATAATGTAAAATTATCGGTCATACAATCCTCAATGTCGATAGTAACCTCAACCAAATCAGGATAATTTTTTATTTCATTCAATTTCAGCCATTCTTCCATCTTAAAGTAAGGCATTGGAATTAAACCTTTAATTCTGAAGTAACATTCCTTTTCACCCTGCTGAAAACCTGTAAAATAAAAAGGTATGTCTTTGAATTGCATATAAATGGGCCAAAAAATAAATCTTTTATTCTCATAGCTAATCCACCATTTTAATTCTCTTTTATTTAGGGTTTGAATTTTCTGAGATTTTAATCCATTAAATGGCTGAAGGAGCTTATTTTCCCAAAGGGAATTCATATTAGTGAAAAACAAATAATTTAAATTAGAAAAATTATAGTCAGGAGCATTACCAATATTTCCTGAAATTTTTAGTCCTGCTGGTCTGTTGTTTTTATCTGCTTCAGTTAGATTAAAAAGATTTAGGGGAGATTGTTTAGGTATTGAAAATAAATCTGTCTGGAATTTATTAAAATCAAAATTAACACAAAAGTTATTTTGCTTGTTTAGCGTTCCCTGCCATAAAATAGGCATTTTTTTATTATAAGCAATCCCTTTTGACATCTTGACAATATCTTTTTTTAAGCTTATCTTAAAAAAGATATTGTTGAAAGTCTGGTCAGAACTTAATATACTGTCAATTTTTATTATGCCCAGAATATCCATTCTTTCAGGTATAATGGAAAGTGGCTTTGGATTCTCTTTTTTGCTATTTATAGGAAGTATTTTGTGAATTAATCTTGGTTTTACTTCTAGCTCTAAAGGTTTACTGATACTTTGAGTAACCAAATCGGTTGAAGGTAAAATGAAAGGAAATTTTGACGCTGAAATAGTTAGATTACCTTTTAATACACCTTTCTCAAGTAAATAATTATCCGCATTTAAGAGTAAACCTGCTGTTTTAACATTTATATTATTGTATCTAAATGAAAGAGATTGGATTGTTAGCTTATTTTCTTTGTAGTTGCCTTTAAAAGAAACATTTTCTAAATATTGATCCTTCATTATTACTTTTCCAGCCTTATAAAGAAGATCAAAATCGTATGGAATTTTTAATGGTTGTCGATGATTTTCAAATTTTGGTGGTTTGGACGTTTCTTTGTCTATTTTTATAAAATCTGTTCTCATATTTTGTTCAGGTATCGTCCACTTATTTAAATTTGTTTCTGATGCTGAAATTACAAAGGAACCTTTTAAGGAATTAAATGGACTGAAATAGGCTAAAATATTGGAAAATTTTCCAGATATTGAGAGAATGTTGCCATTATAACTTCCTTTAACAAAGGGTAATTTTAAACCATCTGGAGCTAAAATTGCTTTTAATGTCAGGACTTTTAATAAGTTATTATTTTCCTTCCAGCTAAAATCCGTTAATTTGATAATGCCTGACATTAGCACATCTTCATAATTTTGTTTATCAGCATCTGACATTTTACCCTTCATGAAAATATTGGCATTCAACATACCTTTTAGTTCATTGCTTGAAAACAAGGGTAAATATTTTTGCAATGAATTAAGGTTTAGCTCACCTTTCACAAAACCATGCACGTAGGGATCATAGACAGGATTTTTCAAATACAGGGCTAAGTTAAAATCTTTACCTTCTACACATGCTTCCATCTTTGGAATATGAATTTCCAGATTGCTCAAATCTTTTGAATCATTACAAATAGATATATATGTCTGAATATCAGAAATACCTTCTTCATTAAAATAGTCCTGGATACTTCCATTATTAACCTTTAAAAAGCCATTGAACGATGGATAAATTCGGGGAACTACCTGAAAGGGACCTTTAACTTGAAATCCAAGATTGAAATTGCCTTTTGTTTCTTTAAATTGTCTGTAGCTTGAATTTTTTAAAGCTGGTAATAATTGCATTAATTTGCTAAACTGATTATTGGGTGCATAAAGATTTAAATCATAATAATAATTTGTGGGAAGTTTTTTAACTAGTCCCATTACTTGTAATGATAAATCATTAATTTTTAAATCATTATCTTTTATTATGTATTCTTTTTTAACATTATCAATGTTAAAATTAATATCTAAGGACAGCCTGGCTTTATCCATTATATTAGAGGAGCCCAAAGAAATACTAAATTCACTGGCCATAGTTTTCGTTTTAAGATTATAAAAACTTGTACTTAAATCGCCAGATCCCTCATGCCATATTCCATCTGCTTTAATATAAATATTTGCATTTTCATCATCCAGCAATAAAAAACCATTACTGATTTCAATTGATTGTAACGCCAGATTAAAATTTATTTTGGACTCAGATGTGCTATCAGTGGGAGAAATTAATTCATTAGTTAAGGGAACTTCATAATTTTTTTGTCCAGACTGGGATATCAGGAGCGTTAATTTAGGTTCGAATAAACGAATAGATCTAATATAAATAGGACGGGAATTATCAATGACAGACCAAATATCAACAGCAATATCAATATATTTAACGCTTAGTAATTCTGAATTACCCAATGCTTTACTCCCCTGAGTTGTAAAATTAGAAAACCTGACATTTAAAAAGGGGAATGATCTAAACAAAGAAAAATCTACTCTCGAAAAATTCACTTGCTCAATGATATCAATATCTATGGAATTTATGACTCTGAGTGCCAGTGGTTTTCTGAAGATAATGGGTAAGGTGAAACCTAATATCAGCAAGATTAAGAAAATAAAAGTAGATAAACGGACATATGAATTTTGCCATTTTTCCACTATCCAGGCCTTAATAATGGAATTAAGCTTACTACATCGAGATAAAAAAGAGGTTAACATAAATTTCATAACCATTTTCTAACGATAAAAATACAAAGTTAGTTTAGGAAACACATTTTCATGTGTATCTTTACAAAATATAAATCTATTGTGCTAAAGCCAAACGTAAAAGAACACAAACATTACATTCTTATTGAGAATGATGCTGAACTAAGAGACTTTGCTGTTGCCCATCAGAAAGTCTCTGAGATAGGTATTGATACAGAATTTGTTGGAGAAAAAAGATATAAGCCGCTTATATGTTTAATTCAAACCTCATCTAAAATTGGAAATTATATAATTGACCCATTGTCTATTTCAGATTTATCTCCTTTTCTAGCTTTAATTGAAAATCCAGATATCTTAAAAATTACCCATGCAGGTGACAATGATTATAGAGGCTTCTATCAAAATTATGGCATTTTACCTAAAAACATATTTGATACACAGATAGCATCTGCATTTTTAGATTTCAAATATCCAATCTCATTTAAAAAGCTAGTTGAAACTGAATTTTCATATCATTTAGATAAATCACATACAGTTACCCAATGGGATAACAGACCTCTGTCAAAAGACCAGTTACAATATGCACTCGACGATGTTTTACCCCTGCTGGAACTTTGTAACAGAATGACTCAAAAACTTATAGATAATGGGAGATTATCTTGGGCTCAGGAAGAATTTAAACAACTTGAATTCAGTAGTTCATATTCAAAAATAATTGAAAATGAAGTAATTACAAATCCTATTGTGTACTCACTTTCCCAGAATGAAAAATTATTCTACTTAAGATTAATGGTTTGGAGGGAAAATCTTGCAAAAGATAAAAATGTCAACAGAGACATGATAATCCCTGCTAAATATATTCACACATTGGTTAAAGGAATAAAATCTGGTAGAAATTATTTTAAGGATAACAGACGTTTTCCAATCCATATTTCCAATGATTTTTGGAAAATTTTTGAAGAGTTTTATAAAGAAAAACCTACCGAAAAGGAATTAGTTGTTCTTTCAAAAATCAGTAAAGAGCCAGAAGAGGATTTAAGAGAAGAGGCCTTAATTGACTTAATTTATGGGGTAATTAAATACTTTTGTATGGAAAATGGTATTTCTGCATCGATTGCATTTCCCAAAAATATGTTAAAACAGATGAGACTAAGTGAAGAAAGTCAGCTTTCCTTCTCAAAAGGCTGGAGAGCAGCATTTTTTGGTCCTGAATTCAATGATATTTTATGTAAAAAGAAAGATATCATCGTTACCTTCAAAGGTGATAAAATCATTATGCAATAAATGTTATCAAAGTCAAAGGATATGGATTATCCAACTTTATTGACTGTAAATAATTTAACTATTTATCAATCAACGCCTGACAAGGTCGCCCCTCTGTTAGAAAACGTTACGTTTTCTTTACAAAAAAAGGAAAAGTTAGGCATTATTGGTCCTTCAGGGTCAGGTAAAAGTTTAACATTAAAAGCCATCCTTGGTATTTTACCTGTGAATTTAAGACTTTGTAAAAATACAAGTATTACCTTTCAACCAGATGTTGATTTTAAAAAAAATATTTCCTTTATCCCTCAAAATCCTCAACTAAATCTCAATCCTTTAATATCAATAGGTAAGCAATTACAGGAGTCCCTTGACGTGGTTGATACAATATCTTCTAAAAGAGAAAAATATTTGATGTGTTTGGAATGGATTGAAAAAGTGGGCCTTCAAAATGCTGTTAGAATTTATCAATCATATCCTCATGAATTATCAGGAGGACAGTTACAAAGAGTCATTATCGCCATGGCTTTATGTCAAAAACCAGCCTTAATTATAGCTGATGAACCCACAACCGCTCTTGATCCTATCTTGCAAAATCAAATATTAACACTGCTTTTTTCGCTTACTGATTCTTTAGCCACCGGGGTGATTATAATTAGTCATGACATAGCCTTAATATCAAAATGGACTCATAGAATTATTTATTTACGGGATGGAAAGCTAACAAAATTTTATCAACCTGTCACTTCGAATCAATATATTATTAAAAATAAAGTAGTTAATAAAGAAGTACTGCTAGAGGTTAGTGGATTATCAGTCAGATATAAAAAAGGATGGCTTCGACCCACTTATTTTAAAGCTTTAGAAAATATTTCTTTTACCCTTCATAAAGGTGAAAGGTTTGGAATAATAGGTGTTTCCGGTTCGGGTAAAAGTTCTCTTGCTAAAGCCATTTGTGGCCTAATACCTCATTATGAAGGAGAAATCAAATACGCTCTTGAGGCACATGGAGGACAGCTTATATTTCAAAATCCATACTTGTCTTTAAATCCTTCATTTAATGTTCATAAAACACTGAATGAAGCCACTAAAACATTAAAAAAATCAAAAGAATACAATCAGACCCGGATAAGTGAAGTCTTATCCTTAGTTGGTTTAAATGACTCTTTTTTACCAAAATTTCCAATAGACTGTTCAGGTGGTGAGCAGCAACGAATTGCAATTGCCAGAGCTTTATGTGTAAATCCTGATTTATTAATTTTAGATGAATCTTTAGCAAGTCTCGATGTAGACAGACAAATATCGATGATGAATGTATTAATTGATATTCAGAATAAAACAAATATTTCCATTTTATTTATTTCTCATGATATGAGGAGGGTAACAGAGTTTTGTGACCAGATTATGGTTCTATCAGATGGTTCAGTAATAGCTTCTGGTTCTACCCAAGAAGTACTTCATAATTCAGAATCTAAGCTAATTAATGAATTAATGTTAAATATTTCCAAATAAACATGCAACCTTTTTGAATTTTAATAGGTCATTCGTTGTATATTTGTTTTATGAAAATTATTTTCAAGATGAAAAAGGAGTTTAACGGTGAAACATGGATGTTAATCTTACTGATTATCCTGAGTATTTGCAGTTATTGGTATCTATATGAAAATAAAGTGGATAAGAATTCCCTTGCTAAGAACGCTAAAATTGAAACAATAATAGCCATTGAAGAAGAAAATTTGAATAAAGAAAACATCACAAAATCAGCTGAACTAATAGATCAGAAAATAGTAAAAAAGACCATTGAAAAAATTAAGGAATGGCTTCCAGTTAATTAAATCCATTCAATTCCTTTTATTTTTGTCCAATATCTGATTAAGCCATTTACACTCATAAATGCTGGATTAGCTAAACTATATCTTAGAATTTCTTCCTCCGTCAAATTTAACTCTGCCCATTTTTTTTCTGTCATCGTCTGAAAAGAAACAATAATTTTGTCCATTTCTTTTTCCTTCCCCATTTCTTCTAAAACCCAGTCAGCATAACCTAATAAGTTTGTTTTCAAATTATTAAGGTGCTCCTCTATGGATGAAGTGACTAATCCAAAATGAGTTAAATATAATTTACTTGCCTTTAACTGTCTAATTAAATCTATAGATAAACACCAATCTTCAATATGAATATCGGGAGGAGGACATGGAGGCACGACTGGACCATCACCAATACGAACGCCAGCAACATCTCCCCCAAAAACAATATCATTCACATAAAAGGCTAAATGATGAATGGCATGTCCTGGTGTGTGAAGTGCTTGAATAATGGTTTCACCTAAAATAGTTTGAGAAAAATGAGGTAAAGAAATTAATTTCTCCTGTGGAATAGGCTCCATAGTTCCCCATAATTTTTCCATTGCTTCACCATAAATCCTTACGGCTGATCCCCATAATTTTTCAGGATTATTTAAATGAGGAAGTCCAAGTGGATGCACATAGATCTTAGCCCCAAGTTCAGCAAATTTCCATGCAGCTCCAGCATGATCAAAATGGATATGAGAAATAAATACGTGTTTAATATCTGTTATATTAAATCCAAGCTTTTCTATTTCAATGTTTAAGGTATTGAATGTTGAATATGGACCCGTTTCAAATAAGATTGGTCCAACAGATGTTTCCATTAAAAAGGCGG
Organism: Bacteroidota bacterium; assembly: GCA_041159865.1. GTDB lineage: Bacteria > Bacteroidota > Bacteroidia > Chitinophagales > Saprospiraceae > BJGN01. Next base: position 27,588 of record JBEAXK010000149.1, read on the forward strand.
CTATGGACTCTTTTGTACCCTGAAAATTTAAATCTATAACATGAACCATAAGACTAGTAATTTGAAATTAGAACCATTTATCAATCTTGTTACCGTTTAAATAAGCTTCCACCTTCAATGGTTTTTTCCCTGGTAGCTGAAAATAATCTAAAGAAATATAACTATCCTTCGTTTTAAGATAAATGTATGATTTATGGTCACTTATTATTCTATTTCCATTAAACAAATCTTTATCTGCTTGACCGGGAGTAGCAGAAATAATCTTAATATCTCCCAAATTAGTTTTTAACCAGGCACAAGGATATGGACTTAGTCCTCTGATCAGTTGGATGATTTCTTTTGTTGTTTTCGAAACATCTATTTTCCCTGTTTCGTAATTAAGCTTTGGGGCAATTTTTGAAGATGTCAAAGATTGTGGAATACTCAAAAAGGAGGGATTCATTATTTCCTTTAATGAATCTAAGACAAGATCAGCGCCTAAATGCATCAATTTATCATGCAGAGTACCAGCATCATCTGTCGGTAAAATAGAGATGGATATTGATTTAATTAGAGGACCGGTATCAATATCCCTTCGTATAAAAAAAGTAGTTAAACCTGTAACTGTTTCTCCGTTTATAATAGCCCAGTTAATGGGAGCAGCACCTCTGTAATCAGGTAAAAGGGATGCATGTAAATTTATGGTGCCAAAAGGAGGTAAACTCCATAAAACTTCAGGTAACATTCTGAAGGCAACAACTACAAATAAATCTGGCTTTAATTGTTTTATCTCATTGATAAATGATTCATTTTTGAGATTTACGGGTTGAAATACTGGAATATTTAGTTTGAATGCCGTTTCTTTTACAGCAGATTGTAATAATTCCTTTTTTCCTCTGCCACCCATTTTATCTGTAGCTGTAATAACAGCAGGGATTGTAAAACCTGATTCATGTAATTTTTTAAGAGTTGGTACTGCAAAAGAAGGAGTTCCCATGAAAATTATTCTCATTATAATCCAAATTTTTATAATTTAACGAAACTAATAATTTTTAGTTCTATACTCTTTCCTATCTTAGAAGGAAAAATGAAAAATTTCACTTTACAAATTTCTAAAGATATCCTTTTATCAGGAAAAGGATGGGAAACAAAAGATGCTAAGGCAAATCTTATCCTAATACATGGCGCAGGTGAACACATTGGAAGATATACCCATTGGGCAAGATACTTTAATGAACAAAAAATAAATGTATTTGGAACTGATCATTTTGGTCATGGAAATAGTCCTGGTAGTAGAGGACACCTTCCAGAATATGCAATCTATTTAAACGAGGTTAACACTTTAATTCTCAAAATAAGGGAGGAGTTCCCAGGCTTACCATTAATTCTTTACGGACACAGTATGGGTGGAAATATTGTTTTAAATTGGATTTTGGAGAATAAAAAATCCTATGATTATGCTATCCTCTCAGGACCATGGATCAGATTAAAATTAGTTCCACCAAAATGGAAAATACATTTAATGAACCTATTAGGTGGACTACTTCCAGCTTTAAGTCAAAAAAATGAACTCAATCCCGAATGGATATCTAGAGATAAAAAAGTAGTGGAAAACTATATTAATGACCCTTTAGTTCATAGCTATATTACTTTGTCTGCTGCAAAAGCCTTATTCGAAAGAGCTGATCTTTTGAATCATTATAATAAGCAAATTAATGAAAAAGTATTATTAATCCACGGCTTAGAAGATAAAATTACGGATCCAGAAGCAAGTAAAGAATTTGCAAACAGAACAGGTGTAGATTTTTATGGTGCTGAAGGATTATTTCATGAGATACATAATGAACCAGAGCAAATAGAAATATTTAATTATATTTGTAATTGGTTAATTAAAAACGGGTTATAAAAATATGCCGATACGCTTTCCTTTCTATCCACAACTTGAGGCAATGGATTGCGGTTCAGCATGCTTACGTATGATAGCCAGGTTTCACGGCAGATATTATTCACTCGATTTTTTAAGGGAAATAAGTCATACAGGTAAGGATGGAGTTTCTCTTTTAGAATTAAGTGATGCAGCAGAATTCATTGGTTTTAAGACGCTTGCAGTAGAGTCCAACTTGACTCAATTAGGGGAAGTAATTCCAAAACCTTGTATCATAAATTGGGGAAACAATCATTTTGTTGTAGTTTTTCATCAGGATAATAAAAAGGTATGGATCGCTGATCCTGCCAAAGGAAAATATAACCTAAATAATGATGACTTTATAAGTCAATGGATAGGAAAAGAAGCAAAACCTGAAGATTCAGGCATTGTTTTAATTTGCCAAACTTCGCCTGATTTTTATTCCTTTAATGGAAAAGAACCAACAAAAGGTGAGTGGTCCTACGTTTTAAAGTATTTCACTCAATATAAAGCCCTTGTTTTTCAAATTATTATTGGTTTGTTCTTAGGTAGTACTTTGCAGTTGCTATTTCCATTTTTCATAAAAAGTATTGTAGATATAGGCATAAGTAATTATGATTTATCATTTATTTCTCTTGTTTTAATTGCCCAGTTAATTTTATTCATTAGTCAAATATCTGTTGAATTCATTAGAAGCTGGAATATTTTGCATGTAGGTAGCAGAGTTAATATCAGCTTAATTTCTGACTTTCTGATAAAATTAACTAAACTTCCCTTTAGGTTTTTTGACTCAAAACTTTCAGGTGATTTAATACAACGTTTTAATGATCATGAAAGAATACAAAAATTCCTAAGTTCAACTTCCTTAATCTCCATTTTTTCCTTGTTGAATCTACTGGCCTTTGGCATTGTCTTACTGTTTTGGAACAAGGCTATATTTGCCATTTTTGTCATAGGTTCTTTCTTAAATATAGCCTGGGTTCTAGGTTTTATGAGATGGAGAAAAAGATTAGACTTGAAAAGGTTTGAGTTTGCAAGTGAGAATCAAAACACTATCAATGAAATGATTACCGGAATGCAGGATATTAAGCTATTCAATGCCGAAAAATTGAAAAGATGGTCCTGGGAAAAAATTCAGGCAAAATTATTTAAAACAGATACTGAGAATCTTAAATTAGAACAAATTCAAAGAGCAGGAGCTTTGTTTTTTAATGAAACCAAAAATTTACTCATTATTTATCTGGTTGCACAAGGAGTTTTAGCTACAACCTTAACCTTAGGCATGTTGGTAGCTATACAATATATAATTGGTCAATTAAATACACAAATTAACCAGTTAACGGAATTTCTAAAGTCTATGCAAGAGGCTAAATTAAGTTTAGAAAGGATTGGTGAAATTCATCTGAAAGAGAATGAAAATGTATCTGAACAAAATTTAAATATTATTCCACCAGATGCTAACATAAACCTTGAAAACGTAAATTTTAGCTATTTTGGCATTAATGGATTGCCAAATATAAAAAATATCAATATATCAATTCCAAAAGGAAAAATTACAGCTATTCTTGGACCAAGCGGGAGTGGAAAAACGACTCTATTAAAAATATTGTTGAATTTATACGTTCCTTCCGAAGGCCATATTAAACTGGGTGATATAAACCTTTCCAGTATAAATCCCAAATTATGGCGTAATAAAATTGGAGTAGTCATGCAAGATGGTCATTTGTTTAGTGAAAGTATAGCTAAAAACATAGCACTAGGCGATGAAATTATTGACCAGGAAAAATTGTTGTTTTCTGTCAAAATAGCAAATCTTCAAATGTTTATAGAAAATTTACCTCAGGGTTATAATACTATTATTGGTCCCGAAGGTCAAGGTATAAGTCAAGGACAAAAACAACGAATTTTAATAGCTCGGGCTGTTTATAAAAAACCTGATTATCTGTTTTTAGACGAAGCTACATCTTCACTCGATACTTATAATGAAATGTTAATTATGGAAAATATTAAAACAGCATTTAAAAATAAAACCATCATTATTGTATCTCACAGATTGAGTACAGTTTTAAAAGCTGACCAGATTATCGTCATGGAAGATGGTGAAATTTTGGAATGTGGATCACATGAAGAGTTAACTTTTATCAGAGGCGCTTATTATCATTTAGTTAAAAATACAATGGAATTAGGATCCTAAAATGGAAAATGAAAACAACTTAGATTTAAGAAGTGAGGAGGTAATGGAGATCCTAGGAACACCTCCAGGATGGCTACTGAGATTTGGTACCCTTTTATTCTTTTTAATCCTTGTCCTCCTTTCTTGGTTGTCTTATTGGATTGAATATCCCGATGTGGTTGAAAATGAAATTATTATTTCTTTTAATGATCCACCAACTAAGTTAATTTCACCTAAATCAGGTTATATAGATTTAATATATACATTTCAAAATCAAACAGTTAAAAAAGGACAATTATTAGTTTCATATAAAACAGAAGCAGACTATAAAGATATACTTTCCTTATATGATAAATTATTGACTATAAAAACATTAGAAATTAATCGTCTGGCAAACTTGGAATTAGATGAAAATGTAAGGGTAGGGGAGCTCCAGAATGATATATTGCAATTTTTGGAAATGCAAAAGCAATATTCGAAACAAATAAAAGGAGAGGGTTCATCTCGTAATAAAAAAGATATTCAAAAACAAATTGGGGCTTTAGAAAATGGCGTACAATATTCTTTGAACCTTAAAGAAAATCTGACCATTCAAATTGATAATATTCAGATTCAAATTAAAAATGAAGAGGCAATGGTCAAAATGGATAAACTTTCTCAAGCCGAATTAAATAAAACCAGAGATAAATATGTTGCACTTATATCAAATTTAAATGCTACTGAAGCTGAAATTAAAGATAAACAATTTAAAATCAATTCATTAAAAGAAGATCTGGTGACCTTAAATTTAGGTGGGGAGAAGGGTAGGGAACTAGCGGTTTTAAAATTAAAAGATTCTTTTATTCTTTTAAAAACCAAAATGGCTCAATGGGTTTACACAAATTTGATTATTTCTCCTTCAAATGGAGTTCTACAAATTACGAATAGTTCTTTAAAATCGGGTCAATTTGTAAATAAAGAGGAACCAATGTTCATGGTTATACCTTCACAATTAAATGAAATGAGGGGAATCATGAATATTCCATTTACAAAAAGTGGTAATATTGAAATCAATCAAAAGGTATTAGTTAGACTAAAAAGTTATCCATCAGCACAATATGGGGTTTTAACTGGTCGAGTGGCCAATATTTCAAGAGTGGCCGTTGAAGTAAATAATGAATTGGTTTCACCAGTAATTGTATATTTCCAAAATGGTCTAGTTACCTCAAATGGCTATAAAATTGTTACAAAACAAGAATTATCTGGAATAGGGAGAATCATAACAAAAGACAAAAGATTTATACAAAGATTGTTTTAATCTATCCATCTCTTCTGATATTTTTACTTAACATAATGTAAATTATCTGATAAAAAGAATAGTAAAATATCCCTCAGAATTTATTCTACCTGAAGGATATTTTATTCCATATTAACTTTCAATCGTTGCGTTAATATTTTCTGTGAGTTCCTTGGATATGGCATTCTTCGTTACACGAATATATACCTTGGGAGAAACTTCTAAAGTGACAATGCTGTCTTCAATTTTAGAAATCCTGCCAAGAATACCACTGCTGGTGACCACATCTTTGTTCTTATCTAAGCTATCCTGAAATAACTTTTGTTCCTTTTGTCGTTTAGCCTGTGGTCGTATCATCAATAACCAAAAGACCAGAAACATGGAAACAATAAAAATAAGGTTAATCCATGATGATGAACCTGTTGTACTTGCTTGTAGTAAAAAAAACATCGCTTTATGATTTATTATTTAGTTTTCGGTATCACATTTCCTTCTAAATATACAACAGTTTCTGTTGGAAATGTATTTGAAATAATAGTAATGGCCTTCCTTTGGTTATTTACTTTTCCCTCTGTATTGAATTGAACCACGATAACACCATCAGCTCCAGGTTTAATCATTTCCTTAGGCCAGTCTGGTACGGTACAGCCGCAGGTACTAAATGCCTCCAGAATATAAAGTGGATAATTACCTGTATTTGTAAATTTGAAATACTTTTTGACTAAATCTCCTTCTTTTACAACCCCAAAATTTATTCTTTCATTCTGAAATTTTAATCTTGCTACCCGGCTAGTATCTAATCCAGACTCACTGAGGGGATTTCTAATAATTTCAGATGGTTTTAACTGCCTCCCTAACCTTATTTCTTCTACTTCCTTTATTTTCCCTTTGTGACTGTCTTTAGCCTGACAGCTACAAAAGATTAAAAATGAAAGAACGACAAAAACCTTTTCCATTTTATCCATTTAAAAAAGTCAAAAATAACTATTTTATCATAATGAATTCTACTTCCTTTTTAATTCCTACTTATTTTTATAATCTTTGACCTTAAAATAGATCTATGCTTCATAAATATGCCATGGGAATCATAGGAAATAATTCCTGGTTGGCTTTAATAAATGATACAGGAAATGTTTCCTGGCTATGTTGGCCTCAATTTGACAGTTCTTTTCTTTTTGGGAATCTACTTGATAAAGATAATGGTGGAGATTTTAAAATAATAACAAAGGAGGAAATTTCATCTTCGAATCAATCATATATTAAAGATACCAATATACTTGAAACAACTATTTCGACAAAAAACGGAACCTTCAAAATATCTGATTTTGCACCCATATATTACCGAGGAAATAATTTATACAGACCTCATATTTTTATCAGAAAAATAAGTCCCCTAAGCGGAACTAATTTCATTAAAATAAACTGCTCCCCTACTAATCAATATGGCAGTCAATACTACAAATCAAATATCATTAAGGATTATATCTTGTTTCAACAAGAAAATGATTGTAAATATCTTTATTGCTCAAAAAAGGATATTATTTATCAGTCTGATGAATTTTATTATTTAGAAAAAAGCACCTATATTTTATTTTCTGATAGACCACTGGAAGTAAATGATCTTGAATATTTTGGAGAAGAAAATTATACTAAAACGATCGAATACTGGAATACATGGGTAAATGAATTGAATCTTCCAAAAAATTATCGAGATGAAATGGTTAGATCTGCCTTAACCCTGCAATTGCATGTTTTCATAACAGGTGCTACAATTGCAGCAGCCACAACTTCATTACCAGAATTTATAAGCTCTACAAGAAACTGGGATTACCGATTTTGTTGGATGAGAGATAGTTATTACACACTTTTAGCCTTTGAAAAAATAGGTAATAAAGAGGTTCTGCTTAATTATATAAAATACATATCTCAAATTGATTCAAAATATATAGATAGATGGCCACCATTACATCCCATTTCATTAGACAGAGAACCCATTGAGCAGGAAATTTCTTTAGCTGGATATTTGAATGAAAAGCCTGTAAGAATTGGAAATCAGGCATTTGAACATATACAAAATGATATATATGGGCAGGTTATTACTACCCTACTCCCCTTTTTTACCAACGAATTAATATCTATCACAGATAGACAAAAATATCTTCCCATCATATCTAAATTGGTGAAAAAGATTGAAGAAACGATGGAAGATCCAGACAACGGATTGTGGGAGTTTAGGGGATTAAAGCAATTTCACTGTTATACTTATCTATTTCATTGGGCTGGATGTAAATCTGCTATTAAAATTGCTACCATATTTAATGATCCTATTTTACATGATTTAGCATCGAAAAACATCCCGAAAGCAATTTCAAAAATAGAATCTTGTTATGACAAAGAAACAGGACTTTATTTTCAGGCTGCTGGAAATAAAAATTTAGATGCAAGTCTTTTACAATTGATTACCATGCACTATTTAGAACCGGAAAACCCTAAGGCTAAGAGGTTACTCACCGCTTTGGAAAAAAACTTATCCACAGAAAATGGCTTATTTTATAGATATCTTCATGAAGATGATTTTGGTAAACCTGATGTAACCTTTTTGATTTGTGCCTTTTGGTATATTGAAGCACTCGCAGTAATGGGTCAAAGAGATAAAGCCAGATCAAACATAAATCTTGTTTTAAAATATGGCAATCATCTCAATTTATTTAGCGAAGATGTTCACGCAAAAAGTGGAAGCCAATGGGGAAATTTTCCTCAAACCTATTCACATGCAGGATTAATTCAGGCTGTCAATGCCATTGAAAATGAGAATTATTTACCCCCATACTTATGAAAAATATTTATTTAATTGGATTTATGGGTTCTGGTAAAAGTTTTTTAGGAAAATTAATGGCTACATTATTCGGTCTTCATTTTTTAGATCTCGATCATTTTGTTGAAGAGTCATGTAACATGTCCATTCCTGAAATTTTTCTTCATGATGGGGAAAATGGGTTTAGAGAAAAAGAATCCTACTACCTAAGAAAAACAGCAGAAAAAACAAATATGCTCATATCTTGTGGTGGGGGTACCCCCTGTTTCAATGAAAATATGGATTGGATTAAGAATAACGGGATTTCTATTTACTTAAAAACAAGTGAGGAATTGCTTTTCAGCAGACTTAACAAACAAAAAAATGGAAGGCCATTAATAAATACTATGACAGATGATGAGTTGAAGGATTATATTTCAAAAAAAATAAAAGAAAGAGAGCTTTTTTATAATCAGGCTGATTTTATATCAAATCAAATAAAAAATGAGGGTATACCTATTGATTTACAATTATTTATAAAAAATACTTTAGAGAGAGACGGGGCCTAGTATTAATCTGGGACCAAGCCATTTTCCATCCATTCTTCCTGTAACAATTTCCAGTCTAAAGGATTTAAAAACACGGTCTAAGGCATAACCTATTTCAAAAAATGGGTTAAGATTCTTAGTTACTGCTAAGTTTACAAATAAATTTTCTAAAATTTTACTTTTTTTCAAAACATTTAATCTAGTTAAAAGGAAATGACCCGTTTGTATTTGCATATGAATTCTATGAAAATAATTATTTGTACTAAAGCTATAATAATCTAATAATCTGAAGGTTGATATGACAGGATTACTACTTTTTAGCGTTCTGCCTGTTGGAAAATGATAATAATCATTAAAATGAATAAAATCTTGATTAAAAAATTTCCCTGAAAAGAAGGAGAAATCAAATCTTGCTATTTCATTAAGTTTAAAACCTTGAGATAATTCTAATTCGACGAATTCAAAATCAGATTCACTGTTCAAAAAACCTTTTAAACCCTTTTTATATGAAACAGTAATTAAAGATCTGTAGGAAAATTCCAGCATTTGCAAAAATGATTTATCCTTAAAATCAAAGTTACCGATGGGTTCATTGGGTGAAAAATTAAAATTTTTAAATGCATAATTATTTAAGTAAGACCTATCAGCAAACTCAGAAGAAAGAAAAAAGCTGAAATCTTCTAAAAAATAATGCTTCATCTGAAGTTTTAAATATTTTCTTTCTATAAAAAGAAGCGGATTAATTCCTTCAAGTACATTTATAATAGAAATAATCTGTTCATTCTTTCTATAAGGTTCATTAACCTGGTTCAGAAAATTCCCACCTGAAAATCTCAATAAAGTTGAACTATTTTTACTTTTATGAAAAAAAAATGAAAATTCCGCATCCCCATAAAAGCACTTTCTATGAAAGGAATAACGAGGTCTTACAGAAAATAAAACAGGATTATTTAGTTTAAATCTGACTCCTATATTTGTCTGAATTAAAAATCCATCTACAGGATTAAACAACGGAAATTCGGTTATAGGTGCTATGTATATGTCATATTTTAGATTAGATTTCAAATAAATCGAATCTAAAATAATTTGTGGGAAAGAATCTGGTTTTTCTGAATATTTAAAACTAATTATATCTGCAAATGCACCAGTAAGGAATAAAAAATAAGTTGTAATTAAACCAATCAACCTATTTTTCGGCATATTAAAAGAACATTTAAATAGCTTGATGATTAAAAGGCTGGATAACCATTTCGGAAACAACAGCGGTTCTTGGTTGCTGGCAAAGGAACCAAATGGATTTACCGGCTTCTTTTACTGCAATCATTTTATCTCTTTGAACCTTGAGATCAATAAGATCCCAAAAAGGAGAATCAACACCACCCATATAAACATTAGTAATTCTGATTTCGGTCCTTTTAAGTTCTTCCCTCAAAGACTTCAGCATTCCATTTAAACCATATTTTGACGCTGCATAAGCAGCTGCACCAGCCATAGGTGTTTTACCTAAAACTCCAGGAATATTGATAATCAAACCTTTTTTTTGTTCTTTCATGGCAGGTAAAACAGCTTGTATTAGATTGAAAGCTCCGATAAGATTAACTTCAAGTGAATCGCGAAGATCTATCTGGCTTAACGATTCAAATGGTTTTATGATTCCAATTCCTGCTGCATTAATCAAAATATCGATGGGACCTTCTGATACCTGAACAACTTCAACCATTTTTTTAATAGCATCCGAATCTTTAAGATCTAGAACAAATCTATGATTATCAGGTATTCCAATGGCATTACATAGAGTGTCTAATTTTGATTTATCTCTACTTGAGATAAATACTTTTGCACCAGATAAATGAATAAGTCTGGCTGCTTCAGCACCAATTCCCCCCGTACCCCCTACAATAAGGACAATTTTATTTAATAAAGATTCCAATTATATTTTAGTTTGGATAGATTGATAAAAAGAATGCTTTCCTTGTTCCTTTTTGAAATCACCACCAAAATCTGTGGTAACTGTTGTACAACCCTGGTGTTCAATACCTCTGGCCTGGACACAAAAATGAACTGCTTCAATATATACAGCGACGCTGTCCGTTTCTAAAACCTGTCTAAGGGTTTCTGCAATCTGTCTGGTTAATCTTTCCTGAACCTGAGGTCTTCTACTGTAATAATCAACAATTCTATTCAATTTAGATAAACCAATGACTTTATTTCCAGGTTTGTAAGCGATATGGGCTTTACCAATAATTGGTAAAAAATGATGTTCACAAAAAGACTGAACGGTAATATTTTTTTCTATCAAAATTTCTTTGTACCCAAATTTATTCTCAAAAAGAGAAATATCAGGCATATTTTTAGGATTAAGGCCACTAAAAATTTCTTTTACAAACATTTTAGCTACTCGCCCAGGTGTACCTTTAAGAGAATCATCGGTAAGATCCATTCCCAGGGTTTCCATTATTTCTTTGAAATGATATTGAATTTTAGTTAATTTTTCAGCATCAGATTTATTTAAGTTTTCAGTATTAACAGGTGTTTCAATTGATGTTGTCTGGTGAGAATCCCCTAATTCATCTAACCAGCTACCATTATCCAGGTAGGAATGGGTGTTTCCGTTTTTAACCAGAGGTTCATTCAAATTTTTTAAATCCTGATCAATCATTTTTGGACATTTGAGAAATGATAAAAATAGAAAACGTTCACTTGTTGGAAAGGTTCACAATGTAATGACTGGAAACTAAAATTATTAAAATAGAGTCCTTATATTTGCGATATTTTTAACAAGAAAAACATTTCAAAAACTGGATAATGAAATACGATTTAATTGTTATTGGAACTGGTCCCGGAGGCTATGTAGCTGCCATAAGAGCTGCTCAATTAGGTATGAATGTAGCCGTAGTGGAAAGGGAGAACCTTGGTGGCATATGTTTAAACTGGGGATGTATTCCTACAAAAGCTTTGTTAAAAAGTGCTCAGGTATTTGAGTATATGCAACATGCAGCCGATTATGGTATACTACTTAGCGATGCAAAAGCTGACTTCCCTTCCATGGTTAAAAGGTCACGTGGTGTTGCAGACGGTATGAGCAAGGGAATTCAGTTTTTATTGAAGAAAAATAAAATCACAGTTCTTTCTGGTGATGGAATTCTAGGTTCTTCAAATTCGGTAAATGTTACTGATAAAGATGGAAAAATAACCTCTTACGAAGCTAAAAATATAATTCTGGCAACAGGCGGAAGAGCTAAAGCATTACCAAATGTTCCCATTGATGGTGAAAAAGTTATAGAATACCGAAAAGCGATGACCCTTCCCACTCAACCTAAAAGAATGGTTGTTATTGGTGGAGGTGCAATCGGAGTTGAATTTGCTTACTTTTATCACACCATAGGCACAGAGGTAACCCTGGTAGAATTTTTAGAGCAAGGTATGTTACCTCGTGAAGATGCAGAGGTTTCAAAGGAAATAGCTAAAATTTACACAAAAAAAGGCATCAAAGTGCTTGGAAATACCTCTGTGGAATCTGTTGATACTAAAGGAAAGGAAGTTTTAGTAAAGGTGAAAGACAGAAAATCAGGTAATATTTCTGAGATTGCCTGTGATATCGTTTTATCTGCAGCAGGTGTTACTCCAAATATCGAAAATATAGGATTAGAAAAAGTAGGTGTTGTAGTTGAAAGAGGATTAGTCAAAGTAGATGAATTTTACCGAACAAATATACCTGGTATTTATGCTATTGGTGATATTATAGAAGGTCCAGCATTAGCTCACGTAGCCAGTGCTGAGGGTATTACCTGCGTGGAAAAAATGGCAGGTCATCATCCAGAAGCAATTGATTATCAAAATATTCCTTCTTGTACCTATTGCATTCCAGAGGTGGCCTCAGTTGGCATGACTGAAGAGGCAGCAAAACAAGCAGGTTATAAGTTAAAAATTGGAAAATTTCCATTTTCAGCGTCTGGCAAGGCTTCTGCAGCAGGCGATAAAAGTGGATTTGTTAAACTTATTTTTGATGATAAATATGGCGAATTATTAGGAGCACACCTGATTGGACAGAATGTAACTGAGATGATTGCTGAGATTGTTTCAATTAGAAAACTAGAAACTACTGGTCATGAAATCATAAAAACAATACACCCACATCCTACAATGTCTGAAGCTATCATGGAAGCTGCTGCTGCTGCTTATGGTGAGGTAATTCATTTGTAAAATATATTTTTTCTATAATCAAACGCTTTGAATAACTTCAGAGCGTTTCTTTTTTTAATGAAAATTTCTTACTATTGACGGTAATTTTTTGCTCACTGTTAAATCATTTGAATATATGAATGAATTAAGCGTATTAGACTGGGTTATTTTCGCGTCATATGGTGTATTAATTATGTCTATAGGATTGTGGGTATCCAGAGACAAAAAGGGACATGAGAAAAATTCCGAAGATTATTTTTTGGCAGGAAAATCACTTCCATGGTGGGCTATTGGTGCCAGTTTAATTGCTGCGAATATTTCTGCGGAACAATTTATTGGTATGTCAGGATCTGGTTTTGCCATTGGTCTGGCAATTGCTTCTTATGAATGGATGGCAGCATTAACCCTTTTGATAGTAGGCAAATATTTTTTACCCATCTTTATTGAAAAAGGACTATACACTATCCCTGAATTTATTGAAAAACGTTTTAGTACCCAGTTAAAAACCATTTTGGCTTTATTTTGGCTAGCACTCTTTGTTTTTGTCAATTTAACAGCCGTGCTATTTTTAGGTGCAAAGGCTTTAGACACAATTATGGGAAATGGAGATGGTTCCTTATTTATGGTCAGCATTATAGGATTAGGATTGTTTGCTGCAGCTTATTCTCTTTGGGGTGGCTTATCAGCAGTTGCATGGACAGATGTCGTTCAGGTGGTGCTTCTCATCTTTGGCGGTATGGTGACAACCATTATTGGTTTACAACAATTAACTCCCGACGGTGGAATCATAGATGGTTTGAATCATTTGGTCACTGTGGCACCTGAAAAATTTTCTATGATCATTTCTAAGGGAGAAATTATTACTCCTGATGGAAAAGATGCCTGGTGGGATTTACCCGGTATTGCTGTTTTAGTTGGTGGTATGTGGGTTGCTAATTTATATTATTGGGGATTCAATCAATACATTATTCAAAGAACATTTGCTGCTAAATCGTTAAAAGAAGCACAAAAAGGGATCGCCTTCGCCGCATTTTTGAAAATGATTTTGCCTTTTATTGTTGTTTTGCCAGGTATTATCGCTTTTGTATTAAACGCCAGTCCAGAGGGCGTTTTAATTCCCGATATGCTCGATTCATCCTTTAAAAGACCAGATGGGTCTATTATAAATGATAATGCAGCGCCATGGCTCATTCAAAAATTTGTTCCGGTTGGAATGAAAGGTCTTGTTTTAGCTGCATTAGCAGCAGCCATCGTTTCCTCTTTAGCCTCTATGCTAAACTCAACGGCCACTATTTTCACCATGGATATTTATAAGCCAATACTGAACAAAATGGCTTCTGAAAAACAAATGGTATCGGTGGGCCGTATTTCAGCAGCTATAGCTTTAGTAATTGCTATTTTAATTGCACCTTTGTTAGGAAATCTTGGACAGGCTTTCCAATTTATCCAGGAATATACAGGAATCGTGAGCCCAGGTATTCTGGCGGTTTTTGTAACGGGGCTGTTTTGGAAAAAGACAAAAAATAAATCGGCCATACTCGGCGTAATAGCTTCTATACCTATAGCTATGTTTTTTAAAGTTGGTCCAAACGGTTGGTCTGATTTACCCATATTTGTAAATATTCCTTTCATGCATCAAATGATGATAACTTGTTTAGCATCTATAGCCGTTATCGTTATTTCCAGTGAAATAGAAGGAAAAGGTCAACCAGATGAAAAACAAATTGTCCTTAAACCTGGAATTTTTAAAACATCTGAGTCTTTTAATATTAGTTCGGCTATCATTTTACTTATTTTAGCCTTTATCTACACTATATTCTGGTAATATCTAACCTTTCTTAAAAAACGGGAGTCCATTTACTTGGTCTCCCGTTTTTAATACCAGCTATAAGCAATGGATGCTTCAATTGAACTTCCCAAATGATAAATAGATTTACCAAAAGGAGCATCATAAGCAATTGAAATCTTTATTTGGTTATCAAATAATCCAATAGTTTTGCCTGCAAGAAAACCAACCTCAAAATGAGAAGTTGCACTGGTAGAAACACCTGCACCAAACCAAAAAGTCTGATTATGTTGATATCTAATATTACCATCCAGGACAGGGAGTTGATTTGGTAAGTATCGAATCCATCCAGAAACATCTAAAATGGCAGTTTCATCACCCAAACCAAAAAAATCAAAAGGAATATATATCCCTCCGACGGCATATATATGTCGATATCTTTTTATTGAAAACAATTCTTTTTCTGCAGATTTAAACTTAGCCGTCAAATTCATGAATTGAGGAAAGGAAATACCCAGATAGTATTTATCTTCATTTCTATAATAAATGCCAATATTTACGTCGGGTAAATAGGTGCTAGTAGGAATAATATCAGGCTCAGCTATAGGAAAATCTGCTCCATTGATTTTTGAGTAATAATTAACGGCTCCTGCTGATATCCCAAAACTTAAGAATTTTTCCTCTCTTCTGCTTAGTCTTAATTTATAGGCATAGGAAAGATAGGCGCCGCTGTTGCCTAATAGACCTATTTTATCTGATATAAGTTGTAAACCAAACGTACTGTTCAAGTTATCATTGACCCATTCTGCATTAATTACGTTTGTATTTGGTGCATCTTTCCAATTTACCCCTATTCCAAGATATTGAAACCGAGAACTTGCAGAGACTGAATAAGGATATTCTGCCAGGATATAATTATTTGAGACGGCTGCGGGATTTATCAAATTCCAATGATCGCGATATAAGGTAAAAGGAGTTAATTGTTGCCCTTCAACCTTCCACAAAGTGATTAAGGAAATAATTGAAATTAAGCCGGCATAATCTTTTAAAAAAACCTTTGCCATCTTATTTATTCTAACAAATAAATGATTCCATTCTGAACTACTTTCTCGTTATTTTCAATTTCTCCAATTAAGGAAAAATAATATGCACCAGCGGGTAATTTAACTTGATTTTGATTTAAACCATTCCAGCTACCAACAATTTCTCCTTTTTGAAGTTGTAAAAAATCTTCCTTAAAGACAACTTTACCCCATCTGTCCAAAATACTTAAATGGGCACTATACAAGGGTCTTGCAGCTTCAAATTTCCAGATTGGATTATTAAAATTAGGTCGTAACCCAATAGTTGGATAAATTAATGTTCTAGGATTATAAGTAACTTTAAGTACAACTTCAGCTTGATCACAGTTATTCATACAATTTCCAGTTGTATCCGTATTACAAACTTCATAAACAAAGACAAAAGATTGGTCTTCTGAAATATTGGGATCTCTCGAATAGGAGAAAAATCCTTCCTTACTAACACTTAGATTACCTGAATTGGGCTTAGAAATTAAATTTATCTTTAAAAAGGCAGGAGGAATATTACTTAATTCATCATTTTCCAGAAAATCAAACAATGCTGTATTTTTTGTATCATCCAAATCGACAGTATCATTATTTAATTTGGGCTGAGGCACGTAATAAACTTTTAAGGTATCCGATACGATACAATTTCTGGTTATAACAGTCCAAATGAATTCATTCTTTCCAGGTAATAATCCATTTACAGAAGTATTTTCTTCTTCCGGTTTATTAACATTGGCAGAACTTCCCGTTAACCATTTTCCAATGGCATTTGACGGCATATTTGCATTAATAAATACAGAATCTTTGCCACATACAGTTTTATCTGGTTCTGTAAAAATTTCATTTATTTCTTTTGAAAATTGAATTGAAACTGGGCCAAAAAGATTAGAATTGCATTTTTCGCTACCAATACTTACAAAATATGAACCTATATCTTTAACCCCAAACTTAGGAATTGTCAATGAAGGAGTTAAAGTATTAAAATTACCTGAAGGCGTAATCCATTTATAGATAAACCCATTTTCCTGCTTATTTGTTAGTAAAGAAATACTACTTCCTGGACACACTAAAGTATCCGATACGGCTATTTTAAAAGGAGTTTCCGGTGTAGGACTTATTTTTACAGGCGTGCCTGTGGAAATACTCAGACAGGGATCATTTAAATCTAACAAACCATTTGATAATTTTCTACCAATGATTGCTGAAAAATAGTAGGTCTCCCCCACCACCATACCCGGAACATATTTAATAACTCCAATCGTATCTTGATAAAAAATCTGATTCCCAAGGTTTACTCCAGGACTGTTATGCATGATAAACCAACGAGAACTATTAACTCCCAAAATTTGATTTGTTGCATTATATTTAGCTTCTCTGGATTCATTTTTACAAATAGAAACTAAATTGCCTTCCATCAAACCCACCTTATTTTCGCAATTACAAATCAGACTTTGGGTAATTTCCCCTAAACACTGATTTGTGTCGATAGCAGCCGCGGTATATTTTCCAGGAAATGCATTTTCAAGGACCAGTCCTTTATTTCCATTTGACCACAGAACATCCAGAGAAACAGCATTTTTAAAATCCACTTTGATTTGTCCATTTGGTAAATTACACGAAGGTTGTTTTAAATAACTTATAAATAATTCAGGGGTCTTAAGTGGCAGAACCTGTATATTTTTTATGCTTGAGCAACCATTGGCATCCATTACATTAAATACATAATTACCAGGTTTACCTTTTATGCTGGCACTCATTTCTCCTGTATTCCAATGATATAAAAATGGTTTTTTTCCTAAGGTCACAACGGGCGATAAAACTTTTTCTTCATTTTCACAAACATATAATTCATTTGGATACAGAATATCAGGGCTTTTTAAAAGGGTTAATGGAAGGGTTGAGAAAGTTTTACAACCTTTAATATCAGTAATCTCAACACCTATTTTTTGAATAGAATCTACAGCAGGATAATCAACTTTAGTGGTAGTTTCACCACTGGCCCATTTAATAGAAAAAGGTGCATTTCCTGAAGTAATATCCACATAATAAGAAGCTGGCGTATGACTACAATTTTCCGATTTTCCTACAATTTTAACCAATGGATTATTTAATATTTTTAATAATGTAGAGGCTGAATCTTTGCATCCTTCAGCATTTGTAGCCCATACTTTAATCTGTTTTTCTGACTCAGCCAAAAGTTCAATTCTATTAGAAATATCACCTGTACTCCATTGATAGACCGTATTTTTATCGCTGGAATTTGGAATCTCAATAGATATTTTATTTGATTTGCAAGATTCAAAAAATTCAGGTAAACCAATGGATGGATTATTATATGGCAGAAGTAATAAACTATCCAAAGCCATACAACCTAATAGATTTATTACCTGCAATCTCATGGTTAAAGGGTTAAAAACTTTTTTAATGATTTGAGATTTGGTTTGACCATCAGACCAAATATAACTCTTAATTCCCATTTTATCCTGAACATTTGGACTAATTAACAAGTCTTGACCGAGACAACTTCGTAAGGTATCTGGCATCATTATTTTCGGGATATCATTATTTATGGCAAGGAAGGTTTGTTTTAAATCCTTACAACCCTTAGCATCGGTAATTCTCAGAGATATATTTGTATTTTCTTTGAAAATAGTATTTAATTCTGCTATTGTCGATCCATTGCTCCATAGGTAGGTGTAAGGTTCTAAACCACCAGAAACGACTGGAATTATTTTAACAGGTTCATTTCCACAAAACGTATATTGATTACTTAATTTTAAAACAGGATTTTCGTTAGCTTTTATTTTTGAATATAATGTTGTAGTACAATTATTTACATCTGTAATCATTACAGTTATTGGTTTTTCTGCTTCCACACTATATTTTGTTTGATCCACAGAACTTCCATTTGACCATTTTAACCTAAAAGGTGAAGCTCCCGAAATATTATTTAATCTTACGGAGACACTATCCATTAAACATCCTTCAACAGCCTCTGGTAAGATAGCTTCAGGTGAATTATTCACTTTTACAAGTGTTTCAGCAAAACCAATACAACCCTGATTATCCTTTACGGTAAGACTATATTTTGATGTAATACTAGGTTTAACATAAATAGTGCTAGTTGTCAAATTATTACTCCACGCGTAATTCAAATCTCCACCATATAAACCTAAAACAGGTTTTAAATTCACTGAGTCACCTAAACAAATATTTAAAGAAGACGGTAAGGAAATGGAAATAGATTTAGTGGGAGAAACCAGAATAGTACCCTCACCGAAACAATTATTTTTATCCGTAAGCGTAATATTGTAATTACTTGGAATTAGAGGTTTTACTAAAATTACTGAGGAACTATCACCTGTATTCCATTTATAAGTATAGGGATTCGTACCTCCTGATGGAAGAGCAGATAAAGTTGTAGACTGGCCCGGACAAATTTCAAAAATACCAGATATAGAAACAGTTGGTTTTGGACTTAAATTTATGTCAACACTGGCTAAGCCAATACAACCAATTTGATCTGTAATTTTTAAATTTATCGTGCCAGCTGTACTTAAAGAGGTTGTTAAGTTATTCGTAGTTGAACCATTACTCCATAGGTAATTATAAGCAGGAGTACCTCCACTTACCGTTGGAGAAAGCGTAAAAGGAGTATTTGCACAGGTTGTTTGTGTGGTAGGCAGTGAAATAACAGGATTTGATTTAACATTAACATTCACTGAGGCAACACTTTGACACTTATTGACAT
>JBEAXK010000147.1:0-28248 GCA_041159865.1 Bacteroidota bacterium
AAAAGCCACATAAAATATTTAACGGAACAAAATTTGGAAAAGGCCGATATAAGGCGCTTAAAAACGGATTTATTAAAAACCCTGAAAGGGTGTTATGATTATAGAAACATGATTATAGAAACAATAAAGCATTAAATTTGAACCCTGAAAGGGTGACATGATTATGGAATTTATAATGTCACCCATTCTGGGTTTTCCTTTTTTATAAATTTCGATTGGCTATAATCATTTCATCCCTTCGGGATTTCTAAATTTCAACCATAATTCAATATTGAACATTTAGGTTGGGCAAATATAATTTAAGCATTGAACCCTGAAAGGGTGACATGATTATAGAAATATAATTATAGATTTGATAACGCAATGTTTGAAACCCTGAAAGGGTGTTATGATTATAGAAGTTATGATAACGCAATGTTTGAAACCCTGAAAGGGTGACAGGATTATAGAAATATGATTATAGAAATATTATTATGGATTTGATAACGCAATGTTTGAAACCCTGAAAGGGTGACATGATTATAGAAATATGATTATAGAAATAACCGTTGATTTAATCTGGTTGGGGTAAAATGGAGCGAACCTCCATTTTTTTATTCATCCACCAGGTGCTTTGGTATAGGTTTTCCTTTTTAACCCCGCCATTTACGCTATGTATGACTTCAATTTTCTGAGGTTGTATGCTGGTAACGAAAGAGACGTGGAAAACCTCATTTTTTTCGTTTCTAAAAATGATTAAATCGCCGGGATTTGCCTGTTCCAGGGGAATAGGAATACCTAATTTTGCCTGATCTTTGGAGGAAGGCGAAATATTATAATCAAATTTTCGAAGCACATAGGAAGTAAATCCCGAACAATCGAAACCAGTTTCAGGCGTTTTACCCGCCCAAGTGTAAGGAATGCCCACATATTTTTCAGCCTCCTTTAAGACATTATATCGCAACGATAAATGCGAAGAAGTTACCTTTTCAGGAGACGCTTCAATGGATTTCCGTTTCCAGTATGGGATGATGGCTTTCCTGTCAATTCCTTTTTCAGTTTCAACTTCCTCCTCATTTTCCTCTAAAAAAACAGATGAATCTGGGGTAGTGGGGGTCGGAATGACTGGTTTAAATAAAGCGCAGGATGAAAAGCTATAAACAAAAATCACCCACATTCCCATTTTTTTCAAAACAGGAACATGGGTGAAAAAAAACAAGTCATTTATCTTTTCCTTTAAAAAGGACATGGTTATTTTTTAAGACCAGGAGAACGATTTAAAAACTCCTCATAAAGCTGAATGTGTCTGCTGTCCAGCGGAACGATCCAACCATCGATAAAAAGATATTTAATTTGCGTTTTAGGTTCCAATGGGTCTCCGGTCGTAACGATAATATTCGCTAATTTACCCACTTCCAAAGAACCAATTTTATCGGCCACGCCAAAAATCTCAGCAGGAACGATGGTAACTGATTTCAGGGCATCCTCCTTACTCATGCCATAAGCAGCTGCAAATCCGGCATGGAAGGGTAAATTTCTGACATTTTCCTGGTCATTGGTACGAATAGCCACTTTTACGCCCGCTTTGGCCATCAAACCTGGATTAGCATAAGGTTTATCATAATGATCTGATTCCCGGGTAGGAAGGGCAATAACCGGACCTGTTATGACAGGAAAACCCGATTTAGCTATTTTATCGGCTACTCTCCATCCTTCCGCTACACCCGTTAAAACGACTTTAGGTATTTTCTTATCTTGCGCCCATTTGATTGCGGCTTCAATATCGTTTGCTTTATTAGTTTCGATAAGCAGGGTCATTTTGCCGCGGATAACCTCAGCGATACGCGCCATTTCAGGATTTGAAGCCACCTTAATGGAGCCATCTTTTGCGGCAGCGTCCGTCACCTGAACATAATATAAAGCCTCCGTCCAGACCTCATTGAGTTGTTTAAGTGCCTTTTCCTCTTCTTTTTTCAACTCTTCATCGGTTCTTCTGTCCCAGAATCCACGACGACCAGCGCCTGGAAAATTTAGAACAACTCCTTTGAAGCCAGCATAAATCTGGTCAGGCGTATAGCCAACTAAATTAACTAAAGAAGCAGTACCCGGGAACAGACCGCCCTGAGGAACCACCAAGGTAGTAGTTATACCGTCCACTCTGGTTACAGAAACGGCAGTAGCGCTGGTATTAAAAGCGGTAATAGCTTCCATGTGAGGCGTTAACTCACCCAATTCATCGGAATCATCTGTCAGAGAGATGGACGAAACTTCCACGATACCCAATTGAGTACCCCCGTCAATCATACCTGGATAAATAAACATGCCTTTACAATCGATGACATTGGCACCTGCAGGAATAGGAGCATTAGAACCAAGTGCGGTTATTTTGCCTTCACTGATGATTAAAGTACCTGAAACGGTTCCTTTTGTAACCGTTTGTATCGTTGCATTGGTTAAGGCGAAAGTCCCCTTTGTCGATTTTTTTACCTGTCCAAAAGAATGGATAAAAGCCAGGGTAAAAAGAAGGGTTAAAAATGCATTTATTTTCATGTGAATAAGTTAATTGCAAATGATAAATAGGATTTACTCACGCTCAAGACCAAAGAATGAAGCGGTATTTTCAAAAGCTCCTTCTAAACAACGATCGTGGTTGTGCTGCTCTTTATGCAGAAAAAATCCAGTTTCCGCACGGGTAGCACTTGCCTGAAGTCTTTGATCTGCCGCATCTTTTGATCTGTTAAAGCGCACCACTCCATCTACGATTGTATATTGAGGGACTGCATAAACAGAAAGTGGGTGGCCTTCAAAAATAGCAATATCAGCATCTTTACCCACCTCTAAGGATCCTACTCTTTGATCGATACCCAATTGTTTTGCTGGATTTATGGTAATTAACGCAAGAGCTTCGTCATCAGAAAGACTGCCATAACGTTGCGTTTTAGCTGCTTCATGATATAAATGTCTGATATACTCTTCACTATCTGAGTTGATAGAAGTGACGACCCCATTTTTGGTTAAGATAGCTGCATTATAAGCTGTTGAATAATAAACTTCAAACTTATAAGCCCACCAATCGGCAAAAACAGAAGCCATGGCACCATAAGCAGCCAATTCAGGCGCCACTTTAAATCCTTCATTGGTATGTTGGAAAACCAGTCTTTTGATCTGATAATCTTTACATACGTTCAAAAGCATTAAAATTTCATCGGAACGATAAGAATGGCAATGGATAATAATATTTCCTTTCAGAATCTCAGCCATTGTTTCATGGCGTCTGTTATAAACAGGTTTTACAGCTGCTGGATTTTTTACTTTCTCTTTTTCGTAAGTTTCCCAGGCAGCCAGGTAAGCTTTAGCTTCTTCAAATCCTTTACGAAAAACCTGCTCCACGCCCATTCGAGTAGCCGGAACGATTCTGTTACCTTCTCCATGTACCCGCATAGGATTTTCGCCCAAGGCAAATTTTATGGTTCTTGGAGCACCTTCCATCCGCATTTCTTCTGGATTTAAGGTACCATATCTATGTTTAATAGTTTCGCACTCACCTCCAATGGCATTGGCAGAACCGTGCATCGCATGAGAAGCGGTAACACCGCCAGCAAGCGCTCTGTAAACAGAGATATCTAATGGATCTAAGGCATCGCCCACCCAAACGTCGGCAGTACTTGGTCTTGACCCTTCATTGACCACATCGATACCAATATGAGAATGCGCATCAATAATGCCAGGCATGATAAATTTTCCTGTTGCATCAATGGTCTGTGCACCTGAAGGAGCTACGAGTCCTTTCCCCATTTTGGTTATTTTACCATTTTCCACTAAAAGGTCTGTATTTTCCATATTCCCTTTAGTAACGGTCAGAATGGTTCCGTTTTTAATGAGTAAGCTTCCTTTGGTTCCTTGTGCATGGGCAAAGCTAACCAAGAAAAGCAAATTTAATATATGAAGTATTTTAAACATTTGATTGCGTTTTATGGGTTAAATTACTGTCCATCAATTTTAGCACCAGAAACGTCAAAAGTACCAAAAGTACCCACGCCTACCGTACCAGAAAGGGAATTACCATCTACAATAAGGTTAAATTCAAGGGTAACCTGACGAGGTCCCATGCTAATGTTAGAAGAGAAAGATAATTTATTACCATCCACCGACACATTAGAGATAGGATTAGTTCCTGGCACCTGAGAAGAAGTCCATTCGCCTGTCAAATCACTGCCACTTCCTTTAAAGGTTAACAACCCTTCCGAATTCATACCTGGAGCTTTAATGGTATAGGACCATTTTCCAGCTATTTTTGGGGCCTCTGCCCCTTTTCCAGCAGCATTGGCGTTACCTCCAGCCTTAGGTGCAGGCTTACCCTCATATTCAAACATTTTACCATCTATAAATACATAACGTACAGATGATTTTTCATCAAAATAAGATTTATCCGAAACAACAAGATTTGCTGTTCTACCCTTTTCTACGGTTCCAAAACGATTTGAAACACCTAATTGAGCGGCAGGAGTCGTTGTTAAAGCGGCTAAAGCCTGATCTTCGGATAAACCTGCCTTAATCATTCTGCGAATGGTTTCTTTGATATCCGTGGCCTTTACCCCTACGGTTGAAAAGGAAAAAGGTAAACCTAAAGCGGCTAATTTCGCAGCCTGAGTCTCCAGACGCTTCATTTCTTCCGCAGACCTGGCTTTTAAGGCTTCCATTTCCACATCCTTTATTACCACACTTTTAGAAGAATCAGCAGCTGGTTTTTTTTCTTCCGCCGCCTTCGGCAAATCCAAAGAAATAATAATTGGTTTTCCCTCTGCTTTCAACAAATCACCTACGTAATATCCCTCTTTGAGGTCTGCAAAATGTACGCCAAATTTTAATTCATTTTTAAGCGCCTGCACTCTATATACAGACTTCATATCGGGCGCTTGAAAAATGAGGGGAACCTTTCCGTCTAAAACTGGGAAGAAAGCCTCCAGACATTTATCTGCTACCGGACGATTTACGCTCAGCGGATTTGCACTGTAGTTTTTTTGGTATTCTTGCAATCTTGCTGCATTTTTGTACAATTCTCTTAGTCTTGACATTACCCCAATAAGGGTACTTGGAAATGCGCCTGAGGCTGGAGAAAAACTGGCAATCAAACCTGTATTTTCCTTCAACAAAAGTTCGTCCGCATTTTTTCCGGTTCCCAAAGAAATAAGAGAAGCTTGTCCTGGCAGCATTCTTCCGATAGGAAAAACCTGAGCAGCTGTAAATCCTAATTTACGCATCTCCTCAATCGATTTGTCATCCGCTTTGAACACATCCCGAACCCGCACATAAGGCGTAATGCCTGCTTCTTCGTAGGTAGGATTCCACGGGTCTGATACTCTCGGTCTTTGCTGGCCCTGGCCTGGGGTTCTCGGTCCCGCAGCCCCTGATGCAGCTTCTGGACGTGGAATACCTGACTGGGATAAACCTTCAATAAATCCGGCATAAACAAACATGGAATCAGCTTTAATTTTTCTGGCATGCGCAGGAATTGCTACTTCTTTTCCAGCAGCCAGAATGAGCCCATCCTGAATAATTACGGTTCCACCTGAAATAATTTGTCCAGGCCGAACAACAATCTGAACATTTTGAAGGACATAAGTTTGAGTAACTGGTGTTAATTCAGGAATCCCTGATTGCGCAAACAGGCAACTGCCTATTAACATAAATGCAAAAAAACCAGTGACTTTATCCTTTTTAAGTAGTGGATATATCCACCTACTGAAAACCAAGTCTTTGATAATCATATAGTTGCTAAGTTTAAAAATGACAAAATGGTGTTTTAGATTAAAACAAAATCCTAAATAAATTAAAACTTAACACATTTTAAGGGTTATTCCGCAATAATTAATCTTTTCGCCTTTTTTTTTATAAGTATTTACTAAAAATTTGCACATCTACAAGATAAATGATATTTTCAATTTTTAACATTTGATTCACACCATGAGCCCAAAAAACAAGTCACCTTTTTCTCCACTTTTACCAAAGTTATTATTCTTGTTTGGCTTCCTAGTATATGCCAATACTTTTACCCATGATTATGCTTTAGATGATGCCATCGTTATCACAGACAATACGTTTACGCAAAAGGGACTTAGTGGATTAAACGGAATATTCTCCTACGATACTTTTCAGGGATTTTTCAAAGAGGAGGGAAAATCTAAACTCGTAGCTGGGGGACGTTACCGGCCTTTATCGCTGGCGACTTTTGCCTTAGAAATATCGGTTTTTGGTGCTTCTCCCTTGGTTAGTCACCTGGTCAACGCCTTATTATTTGCGCTTTGTAGCTTTTTGGTTTACTTTGTTTTGAGTGAAATATTGCAAAAAGTTCCCGAAGGAGCTGTTATATCCCTTTTCACCGCCTTTATTTTTGCCGCTCACCCAATTCACACAGAAGCTGTAGCCAATATTAAAGGCAGAGATGAAATATTAGCTTTTTTGGGTAGTCTCATGGCGCTTTATTGGGCATTCAAGGCTTTCAAATCAAATAAATTGATCTGGCACCTGTCTGGTGCTATTTCCCTTTTCCTTGGTTTATTATCAAAGGAAAGTGCGATCACCTTTTTAGCCATCATTCCTTTGTCCATTTATTATTTTGGCGAAAAATCTGTTTCGCTAAGAAGCATAGCCCTTCATACGGTTCCTTATATTGGAGCAACGCTGCTGTTTTTAATTTTGAGAAATGCAGTCCTCGGGTCAGATTTTGGGGGCGGGTCCTTCGAATTGATGAATAACCCCTATCTAAAATGGCAAAATGGTGTATATGTGCCTTTTAATATAGCAGAAAAAGCAGCTACCATCGCTTACACTTTAGGCCTTTATATATGGCTCTTATTTTTCCCTTTTAATCTGACGCATGACTATTATCCACGGCATATTCCCATTATCACCTTCGATAATTTTGGAGCTATTATTTCTGTCGCTCTCTATCTGACTTTGATTTTTTATGCCCTAAAAGGACTAAAATCTAAAAGTATCCCAGCATTTGGCATAAGTATTTACCTTATAAATTTATCCCTTGTCAGTAATATTTTGTTCCCAATTGGAACAAATATGGCTGAAAGACTACTTTTTGCTCCCTCCTTAGGATATGCGCTGATCGTAGGATTTCTATTATCCAGCCTTAAAAGTCAATCGCTAAAAAACAGTCTGGCCATTTCCATCATTGTCCTTTATGCGGGCTTAACCTGGTTAAGAAATCCAGTCTGGAAAGATAATTATACTTTATTTACCACAGATGTCAAAAATTCATCTGAATCGGCTAAAGTAAGGAATGCTGCGGGAGGTGAGTTACTGGCTCAGGCTTTAAAAGTAGATTCCCTGACGGCATTTAGATACAGGAATGAAGCGGTGGGCCATTTACAAAAGGCGGTAACGATACATCCCACATATAAAAATGCCTGGTTGCTTTTAGGAAATGCATATTATTATCTTAATAATTTTGACCAGGCGATACAATCCTTTAAACAAGCCTTAGTGATTGACCCCGAATATGTGGATGCTTCAAAAAACATGGGTCTCGCCTATCGGGATGGAGGCAGAATTGCAGGAGAAACGTTAGGTGATCTGGCGAAGGCCATTGCCTATTTAAAACAAGCCGCTTCCTTATTACCCGATGATTATGAAGCACATAGACTGGCAGGAATAGCCTTTGGCTTTAATGGAAATAAGCTGGAAGCCATTTCCTATTTCCAAAGAGCTGCTCAGTTAAAACCAGATTTGTCAGACGCCTGGTTCAATCTTGGAACTGCCTACTATCAGGCCGGAGATCCAAAAAATGGCTTAATATTTCATCAAAAGGCAATAAGTCTTGATCCTGACGTTATGGAAAGAATGACGAACAGAAATTAATTCATCGATAAAAAATTTACTTATGCTGCATTTTTCAAGAGCGCCCTTGTTCATTTTTCATTTAATCCTTTCTTTAGGTTGTTCCAACGTTGTGGCACAACTGCCAGAAGCATCCAGTCATAAAAATGCGGCTGAAAAAAACTGGGTGGATTCAGTTTTTCAACAATTGACTCTAAAGCAAAAAATAGCTCAACTCATCATGATTCGGGCTCATTCCGATAAAGGCCCTGATCATATTGCACAAGTAGAAGAACTGATTCAAAAATATGAGGTAGGTGGCTTATGTTTTTTTCAAGGAACACCCGGCAAGCAAATTACTTTGCTGAACCAATACCAGAAAATTTCCAAAATTCCCCTTCTCGTAGGTATCGACGGAGAATGGAGTCTCGGTATGAGGCTTAAAGAAACGATGTCCTTTCCCAGACAATTGATGCTTGGTGCGGTGCAAAACAATGATTTAATTTACAAAATGGGACGTGAGATAGGGCAGCAGATGAAACGGGTTGGCGTCCATGTAAACTTTGCCCCTGTAGCTGATGTAAACAATAATGCTGCCAATCCGGTGATCAATACACGTTCTTTTGGAGAGGACAGAGATAATGTTACCCAAAAATGCGTTGCTTATATGAAAGGGATGCAGGATGAAGGCATTCTGGCTTGTGCGAAACATTTTCCTGGACACGGCGATACGAATGTTGATTCCCATTATGATTTGCCCATTATCAGTCATACAAAATCCAGATTAGACAGCATTGAATTGTATCCCTTTAAGGAACTTGCCAAACAAGGAATTGCCAGTTTTATGGTTGCTCATTTAAATATACCCGCCTTGGACAATCGCCCGAACAGACCTTCTACCCTTTCCCATTCGATTATTACGGGCATTGCCAGAGGCGAAATGAACTTCGACGGATTAATTTTTACCGATGCCATGGAAATGAAAGGCGTTACAAAATACTTTGAAAAAGGACAAGCTGAAGCTGAAGCGCTCGTTGCCGGAAATGACATTTTATTACTTCCTGAAGATGTTCAGGCCGCTATCACTCTAATTGAAAAATATCTGGCCGAGGGTACCCTCCCTTTAACTCAACTGGAGGCAAGTGTTAAAAGGGTTCTTTCTGCCAAATATAAGGTTGGGTTACACGAATTTAAACCCATTTCTTTAGAGGGTCTTTATAAAGATTTACATAAACCATCCGCTTTATCCAACCGGGCCCAACTGATCAAAGAGGCCATTACGCTGGTTCGAAATGAGAAGAATCTTTTACCCTTTAAAAAGTTGGACACCTTATCCTTGGCCAGCTTAAGTATTGGTGCTGAGAGCCTTACGCCATTTCAAAAAAGATTGTCTTCTTATGGCAAAATAGAAAATTTTCAAGTAGGCAAGGAAATTTCTGCTGAACAACAAAATAATTTGCTGGCTAAATTATCAGGTAGGGAATGTGTCATTGTGGGTTTACATGATATGAATGCATTTTCTGCTAAAAACTTTGGATTTACCTCCTCAGAATTAGCTTTTTTAAAGCGGTTGAACGAAAAAACAACCCTCGTTCTGGTTGTTTTTGGTTCCCCATACAGCTTGATTCATTTTGAAGAAATACCTGTTATAGTGAATGCTTATGAAGGTGATAGTTTAACCCAGGATCTTTCGGCACAGGCCCTCTTTGGTGTTTTTGGCCTTAAGGGGAAATTACCTGTATCGGTGACTAAAACTATTCTTTTTGGTGACGGAATCAACACAAAAGGAGGTATGAGAATGGGATATTCTTCCCCTGAGCTCCATAAAATGAGTCCCGATACGCTGGGAAACCTTAAAAGTATTCTTCAAAATGCTATTGAAGTTGGCGCTACTCCAGGCGGGGTGGTACTTGTTGCTAAAAATGGAGATATTATCTTCGAAGAAGCCTTTGGAAATCAGGATTATTCTGGTAATAAGTCCGTACAAACGGACGATATATACGATTTAGCCTCAATCACTAAAGTAGCCGCTACCACACTGGCCATCATGCGATTAGAGGAACAAGGAATAATCGAAACAGAAAAACCCCTGAGTGAATATTTACCCGCCTTGCTGGAAACCAATAAAAAAGATATCACCATTGCTGATATAATGGCACATAGGGCTGGCTTACAAAACTGGATCCCATTTTTCGAAAAAACACTTACTTCCAGAAAGCCACCTGTTTTAAATGAAAAATATTACCAAACTACCTCCTCACCGGAATTTTCCATTCCTGTAACTGAAAGTATTTATTTACGGACAGATTACAGAGATTCCGTTTTAAATGAAATATATACTTCAGCGCTCGACAAACCTAACAGATACCAATACAGTGATTTAGGCTTTTATTTGCTGGCTGAAATGGTGAAAATAAAAACGGGTCAACCTTTAGACGAATATGTGAGAGATCAGTTTTACATTCCCTTAGGATTATCCTCTACCGGGTTTAATCCATGGAAATGGGCCGATTTAGACAAGGTAGCACCCAGCGAAGTAGATAATTATTTTAGAGGTCAAAAACTACATGGATATGTTCATGACATGGGATCGGCTATGCTTGGAGGAGTTAGTGGTCATGCCGGATTATTTTCAAATGCGCACGATTTAGCCATACTCATGCAGGTTATTTTATACAAGGGAGAATATGGGGGTATCTCCTTTTTTAAGCCAGAAACCATTCAGAAATTTACCAGTCACCACCCTAAAAGTATCCGTCGGGGAATAGGTTGGGATATGCAACAGCCCAATACACCCACTACCCATATGTCGTCGAAGGCTTCTTATCAAACCTTTGGACATACGGGCTTTACGGGTCCGGTTGTCTGGAGTGACCCCAAAGAAAATTTAATTTTTGTTTTTTTAAGCAACCGGACATTTCCGACCATGCGTAATGGGTTATTAACCCGACTTTACACCAGAAGATTACTCCACGGAATGGTTTACAAATCGTTGGAGTTTCCACAAAACGATTTGGAAAATCCATCTCTACAAATATCCGCCTTAGGCAACTAATCACTTTTTAAAATGAAATTTTCACCTCATTTTTTTCTTTGCTTCCTTATTTATTTGGCTTCTTGCACGACAGAGACCACACCTGAAAAAGAAGTCTTTAAAGCCAGTTCAGCCGATTTTGAGAGTGAAATGACTACGGTTTCTCCCTCAACTGATTCCTCTGTATCCTTAAAATTATGGGCACCAGGGCCGTTACTCGCCAATGCGGTAGGAATCAGTATCGATGACCAGGGCAATGCCTATGTTTCTCAAACGTCGAGAAGAAAAAGTTCCTATCTGGATATCAGGGAACACTGGGACTGGATGACAGAAGATCTGGCGATGCAGGCGGCGGCCGATAAAGCCAGGTTTTATCTTAAAGTTCTCTCCCAAAAATTTTCTACAGAGAATGAATGGCTGGAAGATTTCAATGAGGATGGCAGTCATGATTATAAGGACCTGGTAGTTCAAAAAGAAACCGTAAGACGAATATGGGATAAAGACAAAGATGGGCAGGCCGATCACTCTCAGTCCTTTGCAGAAGGTTTTAATGATCTTTTAGGGGGTGTTGCTGGAGGTGTTTTAGCACACAATGGAAAAATATATGTTACAGCAAACCCCAGTTTATGGGAAGTTTCTGACGATAATAAAGACCTTAAAGGGGATAAAATAAAGTCTTTGGCCAAAGGTTTTGGCACACATATAGGCTTTGCAGGGCATGATATGTCTGGATTAACCGTTGGCGTTGATGGGAAATTATACTGGTCTATTGGCGACCATGGTTTAGATGTTACAGGGCCTGACGGAAAGCGATGGCATTATCCAAATGAAGGAGCCGTGATGCGGTGTAATCCCGATGGATCTGATTTTGAGGTATTTGCCCATGGGCTAAGAAATACCCACGAAATTGCTTTTGATGCTTTTGGAAATCTTATCAGCGTTGATAATGACGGTGATCATGCAGGTGAAAATGAACGATATGTACATATTTTAGAAGGTTCCGATTCTGGATGGAGAATTAATTGGCAATATGGAAAATATATTCAGCCAAATGAAAAATACAAAGTCTGGATGGATGAAAAATTGAATTTACCCCATTTCCCAGGTCAGGCTGCTTATATTCTTCCACCCATTGCTTTGGCTTATGATGGACCTGCGGGACTCAAATTCAATCCGGGAACTGCTTTAAGTGAAAAATGGGGAAATCATTTTTTTGCTACTTATTTTACAGGCTCCTCGGCGAATTCAAAAATTCAGGCCTTTACCTTAAAACCTAAGGGTTCTTCCTTTTCTCTGGAAAAAGAAGTGGACCTCGTCGGTGGTATAGTGCCCACGGGACTCGCTTTCTCTCCAGATGGTTCTCTCTTTGTGAATGACTGGAAAGATAGTTACGATAAAAAGACAGAGGGCAGGATATGGGTCATGGACGTTCAAGGTAAAAAGCACCCATTGCGGGAAAAAACACAGCAAATTCTCTCTCAGGGAATGAAGGGAAAAAAGGTTTCTCAACTAGTGGAATGGTTAAGTTATGCTGATCAAAGAATACGAATGGCCGCCCAGTTTGAACTTGTTACCCGAAAAAAATCAGGAGAATTATTAATGCTGGCACGCAATGAAAAAGCCAGCCTTTTAGGCCGTTTGCACAGTATATGGGGACTCGGTCAGTTGGGGCGAAAAGATTTTTATTTAATGAAACAAGTTCTCCCTTTATTATCGGACTCCCACCCTCAAATAAGAGCTCAAACTGTAAAAATTTTGGGAGAAGCTCGTTTTAAACCCGCTTTAGAACAAATAAAAACATTGATTTTTGATGATGACGCCTTCGTTCAGGCACGAGCCATTGAATCACTGGGTAAAATAGGAACGACCAAGGAATTGCCCCTTTTAGTAAAACGAATAGCTAAAAACGGGGATAAAGACCCGCACTTAAGACATACGCTTATATATGCCATGTCGAAGATCCATGCAGACAAAGAAATTGAAAAGCTCCATCTTCATCCCTCCAAAGAGGTACGAATTGCGGCGGTTGTTGCCCTTAGAAGGTTAAAAAGTCCCGGAATTAGTTCCTTTTTAGGCGATAAAAATGATTTAGTTCTGGAGGAAACATCCAGAGCCATAAATGATGATTTATCTATTCCAGCCGCCTTACCTTCATTGGCTGCAACCTTAAATACGACCTCTTGTAAGAGTGAAATTTATTTGCGCAGGGCGATTAATGCCAACTTAAGGATAGGCACACAAGCAGGTGCAGATCGTTTGAGTGCGTTTATTTTAAATACAGATAATAGCACTGAAATGCGTCTGGATGCCTTGTGGGCTCTTGGATATTGGGCAAATCCACCCGTTTTAGACCGAGTAGATAATTATTATCGGCCACAGACCAGCCAGAAGCATACCTTGTTGGATGCACAGATTGCTTTTGAACCTCTTTTTAATGCCATTAAAAAGAGCGGGGATCCTGCTTTCAATGCACCAATCCTTAAAGCAGCTGGTAGATTAAAATATCAAAAAGGGGAAGATTATATCTTTAGCATGCTTAAAAAAGTATCAGCAAATAAATACGTCCGACAAGAGGCTTTATATGCTTTACTGGCAATGAATAGTAAATATTTGCCGCAGGCTATTACCCTGTCTTTAACAGATAAATTATCCTCCTTGAGACGAATTGCACTGGCAAACATAGGAAAAGTGAATTTAAAACCAGAAAAACAAGCGCAAATGCTTGCAAAACTCATTGATGGTGCCACAGATCTTCCTGAAAAACAAAACGCAATAGCTGCCTTAGGTGGCATGACACAGCCTCAAAGTGAGCCGATTTTATCGAAATACCTGGATTTGGCCTTTACGAATGCCCTGGATCCAGGGCTTCATTTAGATCTTTATACAGCCATTGAGAATAGTTCTTTTTCAAGGCTGAAGAATCAATTAAAGAACCATCAGAAAAAGTGGGGGAAGAATGACTTACTGGCTTTTCAGGCTACTTTGTTTGGTGGAAACGCAGAAAAAGGGAAAGAAATCTTTATCAGAAATGAGGCCGCTCAGTGTCTTCGCTGTCATGCCGTTTATGGCAAAGGTGGCGTGGTAGGACCTCCTTTGGAATATATAGCAGATCGTTTGAGCAGAGAAGAATTATTAAGTTCTCTGATAAATCCAAATGCAAATATATCTATGGGTTATGGGGTCGTCATTCTGACCTTGAGCAATGGGGAAGAATTATCGGGTATGCTAAACTCAGAAAATAAAACTGCACTTACCTTAAAAATTGGGAATAAAGCTCCTCGAGTGATTCAGAGATCCGCTATAAAAGAAATGGAAATGCTCCCCTCAGGTATGATGAACATGAAAGAAGCCCTTGATAAATCGCAAATCAGAGATTTGATTGCTTTTTTAGTGAACCTGAAAAAAGAAAATGAAGGAAAGCTATTTTAATAAAACTTTTACCCCCTCCGATTTAGAGGGGGTAAAAATTTCTGGCAACGAATTTGAAGGCTGTCATTTTGAAAATTGTGACCTAACTTCCTTTTCGTTTAAAAAAACCATTTTTATAGATTGTTCCTTTACTCAATGTGATTTGAACAACCTGGTCATAAGTTCAACTTCTTTTAGAAACGTGACTTTCAAAACTTGCAAACTGGACGGCGTTCATTTTGATTTAGAGTCCCATTTTCTTTTGGAAATGCATTTTATAAACTGCCAGATGCATCAAACCTTTTTTATTGATTTAGATTTTAATAAAATCCATTTTGAAGATTGTGATTTAAGTGAATCTTCTTTTTTTGATATAAAGGCAAAAAAATCAACATTTAAAAATTGTGAATTTAATTTTTGTGAATTTGAAAATGTAGATTTCAGTGAAGCAGATTTTTCTACTTCTAAAAATTATTCAATCGACCCATCCAAAAATGAATTGAAAAATGCTGTTTTTTCCATAGAAGGAGCTATTGAATTAGCCAGCCTTATGGGAATCACCGTAAAACTTTAAGCAAAATCAACGCTGATCCATCCAGTATTTGAAGCCCAACTTTCCTTTTTTGGCATAAAATTCATTAATAATATGCATAATCTCATCGGGTTCGTCCACGATAGGAATCAGATCCAGGTCAGCAGCATTGATATTATTTGCTTTTTCAAGCATAACTGTAGTAATCCAGTCTTTTAAACCCGTCCAATAAGACCGACCTACTAAAATAACGGGTACGGAAACGATTTTCTTTGTCTGTACGAGGGTTAGTACTTCAAACAGCTCATCGAGTGTACCAAATCCACCAGGTAAAACAACAAAAGCCTGGGCATATTTAACGAACATCACTTTTCTTACAAAGAAAAAGCGAAAATCCATGTTTTTGTCATGGTCGATATAAGGATTATTATTTTGCTCAAAAGGAAGGTCAATATTCAAACCTACGGAAATACCCCCATTTTCATAAGCCCCCTTATTTCCAGCTTCCATGATACCCGGTCCACCCCCTGTGATGACCCCATATCCTTCATCCGTCAGCCTTTTTGCAATTGTTTCTGCCAGTTTATAGTTTGGGTCGTCCGGTTTTGTTCTGGCAGAACCAAAAATGGAGACGCAAGGACCCACCTTATTTAATCTATCAAAGCCTTCTACAAATTCAGATAATACCTTGAACATCGTCCAGGAATTTTCTGCTTTAATGGTCTCTTTCCATTCTTTTAATAATGGATTTTCATTTTCATCATGTGATGTTGTCATACCTGTCATTTTTTAACTCAACATTTATAAACAACATCAATGCGTGCTAAGTTTAAGCAGAATATTCTTTTATATTCCACTGAAAGTGTTTGTCAATATATCTATGCGCTTCCTCTGCCGAGGCAAAAGAATTTAGCCAGGACTGGCTTCTGATTTTTGTAAATGACACAGGCACCACATATTTATCTACCTCCGTCTGTGTTATTTTATGTTGACTTAAAATAATGAGCCTTTCTACGACATTGCGAAGTTCTCTTATATTACCGGTCCAGGGAAGATTCGATAAGGATTTTACTGCGTCCTTTTCTATTTTTTTGCCGGGAATACCGTATTCCTTGCAGATTATTTTAATAAAATGATCAATCAGGGCAGGTATATCCTCTTTTCTTTCACAAAGAGCAGGAACAGGAAGGACAATCACGGCTAAACGGTGATATAAATCTTCCCTAAATCGTCCTGCAGCAATTTCTTCGGGTAAATCTTTATTTGTTGCCGCAATAACTCTCACATCTACCTTAATATCTTTTTCACCACCAACTCTGGAAAGGGTGTGTTCCTGTAAAACTCTTAATACTTTAGCCTGAGCGGATAAACTCATGTCACCAATTTCATCGAGAAAAAGGGTTCCACCATGTGCTTGTTCAAATTTTCCCAGTTTTTGTTTGTGGGCGGAAGTAAAGGAGCCTTTTTCATGGCCAAACAACTCACTTTCAATCAACTCTGAAGGAATAGCGGCACAATTTACCTCAATTAAAGGTGCATTATTTCGTTGACTTCCCTCATGGATCCATCTAGCAACCAATTCTTTACCCGAACCATTAGGCCCTGTAATAAGAACTCTCGCCTCAGAAGGTGCAATTTGCTGAATGGTTTCTTTAACGGCACATATCTGAGGGCATTCTCCGATGATTTCCTGTAAACCCGCTCTTGAAATTTTTCGCTTTAAAGATTTAGTCTCTGTAACTAGAGAATGTCTTTCCTGAGCATTTCTCAAGGTAATCAATAATCTATTCAGATCGGGTGGTTTGGAAATATAATCATAGGCTCCTTTTTTAACTGCCTCTACCGCGGTGTCAATGGTACCATGACCTGATATCATAATGACGGGAATTTCCGGATTTATTTCCTGAAGAAAATCTAAAACTTCCAGACCGTCCATTTTGGGCATCTTAATATCTAAGAGAACCACATCAACAGATGATTTTTTAAATATTTCTATGGCAACAAATCCATCGGGGGCTTCAAGAACCTCATATTTTTCAAATTCTAATATCTCCTTAAGCGTTCTGCGAATGCTTACTTCATCATCAATTAGTAAGATTGTTGCCATAACTGTTCCCTGTTTATTTACCATAATTCATATTACAAAAATATATAATATATATAACATATTATAATTTTTTAAAATATGATAAATAAAAATTTCTCTTTCGTTCTAAAAACGATTTAAAGGGCTTGATTCCCAAGATTTTTAAGGGCAATCCAGGCAAATAATCCGATCCCGGTTTCCAGGGCATTCTGGTCAATATCAAAATAAGGCGTATGAACAGGATGTTTAAAATTTCCATCAGGAGAAGAGGTCCCGAGCCGATAAAAGCAGCTGGGAATGACCTGACTATAGTAAGAAAAATCTTCCGCGGTCATGCGTATAGGTAAATCGACTACATTTTCTGCACCCAAAAATTCAACAGCAGCCTGTTTGGCTAAGTCCGTCACCCTCTCCTCATTTATCAAGGCAGGATAACCAACTTCAATCTTCAGATCGAGCTCGCCCCCCATGCCTTCTACCAAAGAAAAGGCTATTTTTTTAATCTTCTCATGAGCTGAAAATCTTTCCGATTCATCTAAGGTACGGAAGGTCCCTTTAAGAAAAACCTGGTCAGGAATAACATTAGTAGCCCCACCATCGGAAGTTATTTTACCAATAGACAACACAGCTGGAATAATAGGATTAATGGTTCGGCTCACGACTTGTTGAAGGGCTATAATGAGATGTGCGCTTATAAGAATCGGATCCACGCAACGGTGAGGCATGGCACCGTGCCCACCTATTCCCTTTATCGTCATATAAATCTCGTCACAGGAAGCCATATATTGACCTTTTTTAAATCCTGCCTTTCCGGTAGGAAGATCTGGAAATACATGTTGGCCGAAAATGACATTTACCTCCGGATTTTTCAATACCCCTTCTGCAATCATCAGGGAAGCGCCACCCGGAAGCAGCTCCTCACCAGGTTGAAAAACCGCTTTGACAGTTCCCTGAAATTTATGTTTAAGTTGATTTAACACTTTTACTGCACCGAGTAAACATGCGGTATGCACATCGTGGCCGCATGCATGCATATACCCTTCATTTACAGACTTGTATGGAACATTGCTTAATTCTTGGATGGGCAAAGCATCCATATCAGCTCTTAGAGCTACCGTACGGGCAGATGGATTTAGTCCTTCAATCAACACCAAAAGCCCAGTGCCAGCAAATCCTGTAAGGGGAGTAATTCCCCACGATTTTAGCTTATCCGCGACATAAACAGCCGTATTAAATTCTTTAAATGAAGGTTCAGGATGTTGATGCAAATAAAATCTAATCGCTTGGATTTCAGCTATAATTTCCTTTACAATATCTTTAATTTCCGATGAGGAAATATCCATTTTACTTTATTTTAGTTTCCAAGAATGAGAGGAAATAGAAATTTTACTAATAGGGCAATCACAGTGATAGTTATCAGATTTAAGATAAATCCAGCCTTTGCCATCTGTCCGATGGTGATGCGTCCGCTTGCAAAAACGATGGCATTGGGTGGGGTTGACATAGGAAACATAAAAGCACAACTTGCTGCAATAGTCACTGGAATGCACAATTGAATAGGTGGAATACCCGCTCCAACCGCAATGGCCCCAACAACAGGAAGAAAAATAGTCACCAAAGCCACATTGGACATAACCTCTGTTAAAAAAAGAGAAACCGTGCTAAGACCTAAAATAAATACCCAACCAGCTGTATCCAAGTCTTTAAACTGGTCACCAATGATATTAATTATGCCCGTATTTGCCAAAGAATCGGCGAGGCTAAGTCCGCCGCCGAAAAGGAGCAGGATTCCCCAGGGTAATTTTTCTGTATCGGACCAGTTCAGCAGAAATTCCTTTTTATGCAAACTCACAGGAATGATAAAAAGCAACATAGCAGCAACCAGGGCAATAGTGGTATCCGATATCTTTATAGCTGGGAAAAGGGCATCTATTTGCAATCTGAATATCCAGGATAAGGCTGTGGAAATAAAAACAATCAAGGTCAGTTTTTCACCCGTAGTCATAGGACCGAGTTCCATTAATTCTTGGTTAATTATTTCTTTAGCCCCACCAAAATTTCCTAAATTATTTGGAAAAAGGATTTTTACGGTTAGAAAATAGGTGAAAATCAATAAAATAATAGCAAAAGGAGTGCCTATCATCATCCAGGTTAGAAAAGTCACCTCAATATTAAAATTTTCCCTCATATAGCCGGCAAAAACGACATTGGGCGGAGTGCCTATGATAGTAGCGGTACCACCTATATTGGCACCATAAGCAATAGCCAGCATCATGGAAATCGAAAAATTCCGAAGTCCCTTTTCATTTTCAATATTTGCAGAAATTTGATTTTGCATCAACGTGATAATTGATAAACCGATGGGAAGCATCATAATTGCGGTAGCAGTATTACTGATCCACATACTGATAAAAGCGGTAGCCATCATAAATCCACCAATAATACCATTGGCATTTGTCCCTGTCAGATTTACGATATGTAAAGCAATACGTTTATGAAGTTCCCATTTTTCCATAGCGAGAGCGATAACGAATCCTCCCATAAAAAGATAAACCACGGGATTAGCATAAGGAGTTGCGGCTGCATCTAGTTTTGCAACACCCATGGAAGGCAGTAAAACCAAAGGTAATAGGGAGGTTACAGCGATAGGTACGGCCTCTGAAATCCACCATATTAACATGAGAGAAGCCATAGCAAGAACCTTCCATGCCTCAGGTGTGAAACCTTTAGGAATGGGTAACCATTGCATAAGCATGAAGCAAAGTGGACCTAAAAGAACCCACATATATTTTTTTATTAGTATCATTATTTTCGGGTTCTTAATTTTTTGACTATGTATGTACCTAATTGTCTTCCTTGATTTGAGCCGTTTACAATAGCCGGCATATAGTGGATACCGCCCCATAACCGACTTATAGCGGCTTCTGATGCTGCATGTCTGAACGATTTAAAATTTCTGACTGGTAAACCATACTCCTTTTCCACCGTATCTTCGAAGGCAAAATTTTCTCCAAATAAATGGGTTAATATTTCAGCTGAAGTACAAGAGGCAACACTATGCCCACTGGTATATTCAGGAAATGGAGGCGTTTGTAGTTTCGGCATCCATTTATCGTCAATATACTTATTGATGTAGGTTTCAGGCCTAATAAGTTCTGACCTGTATTTTTCGTCCCAGCAGGAAATAAAAGCATCTGCCAGACCGATGGAAACCCAGGCATAAGCCTCGGCCGTCTTCATAAAATCTAATTTAGCTTTCAACGCTGCCAATTTTGTAATACCAATCCAATGCCCTCCAGGAGAAATTTTCTTTGTTGCAAACATTACGTGTCCTGAAAAATGACTAACGAAAGGATTGCAATCCCAAAAACTGGCCACATTTATTTTTTCCTCAATGGATATTGAATCATCCCTCAGATTATATACTTGCATAGCTTCCCTGTAAAACTGGCTACTTGTATCGGAGCTAAAAGGAGTTGGTGGAGGAGGCGCAAACTGGTTGGCTTTTTCCATTAAAAAGGGTCGTATTTTATTCCAGCTTGGCTCAACCGCATCCATATAAGCCGGAGGTGTAGGCTGCCAACGGGTAGGATTCTCATCGATAGAATATTTAGGAAAAGTGCGTGTTTGCTTGTAATTATCTTTATCGGCCCAGGCAATTATATGATCTGCCACCTTATCGCCATATAATTTAGATTGATTTAAAACGACCCGTGGGACCCCAGCTTCTTTGTAGGTTTTATCCATCTCTGCAATAAAATCATTCATCTTTTCCTCAGAAAAAATAAGCCTGGTTCCAACTTTCACATAAGCGTGCACCGCTGCAATTGGAAAACAGATCTGACTGTTGTCTGCCGGAGAAGGAATTTTTTCAAGACCCGTCAATTGTCCAGCCAGCGATTTAAAATCAGGATTTCCTGAAACCATGGTTTCAAAAGCGGCAATACTCGAATACACATAAATCCTACTGGCTACGGGAGGCGAAAAAATATCATGAACCATTACGTCCGTGAGCATTTTTTGTGCTCTGTGCAAGTGTCCCGGGTCAGACACCTTTTCCAGATACATGGATTCGTTAACCTCACAGGAAAACAAGCCACTTAGGGACATCAAGATGGTAATAATTCCTTTAAGACCTTTCATATCAATTAACTTAAACTATTTATGTGAACAAAGCTACAAAAACGGTGTCTAATTGGTATCAACTTTGCTTACTTTAGGGATAAATATGAAAATTTAAAAAATCAATTTCTCCTTTTCATCTTTTTTTGGTTAAAAATGTTAAGATAACAAATAGGGTTTATGCTTTTAAGAAAAATAAATGTCTTTTCTTTTACCAAGCATTTCGTTTTAATTGCCTGCATAGAGGTTTTTTATGTCTTTCCTTCTTATGGACAAGTATTTGATTTAGTTCAACACAGAACCTTCACAAAGGAAGAAGTGCCCTTTCGCTTTGAAGGAAATTTCATATTGGTTTCGGTTCTTTTTAATAATCTTTTGCCCTTAACCTTTATCCTTGATACAGGTGCTGAATATTCTTTATTGACAAAAAAAGAAATTGCAGATTTTCTAAATATTGATTATCAGCGCAGATTCACTCTTTATGGTGCCGATATGAGGGAAGAACTGTATGCCTATCTGACAAAAAATATTTCTCTACAGATGGGCGATTTACATGCTACCCACAGATCCGTTTTGGTTTTAGAGGAGGACTATTTTCGTTTTGAGGAATACAGTGGTATTCAGATACATGGTATATTGGGAGCAGATTTTTTAAAAAGGTTTACTTTACAAATAGATTATCAAAAACAGGTCATTACCTTTTTTAACCCTTCTTATTTTCAAAATAAAATTAAAATCCGAAAGGAAAAAGAGGAAATACTACCCTTTACCCTTATCAAGGGGAAGCCTTACATCCGATGTACTACGCACCTTTATGACAAGGAAATTAAATCCTTAAACTATCTAATTGATACTGGAGCCGGACTTTCGCTGTTATTATACACGGAAATTGATTCTTTAAAAGATGCCAAGGTAAAAATGCTAAATAGTCCCATAGGTCTGGGGTTAGGAGGAAGATTGGAAGGTTATGTTGGCAGAATTAAAAACATACAGTTAGCATCAAAAAATTTCCCGGAGCTAATTACAAAATTCCAGCAAAAACCAGATTTTTCGGACTCATTATTTATCACTCCCAGAGATGGTATTATAGGAAATAACATGCTTTCTGCCTTTTCCAGCGTAATTTTCGATTATAATAAATCACAGATGATTGTTACCAGTAATAATAAAAAGGTGAAACAAAGGCCTTATGACAGAAGTGGGTTGATTATTGGGGCATCGGGAGAAAATTTAAACCAGTTTACGGTTCTAAATATCATTGAGAAAACACCGGCATCTGTTGCTGGTTTACAAATAGGAGATAAGATTAAAAAAATAAATGGCTTTTCTACTGGAATTCTATCTTTGGAGGGAGTCAACAATAAATTTAGAGGCCCGGTAGGAAAAAAGATGACCCTGCATATTCAACGGGAGCAAAAAATACTGGTATTTACCTTTAACCTTGAAGAAATAATTTAAATCCTTTATTTCGTATTTAAAATCTTAGCTAAAATATTCTTATTCTAAGAATATTGCTTTATATTTGCGCTTTAATTAAAAAAACGAAATAACATGTTCGCAATTGTAACCATAGCTGGTCAACAATTCAAAGTCGAGGTAGGTCAAAAAATCTATGTCCACCAGCTAAGTAACGACAATGGTGATGTTGTAACTTTTGATCAGGTACACCTGATTGATAACAACGGAACTGTTTCATTGGGTAAACCTACCCTTCCTGGAGCATCTGTAAGTGCTAATGTCTTAAACAGACAAAAAGGAGATAAGGTAATCGTATTTCGCAAGAAAAGGAGAAAAGGTTTCAAGGTGAAAAATGGTCACCGCCAAAGTTTCACTAAAATTGAAATCACCAAAATTTCTTTAAACTAATTATTCATCCTTTAATTTTCTGAAAAAATGGCACATAAAAAAGGTGCGGGTAGTTCCGATAATGGACGGGATAGCAAAAGTAAACGTTTGGGGGTAAAATTATTCGGTGGCGAATATGCCAGAGCGGGTAATATTTTAGTAAGACAACGTGGCACGCGTTTTCACCCAGGCGCCAACGTATATTTAGCTAAAGACTATACTTTACATGCTGATATAGACGGAACAGTTGTTTATCGTCGTAAAAAAGATAACAGAACTTACGTAAGTATTTTGGATCCTAATGCACCTGCACTAGTTATTCCCCAAGGTAAAAGTAAGTCTTCTACACCTAAAGTAGTGGCAGCGGCTCCAGCTAAAGAAGAAAAGCCTAAAGCTGTAAGAAAGCCAAAAGCTAAAAAGGAAGATTAATTAAATTATATTTTGGCAGAAAGGTGGTTTTTATTTATCCAACCTATCTGGCCATTATCCAATTTTATTTTAATCCATTCCCCGATTCTATCTTCAAACAGTACAGGCAATCCAGCATGTACTGTTTGAATTTTAGGGCTTAATGGATCTGCCCCCTGATAGACATTTACTTCAGAAGAAATAATAATGGCTTCATTTCTTTGATTGAAATAATAAATCCGAATGCTTTGGATTAGAAAAAAGGCAATAGCAAATAATTGAGCATACTGAATTTGTTTATAAAAATATTTATTTCTGGGAATAGCCCAAAAACGATAAACCATTTCATAAATAAAAAAAATCCATATACCTGTTAAAAGAAAAATGCCCCCCTTTTGAATCGTCCAATATTGCCATGGATAGATAATCCAATGGAAAGAACTTTTATTTTCAACTGGAAGTATAAATCTATCTTTAATTTTTTCTTTTAATGAGACTATTCCTTCCTTGATATAAGGATCTACGGGTGCTAATTTTTCCGCCTTTTTCAAATAGAACATAGCTAAACCCATATTTCCTTTTCTTTCATAAAGAAGCCCCAAATTGTAGTAAATTATTTTACTTTTAAACCCTGCTTTCACCCAATGAAGGTAAATTTCAATCGCCTCATCTAATTTTTCATTGGACATGAGTTGATTAACTTGATTAATCTCTTGTTTAGAAGGTATTTTAGCAGCGAATAAAAAATACCCGGAAAGGATATGAAAAAATAAAATAATGAATACAGATTTTAAATATTTAATTTTCATTTAGTTTAAAATTTTGAACTTCAACATCTGGTTGCAAATTATTACCCATTATAACCTGACGAACATTTAAAACATCTTTGGGGAATTTTGGCTTTGCATCCTCATTCCAACGAAAACCACTCAGACGCATTTTTAAGTGATCTGCTTTTAGCATTGGCACTACCTGGGTTTTAGGTTTTACATAAAAAACTATTTTTTCGACTTCATTATTGCCAAAATAAATATTCATTAATCCACAAGATGTCTTATCGACCCCCACGTAGGCATTTTCCTCATCTTTTATGTAATAAACCACCTCTGCATTTCCTTTTGCAGTCATTTGATGAAGATTTTTCTCTATAAAATAAGCATCTATGGTTCTACCTTGAATCTGATTATAAAAAATACTATCTAATTCATTAATAATGATACTATTGCCCAACAAATTAATCTCTTTGATACCTGATTTACCATTGGTCAAAATCAAGGTATCGGCTGAAAACTGACTGGTATCTGTCCAGGCCACAGGATTCTTGAACATAGAAATTAAGCTATCTGTAGGGTTATAAGAAAGGGAATCGCAAACTGCCTGTAAGTCCGATTTAAAAACTC
The DNA here is from genome assembly GCA_041159865.1 of Bacteroidota bacterium. Lineage (GTDB taxonomy): Bacteria > Bacteroidota > Bacteroidia > Chitinophagales > Saprospiraceae > BJGN01. The sequence continues at coordinate 24,645 of JBEAXK010000147.1, forward strand.
TGACATCCTCGTTTGCAACAAAAATGCGGGTTGAGTCTAGACCGGTTGTATCAGGCCTTATGGAGAACAAGGTATTTGCACTAAGGTATAAAGAATCATTATCTAACAGAACAATCATCAAAGGACGCTCATTCCATTTATTATAGGCTTTAAAATATTCCTTATCCTTTTGGTATAAAAGGGTATCACTATAAAGCGTAATATTTTCAGAGGTATCTCGCCAGATAATATGACCAAAAGCAAGACCGAATCCTGTAGTTTCCTGATAATCAACCTGGTCAGCTTCCAGAAACTGAGGAGGGTCACTGATTAAAGACCTTCCACGAGTGGTATAAGTACCTTCCTTTTTATTGTACCGAATGGAATCAGCCTTTATATCTTGTAATTTTTCATAATCTTCATAGTGTGCTGAACCAAAAATATCCAACTGATCAGAAATTTCAGAAAAAACGATGACATCCCCCTTTGCCAAGCGCAGTGAATCACTGAGAAAAGCATTACCTAAGAGAAAATATTTTTTTTGTTCTTCAATTAATCTGATGGTATCTGCGATTGCTGTTTCATCGCCCTTTTTATATTGAGCTTTTTGAATAAAGTCCGCTTTTCCCGTTAAAGTTTCATAAAAGCCACTTTCCGTATATATATCAGCACTATCTGTTTTCAACCTGGTAGGTGCATGAAAATAAATAACTTCCTTTTCTGTATCAAAAGTAAGGGTATCGGAACGAAGGGCAAAATCAGTATCTATAACAATGACGCTATCCTTAAAGGCTGCAAGATAGGTTTCTGTATGATAAGATCCACTTTTGCTGCTGAGTTGGGTTTCACCCGAATAAAATATACCACCGTCTTTATAAGTAGCTGTTTTTTTATTCATATCGTAAAACAAGGTATCTGTAAACAACTTGGATTTATTTTTATTTAGTTGAATATTTCCAATCAATTTTGCTCTGCTTGAATCACTATCATACTCAAGAGAATTAGCAAAAACCTTTATAGAATCACCTTCCCAAAAAACAACATTTCCATAAGCCCAAACGAACGATTCATTTTGAATGATCGCAGAATCGCAATACATCCTGACCTTTTTTTGTTTCAATTCTACCTGACCCACCAATTTTTGAATACTATTTTCCCCTTCTTGAGATATTAGAAAATCTTTGGCAAAAAGGACTTTTACCCTATTATCCTGGGTTTGGGTGTTCGAATTTTGGGCATCCAATTGAAAAACTCCACTTCCAGCCATCAAAAGAATGATGAATACAAGGTATTTTAAAAAAGAAAAAGGTAAAAGAATGCTTGGTAAGCCCATTTAATATAAATAAGGAACAAATATACTTTTGAAGTTATACCAAAACAACAATTTACACATAAATAAAAACCAAGGTAAGTTTTAATTAACTTTGTATACCTGAATTGTTGCAGGATTAACAGACTAAATCAATTATTAATTTTTAACTTATTTCCAGAATGATACAAAGAATTCAAACCTTGTTTTTATTGTTAGGCGCCATTTCTGCAGGATATATATCCATGAACAGTCTTGGAATTTGGGAGCATTTTGCCTTTGCCTTCGCTTCGATTATAAGTTTAATCATCATCAGTTTATTTAAGCGAAGGAAACTTCAGATAAATTTATGTGCTGGGGTGGTATTGCCCTTGTATGCAGCGGGAATAACCCTTATTTTATTTTTCAGTGAAGGGCATTATGATCAGGGCAATAAAAAGACGAGTTTACTGATTAGTTTTTTTGTTGGATTCATTGCTACCATTATGGCTATTTTAAGGATTAAAAAAGACGACAAGATTGTGAAGGAATCCAACAGATTGAGATAAAAAAAAGCCTTGCATGTAAAAATGCAAGGCTTTTAAGACTTTATAATCTCAGAAATTATTCCGGTTTTTTCTTAGCAGAATAATTTATTTTGAGTTGATTGGCCTTTCTCAGTTCCGTTTTTACATCCTGAACAATACCCATGGTTACTCTTCCATCAACTCTAAGGGAAGTTGTAATTTTAGATCTTTGTGCTTCCGGAATTTTAACACGGAAGCGCTCCAGGAAAATAGGAATTTCATTTACATTAGAAAACTTATCCCCTAATTGTAATCTTGGTTTAGTACCGTAGGTAGCTTTGTATTTTTCCACGGGTCTGCCAATATACAAGTAATTGACAAGGGACTTGTCCTCCAACTTGGTAAGTTGCGTAGCGAAAGGAGTTGTCACTTTCACCATCAATTCTGAATCACGTAATTTAGTAACCACCATGAAGAAGAACAACAACATGAAAACGATATCGGGTAATGAGGCCGTGCTAATTGCCGGTTGAGGCTTCTTTTTTCCTTTTGAAAACTTAGACATAGTTAATCATTTTGCTCCCACCAAATGGCGGGAAAATGAGATTGAACAGATATAAAAACGCTCAAATCTAATTATTTTTCTTCTCCAAAACTTGTAGGTTCAGCTTCGGATAACACCATTGGGATTTCATCTTTAATAGACTTTCTCCAGGCAAGTGGCAAATCTTCACTATATTTTACGCCATATTTTCTAAGACACATTTCATCCCATAGTTCATCGTAGGCTGCCTTCAACTCATTATAAACACTCACATAGGTTTCATAATTGGTACCTCTGTCATTTTTGAGTGTAATAATAGCTTTTGTGGGCCTCTCTGATAAATCTTCCCTTTTGGTAGGATTAACGATAAACTCTTTTGTTTTTTCTCTGAGCATGGTAATGTCCATAGACTCTCCTCTGACGAGCAAATCATTTTGGGCATTGACAAGCACAGCGAATACATTTCTCGATTTGAGCTTAGTAATATCTGGATCTTCTTCAGACCAAGGTGGCAATTTTACAGTGATACCTTTATCCTCTACAATAGTAGTAGTCACGAGGAAGAAAATGAGAAGAAGGAAAGCAATATCGGCCATTGAGCCCGCATTGATTTCATTACTCATTCTGTCTCTGGAATTCTTTTTTGCCATGGACTAGATTATTTGAAGAAGTTACGAATCTCACTTAAAACAAAAACTACAATTGCAACTGCAGTAATTATTAAAGAAGTAGTGATAGAACCCCCAATGAATTTAAGAGCAAATGGTGATACACCTCCTACTTTTTCTACGGTATTAGCCATTATTCCAGTAACTTCACTTGGTGCTGCCACTATAGTTGCGACATAAACTCCTCCCATAACAAGAAGAGCTAAAAGACCTTTTAAAGATTCTTTAAAATTTAAAGCAACTTGAAAGACACCAAAGAATAAAAGTAAAACGACTGATAAAACAGTTAGAACTAAAGAAGCCACCAAACCAAAATCAAAAATAGTAGTCTTACGTTGTTCTTCAAGTGGAAGGGCTGAGAATTCTTCTAATCCTCCGGCAGCAATAGCAAAGAAAATCACCGTAATCAGAGTTCCCACACCAAAGGCCAATGCCTGTCCGTTTTTGGCTAGAAATTTATACATAAGGTGGGGATTAATTATTTTTTGAAAATATTGTTTTCGGTCATGATATCTAATAAACCAATTGATGCATCTTCCATTTTGTTTACAATACCGTCGATTTTACTTACGATATAATTATAAAAAATCTGAAGAAT
>JBEAXK010000106.1:0-50139 GCA_041159865.1 Bacteroidota bacterium
TACGGAAATCACGGATGTCCCGAAGACCAACCAATGCGATAGATTGAGGAAAATGTTTAGGACGCGTCTGAAAGCCGTCACGTAATTGCCGCAAGGTGGAAATGAGTACATCGTCATAGAGGGCGTCCACCTCATCAAACAATAAAACCAACGGTTTATCCAATGTATCACACCAATCGGTTAAATAATCACCCAACATGGATGGTCCAGAAATATATTTTGCAATATCTGGAGACAGATTTTCTGTTCCAAGAAAGAACTTTGACATTTTAGCTAATGCCTTGATAAAATTGATATTAGCCGTTTCCACCGATATACTGGTATAACCCGCTGATTCCATTGAGCATACCACCGAGATATAATTTCCTTCTCTATTCAAGCGATGAGCCAGCGCATGTAGAAAAGTGGTTTTACCTGTTTGCCGTGGCGCATGAATGAGAAAATACTGCATATCCTCTATGAGGATGTGTATATTATCATACATATTCCTAAAGGGATCTACCATGTAGTGCCTTTCCGGATTGCACAGTCCTGTGGTATTAAAGATTCTTCTCATTTTGTAAAGATACGCCTTTTAGAACAGGATTACCATCAAGTTTAAGTGATAGCTGGGAAAACAAAATACTATCCCAAATATTGAAACTGCTTCTTGTCTGAACTTTGATTTTTTTGATTTTTGTGGTTAATGGGATGGATTACATTAGATAGAATCAGCTGTGTATAAGATGATGCGTGCTATGCTTTTAGGGAAATATTGGTTGAAATAAAATCTTAGCTAGTCATCAAACTTCTGGAAAACAAAGAACTCATTTATAATCCGTGAAATTCTGTAATCCTTAAAATCCGTGATTCAAAAATGAGGATTAGGTAATTTTATATTGGAACCTATCAGGGAAATGACGATCTGCGGAATTGCATCAATGTAATTTTCCAATATTCGAACCATTTATTTGGATGTTAACCCATTTATCATTTATCCATTTCCATTTATTATTCCTATTTTTGGTTTCAAGCATTCTTCTCAAACGAATAAATCTGAAATGGAACGAATAAATATTAGTGCTGACTATTCTATTTCTAAAATTATAAAAGGTAGCTGGCATCTCTCCGGCGGTCATGGTCCCATCATAACTTCTGAGGCCATTGACGATATGCGCGCCTTTGTGGAAGCAGGCATTACGACCTTCGATTGTGCCGATATTTATACCGGTGTAGAAGAACTGATTGGAAAATTTTTGAAATCAGAAAAGGATTCGTTCACATCTGGAAATCTTCCTCCCGTTCAGATTCATACCAAATATGTACCTGACTATGACGTACTTGGAACGATAAAAAAAAGGGATACAATGGCAATCATAGATCGTTCGTTGAAGCGGTTAGGCGTTGAACAGCTTGACCTGGTACAATTTGCCTGGTGGGATTATCAATTTCCCAGGTATGTGGAAACCGCAGTTCATTTACATGAACTAAAACAGGCAGGTAAAATCAGACATATTGGCGTAACCAATTTCGATGCTGCGCATTTAAAGGAAATACAAATGGCTGGCGTACCTGTTGTTGCCAATCAATTACAATATTCCGCACTGGATCATCGCCCAGAAAATGATATGCATCAACTGGCCAAAGAAACGGGCTTTTTTTATCTGTGCTATGGTGTCATTGCTGGTGGATTTCTAAGTGACAGCTATTTAAATACGTCCGCTCCCTTAGAACCTCTTGAAAATCGTTCACTTACAAAATATCGACTCATCATTGAGGAGTATGGCGGGTATGATCTTTTTCAGGAGTTACTCTTGATTCTTCATGAATTGGCAAATAAATACGAGGTCGGAATAGCTGAAATTGCCGCCCGATATATCCTTCAAAAACCACATGTTGGGGGTATTATTATTGGTGCCCGAAACAGAAAGCATTTAGATAAACTTCTTAAAATACCATCATTTTCTCTTAGTAATGATGATTTATTAGCCATTGAGGGAATGACCCTGCGTTCAAAAGGACCTTTGGGACCTGTCTATGAATTAGAAAGAGATAAAAATGGACCTCATGGTGCTATTATGCGCTATAATTTAAATGGACAAACTACCTTGAAGGCATGACCCAGACTACGGCTAAAAACATTGAAAAATTATCATTTTACGGAGGAACAACAGGTGCCATTTTACCTTTTGTCTTTTTCTCCTTTGGAGTAATATATTTAGCCCTATCTGGTGCACCTGATGAACGAGGATTCTGGCCTGTGCTCATTGGTGCCATTACTTTAGGTTTGCTACTGGCTAAAGACCGAAAATTATATAGCGAAACCATCATCAACGGGATGGCCCAACCCATAGTCATGGTTATGCTAACTGCCTGGATGCTGGCATCTACCATTGGGGTGTTAATGTCAGAAACGGGATTTGTAAATGCCTTGCTATGGATGGCAAATCAGTTGCATTTTTCAGCAGCTGGATTTACAGCACTAACTTTCATTATTTGCTGTATTATTTCATTATCAACAGGTTCCAGTTTTGCAACCATTCTAATTGGAGGTCCCTTACTTTATCCTGCAGGCGGATTATTAGGAGCCGATTTGCCCATATTAGCAGGCGCTATCCTGGCCGGAGCAACTTTTGGTGATTTTTTTGCACCCATTTCAGATACTACCATAGCCAGCGCTCTAAGTCAGGAAGCAACGATTGGACCCACCGTTAAAAGTAGATTAAAATACATATTACCCTTAGCCATCATCGTTTTACCCATCTATTATTTTCTTAGTAAAGCCAATCCTGGAGAAGTAAAGGGAGGTGAAAATCTGACTGGCGACCCATCAGGTTTACCTATGCTCGTCATACCGGTTTTCGTCATATTTCTTTTCCTAAAAGGGAAACATTTGCTACATGGCTTATTATTAGGGTTACTTGCAGGCGTAATACTCGGATTTGTTACAGGATTACTTCCGGTAAATAAAATATTATCCCTTGACCTAGAGAATTTCAGAGCACAAAGCTTTATCATTGAGGGAATTAACAGGGCAACTGGGATTAGCTTTTTCACCATACTTTTAATGGGCCTGGTAGAAACATTAAAGGGAAGTGGCATCATAGACCGCCTCGTTTCCTGGGCATCAGAACGAAGTAACAGTTTAAGACAAGCGGAAGGTTGGATTGCTTTTGCAGGAAGTATGGCCGTTCTTTTAACAACCCATAGTATTGTAGCCATCCTCATGGTGGCTGAATTTGCGCGGCAAACAGGTGAAAAACAGGGAATTACCCCTATCCGACGAGCTAATATTCTTAGCATGGTAGTTTGTGTATTTCCTTTCCTTTTTCCTTATTTTATTCCGGTTATCCTTATGGCAAATACTACAAATAGTGGTAAATCGTTTGGCATCGAACAGGTTTCTCCGCTGCAAGCTGGCATGTATAATTTCATTTCCTGGGGATTAGCTATAATAACCATTGGCTCCCTTTTATGGAAAAATAAAAATCAATAATTAAAACGATAATGAGCGAAACCAATTCCTTGCGATCAGACCAATTTGAACTTTACGACCTACGTGTTGTCGTTGAACAAATAAATGGACATTGCACCTGTAATATGAATATTGGAGATTGTTTTTATCTGCGTGGCGGAAAATTATCGATGCCTGAAAAATCTGATTTTTGCTTGTATGCCATACAATCTGCTATCCCATTGCTACCCGCTAAACAAAGAAAAAATCACCCAGCAGACTGGATGGAAACCGATGCACGGGTAACTTGCCCTGACCCTGCCTGTGGACTAATATTAAGAATAGACAGGGAAGAAATTCGAGTTCTCAATCATGACGATGTAAGTCCAATACCCTGGGTGGAAGAGAAAGGTAAATAAATATTTTAAACCTTTTATCACCAATTGCTATTTAAAAATATCTTGAGAGGGATATCTGTTATCCTCACATTTTTTGTTCCCCTTTAAAAGAAAGATGAAATCTGTAAAAAAAAGTGATTTGCCGGAAAAAATATGCGTAACCTGTAAAAGACCCTTTTCCTGGCGTAAGAAATGGGAAAAGAATTGGGAGGAGGTGAAATATTGTAGTCAAAAATGTAGCCTTAACAAATCTAAAAATGTCTAATACCGGAATTGTTTTTCCACACCAACTATTTGAAGAAAGCGAGGTATTGAACCAATGTCAAACCATCTATTTAGTTGAAGAATGGTTGTTTTTTCGTCAATATCATTTCCATAAAAGAAAAATTGCTCTTCATAGAGCAAGTATGAAATTCTACCAATCTCACCTGGAAAAACTGGGTAAGAAAGTCATCTATATTAATTCTTTTGATAAAATCAGTGATATCAGGCTATTAATTCCAGCGTTAAAGCAAGGAGGTATAAATCACTTATCGTACATTGAAACCACAGATTATTGGCTGGAAAAAAGATTGATTTCATCGGCATATAAAAATGATATTGCGTTAAATGCTTTTTCTTCTACCCTTTTTCTCAATACTTTAGAAGAAAACCGTCATTATTTTTCGGACAAAAAACGGTTTTTCCAAACTGATTTCTACATCCAACAGAGAAAAAAAAGAAATATTTTATTGGAAGATGCTTCAAAACCTTTAGGGGGAAAATGGTCTTTTGATGATGAAAACAGATTAAAATATCCCAAAGGGAAAGTACCTCCAAAAACCAATTTCGAGCCGATTAATTCTTTTCATGAAGAGGCCATTGAATATACAAATAAATATTTTTCAAGCAATTATGGGAGCCTGAACCAAACAGATTTTTTTCCTGTCACCTTTCAGGATTGTAAAAAATGGTTGCTACAATTTTTAGAAAAAAAATTTGAAGCATTTGGAGATTACGAAGATGCTATTTTACAAAATGAAAAATGGTTGAACCATAGTCTGCTTACCCCAATGTTAAATATTGGTTTGATATCTCCTTCCTATATTTTGACGGAAACCTTACAATATTCTTCAAAAAATCACATTCCACTGAATTCGCTGGAAGGGTTTATTCGTCAAATGGTAGGTTGGCGGGAATTTATCAGAGCAGTTTATGAATTAAAAGGTAGAGAAGAACGGACAAAAAATTTCTGGGGATTTAAGCGAAAAATACCTGAAAGTTTCTGGAGAGGAGAAACAGGTATTTTGCCCATCGATTTAACCATAAAAAAAGTATTGGAAACAGGGTATTGCCATCATATTGAGCGACTTATGGTTTTAGGAAATTTTATGCTACTCTGTGAATTTGATCCCGAAGAGGTATATCGATGGTTTATGGAACTTTTTGTTGATGCCTTTGACTGGGTTATGGTTCCCAATGTTTATGGTATGAGCCAGTTTGCCGATGGGGGAATCATGTCAACCAAACCCTATATCAGTGGCAGTAATTATTTAATGAAAATGAGTGATTACCCGAAGGGAGAATGGCAAGCTGTCTGGGACGGTCTATTTTGGCATTTTATGGATAAACAACGGGCCTTTTTCTTGAAAAATCCGAGATTAGGGATGTTAGTTAGAACTTTTGATAAAATGTCAGAGGACAAAAAACAAGAACATTTAAAAAATGCTCATTTATATTTAAATAGTTTGTGAGAATTATCACCTTAGGCAAGCTATGATAAATCGTATATTGTCCCTCCATTCTAGAGTGAACTTAATCAGGAACCTTAAAAAGCCGAAAAGATGAATATAAATAATATTCAAACCGAAATTGACGCAAGTTATCTATACAAAAAACTAAGTATCGTTGAAAAGGATCCAAATGTTGCCCATGTTTTTGCTCAAATGAGTGAAATAGAGTTCAGTCATGCAATTGCCTTTGCTAAAAAGTTTAATCTCAGCGTTGAAAATCTTCCTAAACCTTCCCTTAGGGCCAGAATTCTAAATAAAATTGGAAAAATTGTCGGTTATGATTACGTGTTAGGCGTTCTTCTTGATACAGAAAAAAGTATATCTTCTGCCGTTCAGCACGCCAGAAACAGCTCAAATTCACAAAGTTCCATTTCAGATACTGCCCATGTGACCATTCTTAAAAACATTTTAAATAACCATAAAAATATTTCCAGTGATAATCTGGCAAGGTTCGAGAAAAAACACCGTTCTGTAGGGGGAAATGCTCTAAGAGCGGCTGTTCTGGGTGGTAACGATGGGCTGGTCTCCAATTTCAGTTTGGTAATGGGTATAGCAGGTGCGACGAGTGGACGTGAAGAAATTTTATTGACCGGACTGGCAGGTTTACTTGCTGGTGCTTTATCGATGGCTCTTGGTGAATGGATTTCTGTAAAAAGTTCCCAGGAACTTTATGAAAACCAAATGGATTTAGAAATGGAGGAGTTGGAAACCAATCCTGAAGGTGAGGAAAAGGAGCTTGCACTCATTTATATGACCAAAGGTATTCCAGAAGCCCAGGCCATGCAAATGGCCAAAGAAATTATGTTAGATAAAGGACAGGCACACGAAATATTAGTCAGGGAAGAACTGGGCATAAATGTGGATGAGTTAAAAGGTTCTGCCATGGAAGCAGCGGTCACCTCTTTTATTTTATTCGCCATTGGAGCCATTTTACCCGTTATTCCTTTCTTTTTTATAGGTGGTACTCTGGCAATAATACTGAGCGCCACATTAAGTGCCATAGGACTGTTCATCATTGGAGCCGCTATTACCTTGTTCACAGGAAAGAATATTCTTTTCTCAGGATTAAGGCAAGTTGCCTTTGGATTATTTGCAGCTGCCATAACCTTTGGCATAGGACATTTAATAGGCGTTTCCATCGCCGGTTAACCTTCATTTATGAGAGAATATAATGAACTTCCAACTTCAAAATCTAAGAATATTGGACAAATTGCCTTTGAAGTTATCAAGGAACCAATGTTTTTATTATTACTTAGTTGCTGCATCATTTATTTGTTTTTAGGAGATTACACAGAGGGTATCATGCTTTCAGCCTCTATATTGATTATCATTTTCATAACTTTTTACCAATATCAAAAAACAGAGAGAGCCATTGAGTCTTTAAGACAGCTCTCTTCTCCCAAAGCCTTGGTAATCAGAGATGGTATAGAAATAAAAATTCCAAGCAGAGAATTAATCTGCGGGGATATAGTGCTTATTCATGAAGGAGACCGCATTCCAGCCGATGGTATTTTGAAGGAAGCAACTAATCTAAGCGTGGATGAATCTCTATTGACCGGGGAATCAAATCCGGTGCCGAAAAATATAACCCCAATTGATAAAGTTCATCTGGTATTTAGTGGTACCCTGGTTGTACAGGGGAAAGCAAAAATGGAGGTTAGTGCAATTGGTGTAAATACAGAATTTGGTAAAATCGGTAAATCTTTGCAACAAATTGTACAAGAACCTACGCATTTACAAAAAGAAATGAAAGTATTGATCCGGAATCTTTTTATAATAGGTGGGTTTTTAAGTGTTTTGGTTGTTATAGCCTTTTATCTGACCAGAGGAGGTTTTACCGCATCCATTTTGTCTGGTTTATCTGCCGCTATGGCCATTCTTCCGGAAGAATTTCCCGTTGTTTTGACTATTTTTCTGGCTATAGGTGCATGGCGACTTTCCCAGCAAAATGTTTTAACCAGAAAACCATCCGCTATTGAAACACTGGGTTCCGCATCAGTGCTATGCAGTGATAAAACAGGCACTATAACGCAGAATAATATGACTTTATCAACCTTGATAAAAGATCATTTTATTATAGAGAAAAATGCATTTCTGGAAAATATTGAAAACATTCAAGAACTCATATATACTGCTCTGGTAGCCACTCCATCCGATAGTATTGACCCGATGGACAAGGCTATTTTAAAAAATTATCGGTCTGTTTCTACCACCGATATTCCCTCCTTATCCATTATAAAAGAGTATCCATTAAGTAAAGATTTATTTGCTATGACACGGATTTCTAAAGATTCATTGGGAAATAAATGGATCGGTGCGAAAGGCGCTCCTGAAGCAATTTTAGAAATGTGTAAAATTTCTGAACAAGATCAAGACTCTTTACTCGCTAAGGTTAAATTTTTAGCAGAAAGAGGTCAAAGAATATTAGGTGTGGCAAAGGGAATATTGGAAACGGATGTTTTACCAGACTCACAAAGAGAAATATCCTATGAATTCATTGGATTTTTAGGGTTTGAAGACCCCATAAGACCTGAAGTGCCTGATGCCGTTAAACAATGTTATACCGCTGGTATTAGGGTGATTATGATTACAGGTGATTATCCGGAAACAGCGAAAAATATAGGAAGACAAGCAGGATTAATTGAAAAACAAGAGATTCTAACAGGTGCTGACTTGAAAAGGATGACAGAAAGTGAGCTCAACGAAAAAATAAAAACAGTAAATATATTTGCCCGCATTATACCAGAACAAAAACTACAAATTATTAAAGCCCTCAAATCCAACGGAGAAATAGTCGCTATGACAGGTGATGGCGTTAATGATGCTCCTGCCTTAAAAGCAGCTGATATAGGCATCTCTATGGGAGGAAAGGGTACAGATGTGGCCAGAGAATCTTCTTCCTTAGTTCTCTTGGATGATAATTTCAGTTCTATTGTTATGGCTATAAAGTCGGGAAGAAAAATATTTGATAATCTTCAAAAAGCGATGGGTTACATTATTGCCATTCATATACCCATTATTGGACTATCGTTATTACCCGCATTTTTTCCAGCCTTACCCATATTACTTATGCCGTTACATATTGTTTTTATGGAATTAATTATAGACCCTGTGTGTTCTATCGCTTTTGAGTCGGAAAAAGAAGAGATTGGCGTTATGAACAGGCCGCCCAGAGATCCTGCAACTGCATTTTTTGGATTAACCCAAATATTTAAGAGCTCCCTGGCTGGTTTTTTACTATTGTCAATCGTTTTAGCTGTTTATTTTTTAAGTATGAACGAAGGGCATAATGAAGCTGAAATTAGAGCCATTGCCTTCACATCTTTAATTATTGGAAATATATTTCTTATCCTTACCACTTTATCCAAAACGAGAAATTTTCTGGATGTTCTTTTTGAAAATAATATTTCGCTTAAAATCATTTTATTTTTAGCAAGTACACTGATGATACTGCTCATTGCTGTACCTTATCTGCGAACCTTATTCAATTTTGAGTATCCAGGATTTAAGCATTTTTATTTATCCATTGCTGGCGGATTTAGCTTATTATTCCTATTGGAAATATACAAATATGTAAGAGTCAAAACTAAAAAAACGGCTTTAATTGGATAAAGGCTGGAGGAAATCGAGGTTGAGATTTCCTCCACATTTTGATTATAAGGAAGCTAAGTATTCCACTAAATCTCTTATTTCCCTTTTAGATAGAACGGCGCCCATAGCGGGCATGGCCGACGGGTAATTTTCCCTACTTTTTATTCGCGAGACAGGAACTCTCAATGGTTCAGCAGCTGAGGTTTTTAATAATAATTCATCTGCATTTTCCCTCATTAAAACCCCGCTTACCTCCTGACCATCCGCCAAAACCAGGGAGATGATTCCAAATCCCGGAGCGATACGTGCACTTGGTTCTATGAGAGATTGGAGGATTTGCTCTCTGGTCAATGATTTACCAATATCTTTTAAATTTGGACCTACAATACTTCCTCCATCGCCTACAGCATGGCAGCGAATACATTGAGCGGCTGAATTATTTAGAAAAATATTTCTTCCCTCTCTGACATTTCCGCCATAGAGTGCCTCACTATATTGATTGGTTTCAGTTCCTTTTCCCTTTATTTTATCAACTCTACCGAGTAAATCCTTGTCTTTTGTTGCTTCAACCGACTCTATAAGATCAAGTTTCACATTAGGTGAAAGTTTAGCTTCTGCCATTTTATCAATTAAATCAGATAAAACAACTCTTGTATTGTCTATGGGCATTTGGCTTAAGACCTTGAATACTTGCTGTTGCTCTTGAAAACTTCCATTTTCAAAAATAGGATTTATGATTAAAGAAAGGCCCTCTTTACTCACCTTAAGTTTATTAATTAATCCCAATGCCGTTGTTCTTACCAATTTATCTTTATCATTAATTCCCTTTTTAACTACATCCTCAATAGAGGTATATTTAAGGTTTGACAGCGCATGAATAGCTGCTGAACGAACCTCTGGACTTTGGGATAAGTTAAAAATAGATGCTAACGACTCATTATAATCTACAATATTCAATTCAGATAATAATTTTGAAGAAGAAATTAATACTGCGGGATTAGCACTTTTTAAGAATTCTGCCATTTTATTTTTAATTTTAGCATTCACCAGATCTGCATCCCTTTTTAATTCTCCACGAAATCTGCCATCAACCCTATCGAGAACAGAAGGATTTGCCCAGGTGCCAATAACGGAGAGAGCTTCAGCTTTGAGGTCTTCAGAAATATTTTCCCTTTCAGCATAAGCAATCAACATATCTAATTCCTTTTCTCCGCCAACTCTTAAACAGGCATTAATAGCACGTCTCATCAAAGGTTCATTTGAAAAACGTGACTGATCTAACATACCAGCTAACGCAGGTAAGGCTGGTACGATGGACAAATCATCATTGATAGCCCTTGCCGCCTCCGTCACGATATATTCATCTTCATCCTTTAAAAAAGAAGCTATTTCTTTGTTTCTCCATTTTCTTAAAACCAAAACAGCCATTAACCTAAGCGATTTATTAGGATTCGATTTTAATTGAACAATGGGTTCCACCTCCCCTATTCTACTAAGTGCTAAAACAGCGGCATGTCTTAGATAAACATCTTCATCATTATTCTTTTCTACCATTCTTAAAATGGCAGTTATGGCTTGCTTATCTTTTATGCGTCCAATAGCTTGGGTTGCAAAAAAACTTACCCGAGGATTTGAGTGGTTGATTAGTGGGATAATCTTATCATTTGCGGCAGCAAAACGAACATCGCCTAATATTTTCAACGATTGCGCGATAATCTCTTGATCCTTATCATTTAAGAGCGTAACAAGTGTTGAAGCAACATTAACGTTTTTCTGAGCAAACTGTCCAATACCCCAGATACCGTGAATACGGGCAAGTTGGTTTTTGCTATCGGCAATTACCTGTTTGAAGACTTCTAAACCCTTTGCACCACGGGCAACTAATTCAAATTGTGCTTTAAGTCTGATTCTATAATCCTCGTAAGCCAGTAAGGAAAGCAGCTGATCTTCTGACAATTTATTGAAACGCTGAGTCATCCATTTTTTAGTCTCCAGTCGCTTTTGAATAAATTCATTACTTGGATTTTTAACATCTATTTTCCAAATTCTTCCATAATTTTTTGTGTCCCAGCCCATTACCCAATCGGCAGCATATAGGGCACCATCGATACCAAAACGAATACCTGTTGGTAAAATACCTGTGGTTAGCATTTTTTCACCATCCAGGACAAAGGACGCACCTTTAGGCTTCAGGCCAAAGGAGTAAATATGAGATCCGGTAGGATTACCAACAAACTCAACCAAGAAAAATTTATTTAGATACTCTTTTCCCAAAGCGGTACCAGGATTATACACCATACCTGTTGGACCATTGTGGAAATTTTGTATGGGAGGCAAAATATAGGCAGCCTGACCTTCCCAGCGCGCAGTATAAAGTTTTTCTTTCATCCAGACATTATAGCCATTATTTCTGGGATCGGTATATTTCCCGTATTGCCAGTTAGATCTCCATCCTGAATCACTTCCCTCAACCAAATGCACTAATCTTTCACTTTCACCTTGATGATCTCCATCATTATCTGAAGAAATAAGATTACCATATTCATCGAAAACAAATTCATGATCATTTCTTATCCCATGTGAAACAACCTCGAAATCGGAACCATCGGGATTTGAACGAACCAAAACCCCTTCATTAGGATATTCATGTTTCACACCGGCTTTATCTATAATATTGGCACCTATATCTCCAATTTGCCAGTATATTTTACCATCAGGCCCTTGAATAACTCCTGACATACCATGTGCTCCGAAACCGATATGGACCGCATAACCATGGCTGATGGACTCTTTGGATTCATAAAATCCATCTTTATTTTTATCTGTAAGCCGCCACATATCAGGACCTGTGCACCAAAATGCATCCTCCTCTCTAACGAGAACACCACCTGCAACATCTGTAATTTCTTCATTAGGACCGACAAAAACCTTCGTTGAGGTCTCTGCGATACCATCCCCGTTTTTATCTTCAACCCGCCATATTTCATCTTTTTCTACAGTTAAATCCTTCCAGTCATGGCTACCATCCTCATTTAAATCTTTCAGCCAAGAGTTCTTTTCTGAATTTTCAGGAGCAAATGTTTTCCTCAAAAAAGCACGTCGATCTTCGACCGATTGCAAGCTAATAGAGGCTGTCATCCAGTCTCTGTGTCCCCGAATATCAAATTCAGAATTTTTTTGACGAACGGCACGGGTTATGTATGCCCGACCAAGGTTGTCAATTTCGAGGGAGACCGGATCGGGAGAAAGCGAATCGGATGCCCATAAATCCATTTTTAAACCATCAGCTAGCTGAATGGAAGATTTATCTAAAACTTGCTTCGTTTTCTGATTAATAAAATCGTTATCCAGCTTAATAATATCCAGTTTTTTAATATTTAAACAAGATATAAAGCCAAATAAGAGAAAAAAAATAGCAAATACGCGAATAAAAACCTTCATAATAAAAAGGATTTAGATGTAAGGGATATTAGGTTTAACCTCTACAAGTTAAATATAAAATCCAAAATCTCCCTTTTTATTTTTTTGCATAAGTAACTTTCCAGCATCCTCTAAATTCACCTATTTTATAATCGACTGCCTTATCATAAGGATACAATTCTTTTATTTTACTTACCGTAGGTGCATCTATATCTTTCGCTTCCCCATGGCATTTCAAGCAAGTAGGCATACCAATGCGAATGGGTGCATAATAAATGGAAGCATTTTTATTTTGATAATACTTTATACTCCCCGTCGATAACGCCTTTAAAGCGAGAAGATCCTCTTTGTCTGGTTTGTTTTTCGGATTTCTATATTTCTCAGAAATACGGGTAATGGAAACCCCATGAATATTGGAGATACTGTCCAGCAAAGGAAGAGCGTTTTCATTACAAAAAGTAATGGCATGAGGTGCCCCATGCTCTGAAATTTTCTGTGAAACTGTTTTTACCAGGGTTTGCTGACTAATGCCAACTATATTTTCTGCCATAGAAATGGAGATTCCATTTTGACTATTTTTTCCTTTGTTAAGGGAAGAATTACAGGAAATGAGGATAATCATAAAAAAGGCAGTTAAAAATAACTTACCCCAATGGCCTAATAAATTAAAAGTTGGGAACATACTTTACATTTTAATATAAAGATTAAAAAAAAGATTAGAAACTAAAGTAATAGGAATCACATAAGGTATTAAAACCTGCGTATATTAAATGGGATCTATTCAGAAAATCTATTTGTTAAGAAAAAATCAACCCATGAATCTCTGGTATTTTACCTTTTTTATCTTTTCCAACCTATTTTTTCTGGTGAATGGAAAATCACAAATCATCCCAATGACCTTTCCTAATGGTTACCTAAAATCAAGACCTTTAAACATACCCTGCATAATGAATACCAATTTATCTCTTATCATATAGCAGAGTTCCTTTGAAAGTAGGTCCGAAAATATTATATTTTCCCAACGGAAAGAAAAGCTAAATTTATAGCCAGAAACCCATCATTGACAATGAAGAAACCCTTTTTATTTCAGCTCTTGGTTTTATAAAGCAATAGTATTGGTGATGATCATTTAATCCATCCTTATTTAAATGGGAGGGAATTATTACATTGAAACCTGTCGCAGAAATAAACGATGTGTTCATCGTCTTTACAGTATAGCTATTTTTGTGGCGTCGAGGATTGTTCTGACCATATCTTCATTTTCTGCCTGAGCATAAACCCTCAAAACAGGTTCTGTACCCGAAGGTCTGATCATCACCCAACGATCATTGCCAAGTAAAAATTTAGTACCGTCCATTTGCACCGTTTCTTCAATTTTGAAATCGCCAAATTGGGTGTAAGATTTATGATTGCAATGATTTATCACTGCTTGTTTTTGACTTTCGGTAATATGTAAATCATCTCTGTCACACCAAAATGATCCAACCAGGTCATAGACTTCCTGAATTAATTCTTTTAAGGATTTACCCGTTACGGACATGAATTCCAATATCATCAAACCAATCCAAATTCCATCTCTTTCAGGAATATGTCCTTTAACCGCCAGACCTCCAGACTCTTCCCCTCCGACGAGCACCTCTTTTTGGGTCATAATATCAGCAATATATTTGAATCCAATGGGCGTCACTTCAATAGGTAAATTCAGTAAAGCAGCCAGTTTTTTCATTTTATCTGTCACTGAAAAAGTAATAATCACATTGCCCTTCTGGCCTTTGTACTTACCCAGATAAAGGAGAAGAAGCAATAAAATATGATGAGAATCTACAAATCTGCCGGATTCGTCATACAGGCCAATTCTGTCAGCGTCTCCGTCGGTTGCAATACCCAATTGAATATGAGCATGGCTGGCAATGTAGGAGGAGAGTTCCTTTAAGTTTTTATGAATAGGTTCAGGTGCCTGACCTTTAAAGGAAGGATTAAAATCGCAGTGCAGGCAATAAGCTTCCGGCAAAATACGGGGCATAGCGCGTTGGCCTGCGCCATACATAGCATCATAAGCTACACCAACATTTGCCTCTTTAATTCCTTTAAGGTCAAAGGAATTTTTGACATGATCCAGGTACATTTCCTCCAGATCCACATATTCAAATAATCCAGCATTTTTCAATGCCTCTATGGAGGGGAATGCAGTTAATGAACAATGTTCAGGCACCAAAGCTTCCACTTCACTCACTTGTGCAGGTGAAAGAGGTCCTCCAAAATGAGATTTTAATTTATATCCGTTATAATCAGGTGGGTTATGACTTGCGGTAATAACGACACCTAACTGAGATTTCGTTTTAGCTACCCCTAAAGAAACCATGGGAGTTGAAGAAAAATCGGGTGACATTAATACTTTAATACCATAAGCACCTAAAACCGAAGCCGTTGTTTCAGCAAAGAGGATGCCACCAAATCGACAATCGTATCCAATAACCACTTGATTTCCACCTGTTTTTTTCAACCAGATGGCAGTAGCTTCTGCCACACGTCGAACATTTTCAACAGTATAATCGGAGGCAATAATGGCCCTCCATCCATCGGTACCAAATTTAATTGAATTCATATTGACAATTTCTGGTAAAAATAAGCCTAATATTGGATACTTTTACCTTTTTTTGACCAAAACAATAAGAAACCAATGGTTTTCTTACTTACATAAAATTTAATTTAAGATGCTCCAAACGGATACCTATAGACACAAGGGCATGCGCCGGCAGTTAGTGGAGGAACTCCGAAGCAAATATTTATTCAATGAAGAAATATTAGAGGCATTTCAGCGAGTTCCCCGTCATTTTTTTTTAGACAAGGCTTTTGAAGAATGGGCATACCAAGATAAGCCATTTCCCATAGGTTATGAACAAACTATTTCTCAACCATTTACCGTCGCGTTAATGACTCAATATTTAGCGGTTAAAAAAAGGGAGAAAATACTTGAAATTGGCACAGGTTCAGGATATCAAGCAGCAATTTTAGCCACTTTAGGTGCCCGTATTTACACCATTGAAAGGGTACGTGCATTATATATGTCATCAAAGGCATTATTGAAGGAAATGAAATTTTCTAATATTCAATCTTTTTACAAGGATGGCTATTTAGGTTTGCCGGAATTTGCTCCCTTTGACAAAATCATTGTAACCGCAGGCGCTCCCTCCATTCCGGAATTGTTACCATTACAACTAAGCATTGGGGGAATTATGTTGGTACCAACGGGCTTAGAAACACAAAAACTTTTGCGCATAGAGCGAACAAGTGAAAACAGCTGGGAAACAAAAGACTTGGGAAATGTTAAATTTGTTCCATTTTTAGCGGGTACCAGACCTGGTTAAATTCTTTTTTTTTGAAAAAAATCCTGTAATAATTTTTTGCAATCCAATTCCATCACGCCGTAGGAAAGTTTTGTTTGAGGATGAAGCATTCCTTTTCCGAAACGCATAAATCCTCTTTTTTCGTCAGAAGCACCATAAACAACTCTCGATATCTGAGACCAATATAGGGCACCCGCACACATTGCACAAGGTTCAAGAGTAACATAAAGTGTACAATCTGTTAAATATTTACTACCCAAAAAATCAGAAGCAGCCGTAATGGCAATAATTTCTGCATGCGCCGTAATATCGCCAAGTTGCTCCGTTCTATTTGAACCTCTGGCAATTATTCGGTTTTCACAAACAATCACCGCGCCAACCGGCACTTCTCCGTTTTCTGCCGCGAAAGTAGCTTCACGGAAAGCCTCCTTCATGAAATAATCATCACTATGAATACTTAACATCCTTATTTTTTATAAAATTCTACGAAAATATACAAATTCCTTTCGCATTTGATATCATTTGCCTAATTTTGCACATGGAAACACAGAAAATTTTATCCGACACCAAATTTTTAGGCGAAGCACTTACCTTCGATGATGTACTTTTAGTACCAGATTTTAGCGAAGTATTGCCCAGAGAAGTTGATATTTCAAGTTATCTTACCCGAAAATTAAAATTGAATGTTCCTATTGTTTCTGCAGCAATGGATTCAGTTACAGATGCACGTCTGGCTATAGCTATAGCCCGTCAGGGAGGCATTGGAATTATTCATAAAAATCTATCCATTGCAGGTCAGGCAGAGCAAGTTCGAATCGTTAAACGATCGGAAAGTGGAATGATTATTGACCCAGTAACTATAAGTCCAGAGGCTACACTAAAGGAAGCCCTGGATCTTATGAATAAATTTAAAATTGGAGGTATTCCTGTTATCAATAGTCAAAAAAAATTAGTTGGTATATTGACTAACAGAGATTTAAGATTCGAAAAACAATTAGACAGGCCAGTAAAGGATGTCATGACAAGTAAAAATCTGGTTACAGCAGTAGCTGGAACGACTTTTGAAGAAGCGAGAACCATCCTTCAACAAAATAAAATTGAAAAATTACCTGTTGTCGATAGTCATAAAGTTTTAATCGGATTGATTACTTTTCGGGATATCATGCAGGTACAAAATTACCCCCTGGCATGTAAAGATTCTTTAGGTAGATTAGTCGTAGGTGGAGCTGTTGGTGTTACCGCTGATATGCTGGAAAGAGTGGAAGCTCTTGTTTCCGTAGGGGTTGATGTCATTGCTATTGATACTGCACATGGACATTCTGCAGGCGTTCTGAATGCCGTAAAACTGGTAAAAGAAAAATATCCCGATCTTCAGGTTATTGGGGGTAATGTAGCAACAGGTGCCGGAGCCTTGGCATTGGTTGAAGCAGGTGCCGATGGAGTAAAAGTAGGTGTAGGCCCTGGAAGTATTTGTACTACACGCATTGTGGCAGGTGTAGGTGTTCCTCAGTTAACTGCTATTTTCAATGCGTATCAGGCAATAAAACATACTGGCGTTCCCGTTATTGGTGACGGAGGTATCCGATACACAGGAGACATTGTTAAAGCCTTGGCCGCAGGGGCAAGCACCATCATGGCAGGCGGGTTGTTCGCAGGTGTAGAGGAATCTCCCGGTGAAACCATTATTCTGGAAGGAAGAAAATTTAAGGTTTATAGGGGTATGGGATCATTAGGTGCCATGGCTATTGGTTCTAAAGATCGTTATTTCCAGGATGTTGAAGATGATATTAAAAAACTGGTGCCCGAAGGAATTGAAGGACAAGTCCCCTTTAAAGGTTTTCTTTCCGAGGTAATGGTTCAATATATTGGTGGCTTGAGAGCCGGCATGGGATATTGTGGCGCTTTAAATGTTCCAGCTTTGCAACAAAAGGCACAATTTGTAAAAATTACAGCTGCGGGAATTCAGGAAAGTCATCCTCATAATGTAGTCATTACCCGGGAAGCACCTAATTATAGCAGACGATAAACCTGGTCTCTTTTCTTATTATAAAATGCCGTCGGTCCTATGACTCGAATTTTGATATTCCTCTTTTGCCTTCATTTTCTTGCTTTAAATAGTCAGAAAACGGATTTCGAATTTATCGATAAAATTTATTCCCCCACTATAAAATCGGTTTCTTTTCATCCTCAAGGAATGGGAATCGCTGCGCCTGTATCGGATATCGAGGGAAATATTCCTTTATTATTGACTTTTGACGAACTTACGAGTGACGTAAAAAGATATACCTATAAAATTATCCATTGTGATTTCGATTGGCATCCTTCTGAGTTGATGGAAATGGAATATATCAATGGTTACCCTGAAGATAATCTTCAGCAATATGCCTTTTCTTCCAAAACGACCATTTCTTATGTTCATTATGAATTGGTTCTACCTAATAAGGCTACTAAATGGACAAAATCAGGAAATTACTTATTGGTTATTTATGAAGATGAGGATGAAAAAGTACCATTTATCACTAAAAGATTTGTGGTAATAAACAATCTTGTTCAAATAGAACCCAGATTAGTTATACCTGCCAACGCTTCTTTGTACCGCACCCATCAGGAAATTGATTTTGTGGTTAATCATCCAAAATTGCTTATCCGTCAACCTGCACAGGAAATAAAAGCTGCGATTGTACAAAATGGCCAATGGCAAAACGCTGTGACGGGAATAGCACCATTTAGCTTTAGAAATCAACAAATAATCTTTGATTATCAGGGAAAAATTACTTTTCCTGGTGGAAAAGAATTTCGTCCCTTAGATCTGCGCTCCCTTTGGCAACGAACAGGACAAATGGCTGATTTAATCAGGACTCGAACGAGCACAGAAGTGATACTTTTTAAAGATAAATTAAGGGGGGAAGAACCCTATTTTCAAAACAGAGATATTAATGGTCAGTTTTTTATAGAAACCCAAGACCAGAACAATCCATTAGCGGCTGATTACGCACAAGTATTATTTAATCTGAATACCTTAGAACCATTTTTTGATAAAGATGTTTTTTTATTAGGTTCCTTTAATGACTGGATTCCCTCACCTGAATATAGAATGATTTATAGTCCTGAAGAAAAAGGATATATTTTAAAAAAACCGTTTAAGCAAGGTTTTTATAACTATTCATTCGCAACGAGAGCTAAAAAGCAAGAAAAATTAGATTTTATGGAAACCGAAGGTAGCTGGTATGAAACAGAAAATGAATATCAGATATTCATTTATTACAGACCCTTTGGCGCGCGTTTCGACGAAGTAATAGGTTATCAGATTTTCTATTCAAATCGATAGACAAACTTTTTAATCTGTTTATCCATAAAACTATCCTTTTCATATAATATTTAAAGCTTCATGCCGATTGTTTATCTAAGTTTGCAGCTAAATATAAATTACACACGAAATGTTGTTTCTACGTTTTTCTTTTATTCTTTTGCTCCTAGGTGGTTTTTTTACCGGAGAGGCCCAAAATCGATGGTCTTTGCAAAAATGTGTCACTTATGCCACAGAAAATAGCTTGGCCATCAAACAGTCCATGGCACAAATTCGCAATGCAGAATTAACGCTAAAGCAAAATCAATTATCCAGATTACCCAATTTAAACGCCGGCGCAAGCGGTGGTTATCAATTTGGCCGAACCATTGACCCGACAACCAACAGTTTTGCTTTGGAGGGAATTGGTTTTAACAGTTATTCCTTAAATACAGGAATTCAAGTATTTGGTGGTGGAATTATTAAACAAAATATTCTTAGAAGTAAATATGAGTTGGAAGCGGGTAAATTAGAGGCACAAGCAACCGAAAATGATTTAGGTCTTCAAGTTGCTGCTGCTTATTTAAATGTGCTTTTAGCCGATGAACAACTAGTAATTGCTAAAGCAAGGTTACAGCAATCCCAAAATCAATTAAATCAAATCATACGATTTATTGAAGTGGGTGCACGACCTATCAATGAAAAATATGATTTTGAAGCATCATTGGCTTTAGATCAACAAGCATTGATTGAGGCAGAAAATTTCCTTATCCGGTCTAATCTAATATTAAGACAATTTTTACTTATTCCAGATGGAATGCCATTTGAAATTGAAAAGCCGGAAATTAAAGTACCTGAAGACATTGATGTAGATGGTATTTCCGCCAATGAGTTATTTGTTGGTGCCATTGATATATTACCTCAGATTAAAGCTGCTGAAAAAAGACTACAGGCTGCCAGTATTGGTATCTTGCAGGCTAAAGCTGGTTTATTACCAACCCTTTCTTTATTTGCTAGTCTTCGTTCAAATTTTTCGAATCAGGCAAGAGATATAATAGGATATAATGCTGTTAAAGTTAAACAAAACGTGTTTATAAATAATGTCCCTGTTGCCCTGGAAGTAGAGCAAAACTTACCAACTTTTGCAAAAAAGACCTATTTTGACCAGATTACCGATAATTTTGGCCAAAGTCTGGGTCTACAATTAAATATACCCATTTATAATAATAAACAAGCGCGAATTAACATAGAAAGAGCTCAACTGGGAGTCATTTCAAACGAGGTAGCTAAAGAACAGGCTCGTCAGCGTCTAAGAACAGATATTGAGCAAACCTTAACAGCTGTCAGAGCATCACAAAGAACATTACAAGCTTCCAATTTATCTTTAAAAGCATCAACAGCTGCATTTGAAAATGCACAAAAAAGATATGAACTTGGTGCCATAAATTCCTTGGAATTAAATACAGCCAGAACGAATATGGAAAGGGCAAAATCAGATAGGATACGTGCCAGATTCCAACATTTATTTAACCTAAAACAAGTAGATTTCTACCAGGGAAAACCTATCACCCTTGAATAATTTGCAACACAAGAAAAGCTATCCGTTATGATAAATAAGAAAAGAAAAAACCTTTGGATTTATATTGCAGCTGCTGCCGTTGTTGTACTTGTTGCAGCTGCTTATTTCAAAAGTAAAAACCGGGAAGTCGGTGATAAAGTTGCCTTGGAAGAAGCTAAAGTCAGAACTATTGAAGAAAGAGTCTCTGCCAGTGGACGTATTTTTCCTATTGTAGAAGTTAAAATCAGCTCAGACGTTTCTGGTGAAGTGGTCGAACTTTATGTTCAGGAAGGTGATTCAGTGATACAAGGACAGGTTCTTGCTAAAATCAATCCTGATGCCTATGTCTCACAAGTAGAGCGTGGCATTGCTTTAGTAAATAGTTCTAAAGCACAAGCTGCAAATAGTCGTTCACAAATAGAAAATATCAGAGCACAAAGAGAACAGATTCTTGCTCAGTTAGATAATGCCAGAGAAATACACAAAAGAAATGAAAAACTCTTTAAAGATGGCGTCATTTCAAATGCTGATTTTCAAGCCTCTCAATCTAATTTAAAATCTTTGGAAGCTAATTTACGTGCTTCAGATGCTGGAATCAGATCATCACAGGATGCTGCAAGAGGAGCTGAATACTCTGTAGCAAGCGCAGAAGCATCCCTTAAAGAATTGAGAACCAGCCTAAACAGAACCACTATTTTAGCACCCGAAAGTGGCATTATCTCTTTATTGAATATTGAAAAAGGAGAAAGAGTTGTTGGAACCATCCAAATGGCAGGTACTGAAATCATGCGTATTGCCAATCTAAATGCGATGGAAGTTCGGGTAGATGTCAGCGAAAATGATATTCCAAGGGTTAAGTTAAATGATGAGGTTTCTGTAGAAGTGGATGCCTATTTAGGTAGAAAATTTGTAGGCAGAGTGAGCCAGATTGCTAACTCGTCAAAAAATTCTGCCTCACTGGGTGGTGCCGCATCACTTGCCACAGATCAGGTTACTAATTTTGAGGTAAGAATAAAAATTGAACCTCAGTCTTATGCTGATTTAATTACTCCTCAAAGAAAATATCCATTTCGTCCAGGCATGTCCGCAGCAGTAGAAATTAAAACAACTATTAAAGAAAATATATTAACCGTTCCCATTCAATCAGTTACTACACGTGAAAAGGAAGGAATTGTTAAAAAACAAACAAAATCCGGAGAAGAAGAATCATCTGTTGATAAAAAAATAGATCAATTACGTGAGGTTGTTTTTGTTTATGAAAATGGAGATACCATACAAATGAAGGAAGTTAAAACGGGCATTCAGGACGATTCTTACATTGAAATATTATCAGGATTGAAAAAAGGTGTAAAGGTAGTTTCAGCCCCTTATTCTTTAATATTTAAAAAATTGAAACAAGGAGATAAAGTTATTGTGGTAAAAGAAGAAGAGCTTTTTACGGTTGAAAAATAGGTAATCTCTTTGAGAATTTACAATAATGAGGTCAATATCATGTGCACTCATCTTGTTTGTGAAAAATGCCAGGCGCGGTCATGTGAAGACGCGCCTGGCTTCTTTTTTAGGAGAGGAAATGGCCCTAAAAATATACCTTGCCCTATGTGAAAGAATTAAGGAGGTTTGTAAGGAATTTCCAGGAACTTGCTATGTTTATTATAGCGAGTACATTCCTGAAAAAGAGGATATATGGTCAGATGGATTTTTTGTAAAAAAAACTCAATGTACCTCCCCCGATTTAGGTGAAAGAATGAAGGCGGCTTTCAATGATTTATGTCCACAATTTGAATCTGTTATGCTTATAGGCACCGATATTCCAAATCTCTCCATGGATATATTGAAGGATGCTACACTGGCATTAGTAGAAAATGAATTGGTTATTGGACCTTCTTTGGATGGAGGATATTATTTAATTGGAATGAAAAATACAAATGAATTTTTATTTGATAATATGGTTTGGAGTGTTGATACTGTGTTGGAGGAAAGTATTCGTCGTGCTGATTCCCGTAAAATATCTTATCAATTATTAAAACCTTTACCTGATATAGACACTTATGAAGACTGGAAGAAATATGGTTGGTTTTAATTTAAATATCAGGCTTTATTATCTTTTTCCTTGGTAAGTAAAATCTTACCCACTTTTCTGGATTTATCAAAGTTATTATCAATAATTTCCTGCCAATATCCTTCTAAATTTTTAGTCCAGATATCCCCTTTAAATCGAAGTTGATATTTTCTGAAAAAGGTATTTTCAGTAGTTTCCGGAGATTTTACAATAGATGTTTCTTCTATAATAAAAGATAAATCCTGAAATAAATATCCCCTAACATCCATTTCTACCTTTCTTTTATCTGGTGTTACCAGATAGCTTCTACCTGTAATTTTTCTTCCATCAATACGAAGAAATATTTCAAAAGGGTAACCATAATCACTTTGAATACCAAAAGTATATTTACCCTTCCATGCCCCCTCTAAAAAATCCTGCCCCAAAAGATGACCTTTTAATAAAGAAAACTGAATTAAAAAAAGAAAAAGTAAAAAGAAAAATCGTTTAAGATTGAAATTTGTTATCAATGGTTAGAAAATTTATTTTTCACAATTAAAACTCAAAGTACCAAAGTTATGTTTTTAGACTAAATTGCATTAAAAATTTTATCACAAAAAATAAAAAACGATGTATCCAGCAGAATTAGTTCGTCCCATGTCAGAAGAATTAACCCTCAATGGCTTTAAAGGATTAACAACCCCTGAAGAAGTAAAGGAGCTTCTTGAAAAAAAAGAGGGAACCGTTTTATTAGTAGTAAATTCCGTTTGCGGTTGTGCTGCAGCTAACGCAAGGCCTGGTGCCAGAATAGCTGCCCAGAACACAAAGAAACCAGATGTTTTTGCAACAGTTTTTGCAGGTGTTGATGGAGATGCAGTTGCAACTGCCAGAGAGTTTTTACTACCCTATCCTCCATCTTCACCTTCTATTGCGTTATTTAAAGATGGAAAATTAGTACACTTTTTAGAGAGACACCACATTGAAGGTAGATCTGCCCATATCATAGCAGATAATTTAAAAATGGCTTTTGATCATTTTTGTTAATATTGTTGGATTAAGGAGCCAATCGCTCCTTAATCCAACCGTTTTCCCCTGTTTCATAGACAATTCTGTCATGAAGCCTGCTTCTTCTTCCTTGCCAAAATTCAATTTTTGAAGGTATTATTACGTACCCACCCCAGTTATCTGGCCTTGGGACAATATTTCCTTCGGGATACCTTCGTTTTAATTCTTCAAATTTAGTTTCAAGAAACTTCCTGTCGGGAACTTTTTTTGATTGTGGTGAAGCAATAGCTCCTAACTGACTCAGATAGGGTCTTTGAGCAAAATAACGGTCATTTGACTCCTTACTCAATTTTTCAATTTTACCCTCAATCCTGACTTGTCTTTGTAAGGCTAACCAATTAAAAACAACGGCAACGAAAGAATTATTTTCCATCTCAGTTGCTTTTGCACTTTCATAGTTGGTGAAAAATTCAAATCCATTTTCTGACAACCCCTTAAGTAAAACTACTCTGGCAGCAGGTTTCCCCGATTTTTGAATAGTCGCTAATGTCATAGCATTTGGTTCGGGAACCATGGCTTTGACAGCTTCTTCAAACCAGATGGCAAATTGCTTAACCGGATCGTCATCAACCTGAGACTCATCAAGTGAATGTGTTGTATAATCTTCCCTTAATGCAGCCAGTTTTGAAGATAAATCTTTCATTTTTATTTCTTTTCCTGATTTCCAAAAACCTTTTTTAATAAATCTGAGGTCCTGGCAGACACATCTGTACGAATTTTTTTCTCTTTCACTTGTACCAAAGAAAACATACCGTCAATGGATTTTTCGGTCACATATTTATCTAACTCAGGATTCACTTTTTGGATTAACGGTATTTTGTTGTAGGCCGTTACCGCATCTCTCCAATACGTTCTTGCGTTGACCTCATCGAGTGCTTTTGCAATAACAGGTAAAAATTTCGATGTCAGCGCTGTATCTGTTTTAGTCTCTAAATAACGAGTTGCGGCGTCCTCTTTTCCTTTCAAAATACCTATAGCGTCTTGAAAAGACAAATCCTTAATTGCCTGGATAAAAATAGGACCTGCTTCCTTTGCAGCTAATTCTGCTGCCCGATTAATGCGAAGAACTAATTCTGCTTCAACTTTATTGAATCCTGGTATATTCTTTAGTTTATTGGTTACCTTTAATGCCTCTTCTGGTAACAATATTTTGTAAATACTCGCATGATAGCCATCTAATGCGGATAAACTTTTTACTGCTTCACCGACACCTAGTTCAAGCGCTTCTTTTAAAGCCAAACCTACTTCCTGATTGCTTAAGGGTACACCCGTTGTTTTAGATAGTCCAGATTTAGCCTTATCTAAAATATTTTTTAAATTTTGTGCATCGACCTTTGATGCTGAAAAAGTCAACGCGAATAATAAGATATATGAATTTAAAAAATGATTAATTTTCATGCTTTATTTGTTTACTATTTATAACGTAATTAATTAGAAAAATGGTTTACTTTACTTTGTGTTTTTTAATTTTATTTCGTTCGAACAGGAATAAATGGTCTGGATGGATACCCCTGATTATTCTTTTATCCTTTACATTTATTAAAAAGATGGATGCTCAAAAACTGAGGCCCAGGGAATATGGTATTCCTTTTGGGATATTACCAACAGGGGATAAAAATGCTATACAAGACGTACAGGGAGTATTAGTTGGTCACGTTACTTTGGATAACGGAAATCAAATACATACTGGAGTAACTTCTATTTTACCCCACGGAAGAAATCTTTTCAAAGAGAAAGTTCCCGCAGCTATTTATATTGGAAATGGTTTTGGAAAATTGGCAGGCTTTTCTCAGGTAAAAGAATTAGGAAATCTGGAAACGCCCATTTTGCTAACCAATACACTTCAGGTTTCCACTGCCATGGAGGCAATCATCACGCATACCATTTCCCAAAACGAAAATGAAAAGATTGGCTCTGTCAATGCTGTTGTTGGAGAAACAAATGATGGCGCATTAAATGATATCAGAGGCAGACATCTTCAGGTTTCACATTTTTTAGAAGCTATTAAAATTGCTGATGATAAAACAATTCTCGAAGGAAATATCGGAGCAGGAACCGGCACAGTTTGTTTTGGTTACAAAGGTGGCATTGGAACATCTTCGAGAAAACTCCCTCAATCCTTGGGTGGTTATACCGTAGGCGTGATCACTCAAACCAATTTTGGTGGTGTATTGACTATCTCTGGCGTACCCATAGGACAGGAATTAGGCAAATATTATCTTCATGAGGCTTTAGCAAAAAGCGATGGCTCATGTATGATTGTTGTTGCTACAGACGCCCCTGTTGAAGCCAGAAATTTAGAGAGATTAGCTAAAAGAGCTCTTTTTGGTTTAGCCAGAACGGGGGGTATCGCCTCAAATGGTTCTGGCGATTATGCAATTGCCTTTTCAACAGGTAAAGGACCATTATTAGATAATGAGGCGATGAGTCCTTTGTTCTTAGCGGTCATTGAGGCTACAGAAGAATCAATCATTAATTCTATATTTGCAGCATCCACTATGAAAAATGGTGATAAAATGATACCTGAACTACCTATTCAAGAAGTATTACCCCTCATGAAAAAATATAATCGTCTTCAACCAGTAAAAAAATAAAATGGGGAGGGAAAGTCAACTTGGTGTAATCATTCTAGCAGCGGGTAAGGCAAGTAGAATGGGCAAACCTAAAGCTCTTTTACCTTACAAGGGTCATTCTTTCCTTTTAAACACCTATCATCTTGCTCAATGCGTTAAACCAAAAGGGATTATAACGGTTTTAGGACACTATTTTGATCAAATGTCAGCTTATTGCAAACAATATGATATTCCCTTTGTGTTTAATATGGAATATGAACAAGGAATGAGTTCAAGCATAAAATGTGGACTGAATCAGCTTTTATTTCAATTTCCCTCTCTAAACGGGGTTATAATTTTACTGGCTGATCAGCCTAAAATAGATCATGCTCACTTGTCGAATATGATTTCTAAGCTTTACAATAATTCTGTAAAAATGGTATGTACTTCATATAAAAGCACTTACGGCGTTCCGGCTATTTTCAGAAAAGATTATTTCAATGATTTATTGAGCCTTGAAGGAGAAAAAGGCGCGAAATACCTTATTCAAAAACACGTATCTTTCGAACACAATATAGTTCTGTGCGAAGAAGGACATATTGATATTGATACCCCAGACGATTATATTCAATTAATTGAGGGGGAAAAATTGTCGATGTAAAATGTAGAGGATGCCAAATTTAAAATCAATTCTTCCGATTATCATTTTATTATGGTCATCATGTTATTTGAATAGTCAATCTAACTTGTTCGCAGATTTTATAAAAAAAGCGGATACATTACATAAACCCAGACTTAAAACACTTGTAATCGGTTCTTCTTTAGGCTATATAAGTTCGTCTCTCGGCTTTTATGAATTATGGTATAAAGAATATCCCCGGGTTGCATTTCATTTAAAAGATGATTGGATACTTTGGGAACATGTCGATAAATATGGTCATGCCTATTCGGCGTATCAAACAGCCCTTGTCGGCTATTCACTTTTTAAATGGGCAGGAATTTCCAATTCTAAATCGACCCTTATTGGCGCAGGTATAAGCATAACTTTGATGAACACTTTAGAGCTTATGGATGGTTTTTCCAAAGGCTGGGGATATTCCTTTTACGATGCAGGATTCAATACCTTTGGAACGACCCTGTTTGCTGCTCAGCAATTAACCTGGAAAGAGCAAAGAATGATGTTAAAATGGTCTTCCACAAGGCCTAATTACTCTAAAGAACCCATAGCTACTAACGATCCTAATTTTTTTGGATCCCAGTATTATGCAGCCCAAGGACATTTTGGAAAATATTTTTGGGAATACGCTTTTAAAGACTATAATGCTATGACCATCTGGACAAGTATTTCACCAGGATCTTTCTTTCTGCCTAAGGAAAATAAATCCATTCTTAGAAGTTTATGTCTATCAGTAGGATTTGGGGGCGAAAATATTTATGGTGCTGCTTACAATAATTATTACGATAAAGAAGGTAGAATAACCTCTATTGGACTGCCGAGATACAAACAATTTTATGTATCTTTTGATATAAATACGGCCTTAATACCTACCAAAAGCCGATTATTAAAAACCATTTTCAGTGCAATCAACATCATTAAATTTCCAGCCCCGGCCTTGGAATTTAACACTTTGGGAGAAGTAAAATTTCACACCTTGAGATGGTAGGTTTATTCCATCTTATCTTACTTATTTGACTGAACTTTACGTTTTAGATATTGAATGATTCTGCCCGCCACATCCACTCCTGTGACGGTTTCTATACCTTCCAATCCTGGCGAACCATTAACTTCAAGAATGAGAGGACCTTTATTACTCCTCAACATATCAATTCCTGTAACATCAAGTTTACAGACCATGGCAGTTCTGAGAATTACATCCTTTTCATCGGATGTTAAAATAATGGGAACAGCATGCCCCCCCTGATGAAGATTTGACCTGAAATCGTTTACCTTAGCACTACGTTCCATTGCTGCTACAATTTCACCATTTACAACGAAAGCCCTTATATCCTTGCCATTGGCTTCCCTGATAAATTCCTGTACAATTACGGGTTCTTTCAATCTTTGAAAAGCGTCAAGGACAGATTTCAATGCAGCCTGAGATTCAGCCAATATGACACCTGCACCCTTATTTCCATGCAACATTTTCACAATCATAGGATATGTACCTGGTTTAAAATTCCAGTTATCAGGATCAGATTCTTCTGCTGGAAAATAGGTATCAGGCATTGGAATTCCTTCCTGAGTCAATAGTTGCTGAACGGTTAACTTATCTCTAACCTTAATTAACGCGTCAGCATCAACAGTACTGGGAATGCCTAAAATATCATATTGTCTGATTAATCTGGCTCCAAGATGGGTTGCCGAGGAAGCTATTCTAGGTATAATAGCATCAATATCTGTAATTTTTTTACCTAAGTAATAGATGACAGGAATGCCGTTTTCAAAAGAAATATCTGTTTTATTGTAATTTAAAACTTCTATATCTATCTTATTTTTCAAACAAGCTTTCACTAAAGTTGCTGAGGAGTAAACTTTTGGGGACTGGGATAATAAACCAAATTTCATGTTAGGGCTCAAGAAGGAATCAATATTCTTAAGGTTTCACAAAATACAATTAATTCCCTATCTTGTTTATATTCCTATCCTAACTTCAGAAAATTATGAATACAACTCCAATAAGCAACGGTAAAATCAATGACCCTAAAATCATTCGAGCCTGGGCATTTTATGACTGGGCTAACTCCGCATTTGCTTTAGTCATTACAACTGCAATATTTCCCGCATATTATTTGGCAATTACCAATGATATGATTGATTTTTTTGGCCTACAAATTCCAAACAGTGCACTCTATGCGTTTACAATAACCTTCGCTTATTTAATTTTGGCAATTGCCTCACCTTTATTATCTGGTATGGCCGATTATGGAGGAAGAAAAAAGCAGTTCCTTCTGCTGTTTACCCTTTTGGGATCTATATCATGTATAGGTTTATACTTCTTTGAAAGCATGGATCAGATTGTATTAGGAACCCTTTTATTTTTATTGGGCCTTATTGGATTTGCAGGAGGCTTAGTATTTTACAACGCTTTCTTACCAGAGATAGCAAGTCCAGATCAATATGACAGAGTAAGTGCAAAAGGCTTTTCATTAGGTTTCCTGGGAAGTTTGCTATTACTTAGTTTTTGTTTATTAATGATTCAAAAACCCGGTTTGTTTGGAATGGACGAGGAAACAACTCTGCCAGTTAGACTATCCTTTGTTTTAGTGGGCGTTTGGTGGCTTGTTTTTTCCTTAAGATCAATAGCTAAATTTCCGGAAAACAGCATTCATAAACCTTATATCAATCCCTTAAAAAATGGAATGAATGAATTCTTGGAAGTATGGAGATCGTCCAGACAATACCCAGAACTTTATAAATTTCTATTTTCGTTTTTCGCTTACAGCGCTGGGGTTCAAACGGTTTTATATATGGCCTCCACTTTTGCTGAAAAAGAACTTCACTTTGAAACTTCAGAATTAATTGTTGTCATTTTATTTATTCAACTATTGGGCATAGTTGGCGCATATATAGCATCCCGTTGCTCAATGAAATGGGGAAATAAAATAACCCTGATGTTCATTTTATTTATATGGACTATTGTGTGTATGGTAGCATATATGACTTATGTAAAGAGTCATTTTTATTTTTTGGCAGCCACTGTGGGATTTGTTATGGGAGCAGTACAATCTCTTTCCCGTTCAACTTATGCAAAATTAATTCCTAAACAGATAACCGATAATACCTCCTATTTTAGTCTATATGATATTCTTGAAAAAACCGCAATTATATTAGGTACATTTATTTTTGGATTTTTAAATCAAGTTACAGGGAGTATGCGATTTAGTATTTTATTTTTAAGTATTATTTTTGTCCTAAGCATCCTTTTATTTTCACGAATAAAAATGAATAATGAAGTTTAGTGTTCATACAGTAAGCACCTTAAAAATTCTTTGGGTACTTTTTATAACTTTTATTTTTAAAGGTCATTTATTAAGTCAGAATGGGGTTCCATTATATTTATCAGAACATACAAAAGTTAGTCTTTTAACTTCCTCTCCTGGAGAGGATTTATATGCTCAATTCGGACATAGTGCTATCAGAATTAAAGATACTTTATCAGGCCAGGATTTAGTTTTTAATTATGGTCTTTTCGATTTCAATACACCAGGTTTTTATGTAAAATTTGTAAGAGGTAAATTACCTTATCAGTTAGGCATTCAAAGATTTGACCGCTTTTTAAATTCATATATAGAGGAAAACAGGCAATTACGAGAATTAGAAATTAATCTATCTGAAAATGAGAGAATCACCTTAATTGAATTTTTATCCGTTAATTATTTACCAGAAAACAGAGCTTATTCATATGACTTTTTTTATGATAATTGTGCCACAAGAATAAGAGATATTTTAGAAAATAAGTTTCAGGCCAACTATCCAGATACCAGCCTGGTTAAAAAAGCTACTTTTCGACACTTATTATCAGAATACGTTGGACAAAATTCCTGGATTAATGTCGGATTTTATTTGATTTTAGGGATACCCTCCGATGCTATTGCTACTTTTCGAGATGAAATGTTTCTGCCTGATTATTTGGAAAAACATTTAAAAAATGCAGACCTGAAAAATAAAAACTTAGCTAAAAATAAGGTTCAGATACTATTTCAAAATCAACCTCAAAAAAACGATTATCTGCTATTGAGTCCTATTTTAATCGGTTGGTTACTTTTTTTCAAAGGGCTGCTTATTACCCTGTTTTTCTCTTCTCGCTGGAAAAATTATTTTGATAAAGTTTATTATTCTCTTCTTTTTCTGGCAGGAGTTCTTTTTGTTTTCATGTGGCTTGGAACTGACCATTTTGTTACCCATAAAAATATGAACTTACTTTGGGCCAGTCCTTTATACTTTTTATTTATCATTAATATAATTTCTAAAAAGCAAGAACTATACCTTATTTTATTTCTATTGGTAACTAATCTACTCATAATTATAGGTTGGAAATTCCTTCCTCAGGAATTCCATATTGCCATAGTTCCATTAGTATTTTTAAATATTGTACGATTAACAGATAAGCTAATTAAAAGATTAGACCCAGACAGAATCATAGAGGTGTTAAAGAAAAAATTAATGGAACAAAATTGATGATAACTTAATCCTGGTGAAATCATTTTACCATTCAGTCATCTTCTGGAAATTTAGTACATTCGTATTTTAAATAAGGTACGAATGCAGAATAAAAGAGAAAATCTAACCACGATTGTCTTCGATTTAGGCGGTGTTTTAATTGATTGGAATCCAAGATATCTCTACAAAGAAATATTTGACGATGAAGAGGCCATGGAATTATTTCTGGCTAAAATATGTACCCCTGAGTGGAATGAAAAGCAGGATGCCGGAAGAAGCTTAAAAGAGGGCACCGATTTACTCATTGAAAATCATCCTCTTTGGGAAAGGGAAATTAAGGCTTTTTATGGACAATGGGTAAAAATGTTAAATGGTCCAATAGATGCTACTGTTAAAATACTGGATTTCCTGGTTAAACAAAAAAAATATAAATTGTATGCGCTAACAAACTGGTCTTCTGAAACCTGGCCAATAGCTTGGGATTTATATCCTTTCTTAGATTGGTTTGAAGGCGTTTTAGTCTCCGGCAGAGAAGAATTGGCAAAACCTGATCCAAAGATTTATGCCCTTTTATTTGAGCGATTTCAGATAAATCCTTCAGAGGCACTTTTTATAGATGATAATCTACGAAATGTAAATGCTTCTATTGAAGCAGGCATGGATGCAAAACACTTTACTACTGCGGAAGACTTAAATGCATGGTTGGTAGAGCAGAAAATCATGCCAACTATGATAATTTAGATTAGGAATGACTATATTTAACAAAATTAAAAAAACGTGAAAAAAGCAAATAATCTTACCCTATACATTATTATCGCCATGATAGCGGGCATCCTGTTGGGATATACAGTGCATACGCAGTCATCACCTGAATTTATTGAAGTATTTTCAAACCGAATCAAAATCTTAACCAAAATATTTTTATTACTGGTTCAGATGATCATTGCTCCATTAGTATTTTCAACTCTTGTAGTGGGAATAGCAAAATTGGGAGATTTAAAGACGGTAGGCCGCATCGGAGGAAAAGCAATGTTATGGTTCATTTCTGCTTCCCTCATGAGTCTGTTGATCGGGATGATTTTAGTGAATATACTTAAACCTGGTGTTGGCATCGATTTAGATAATGCTGATGCTTCCGCTGCCGCTGATGTATTAAGTAAAACCCAGGTATTCTCGTTGGAAAATTTTGTCGTGCATCTTTTTCCAAGAAGTATTTTTGAAGCATTAGCCCAAAATGAAATTTTACAAATTGTTATTTTTTCTATTCTTTTTGGTGTAGCTACGGCTGGATTAGGTGAAAGTGGAAAAGTAATTGTAAAAGGTTTGGATGCAGTAGCTCATGCAATTTTGAAGATGGTTGGATATGTCATGAATGTTGCCCCATTAGGAGTTTTTGGTGCCATTGCAGCTGTTATTGCAACAAAAGGATTGGGCATATTTTATTTTTATGGTAAATATATGGGGTTCTTCCTAATAGGTATTGCCGTTTTGTGGATTGTCTTACTGTTTTTTGGAAAATTATTTTTGGGAAATCGATTACCCGGTTTACTTAAACGTATTATTCAGCCAATCATTATTGCCTTCAGTACCACAAGTAGCGAAGCCGTATTTCCAAAGCTTACCGAAGAACTTGAAAAATTTGGTTGTAAGGACAAAATAGTTTCATTTATTTTACCCTTAGGTTATTCCTTCAATTTAGATGGAAGCATGATGTATATGACTTTTGCAAGTATTGCCATAGCTCAGGCTTATGGAATTCATCTGGATTTAGGAACACAACTTACTATGCTATTGGTATTAATGTTAACAAGCAAAGGAATAGCAGGTGTACCCAGAGCATCTTTGGTTGTCATAACAGCTACTTTATCTATGTTTAATATCCCCCCAGAGGGCATTGCTTTGATTTTACCTATCGATCATTTTTGTGATATGTTTCGTTCCGGAACTAATGTAATTGGAAATGCATTGGCTACAACTGTAATAAGTAAATGGGAAGGTGAATTGGGGCCTGAACAAGAAACAATCATTTAAAAAACCAATTGGTATATTCCATATTTCGCTTTACATTTGTCAAAAATTAAAAAACATGGAAACTGTTAAAGATACAACTAAGAGTGATTGGGTGATTTTCCTGATTTCTCTTGCCGGAATGATTGCATTACTTGCTTATGCAGATGAGTGGTTTTGGTTGGCACTACCTTTTGTTTTGACCTATTTCGTTAAGGCGTTAAAGTTTATGTAATATTAAGCACACATTCAATACCCATTTTTTCTAATTTCCTGATTAAATGGGTATTGGCATGTACTTTGTTATCTTTCATGGAAAATGAGACTTTGCTCTTTGAGGATAATTCAAATACTTCAATTTTTATAGGGTGAGTACCTTTTTCCTTCTTTATTATCTCCTCTAAATCCCTGATAAGAGAAGTGTTAATTCCTTCAAGAGGGAGCCTAAGGGTTAGATTTTTGGTGAGTTTCGTCGCAACATCTTCTAAAAGTGTTACTTCCATTAGCTTAAATTCCATACCCTGGTCGCGCCATCCTTCTTGAAATTTACCTTTTACAAAAACGCTCATGCCCTCATCTAGCAAAAATTTAAATTGTTGGTATTCCGTGCCAAACAATCTAAATTCAAATATGCCTGTAAAATCACTTATTTCAAAGACCCCCCACCCATTGCCATTTTTTGAAACTTTATGAGAAACTTTAGATACTAATCCTGCCAATAATAAAAAAGGTCTTTGATGATGATTTGAAACTGAATCCAATGAACAAGTAGTAAATTGTTTTATTTCATAGTGATAATCATCCAAAGGATGACCACTAATAAAAAAACCAGTTACTTCTTCCTCCCTTCTCAATTTTTCTAACAGATTCCAATCAGGAACTGAAGGAAATATGGGTTCAGGAATCATTATTTCCTGGGTATCTGAAAATAATGACAAACCACCTCCTGCAGCCCCTTGCCTAACCGCCTGACCATATCTCATGGCGTGCTCAATCAAAGATTCATATTTATCGGAAGGTGCAAAATATTGCGATCTGAAAGCTTCATTACATTCGTCGAAAGCACCAGATAAGACCAAACTTTCAACCACTCTTTTACCAACAGCCTGAGAAGTCATTCTTCTCATAAAATCAAAAAAATCGGTAAACGGACCTTCTTTTAATCTTTCATTTAAAATTTCTTCCACAGGACCTTCACCTACTCCTTTTAAAGCGACGAGCCCAAAACGAACTGCTCCCATTTTATTTGCTGTAAAATCAGCTCCGCTTTCATTGACATTTGGTCCTAATACTGGTTGTCCCATTCTTCGGCATTCTTGTAAAAAGAAAGTGACGTCAGAAATATTTCCTTTATTATTAGTAAGCACAGCGGCCATAAATTCAGCAGGAAAATGAGCTTTCAGGTAAGCCGTTTGAAAAGCGACAAATGCATAACAAGTCGAATGGGATTTATTGAAGGCATAGGAAGCAAAGGCTTCCCAATCACTCCATATTTTCAATAAAACATCCTCAGGATGACCATTTACCTTACCACCACTTAAAAATTTAGGCAGCATTGTATCAAGGACAGATTTTTGCTTTTTACCCATCGCCTTTCTTAAAACATCTGCTTCACCTTTGGTGAATCCAGCTAATTTTTGAGAAAGTAGCATAACTTGCTCCTGATAAACGGTGATTCCGTAAGTATCCTTCAATATTTCTTCCATAATTGGAAGATCATAAGTAATTTTTTCCCTACCGTGTTTTCTACTAACAAAATTGGGGATATAACTTAAGGGCCCAGGTCGGTACAAGGCATTCATAGCAATAAGATCTTCAAAGGTAGTAGGTATTAACTCCTTTAAATATTTTTGCATACCTGGACTTTCATATTGAAAAATACCCACAGTTTCACCAAGCTGAAATAATCTGAAGGTCTTTTCATCTGTCAATGAAATGCTGTCCATATCTAAATCAATCCCATGATTTAGTTTAATCATTTTAACTGCATTCTTGATAATGGTAAGGGTCTTAAGTCCTAAAAAGTCCATTTTTAAAAGTCCAGCTGATTCTGCTACACTGTTATCAAACTGAGTAACAAGCATGCCGCTATCCTTGTCAACTTTTACTGGTACATATTTAGTGATTTCATCGGGGGTAATAACCACCCCACAAGCATGGATACCTGTATTTCGAACAGAACCTTCCAGTCTTTTCGCCGTCCGAATCATTTTCCCAATGGCATCTGTTCCCTTTGCTAAATCTCTAAATTGATAGGCCTTTTCTACCTCTTCATTCCTTAAATCATCTTTTAATTTTGCATTAATATCTTTTTCCTCCAATACTTTTGATAAGGTAGCATTTAAGGCATTAGGGAAAGTTTTGGTCACTTTATCTACTTCCGATAATGGAATCTGCATAACCCTGCCAACATCTCTCAAGGATAATTTTGCAGCCATTGTTCCGTAGGTAACAATCTGTGCTACTTTGTTTTTTCCATATTTATCGATAACATAGTCCAATACTTTTTGCCTTCCCTCATCATCAAAATCAATATCAATATCGGGTAAGGAAACCCTTTCTGGATTTAAAAATCTCTCAAAAAGTAAATCATATTTTATAGGATCAATATTGGTGATGCCTGTACAATAGGCAACTACAGATCCTGCAGCACTTCCTCTTCCTGGTCCCACTGATACATTCATTTTACGGGCTGCAGAAGTAAAATCCTGAACAATTAAAAAATAACCCGGATACCCTGAGTTTTGAATAACCTTTAATTCAAAATCTATTCTTTCACAGAGTGCTGCAGTAAGTTCTGGATACCGTTTTTTTGCACCCTCATAAGTAAGATGCCTCAAATAACTATCTTGATCACTAAATTCGGGTGGCATTGGGAAAGCAGGTAATAATACATCCCTGGCAAGGTCTAAAGTATCAATTTTTTCAAATACTTCCATTGTATTTTCAAGAGAAAAAGGTAGATCCCTGAAAAGCGTCTGCATTTCAGCCTTTGTCTTGAAATAAAAATCAGAGGAGGGAAATTGAAATCGGTCTATATCAGAAATAAAGCTATTTGTGTTGATACAAAGTAAAATATCATGAGGTAAATAATCCTCTTCATTGATGTAGTGAGAATCATTTGTTGCAATAACTTTAAGATTATATTTTTTGGCAAAAGTCAAGAGAACCTGATTGACATCTTCCTGGCTAATCCCAGAACCATCGATATTTTCCATGCCCCGATGACGCTGTATTTCAATATAAAAATCATCTCCAAAAAGATCCACCCACCATTTAAGTTTATTCTCCGCATCTTCCAGATTTCCCTTTAAAATTGCCTGAGGTATTTCTGCACCAATACAACAACTGGTTGCAATTAATCCTTCATGATATTGAAGTAAAAGTTCTTTGTCAATCCTGGGAAATTTGCCATATAAACCCTCAATAAATCCTAAAGAACAAAGTTTAGAAATATTCTCATAACCTATTTTGTTTTTTGCTAAAAGCAGTTGATGAAAACGATCGTCCTGCTCGCCTTTTGCTCTGGAAAAAGCCCTTCTATGCCTGTCTTGAACCAAATAAAACTCACATCCAATAATAGGTTTAATTTTTCTTTTTTTTGCTTCTGAAACAAACTTGAAGGCACCAAACATATTTCCATGGTCTGTCAGAGCAACCCCTAACTGCCCATCTTGTTGTGCCTTGTCCATCATGTCTGAAATTGGGGATGCACCATCTAATAAGGAATACTGAGTATGACAATGCAAATGCAGGAATTCGGACATAATTTATATTTAATATACTATTTATTAAAAAACACCTCGTCTATAAAAATCCATCCCTTACTCCCCTTTCCAGGATGGAAAGCAGGTAAAACATCTACATTT
The DNA here is from genome assembly GCA_041159865.1 of Bacteroidota bacterium. Lineage (GTDB taxonomy): Bacteria > Bacteroidota > Bacteroidia > Chitinophagales > Saprospiraceae > BJGN01. The sequence goes on from JBEAXK010000106.1 coordinate 37,498, forward strand.
TTAACCACTACCTTATACCATTTTGAAGTCTTGTTCTTTACATCAAGAATAACGGCATTGGTACCCACTTCGTTCAAATTTTCTTTCCTTAAAGCTGGCAAAGCCTTTTTATTAATTAAGGTCATTTTATTTTCCTCATCCCCCCCCCAAAGCTCAACATATTGAGGTGCAAGGATATAACTTTGAACATTAACACCATAATGAACAGAAACATAACGAATAGATGAAATAACTTTATCCTTAAACCTAAAAACTGCTTCCATCCTGTTATTCCTAAATCCTAACCAGTTTCCTGACCTAAACTGATCAATTTTACCCAGATTATTGTCTGATATACTCTGTACTCCCGCCCCAAGATACTCTGGTTCAGGAAGAGTCAGTAATCGAATACTGTCTGGCTTCACTCCTTCTTTGAAAAATGAAAATGTATAAGCAGGGCTGGAAATCCAGCCTTCTTTGAAAACTTTAACCGTTAAAGTAACAGGTTTTGAAAAAACAAGAGGCTTGGTATATATTAGACTTGTCAGAGAATCAGGTGTTTTTCCATCCAGGGTATATCTTAATAGGGCGCCTGGCATTGATTTCTTAAATCTAATACTATCCTTCTCTGCTAATATTAGTGATTTATTTTCTAAAATTGGCCCATTCAAAGGAAGAATATCGTCGGGATTAGGTGAAAAACCAAAATACCATTTAATATTCTTATATTTTTTTAAGATCTCCAGGTATTCAGCTTCTGTGATATTTGTATGCCATAAATAGACCACTTTTAAGGATTTGATTTGAGCCAGCACTGGAATTGATTTTGCGGAAATCTGGGTTCCTGATAGACTCAAAACTTCCATTTTATTTAATTTTTGCAATTCCCTTATCCCATTATCGGTAATATCTGTCTGATTAAGAATCAATTTTTCAAGATTTTGAAAAACCTGTAATTTATTTAAATCCTGATCCTTGAGGGGCATTTTACTTAAGTTAACCTGTATAATTTGTTCTTTGGCAGCACTCAGTTTATCCAGTTTATTGGGGTCAAAAGACTTGCTGATAAAAAAATCAACTTTAAGGGCAGGTGATTCGCCGGCAATTTGCCTTACAACCGTATATGCATCATTCAAATCTTCCAGCTTTTTAGCTGACAAAAAAGGAAAAGTATAGCTTTTATCTTTTGAAGTTACATTTATAATGGCTTCCTTATCTATAAAAAGTGGATGATTTTCCGTTATTGAGGCTAAAAGGACATCCGTACTTCCCCCAGCCTCAATCCAGTTTTTTAATATTAAGATTTCCTGAGGATCAAGAGGATCCTTACCTCTTGGAGGCATATGTTTTTTATCTGTAACAGGAAGATCAATACGAAATAATATTTCCTTCAGCATATCATTCACATTTGAATGACTGGCAACCCAAACATTAGCGGTCGTATTGGGATTAGAAGCCAGGATTAAATCCCCCTTCGCCTTTTCTTTTTTATGGCAACTGACACATTTTTTTTCTAATATGGGTCGAATAGCAACTTGAAAATAAGCGGCAGAATCGGAAAAGGGAACAGGAACCTCTTCTTTTTTATCCTTGTCAACTGGCCAGTTCAAATAATCTGCACCATGTGTCAAAGAACCACCTGCATGACCTACAAAAGTCATGAGAGCCAAGCCAGCAAACTGAAGATAAGTCCAGTAAGGTTTAATTCGATAAAAATTTGAAAAAGCCCACCAGGAAAACCAGGAAAAAAAAGATAAGGCAACACCACTCCATAGATGATTCCTTAGAATGACTGCCTCATAATCTTGTCCCTTTGAGAGAAATAAGCCGACTAAGGCTGTAAAAACGCTGGTAACAGCGCTAACAGAAAGGGTTAAATCATAAATTTCATTAAATGAATCAGCTAAAAAATGTTTTTTTATCAACCATAAAAGGATAGAGAGACTAGTAATACCTAAAGGCAAATGTAACAATAATGGATGAAAACGACCTGTCCAGGAAAGGAAAGTGGGAAGCACCACCTTATCGGCTGAAAAGGCTAAGAAAAGAAGGAGGAAATTAGCTCCTACAAGGATATTACCTATCCAGGATTTGTAAACCTGCATAAAAAGGAATATAAATGTTTATCAGGCAATAATGCCAGGAACTACTTTCCCAGCAACATCAGTTAATCGAAATCTTCTACCCAGGTGTTTATAAATCAATTTCTCATGATCCATACCCAAAAGGTGAAGGACTGTGGCATGAAAATCATGCACGTGTACAGGATCTTTGACTATATTATAACCAAATTCATCTGTTTCTCCATAAGAGATACCGGGTTTAACGCCACCACCTGCCATCCAAATTGAAAAACAACGAGGATGATGATCTCTGCCATAATTATCGGCAGAAAAATTACCCTGACAGTAATTTGTCCTACCAAATTCTCCACCCCAGATGACCAGTGTTTCATCCAATAAACCACGCTGCTTTAAATCCTGAACCAAAGCAGCAGATGCTCTGTCTACATCCATTGCCTGCCCTGACATTTCATTAAACAGATTACCATGTTGATCCCAGCCTTGGTGATATAACTGAACGAATCGAACCCCCGATTCTGATAATCTTCGTGCCAGAAGACAATTTGCAGCATAAGTTCCCGGAACCATGGATTCAGCCCCATACATATTGACTATATAATCCGGCTCTTTGGACAAATCCATCATTTCTGGAACCGCTGTTTGCATTCGATAAGCCATTTCATATTGCTGCACCCTGGACTGAATTTCAGGATCTCCAAATTCTTTAAAATTCTCATCATTCAACATAGCCAGTTTATCCAACATTTTCCTTCTTGTGACTGCATCAACTCCGTCTGGATTTTCCAGATATAAAATGGGTTCATCACTATTACTGAACTGAACACCTTGATGAACACTATCGAGAAAACCATTGGTCCACAATTTAGAATAAACCCCTTGTCCGTTTCCTTTTCCTCTTGATAAAAGGACGCAATAGGCTGGTAAATTCGCATTTTCACTTCCCAAACCGTAACTTAGCCAGGCACCCATACTAGGTCTGTTGCCTTGCTGAGCACCTGTTTGAAAAAAAGTAAGGGCAGGATCATGATTAATCGCCTCAGTATGAATCGTTTTTACTACACATATATCATCCGCAATTTTTGCAATATTTGGAAAAATTTCAGAAATCCACGTGCCGTTTTGACCATACTGATTAAAGGCAAATTTTGAACCAACCAATGGAAATTTTTCCTGACCTGCTGTCATTCCTGTCAAACGCTGATCTCCACGAATGGAGGCAGGTAACTCCTGACCGACCATTTTATTTAATAAGGGTTTATAATCGAATGTTTCTAATTGGGAAGGAGCACCATTCTGAAATAAATAAATGACCCTCTTTGCCTTTGGTGCAAAATGAGGAATGCCAGCCATAATAGAATCTTCCAGTGATTTGGGAGAAAAAAGATCTTTTGTTAATAAAGAACCTAATGCAACACTTCCAATGCCAACACTAAGTTTGCCTAAAAAGTGTCTTCGGGTAACATGTTGTTGATTTTCGAAAAAAGGATTTGACATATCATCAGGTTTTTGATATAGATTCTTCGAGGTTATAAATGGTTAAAATAGTTAAGGCCAGGGAAGCTACTTCATTTTTATCTTTAATGTTTTCATGAGGATATTCACCTTGATTCAACACCTTTTCGGCTTGACCTGCTTTTTTTGAAAAATATTGATACTGGTCTTTATAAAAAGTTATCAGTGTCTTGACCTCATTTGATTTTGCCTTTCTGCAAACAATTCTCCTAAAAGCAAGTCCAATCATTTCCTCCATATTACCCTTCTTTTCCTTTAGCAATTTTTCAGCAAATACTCTTGCCGCTTCATTTACCATAGGATCATTCAATAAAATGAGGGCTTGAAGGGGCGTATTGGTCCTTGGCCTGCTTATTTCACATTGATCTCTTGGCGGACCATCAAAAGTAAGCATAGAGGGAGGTGGGGCGGTACGCTTTATAAAATTATATAAGCCTCTTCTGTAAAGTGATTTGCCATGATCCTGAATATAGGTAGCTAACTGACCTCTGCCAGAAGTGGTAGCCTCCCAGATCCCATCAGGTTGATAAGGTTTAACAGATGGTCCGCCAATCTCTGGAATAAGGAGACCGGAAGAAGCCAGAATTAAATCTTTGATAAGCTCTGCTGGTAAACGTAGTCTGGGTGCTCTGGAAAGCCAGATATTTTCAGGATCATTCTTCATTTTATCCTGACTGACATTGGCTGCTTGCTGATAAGTAGCCGAAGATACAATCTGCCTTACCAACCTCTTTATATCCCAGTTATGTTCTTTAAAATCGACAGCTAACCAATCTAACAAGGCAGGATGGGAAGGTAAATCACCTTGTAATCCAAAATCACCAGAAGTTTTCACTAAACCTCTGCCAAAGAAATTTTCCCAGACTCTATTCACAAAAACCCTTGCTACCAATGGATTTTTATCATCAAACATCCAGGAAGAAAGACCTTTTCTGTTAGGACTATATTTTGTTGTATCAAAAGGTAATACGGAAACAGGTAATCCATAACCTACTTTTCTGTCCAGCTGGTCATACTGACCTCTCCTAAGAATATGGGTGGGTCTACGTTGTTCAAGATCTTTCATCACCATGACGGAAACAACTGTGTCCTGAAGATTAATGAATTTAAGTAATTCTCCTACCTCTTTTTTTGAAATTTTGATGAATGGAGGATCAGCAAGGGAAGCCAGTGAAATATCGCCAACTAGACCTTTTTCATCCACCTGATTAAAAAAAGCAAATGTTTTATAGTATTCTTCCTGCGAAATTGGGTCGTATTTATGATCATGGCACTTGGCACATTCCATGGTTAAACCCAAAAAAGATTTCGAGAAGGTATTCGTCCTGTCTGTAACATACTCTGTTCTATATTCCTCCTGGATAACACCTCCTTCCTGGGTAATTTTATGATTCCTGTTAAAACCGGTAGCCAAAATAGCCTCCTTATTTCTTGGCTCTAGATAATCACCGGCAATCTGCCAGGAAACAAATTTTTTATAGGAATAATTTTTATTAAAAGCATGAATTACCCAATCTCTCCAGGGCCACATCGTTCTGTATCCATCATCCTGGTAGCCATGGCTATCGGCATAACGTGCCAAATCCATCCAGGAAATAGCCATTTTCTCACCATAATGAGGAGAAGCTAAAAGCTTATTTATGACCTTTTTATAATTTTCTGGGCTTGGATTATTAAGGAAATCCTCCTGAACCTCAATATTGGGTAATAGTCCCGTTAAATCTAAATTAATCCTTTTTAACAACCTTTCCGGATCAGCCTGTTCAGCTGGTGATAAACCTCTTTTTTCCATTTCAGCCAAAACAAAATAATCAATCTCATTCTTTGGCCATCTGGCTTTCCGAACTTTGGGAATTTGAGGTTTTTGGGGCGGTAAAAATGCCCAATGTGGCTTATAAACAGCCCCTTCATCTATCCATTTTCCAAGTATTTCAATTTCCTCTTCTGTTAAAGCTAAATTAGATTTAGGTGGGGGCATTAAAAGTTCAGGATCTTTGCTAATTATCCTCAACCAAAGTCCAGATTTAGCTCTGTCATTGGGGACAATCCCGTGCATTTTAGGATTTTCTTTTAGCCTGGCATAAGCACTGTCCGCAACATCCAGCCTGAATCCGCCTTGTCTTGCTTTTGCATCTGGTCCATGACAGGCAAAACATTTATCAGAAAGAATGGGTCTGACATGCAGATTATAATCTACCATCCCATCTATATTTTGGGGGCTTTTAGCGTTGTCCATGCTAAACCAGGCAAGAACCACTAATAAAGCAAAACTTCCCCCACCTATTATAATCGATTTTTTATTTAACATGATTAAAATTATTCTTTCGTAATATCTATAAAAATAATCAAATAAAAAATTGAATTGAGATTATCAATAAAAATTATTATACTTGCATATTATTTATAATACATAAAATGCTAATTTACAATGTTATGATTGATATTTGTATGAAAATTACAACTTTATTTAATGATTTTCAACCAGAAAGAACTTTTTTCTCTTCCATCCTATGGACAGTCATTTCTTTTACTTTTTATATCCTTTTTAGAAATCTGGTAATTATAAATTCCTCCAAAACAAGACAAATTTTTAATATAATCATCCTTTCAATATTTCAAATATCCATGCTTTTCTGTCTTATTAGCTGGATTAAATATACCCTTTGTTTACCAACGGTACCCCTTGCTTTGGATAATATTTTTAGGTTAGGCACGACAGGATTTTTAACATTTTTAACTCATATTTGCCTAGTTGGTATTTTTTGGAAGCTGGGCAATGAAACCAACAAGCATTTTTTGATATTGATACCTCGATTAAAAAGAAGATTAATTTTATATTTAGTCATTTCCATTTTAACTCTTATCCCCTTTTATTTTTCTTCTATAAATATTCCATTAATAGGAATATTCCTTTTCAGTTTCTCTTTGTTCCTTATTTACGACCTCTTTTTGGAGGGACATTATGCTCATTTGACCTGGACTTTGACCTGGGTTTTGTTTTTTACCTTTTTTCACACCCAGCTACTTTATAAATTCACGATAGAAAGAGAATGGAGTGAGATGCTTATTCTTTCCAAAAAATTATCTAGACTAGAAGATGAAAAACTAGTTCATGAACTGAGACATTCAAAAAGAAATAAAAATACATACATTGAGTTAAAAGAAATTCACAAAGATTGGGAAAGTGGAAAACTTTCTACTATTGAATATCAGACAAAAATCGAAAAAACGCTTCAATTATCCCCTTATATTTCATCCTTTTACAAAGTAAAATATCATCCAAAAGATAATAACACATTCATAGGTACTGGAAAATTTTTTCTTTCAACAGACAACGAATTAAGTTATGCTTTTCAGCCAGAGGAAGAATCTGTTTTAATTTTTGTCTTAAAAACGGACTTATCCAAACGACTGAGTAATTTAATGGCAGGAAATTATAAGGGCATCGAAAACCTGACAGATTACTCAGTCTCCATATACCATAAAAACAGGTCAATTTTCAATAAAGGAAATGAGACCTTTAATAAACAAGAAAAAGTTGAAAATTTCAATCCATATTCGTTTCAAAAACAAATTTCTGCAAAACAGATGAGTTTTTCTTCGGTCTACAATTCTGGTTTGAGGGTTATCATTGGAAAAAGACTCGGAGGATATGCAAAGCCACTTGCTTTCTTTTCATTTACAGCATCCCTTAGTTTATTCCTTTATTTTATTTATACATGGATAAATAAAATCAGGAAAAAAGGATTCCATCTAAAGAATGCCATCCATTTCAAATCTTTAGGAAGCAGTATTCAAAGATCCCTTTTTTACCTTACTTTTTCATCTTTTTGCATGCTTAGTCTGACCACTTTATTTTATTTTAATAAATCAAGGAAGCAAGAAAATGAAAAAAGAAAATGGGATTTAGCCCAGGAGATTATTTCTACCTTTCAAAGCAGATTTCATGGCTCTGAGAGTCAGCTTGCGTCCATTTCAAAACAACATGGATACGATTTGTTATACGTGGATGGTTCTAAAAATCGTTTGAAAAGCTTTCCATTTGATTTACCTGGAGGTACTCCAATACATTTAAATAAAGAACTTCCAAATATAAAAAAAGAAGAAATAACCTGGAAAGGAAGAGATTTAATAAGAATCTGGTATCCCGTTCAAAATTATAAAGACAAATCAAAATCAGCTTGGCTGGGTATTTATTTTCCGAACGATGAAAAAAAATTAAGCAATGAAGCCATTGATTTTATAGGGGCACTTTTTAGCGGTTATTTGTTTTTATTGTTGAGTATATCAGCCATATCTATTTATATAACGAATTCATTAACAAATCCACTTGACCAGTTGAGTAAGCACTTAAGCAATCTTAAAATAGATACTAGTGAAAAAATTACCTGGCACAAAAACGATGAAGTAGGTCAGTTGGTTTATGCGTATAATGCTGCCATTGATGCCCTTTGGGATAGTTCGGAAAAATTAAGAAAAACAGAGAGAGAGGTAGCCTGGCGTGAAATGGCAAAACAAGTAGCTCATGAGATTAAGAATCCCCTTACTCCGATGAAATTAAGCCTGCAATATTTACAAAGAGCAGGCAATCTTCATCCCGAACTTGTTCAGACCTTACTGCCTAATTTAACCCTTACGATGATGGAGCAGATCAATACCCTCGATCATATTGCTACTGCCTTTTCTCAGTTTGCTTCCATGCCTGGACCTGAAAACAGTACCTTTAATCTGGTAGAACTTTTAGAACAAACTATTGAAATGTATCGTCATCAAATTGATAACGGTAATTACTTGACTTGTACCTTTCAGGAATCGTGTTATCCTGTTTTTGCAGACAAACATCAAATACAGAGAGTCGTTAATAACCTTTTAAATAACGCGGTTCAAGCAATTCCAGCAGAAAAGGCAGGAAATATCCATATCAGATTATTTCAGTCTGACCATCAAAGAGTCCGTCTTGAAATTGAAGATAATGGCACGGGTGTGGAAAATGATACACAACAGAAAATATTTTCCCCCTACTTCACCACAAAATCCTCCGGTACAGGACTTGGATTGGCCATGTGCAAAGATATTATTGAGAGTGCAGGTGGAATTATTGGATTTCATTCTACTAAAGATGAAACAACCATTTTTTGGATTGAATTGCCTCTTGCTTTGAATGAAAATTCGATAGAAAATAAAATACCTCCTATGGCATTTGCATCTTAATCTATATCGCAATGAACCCATGTTCTATAATTTTGTTTGTATTCAGAACCATTTATACGATTAAATTTTATGGAAATTGGAATTGTGGGTGCCGGAATTGCAGGTTTGGCAGCGGCCGTCAGATCTGCTGTAGCTGGACATAAAGTAACTGTTTTTGAAGGTAATAGCTATCCAGGAGGGAAATTGACTGCCTTTGAAAAAGGTGGTTACCGGTTCGATGCTGGTCCATCTTTGTTTACGATGCCTCAATATGTAGATGAATTATTCCATTTAGCCGGTGAAAAGCCTGAAAATTATTTTACATATACCCGATTAGATCCAGTTTGTAATTATTTCTGGGAAGACGGAACAACCTTAAGTGCTTTTGCTGACAAAAATAAATTCAGCAAGGAAGCATCCAGTAAATTGAGTATTCCTGCATCGTATGTTTCTGACAGTTTAAAGGACAGCGAACATAAATATGACGCGAACGGGCGTATTTTCTTGGAAAAATCACTTCATAAATGGTCCACATGGCTTAATTTACCCGTTTTAAAAGCCCTGCTGAAAATTCACCAATATGACTTATTCTCCTCGATGAATAAGGTTAACGAAAGAATATTAAAACATCCAAAACTAGTCCAGTTATTCAATCGTTTTGCTACTTATAATGGATCCGATCCCTATAGGGCACCTGGATTGTTAACCATAATACCTCACTTTGAACATCATATTGGAGCTTATTATCCAAAAGATGGTATGCACAGCATAACAAAAGCGGTGTATGAATTAGCCTTGCGTTTAGGCGTAACTTTTCATTTTAATTCAAAAGTAGAGGAATTACTAGTTGAAAATAAGCAGATTAAAGGATTAAGAACGGCAAATCATATTTATTCCTATGATCGAATTATCTGCAATATGGATGTATTTTTTGCCTACCAAAAATTATTACCCAATCATCCCAGACCCGAAAGAATTTTAAAACAAGAAAGATCCACATCTGCCATGATATTTTATTGGGGAATAAAAAAGGTTTTTCCACAACTGGAAATGCATAATATATTTTTCTCCAATGATTATAAAAACGAATTTAATCATTTGAAAGAAGGAAAAGTAGCCAAAGACGCAACTATCTATGTTAATTTAACCTCCAACCATACACCGACAGATGCACCACAAGGTTCCCAAAACTGGTTTGTTATGGTCAATGTTCCCAGCCAGGCAAAAAATCAACAAAATTTTGATATTCAGGTTCTAAAAAAACAGATTATTTCAAAATTAAGCCATTTACTGGGGGAACCCATTGAACCGCTTATAGAAATGGAAGAAATATTAAGTCCAGCCGAGATCGAATCGAGAACTCAGTCTCATCAGGGATCATTATATGGGACATCTTCTAACAAACCTTTATCTGCCTTTCTTCGTCACCCTAATTTTTCAAAACAAATAAAAGGCCTTTATTTTTGTGGGGGAAGTGTACATCCTGGTGGAGGAATACCCTTATGCCTTTTATCTGCAAAGATTGCCGTCGATTTATTGTAACCTATCATTTATCTATCCCTATATTTGTTAAACAAAATCAACTGAAAATGTCTACTTTTATATTACCGGCTATTATAACGATTTTCACCGTCTTTTGTATGGAACTAGTTGCTTGGCTGGCCCATAAATACCTAATGCATGGATTTTTATGGATTTGGCATGAAGATCACCACCAACCAGAGGTAGAATCTGGCAAATTTTTTCAAAAAAATGATTTATTTTTCTTAGTTTTCGCTATTCCAAGTGCAGCATCCTATATCATCGGATTAAGTACGCCAAATACCTGGTTACTTTATGTTGGCATCGGTATTTCCATTTATGGTGTCATCTATTTTTTAATCCACGATGTTTATATTCATCAGCGTTTTTCCTGGTTTAAACATTTGGATAATTCCTATTCCAGAGCCATTTTACGTGCACATGGAGCTCACCATGCACATACTGGAAAGGAGGCTGGAGAATCCTTTGGATTACTCTTAGTTTCGGCAAAATATTTTTTAAAAAGAACAAGGTAAATCAACCTCATAAAAAAAGACAAAGTGGCATCTAAATTTCTGGAAGCAATATCAAATACTTTTCAAACACCATTGCCGGAAGCCAATGACTTAGATAAATATTTGGAAGAAATGCTCCCTCAGCTGGAAAGTTACAGTGACGATTTAGATATGGAAGATTTATATCTGGAACATCCATGGCTGGAATTTAGGGATGATGATTATTTCCACGAGTCTGTTTTACATTTTTTTAACCCCAACGAGGAATATTTAAACTCAGTAAATGGAGAAGTTTCTTTTGGATACTGGCGAAAAATGAATCAGGCCAAAAAATTATTAATTGAAAATGGAGAAGGTAAATTATATGAATTAGCTTTTTTAGATGCTAATTTTTTTATATTAAAGAAACATGGTGACAACAGTCCATTAGGAAAATCAAGATATTTATTTTTAGTAAAAGAGGAAGTGGGTAAAAAACTGGAATGGCGGGATGCTATTGAGTTATTGCATAGAAGTTATCGAAATGGAAATGGGAATTTGAGTTATGTTATCTTTATTATATTAACCATCCTGGCTTTAATCATTTTATTCATTTAGGTATCAAATAAAAAAAGGGATAACATAATTACCCCTTTTTTAAATGTTTTCTTTTCATACTTCCATTAACTTCCAAAGTCATCAAAAGCAACATTTTCCTCAGGAACACCCATATTTGAAAGCATTGTTTGAACAGCAGAAAGCATTAAAGGAGGTCCACAAAGATAGTACTCAATTTCCTCTGGTTCAGGATGGTTTTTAAGATAATTTTCCAAAACCACATTATGAATAAATCCAGTTAAACCCGTCCAGTTATCTTCAGGCATTGGCTCTGAAAGAGCGATATGGAAAGAGAAATTAGGAAATTCCTTTTCAATATTTCTGAAATCCTCTATGTAGAATAATTCCTTTAAAGAACGACCGCCATACCAGTAGGAAACCTTTCTATTAGATTTTAAGGTGTGGAAAAGGTGGAAAATATGAGACCTCAGGGGAGCCATACCGGCACCACCACCAATATAAATCATTTCCTTTTCTGTAGGTTTAATAAAGAACTCGCCATAAGGACCTGAGATAGTTGCTTTATCTCCTTCTTTAAGACCAAACACATAAGAAGAACAAACGCCAGGATTTAGTTTCATCCAGCCATTAGAAGCTCTGTCCCAGGGAGGTGTAGCGATACGAATATTAAGCATTACAATATTACCTTCAGCAGGATGATTTGCCATAGAATAAGCACGAAACTGCTCTTCTTTATTAATCATTTTAAGACTCCAAAGATTAAACTTATCCCATTCATCTTTGAAAGCATCCGGTTTTTTACCCATACGGGGATGGGAAGTGATGTCAAAATCTTTGAAATCAACTTCAATTTTAGGAACATCTATCTGGATATAGCCACCTGATTCAAAATCTAAGGTTTCACCATCAGGAAGTTTTACTACAAATTCTTTTATAAAAGTAGCCACATTATAGTTTGAAACTACCTCACATTCCCATTTCTTAATACCAAAAATCTCTTCAGGAATTTGGATTTCCATATCCTGACGAACTTTAACCTGGCAGGCGAGTCTTTTATGCTCTGCTACCTCTTTTCTGGTCAGGTGATTAAGTTCTGTGGGTAAAACATCACCACCACCTTTTGAAACATGACACTCGCACATAGCACAAGTTCCGCCACCTCCACAGGCAGAGGGTAAGAAAATATTATTATCTGCTAAAGAAGATAGTAAGGAACTACCTTGTTTAACCATAAGAGGAGCATCCTCATTTCCATTGATGATAATTTTTACATCTCCCTGAGC
>JBEAXK010000142.1:0-3235 GCA_041159865.1 Bacteroidota bacterium
ATTATATCTTAACTTCGGACTAAAGCTGTTTTAACATTGGGGAGCATCATACTCCTATATTTAATAAGCCCATAATGGTATCTTAACAGCCTATTTAAACCGATAATTAATCCTTAATGCAACGAACAGAGACACCACGATCCTTTGGATCAGCATTGTAAACGTCTAAACTACCGCCGTCCCAGACAGAGTAAATAACAGGCAAATTAGTAACATTATCAATGGTAGCTGTCCACCAATAAGTGTGGTCAGTTAATTCATTAAATGATCCACCGAATGATGGAGCAGTTCCATCCCTAGAACCAGCTGGAAGTGCTGTAAATCCAGATGAGTTGGTATTATTACTGTTTGTTGACCAAGTCCATAAAGTGAGATCTTTCGATTTCATTTTATAGCCTGGATCTGTACCTAGGAAAGTTCCTAAAATTTTCCATTCATTTTCAGTGGGTAAATGCCAACCGTTGGGACATAATTTTCTACTATCTGATGCAGCATACCAATTGTAAAGGTATCCGTACACGGCAAGATAACTACTATTATGCTCATAAACAGTCCTTGCACCTGATGTTCGACCACTCCACATTTCTGAAACCGTACCTGTAGAGGTACCAGAAGCATCTAAAGGAATCAAAGTTCCATCATTATACTTTGTCACTTTGAGGTTCTCCTTTGTCCAACACTGGGTACCTATTAAAACCGTATTATAGGTATTACCATCAATATCTGCTACCGTGCTTGTTCCGCAAGTAAATGAACCACCCGTTCCAGGTCCCGTTATTGTACAAGGAACCCCTGTACAATTCTCCAATGCCGCTTTCTTCCAGCGTACTTTGATTTCCTCCAGGTTAAAGGAGGTTCTCCTGTTACTAATCTCCTCAGCTCCTGGTAACCTTTGTTCTACAGCTTGACCGTTTAAAGTAGCTAAAGTGAACAGACCAATAGCTGCAACAATAATTTTTTTCATGTTTGCTTTTTAAAAAGATAAAAGAATATTTGTTTTTGAAGCTCAAACTTGTTTTCGAACTTGTTTTATTGAATTTTGTCTCGTGCCATTCTGAATAAGTTCACCATATTGTTTCTCGTTTTTGATAAACAATGATAGTTTGTTCGCTAAATGTGCCTTAATGTTCCATTTATTATTTTAGGTCGCGAGGTTAATGATTTTGTATCCTTTGTTTTCTGATTTTGTTCCCTCGGGGACATCGGACTTTTTATATTTTATGTTTTTTTAAATATATTAGTATTAGCAAGGGTTTTGAGGCAACCTCATCCGAAAAAAAATGAAGACGTAGGTAATAATTCTGGAAAAACCTGCTTCAGAAATTATTTAGAAGAAATATGCCACAAAAACAACCATCTCCGGCAAAATACTTCAGATACCCAGGAGGCTTGCCACTACTATTGACTCCATATTTGTTGAAAATTGGGTGCGTAGCAGACAGTTGTTTGAATCCGGATTTGGAGGATTTGGAGGATTAACCATAACGTCGATGGGTAACGCATCGGCGGAAAAAAGGGTAAAAAAGTAACCAATTCACAAATAATCCTAAATTTCAATTCGATGACGTAAGGAATAATCCGTGAAATTTTGGAAATCCTTTAAATAAGTGATTCAAAAAGGGAAAGGGTTCCTAATTAATAAATAGAAACCTGTCGGGGAAAGACGATGCGTTCATCGCATCTTCGGATTTATGGCGAAATAAAATGGAGTTGTATAAAATGTCTAGCAAACGAAAAGGATGAAACGGGGTTTACCGAAAAGTTAAAGGCGGTTTTTAAAATTTCCTCCCGATGGTTTATTTTTTGTGTGGCACCTTTAGATTATTAAACCGGAACAAATAAAAAATCCCCGACACTTTTGTATCGGGGACTATTGTTTTCGATAGTTAGGCTTTCGATACAGTTAATCTCTCTCTCTTATCTCTCACATGTCTAGGATATAAAAAAGTTATAAAATTAAATGTCAGTTTTTGATGCAACGAATAGAATGCCCTTCTTTTTTTAGTTTAGTGTTTCCTCTGAAAAATTGGTCACTATCATATCGTAATCTATTACTTTTAGCATTATTTAAGTCAACCTGGTTGTCACTCCAAAACCAACCATTGTCCTCTGCTGCAGAATATCCCCCATTATCAGCTCTTCTAATTCCCCCTGGAGTACCTGAAAAACCACTGGAATTGTCTGCAACGTTACCAATAGCCCATAAAATGTTACCGGTTGTTCTCATCTTGCCACCAGCTATTGTCATACCACCAAGAAATGTTTCTAAAGTAGACCATTCACTATCTGACGGTATATGCCAACCATCAGGACATATCTTTCTATTATCAGTTGCAGCATACCAATTGTATAAATAACCATAGTTTGCAAAATAAGTATTATCATTCTTATAAATTGTTCGAGCCCCCGCAGGTTGTGAAGTCCAGGTTTCTGATGCTGTTCCAAAATTACCACCCGATGCATCCAAGGTTATGTTTGAGCCATCATTATACTTAGTCACTTTTAGGTTTTCCTTCGTCCAACACTGGGTACCTATTAAAACTGTGTTGTAGGTATTGCCGTCAATATCTGCCACAGTGCTTGTTCCGCAGGTAAATGAACCACTTGTTCCACCTGTACAAGGAACTCCAGTACAATTCTCCAAAGCAGCTTTTTTCCATCTCACTTTGATTTCCTCCAGGTTAAAGGAAGTTCTCCTGTTACTAATCTCCTCAGCTCCTGGTAAACGTTCTTGAACTATTTGACCGTTTGAGGTGACTAGAGCGAAGAAGCAAATAGTTACGATAAATAATTTTTTCATTTTTTTTTTAAGGATATAAAATGTCTGTTCGTAAAGCTCAAAATGGGGTCTGAACTTGTTTTATTCCATTTTGTCTCGTCCCAATATGATTAAGTACATCATATTCTTTCTCGCTTCTAATGTGCAATGATAGTTTGTTCGCTAAATGTGCCATAATGTTCCATTTATTATTTTAGGTCGCGAGGTTAATGATTTTGTATCCTTTGTTTTCTGATTTTGTACCCGGTTTTCTGATTTTGTACCCTCGGGGACATTAGACTTTTTATATTTTATGTTTTTTTAAATACATCAGTATTGGCAATGGTTTTGAGGTAATCTCATCTGAAAAAAACCGAAGACCTTAGGAATAATCAGTGAAATCTTGTTAATCCATTTAATCTGTGATTCAAAACGGGAGATTGATGTAATTAATACATTGAACCTGTCGGGGAAAAG
>JBEAXK010000162.1:0-50284 GCA_041159865.1 Bacteroidota bacterium
AAACAGAGGTGGCAGATCATTGGGTTGTACGGGAAGTCCGGGAAGACCTTTGGAGTACTATTTTGGCGCAACAGGAGGAGGTCTGTGGAAAACCACGGACGGAGGTCAGGAATGGGCTGCAGTGACAGACGGTCAGATAAATACGTCATCTGTAGGTGCTGTCGCTGTAGCGGAAACTAATCCAGATGTGGTTTATATAGGAATGGGTGAAACCCAGCTTAGAGGCTCAATCACTCAAGGCGATGGAGTTTATAAGTCGGTGGATGGTGGAAAAAAATGGAGGCATCTTGGTCTGAAAGAAACGCAGTCTATCTCCAGAATAAGAATTCATCCTACCAATCCTGATATTGTTTTTGTTGCAGCTTTAGGTCATCCTTATGGCGATAATGAAGAAAGAGGTGTTTTTAGATCAAAGGATGGAGGTAATACATGGCAAAAGGTTCTTTTCATAGGGGCCAATACAGGTGCCGCCGATTTAATAATCGATAGAACAAATCCCAAAATTTTATATGCGACTACCTGGCAGGTTTACAGAAAAACATGGAAAATGTGGGGAGGGGGAGATGGTTGTAAATTGTTTAAATCGGTCGATGGTGGAGATTCCTGGATAGATCTTTCAAAAAACCCGGGCATGCCAGCTGCTCCTCTAGGAAAAATAGGAATAACAGTTTCACCTGTAAATCCGGATATACTTTATGCCATCGTTGAAGCAAATGATGGGGGAGTTTATAGGTCAGATGATGGGGGCTGGACCTGGAAAAAGATGAATGATGAAAGAAAATTGAGACAAAGAGCCTTTTATTATTCAAGGATATATGCCGATCCGATGGATGCGGAAACTGTTTACTGTTTAAATGTTAACTTTTATAAATCAACGGATGGAGGAAAAACATTTGATATCGAAATAAATGTTCCTCATGGTGATAATCATGATTTATGGATTGACCCAAATAATCCACAACGTATGATTTCCTCTAATGATGGTGGAGCTTGTGTCTCAAATAATGGCGGAAAATCATGGACGGAGGAAGACTATCCAACCTCCCAACTTTACCATGTAACTACTACAATGGATGTACCGTATCATGTTGCCGGAGCACAACAGGATAATACTACTTTATCCATTCCGAGTGATGGATGGGGTTTTAAACATTTAAACGAAGGGAATAAGAGCTGGTTTTATGAAGTCGGTGGTGGTGAAAGTGGTTACATTGCGCCTCACCCAACGAATCCAGATTTGTTTTATGCAGGTAGTCAAGGTGCTTTACTTACCCGTTATGATAGAAGTAATGGTCAGGAACGGGATATTCAGGTTTATCCACGCTTTTTTTCGGGTGAACCAGCTTCATCTTTACCTGAAAGATGGCAATGGACATATCCTATCGTTTTTTCGCCACTTGATCCTAATATTTTATATACTTGCTCCCAACACGTTTGGAAAACAACAAATGATGGACAATCTTGGGAAAAAATCAGTCCGGATCTTACTTATGCCGATCCAGAAACCTTAGGTCCAACAGGAGGGATTATCACAAAAGATATGAACGGACCAGAAATTTATGCTACTGTTTTTGCCCTGGCTCCTTCCTTTCATGATATACAGACTATCTGGGCAGGTTCCGATGATGGAAGAATTCATATTACCAGGAATGGGGGTAAATCTTGGATAGAAATCACCCCTAAAGATTTACCAAAATTTTCTACTGTAAGTATCATTGAAGCATCAAAACATGATCCAGCCACCGCTTACGTTGCTGCTTACAGATATCAGGTGGATGATCGCGCGCCCTATATTTTTAAAACAACCGATTATGGGAAAACATGGACAAAAATCATAAAAGGTGTTAAACCTCAGGATTTTGCAAGATCTATCAGAGAGGATCATCAGAAGAAGGGATTACTCTTTTTAGGAACTGAAAATGGGGTTTATACCTCCTTTGATGCTGGCGAAAACTGGCATTCTTTGCAATTGAATTTACCCGTTACTCCGATCAGGGATTTAGTAATCAAAAATGATGATGTTGTTTTAGGAACACATGGAAGAAGTTTCTGGATACTTGATGACATAGCACCCCTCAGGGAGTTAAATGGGTCAACGGTTCAGTCTAAATTGCATCTTTTTAAACCTGCAGATCCAATAAGGGGTATTTATAACTTAAATCTTCAATATTATTTGAGTGAAAAAGCCGATTCTGTAGAAGTGAAAATTTTGGATGCCACAGGTCAGTTAGTTCAAAAGTTTATAGGAAATCAAGAGGTCTTTAAACAAGATAATTCAATTCCTTATTGGGAAAGGGATGGAAATACAAAACCAACTACAGCCAAAGGCATCAATTCTTTTTCTTGGAATTTGAGATATGCTGGAGCTTCATCTTTTCCCGGTATGATCATTTGGAGTGGTAGGCCTCAGGTTGGACCTAAAGCTGTTCCCGGCAAATATAAAGCCATTGTAATAGCTAATGGGACAGAAAAGGAACATGAATTTGAAATCAAAATAGACCCAAATCTGAAAGGGATTACAGTGGACGATTTGAAAAAACAATTCCAATTGGCCATGCAGATAAAAGAAAAGGAATCCGCTGCAAATGATGCTGTAATGGAAATTAGGAAATATAAAATCCAGCTGGAAAACAATAAAAATAATTTGAAAGATTCCAGTTTGGTCAAAGAAATAAATGCAGTTATCATGTCGTTACAAAAAATTGAGGAAGACTTGTATCAAGTTAGAAATCAAAGTGGTCAGGATCCTTTAAATTTTCCAATAAAATTGAACAACAGATTGTCTTCCCTTCGAAGAAGTGTAGAAACAGGTGATGCTAAACCCACAGATGCCTCTTATGTTGTTTTTGCAGAGCTTTCTAAAGAATTATCTAAATTATTGGATGAAAAGGTTTTTATTCAAAATAATTCTTTGAAATTATTAAATGAAAAATTGAGATAAAGCACAATGAAGGCTCTGATTTTGAGTTTATAAATCGGAGCCTTTTCATTTATTCAACCTAAAATGGTCGATAAGTGAACTGCTTTTTTACCATATTTGCATTTAATTAATTACAATTTATGATTCGAATTTTTCATTTCTGTTGTTACCTGTTTTGTTTTACTTTCCTTTCTGCTCAAGATAATTTGAGCGTCATCAAAAATAAAGGAATTCCTGCAAATTCAACCATTGTAAATATTCATATAGGTGCTGATAATCAAATAATTATTGCAGATAAATCTGATTTATACCGAATTCTTGGAAGTTCGCAGGCTGTAAAAATCACCTTACCTCCCAATACAACCTCTTTGTTACAATTTAAAGGTGGAAATAATGATTCATATTTGGATATGGGGTTGATAAACAGCCTTTTGAAGGATTTATTACAAAGTGAGGATGAAATTAGTACAATTGCCCTACAAAAGGATGATGAATCGCTTTGGGTTGGTACTTTAAATAGTGGACTTTTTCATTTAAATGTAAAAGCGGGTAAATTAATACAGCATTTTAGTACTAAAAATGGAAAATTAAAGTCAGATAAAATTAATTTAATCCGGTTCGATGATAACCAAAGAATATGGGTCGCTACAGATCTGGGGCTCTTTACAGGTAAAAGTGGCAAATATGAAATCCTGGAAGATGAATTTACCATACAAGATATTGCCATAGAAGGTAAATCAATATGGTTACTTGGAGATAATATGGCAGGACCTTTAAATAGCAAAAGAGAATGGTTGCCCATCATAATTCCCGATGATAAAAAAGAGGGAGATTTAAAAGCAATCGGGATTGATGCTCTCGGAAATGCCTGGCTTGCCTCTGAAATTGTGAGCCAGTATCTCGTCGAAGAAGATTCATTTGTACTTTTTGGACCAGGAAGAGATTTTACCTCACAATTTGCTAATACAATAAAAACAGATCAGGAAGGAAGAGTATGGATTGGAACAGAGGATAAAGGGATGTATGTTATACAGGAGAAAGAGATGCTTGCGGTTGGTATTCAGGTCGTTAACTCAATATCATGTAATAGTTCAAAATGGGACGGTGCCTTGCAAGTGAGGATTAACGGTGGACTGGCTCCGTTTAAATATACATGGAGCTCAGATACTATTAAAGGAAATTCTCCTATTGGTTTAGGACCTGGTATGTATAGGGTCACAGTTACAGGAGCAGATGGAGTGACCCAAAGTGCAGAAGTTAATCTACCCAATACCCGCTTAAAAGTGGAAGCAAAAGCATTAACGGCTACCAGTGCTCCGGGTAATGCAGATGGGCAGGCAAAAGTTACCGTCACAGGTGGAACGCCTCCATATGAGGTCTCTTGGGACAATGGAAGAACGGGAATTGCTGCCGGAGGTCTTGCGGGGGGCAATCATATCGTTACAGTAGTCGATAGTAAAAGTTGTATTGGAACTGCAGCTTTCGAAGTCAATGAAAATCAAATGGCAATTGGGGTTAAGCTTGAATTGGTAACTGCTCCTGATTGCCTAAATCCTAAAGGTGGCGTTCTGCAACTGGTCTATAAAGGCGGAAAGCCTCCATATAAATTTAATTGGAGTATTCCAGGAAATAATAGTCCAACTATTTCTGGTTTAATTGGTGGAATTTACGCAGTGACTATTTCTGATAGTGAAGGCCTTTCTGCAAAAGCAGCCATTGAGATTCCTTCCCCTAAATTGATGACTGCTTCGAGTCAGACCTTAAAAGTCGCATCTGGACTTGGAAACGATGGTTCAGCTATTGTAAAAGTGGAAAATGCTATTGGAACTGCATCGGTAAAATGGGATAATGGCCAGACTGATTCCGTAGGGACAAAACTTTCAGCAGGTTTTCATCGGGTTACGATAACAGATGAAAAAGGCTGTACCCTCATCCATCAAGTGGAAATTCCGGAAGAGATAGTTGCCGTTATGGGTGAAATTGAAGAGGAAAAAAGTTTGAGTTGTACCGAATATTCGGATGCCACTCTTAAAGTTATACCCAAAGGTGGAAAAGCACCTTTTACCTTTCTTTGGAGTAACGGAAGTAAAGAACAATCCATAAAAAATATTCCAGCAGGATTATACACCGTTACTTTGACAGATGAAAAATTGCAATCTATTGTCATTAATAAAGAGGTTAAAGGCCCTGAACCCCTTGATCTTGTTTTGCAGATTGTTAAACCAGCTACCACAAATAATGCAGATGGGGTTGCCAAAATATTGGCAACAGGAGGAAATGGAGAATATAAAATAACATGGAATAAGGGTGTCGTGAAAGGAGAAATTACGAATCTTGCCGATGGAAACTATGATTTTACGCTCGTAGATGGGAAAGGTTGCACTCTTACAAAAGCACTCAGAATGTCTGAAATAATTTTGCCCTTAAATATGGGACTAAAAATATCTAAAGAAATTACGTGTGCTGATTATGAAAATGGATCCATTGAATCTCTGGTTGAAGGCGGTAAACCACCATATAAATTTAACTGGAGCGTTCCTGGTAAAACAACTACGCTTCTTGAAAATTTAAAAGCGGGTAGTTATTCCTTAACGGTTTCAGATCAGCTAGGAGAAACTAAAGTACAAACCATTGAATTAATAAATCCTGCAGTTATTGTAGTTAACCTTGAAGTTATCAAGCCTGCCAGCGTTAATAGTCAAGATGGTATGGCAACAGCTTCTATAAAAGGTGGTGTTGGAGCTTTTCAGAAAGTATGGTCTTCGGGGGAGACTGGTGATACAGCTTTTACGTTGGCTCCTGGCTATCAAAAACTTACGATTACAGATGAAAGGGCTTGTACAGTAAACAAACCATTTGTTATCACTGAAGATATTAAAGAGTTTAATGCCAATATATTAGTAACGAATTCGCTGAAATGTGCAGGTGATAATAATGGTTCCGCTACGCTAAATATTAAAGGTGGAAAACCTCCTTATGCCATTGCCTGGAATGCTGTCGGCTTAAAAGACTTGGAAATATCAAATCTTAAAAAAGGTAAATACACCGCATCCATTACCGATAGTCAAGGGAAAAATATTACTGCCACCTTAGATCTTATGGAGCCGCAGGCTTTAAATGCTCAAATTTCAATTGTTCAAATACCTGATTTGGATAGCTTAAATGGAAAAGTGAGTGTAATGGTTTCGGGTGGGACAAATCCCTACAAAATCATATGGGACAATGGAGAAATGGGAGAAATGGCAAATTTACTTTCAAGTGGGAAGCATTCAGTTATTATTAGGGACACTAATAACTGCGAATTTAAAACCTATTTTGAACTCGATGAGCTTGTTCCTGAATTAACCGCTATAGTTAAAACGGAAAAGGAAATTTCTTGCTTCGGCGATAAAAATGGTGCACTAAATATTGAAATTACAGGTGGTAAAAAGCCTTTTACTTTCAAATGGAGTAATGGAGCTAGTACCCAGAATATTTCTGCATTACCTCCAGGTAATTATAAGGTTTCGGTTACTGATAGTAAAAATAAAACAGTTCAAGCAGAAAAGTTATTGATTGAACCTTCAAAATTAGAGGTGAATACTACCTTTATTAGAGGTGCTTCTGATGAAAATGGACAAAATGGTAAAAGTAGCCTTCTAATCAATGGCGGTAGTTTTCCCTTTGTGATTAAATGGGATAACGGAAATAATCAAATGTTTGCAAAAAACTTAACATCTGGTTATCATTCTGTTACCGTGACAGACGATAGGGGTTGTGTCGATACCAGTGCTGCAATGATACCCATTAGACTCATTCCGGGTTTGGCCCGTGATTCCTTCAAATCAGAGCAGATCATTCAAATAGAGAAGTTAGTGTTTCAGGCTGATAGTATCAGTATACCGCCTGGTGTTGATGAACTATTACAGGAGGTTTTACAATTTTTAAAGGATTACCCAACTTTGACAGTCGAATTTGGTGGTCATACCAATAATGTGGCTTCTGATAATTATGCGGATGATATCTCTCTAAAAAGGGCACGTTCTGTCGCTAATTATTTTATCCGAAATGGGATTCCTGAATCGAGGGTTTCTTCGTTTGGATATGGAAAGAAAAATCCCTTAGTCTCCAATGATACCCCAGAAGGAAGAAAGAAAAATCAACGGGTAGAATTGAAAATTCTAAATGGTCAATAAGCATCTTGTTTAATCAAGACCTTTCCATCTGCGATGACTCCATAACCATTGGCTGGGGTTATCGCAGATTTGTTTTTCCAAAAGTTGAACGTACTTTTTTGTAATATAGCCATATTCAGTGTCTTTAGAATCCTGACTGATAAGGGTTAATCTTATTTGACACTGGTTTCCTAAATCATTAATATGCATATATAGAACAGGCAGATTATACTGGGTTGCATATTTTTCAATGCCAAATAAATGGGGCGTATGAATTCCTAAAAAGGATGTCCAATAAGATTTTGAGGAATCAACAGGGCGCTGGTCAGCTGGTAAAATATAGGTAAAGGCCTCATTCATGTGTTTATTAAGGTGATCCTTAAATTGATATCGAGTGACTAAATCTAATCCAAACCTTGTTCTTATTTTAATTAATAATTCACTGAAGTAATTATTTTTTACTGGCGTATAAACTAAACTGACAGGATTTTTTAAAAAAAGGGGTAAGGTCGAAAAAGCTTTCTCCCAACTTCCAAAATGGGCAGTTGCAATGATTACCGGCTTATTTAATAGAATTAATTCATTCCATATTTCAATATTTTCTAAAAGGATGGCTTCTTTTATCTTTTTTTCTGGAAGGTATAACTGAGGTATGAGATCCTCAAAATTCTTTAGAAATTGCCTATAAAATGCTCTTTGAATCTTCTTTAATCTATTATGTGATTCTTGGGGGAATACCCTTTTTAAATTGTTAAACACAATTTTTTTTCTGTAAAAAAGAATGGGGTAAAGAAAGAAAAACAAAATATCTATCAGGGCATGTAATCCTTTCCTGGGTATTAATGCCAAAATATAAAAAGGTAAATAGAATCCTCGCTTTTCCATAGGAGACAAAAATGAGGGAAAAATGATGAGTTTTGCATTCTTTTGTATAGATATTTTTAAATTTAAATGTTTTAAAAAGCAAAAACTTATTTTATCAACCTTTTTTATAGAATTAGTAACTATGCAAAACGTGACGAAACTTTTATTGAGTTTGTTTTTAATGATTTTTACATTAAATGCGTTCGCTCAAAAAAAACCTAAATCTAGCAATGTAGAGGTAGTGGTACCCAAATTGATAGATGCAAAAAATTTCCAGTCGTTGAAATGGAGAAATATTGGTCCTTTCAGAGGCGGCAGAGCCAACGGAATATCAGGTGTTCCTGGCAATAACCAGCTCTATTTCGTGGGATACACAGGTGGGGGCGTATGGAAAACTGAGGATGCAGGTTTAAATTGGGTAAATATTTCCGATGGTTTCTTCAAATCAAGTACAATTGGAGATATTGCAGTAGCTGAAAGTGATCCAAATGTAATTTATGTAGGAACGGGAGAACATGCCGTTAGAGGGGTGATGACAACTTTCGGCGATGGCGTTTATAAGTCAACAGACCAAGGCAAAACCTGGAAAAATATTGGATTGGAAAATACCAGACATATTTCTGATGTGATTATCCATCCCCAAAATCCAGATATTGTATGGGTGGCAGCTCAAGGTGCTTTACATGGACCTTCTGAAGAAAGAGGAGTTTATAAGTCAATAGATGGAGGCGTTACCTGGAAAAAGACGCTTTATGTAGATCAAAATACAGGTATCTCAAGCTTAACGGTTGATTTTTCAAATCCCAGAATTATGTACGCTGCTAGTTGGGAGCATCGCCGTCTTCCCTGGCAGGTTCAGAGTGGTGGAAACGGTTGTGCTATCTGGAAATCGACCGATGGTGGAGAATCCTGGAATAAATCCATAGAGGGACTTCCATCTCTTATGGGTAAAATTGGTCTGTCTGTCTCCAGAGCTGAGCCTTCTCGTGTGTATGCCATTGTGGAAGCAGAAAAATCAAAAGCAGGTGTTTATCGAAGTGATGATGCAGGCAAATCTTGGAAATTAATGACCAATGATCAGACTTTAACTGCACGCTCCTGGTATTATATGGAAATTTTCGCCGATCCATCTAATCCTGAAATTGTATATGTTCTCAATGCGCCTGCTATGCGCTCTATAGACGGGGGAAAAACTTTTTCAATGCTCAGAGTAGGACATGGCGATACGCATGACCTTTGGATAAACCCATATGATAGCCATATTTTAGCCCTTGCAGATGATGGGGGTGGGGAAATTAGTTTTAATTCAGGAAAAACATGGTCAGCTCAGGGGAACCAGCCAACTGCTCAGTTTTATAGAGTTAATACGGATAATCGTTTCCCTTATTGGGTTTATGGGGGTCAACAGGATAATTCTTCTGTTATGATTCAAAGCAGAACCAGTGGTTCTGGAATTACAGATAAGGACTGGACATCAGGTCCTGGATGTGAAAGTGCATTTATGGCTTTTAATCCCGATAATCCTACCCAGATTTTTGGTGGGTGTTACCAGGGGTATATTGAAGTTTTAAATATGGCAAATCAAGAGGTAAAGGATATTATGGCTTATCCAGCATTAAATTTGGCCATTGCCCCTAAAGATATGAAATATCGTTTTAACTGGAACGCTCCTATCATAGCTTCTCCTCATGATTATAATACCATTTACCATGCTGCAAATAAAGTACTAAAAACAACAGACGGTGGAATTAGCTGGACTGAAATAAGTCCTGATTTAACGCGGAATGAAACTGAAAAACAAATGGTTGGTGGTGGACCTATTACCAATGAAGGTGCAGGGGGTGAAAATTATAATACCATCTTTTACCTGATTGAATCTGCCTTAGAAAAAGATCTGATTTGGTCAGGAAGTGATTGTGGCCTCGTTCATGTTACCAGAAATGGAGGTAAAACATGGGAAAATGTAACCCCAGCCGGACTACCTGAATGCCTGATTCAATCAATTGAGGTTTCACCCCATCAGCCTGGAACAGCATATATTTCTGCTACCCGATACCGATTTAATGATTTTAGATCGATGGCTTATAAAACAACAGATTATGGAAAAACATGGGTTGCCATAAATAAAGGGGTTGAAAAAGATGATTATATAAGGGTTATCAGGGAAGATTTAAAAGTGCCCGGTCTTCTATATGGAGGTGCTGAAAGGGCCTTCTATATTTCTGCTGATGGCGGTGAAAACTGGAGTCTTTTCCAGCTTAATATGCCTGTTGTTGGAATTACAGACCTTACTTTTAGAGATAATGATTTGGTTGCATCTACTGCAGGCAGGGCTTTTTGGATTTTAGATGATCTGGGTGCTATTCAACAATCTAAAGGATTTCCACAAGGTAAAGTACAACTTTACACACCTAAGGACACTTATAGATATGGATCGTCAGGGTATGGCGGCGGTAGAGGAAATATTGGTGAAAATCCAGCCGAAGGAGTTATTTTAGACTATTATTTGGAGGAAAAAGTGGATTCTTTAGGGTTGAAATTAGAGATATTTAATGCTGAGGGGAAATTATTGAGAACTTTAAGTTCTAATAAACCTAAGAAATCAGAGTCTTATCCCGGAGGACCTCCTCCTCCAGCTATTCTTCCAACTCAAACGGGAATAAATCGTTTTGCCTGGGATATGAGAACAGAAACGTTACCCGGAATTCAAAATGTTTTCGTTCAAGGTGATTTAAGAGGATACAAAGTAGGCCCAGGTATGTATAAAGCTAAACTTACAAGTAACGGTGTGAGCTCTGAAATTAGTTTTAAAATAAAAATGGACCCTGCTTCAACAACGACAAAAGAAGAATGGATGGCACAGCAATTTGTTTTGGAGAAAATTGATTCCGACGTGAAGGAGGTGCATCAGCTGGTTAATAAAATGCGTTTAGTTAAAAAGCAAATCTTGTTACAAGATGAATTATTACAGGATAATCCAAATGCTAAAGATTTACTGGATAACGGAAAATCAATTTTGAAAAAACTGGAAGAATGGGAATCTGACGTTATTGAAACAAGGCAGAAAAATTTTCAGGATGTCATTAACTGGCCAAGTAAATTAAATGGGGAGCTATTGGATCTGAAAAGTAGAGTAGACACCAATGAGGCCAAACTTACGAATGGCGCAAAACAAAGACTTTCTGATTTAAATACGCAGTGGAAAATGGATAAATCAAACATTGAGAAAATAATCAATGAAGATTTACCGGAATACAGTAAAAAATTTCAAGATAAAGGCTTACCTTCTATTATTTTAATACAATAATAGGATGAAAAAATTGGATTTTGCCTGTTAAGGCTCCTCTATCGACTTTTCGATATGGCGGAAAAGTAAAGGGAAAGACCTTTAATGTTGTTCAAGCGAAAGATTTGTTTGTGTTGCGTTCAATAACTCCATTGAACGCACTCAAACAGACCTTATCTAAGAATGCTGTTTCTTTTTTTAATCATATAACACAAGTCTTTTCATTTCCTGAGGTAAATGTTGCTGTATTTAAAATACATGAACCGGATGAACTTGATGCTTGTCGTCTAGCATTTAAAGAGGAACCAAAAATAAAATTTGCAGGGAGAGTCTGGAAGGAGGAGTTATCAGGTTTCTCCTTGGTCTATACTGAAAATATTTTTGTTAAATTCAAATCAAAGATTTCATTTAAAGCTATTTTAACGATTTTAAATTTTCATAACCTGGTCATAAAAGAGAAATTTAGATTTGCTGGGAATGCTTTTTTCTTAAAATCTCCAGTATTTACGGGTTTTGAAATATTTAATATCGCGCGCATTTTAGGGGAGAATCCGCAAGTACTTATCTGTTATCCTGAATTGGTTTTTCCCAAAAGAAGTCACCAAATTCATGATAATCAATGGTTTTTAAAGGAAACATCCATCGATGGTAATCTCAGACCTCGAGGAGTTGAAATGAGTAAGATATGGCAATATACTAAAGGAGAAAATGTAACCATTGCCATTATTGATGACGGTATCGATACAGATCATCAGGAATTTAACTTACCTGGTAAATTGATATTTCCCAGAGATACCATCTTAGACGTAAATCTGGCATTTCCTCAAACGGAAGAAGAAAATCATGGAACTTGCTGTGCGGGCGTTGCAATGGCTCAAGGGTCAGGTTCTGCCAGCGGAGTAGCTCCAATGTCTCGCTTAATTCCAATCAGAAGTGGAGGTCTAGGCTCATTTTCAGAGGCAAAGGCATTCGTTTGGGCAGTCGATCATGGTGCTGATATTATTAGCTGTTCATGGGGACCTCCTGATGGGGTCTGGTATGACCCGGCTGACCCATCTCATCGAATTCCTTTTCCCCTTCCAGATAGTTCGCGTCTGGCCATAGAATATGCCCTAAAAAAGGGTAGAAGGGGATTAGGATGTATGCTTGTATGGGCTGCTGGTAATGGAAATGAGGAAGTTAGTTTTGATGGATATGCTTCATTACCCAATATTCTGGCAGTTGCTGCTTGTGATTATCTGGAAAAAAGAGCTCCATACAGCGATTATGGTAAAAATATCGCTTGTTGTTTTCCAAGTAGTTCAGCTACCTCTGACAAGTTTGAAATTTCAGATGGAATCTGGACCACAGATCGTTCCAATATACTGGGTTATAATCCTGATGGCAATTATGTAGGTACCTTTGGCGGTACTTCTGCATCTTGTCCAGGTGTAGCAGGTTGTTTAGCTCTTATTTTGAGTGTTTTTCCTTCCTTAAAAAATTATCATATCCGGCCATTACTAAATATCACATCCGATAAAATTGGCCTTAATGAAGGCAAATATATGAATGGCCACAGTCGTTATTTTGGGTTTGGCCGAATAAATCCTTATCATGCTATTCGATATTTAAAAAAATCATTAAATATTGTTACAGAAATTAAAATGAATCAGGAGTCTATGGTTGAAAGTATACGGTTTATACTAAATTCCAATATTTTTCAAATACAACTTACCTATAAATGGCTTGATTTGGAAAAAGAATATGTCTCTGGAGACTGGCTGAGAAAAGCTGAAAATGTATTACCTCTAAAGAAAATTCTATTTAATCTTAAAGGATTAGACGCATCCTTATTCACCTTAAAGGTTTATCATGCAGATCACGGCCAAAATATGGAGCTAAGACTTCTATGGAAATAAAAAATTATATTATTCTATTTTTTAATAATAAAAAAGATCCCTTATAAGGCATTTCTTTTGTGTTTGAGAAATTAAAATTACCTAAAATTATATCTATATCCCCATCTAAATCCATATCATCTGCTTCTAAGGTCATCCATTGTCCATGTGGTAAATTTAAGCTTGATGCAACATAGTTTCCATTTCCTTCATTTTTAAAATAAAGAAAGGAAGGGGCAGTTTTCTGTGAAAAAAAAGCAATTGTTGCAAAATCAAGATTTCCATCTAAATCAAAATCTTTTACAATTGTTTTTGTTGCACCTGGGTAAAAAATAAATTTTGATTCTTCAAAAATCTGTTTTCCTTTATTTAAGAAAATATGAATACCGTGATATTTTTTTTCTTCATTTGAATAATCCGCATTATCGCCATTTGTAAGAACAATATCTTTTTTACCGTCATTATTTAAATCGGACATTTCAAAATAACTACTTCCGAATACTGGGGGTAATTTTAAAATTGATTTTGGCAAAAAATTCCCATTCCCTTTATTTATAAATAGAATAATTTGTTCATTACCTTGCGCGAATAGTGCATAGAAATCCATTTTACCATCCTTATTTATATCTTGAGGTATAATATTTCGTGCACCTGGAAGATTTGATAATACCTTTTTTTTATTAGTTTTTCCATTTATCCAACTTAACTGTCCAGTCTCAAATCCAAATTCTAAAATGATATAGTCTTCGTAATCATCTTGATTTATATCAATAACTTCCAAAGAAACGGGTCTATGAAGATAATTTGTTATTAGTGAATTTATTTTATCTTGAGGGTTATATCGATATAGATAACCATTTTTCTCCTCTGTCGGTGTCATAGTTCCAATACTTAAAAAAATTGGTTTATAATCACCTTTGGAATCAACCACGGGACCCGGTGATTTTAAAGTTTCTTTTAATTTTAGTTTAAGGTTTAGTATTTCCAATTGCCCATTATATTTTCCAATCCAGATTTCTTTTTTAGCAGGAATAAATCTTACAGACGTAGTTTGAGTGTTATTTTTCGTTTTATGGATTGGGAAAAAGATATCGAATGGATTTTTAAAAGATTTGAATGTTGGATTTGATAATCTATCTGTTTTTTGTGTTGAGGAATTTTCCAGATAATAGGAAACTATTTTTTCCCAATCGTTGGAGGAAACCATTGATTTTTCAGGATAAATTCCTATGTTACACAAAGCTTGAAATTGATTAAATGACATTCGGTTAAGCAGTTCATTTCTATCCCCATAGCCCAATCTATGTCCCATTTCTGGTAAAACACTCTTTTCCCATGTGTGGGTTGAAAGCAATGAGGGTTCTGGAAAAAGATGGCAGTTTCCACAAATTTTTTTGGCTGTTTGTTCCCTGGATTTTATTTTGTTTTTAGAAATCAGATTAACTGAAAATATAATTAAAGCCATCAAGAGTAATGGAATAAAAGTCCATTTTAAAATTTTGCCCATAAAATTTAATATCGCGATGTAAATGTTCTTACAATAATACATGCATTTTTAACTAATTTTGAAAAAACATTTATAAGGATGAAAATTATTTCGACATTTACGCTAATCATAGGTTTTATTCATTTAATAATGGCTCAAGGAATAGGAGAAAAAGCGATAGACTGGCAAGGTCACAGAGGGGCTAGGGGGCTGGCTCCGGAAAATGCTATTCCAGCGTTTTTAAAAGCATTATCATACTCTTCCATCACTACACTTGAATTAGATGTGGTTATTTCAGCTGATGGAAAATTAGTTGTATCACATGAACCCTGGCTTAACCCTAAAATCTGTTTTGATGTAAATGGAAATCCAATTAAAGGGAATGAAAAAATTAATCTCTTTAAAATGGATTATTCCGAAATAAAAAAATGTGACTGTGGAAGTAGGGTTAATCCTTTGTTTCCAGAACAAAAGGCCGAATTTTCTTATAAACCTCTATTAAATGAAGTTGTAAAGGAGGTGAAACGTTATTGTAAAAATTCGAAAAGACCTATGCCGCGATTTAATATTGAGATTAAATCTAACCCTTCCTCTGACGGCATTTTTACGCCTGAGGTAGCTGTTTTTGTTGATATTGTAAGAAAAGAGATTAAAAAATTAAAATTGGAACAAAATGCAAGTATCCAATCTTTTGATCCGCGCGCACTTAGGTATTTACATGAAAAAGAAAAGGAATGGGTTTTAGTCTATTTAGTTGAAAAGGCTGGTGTAGTAAAACAACAAATGGAGGAACTCGGATTTAAACCAGCCATATACAGTCCTCATTTTGAAAAGGTGACTCAGGCAATCGTTGATGAGTGCCATCAATTGGGGATGAAAATAATTCCATGGACTGTAAATGAAACGACTCAGATGAAAAAACTGGTTCAATATGGCGTAGATGGGATTATCACAGATTATCCAAATCGAATTCCTATAAAAGGCAATTAAGTATAATCAACTAGGTTTTTATTTTTTTTAAATATGCCAATAATAGTTTTATCTGAAAATAAGAAAATGCACCATTCCATTTTTCAAATAAATCATTGAGAGAAATTTCTTTTTGATGTACAGCAGGTTCAGCTAGCATCAGTTCTATTTCGTTTTTAGCTAAATACGGATAAATATTAATAGGATGATTATCTGTATATAATTTTAAAACATGACCTTCTATGGTGGTTAAAGTTAATTTCCTGATACGAGATATATCTTCAAGGTCCATACCTTCCAAAATTCTGTAATAAGTTAATAAATGGGTAATTCCAGGATTATTATTTATTTGACCTTCAAGGTATTCTCTAATAGCAGAAAGAAAAGTCTGTCCATAATTCAATGCTTTTGCCTCACTCACACCCGTTATTTCGAGCAAATCGTCATGTGAAATTGGCTTTTTTCTTGCCATTTCCATTAAAGCATTATCTGGGAAAATTTGATAGGGAGGTATTCCTGCTGAACGGGATAAATGGATACGAACCTGAATTAAAATGGCATATAAGTTATCATAATGCTGGGTTTTCTTTGTGGAGGCGGATTCTTTCACAGAATCTCTTTCTTTTCTTTCTGCAATCGTTAGCATTTTAACTAATTGAACCTCTTTATTTTCAAAAAGGACTTCTCGGCTTCCACTACCCAAGCGTAAAACATTTCCAGCATCATAGGCAATTTCTATGAAACCCATATTAATCCATTGGGTGATATAATAATACCATTGTTCAGAGGGGTAATCCCTGCCTACCCCAAAGGTTTTAATCAGATGAAAACCATTATCCGTAATTTCTTTTCGATGGGACCCTCTTAGCACATCAATGAGGATAGATAAGGTAACTTTTTCATTCAATCGAGTAATGGCAGATAGAGCCATTTGAGCTAAACGGGTAGCATTAAAATAATTTGGTGGATTTAGACATACATCACAGTTTTCGCAATTATCGGGAAGGAATTCACCAAAATAGCCCAGAAGTATTTTTCTTCTGCAAATTAATGCTTCCGCATACTCTTTTATTCGATTCAATTTTGCAAGCTGGAGTTCCATTTTTTCCCCTTTAGAATCATTTAAGATATCTCTAAGAACACCAATGTCTGCAAAACCATAAAAAAGAAGGGCAATGGCGGCGGCACCGTCTCTTCCTGCACGACCAATTTCCTGATAATAACTTTCGATGTTTTTGGGAATATTATAATGAATGACCCATCGTATGGAAGATTTGTCAATACCCATGCCAAATGCAAGAGTAGCACAAATAATAGGAGTTCTGTCAAAGGTAAAAGCGTCCTGAATATCACTACGTTCAGTTGCAGATAGACCAGCATGATAGGGTGCTGCCTTTATACCTTTTGCATTTAATTTAGCAGCCAGCGTTTCAGTCGTTTTTCTGCTTAGGCAATAGATGATTCCACTTTGACCATTTTTACTTTTTATAAAGGACAAAATTTGATTAAATCGGTCTAATGCAGGTCTAACTTCCAGGTGGATGTTGGGTCTGTCGAAGGAACTTAAATAGGTTTCTGGCTGATGAAGTTTTAACTGATCTATGATATCACGACGGGTAATTTTATCAGCAGTCGCTGTTAAAGCAATAATCGGAATACTTGGAAAATGGTCTTTAATAAATCCAAGTTTTGCGTATTCAGGTCTGAAATCATGTCCCCACGATGAAATACAGTGGGCCTCATCAATGGCAAAAAGATTGATATTTCCTGTTCGAAGGAGTGAGAAAAAGGAGGATGAAATTAACTTTTCAGGGGAAACATAGAGCAACTTTAATTCTCCTTTAAGAAACGAATTTTCAACTTGTGCGGTAACTTCTGTGGTAAGGCTACTATTTAAAAAGGCTGCAGAAATACCATTTGTATGTAAGCCTCCAACCTGGTCTTTCATAAGCGATATGAGGGGGGATACCACAAGAGTAGTTCCTGGCATAACCAATGCAGGCAATTGATAACAGATGGATTTGCCTCCACCAGTGGGCATCAATGCTAGTACATCTTTACCTTGTAGGATTGATTGAATGATTTTTTCCTGATTTTCTCTGAAAGAATCGAATCCAAAATATTTTTTTAACGTTTCTGCTATTTTCGTTGTCATATTTCCGCAAAGATATCGGAAAAGGGTGTTTTAAGTTAAGGTCGTAAAAGAATGTATATTACGTTTTTTTATTAAATTAGTGAAATTTCGCTATTTTTATATTTTAAAAAATCTAACCATTCATGTTTAAAACTAAAATTGCTGGAATTGGCAGTTATCTGCCTGAGAATATCATATCTAATGATGATTTAGCTCAAAAAATGGATACTAATGATGCATGGATTCAAGAGAGAACAGGTATTCAATCCAGAAGATATGCCACAAATTTCAAAGAAACAACGACAACGATGGGCGCGAAAGCTGCTTCTATCGCTATTGAAAGAGCAGGTATTAGTCCAAACGAAATTGATTTCATCATATTTGCTACTCTTTCACCTGACTATTACTTTCCAGGCTGTGGTGTATTAGTTCAACGAGAATTAAATATAACAAATACCGAATGTGGTGCCTTAGATATACGCAATCAATGTTCAGGATTTATTTATGGGTTATCTGTTGCAGATCAGTTTATAAAAACGGGTATGTATAAAAATATTCTACTTATTGGTTCAGAAATGCACTCCATGGGCTTGGATTA
Organism: Bacteroidota bacterium; assembly: GCA_041159865.1. Classification (GTDB taxonomy): domain Bacteria; phylum Bacteroidota; class Bacteroidia; order Chitinophagales; family Saprospiraceae; genus BJGN01. The sequence continues at coordinate 18,289 of JBEAXK010000162.1, forward strand.
TTCGAATGAGGGTAGAAATGTAACCGTAATATTCGGTGATGGCGCAGGGGCAGTCGTACTTCAACCTACAGAAAAGGAAAATCAAGGAATTCTTTCTACTCATTTACATGCCAACGGTACTTATGCAGAAAAATTAGCAACCTTAAGTCCTGGTTGTCACGGGGGGTATCATGCTGATCGTATAGAAACTGAAATTGATTATGGTTTTCCAGATACCGCTTATGGCGGAATATTTGTGACAGAACACATGGTTAAAAATAATCTGGTGGCCGCTACTATGGACGGACAATTTGTGTTTAAGATGGCCGTACAAAAATTTCCTGAAGTAATTGGGGAAGCACTTAAAAAGAACGGTCTGGATAAATCCGATATAGATATGCTTATTCCACATCAGGCAAATCTAAGAATTAGTCAGTTTGTTCAAAAACAACTCGGACTTCCCGATGAAAAAGTATGGAATAATATTCAAAAATATGGTAATACTACTGCTGCATCTATTCCTATTGCCCTTTGTGAAGCATGGGAAAATGGAAAAATTATGGAGGGACAAATGGTGTGTTTAGCAGCATTTGGAAGTGGATTTACCTGGGGTGCCGCTCTTTTAAACTGGTAATATGAGTATCTGTCCGAAAATAATTATTTCTAGAATAATTGTATTTTTTATCTGTTAATATATACTTACCAATTTTAGGTATTTCTTTTTATAAGTGCAAAGATCAAATGCTTAAGCAGTGAAAAATGATTTTCATATTTCTTGAATTTAGTCTTTAAAATATCGGGGGTGGATTTCTGTAGTAAGGTTTCTCAGAAATCCACCTTTTTTATGATTTATAGCGGCCAATATTTCAGCAGTTATACTTAAAGCAATTTCGGCTGAGGTTTCAGCGCCAATTTCTAATCCTACAGGTCCATAAATGCTTTTTTTCTGTTCATCGTTTAAAAAAATTCCTTCTTTTTTCAAATCCAAAAGCATGTTATCTAATTTCTTTTTAGGGCCAAGAGTTCCTATATAAGTAACTTTTTTTCCGAGTAAGGCCTTTAATAGGGCATAATCATAGTTATAATTGTGGGTCATGAGCACAAAAACAGTCTTTTCATCTATGATAAGTTGATCTAAAACCTTCTCGGGCTTACTCACGACCAATTGACACGACGGTGAAAAGCGTTCTATTTTCGCATACGTATGGCGACCGTCCACAATGGTTACCTGCCATCCAAGGGTTTCGGCAATCATCTGTAAAGGAATAGCGTCATTCCCAGCACCAACAATAATCAGTGAAACAGGAGGAGCAACGTAAGAAATAAATGCATTAAAAGGAAAATCCTGATTGGAATAGGACTTAAAAGCAGATTTTTTTAATTCCATCGTTTCTTTTATATCCTTAATTAAGTCAGATGGAATATTATAAGCAGTATCATTTATGATATATCCAGATTCTTCCTGCAGAATGGTAGTACCTGGGTGAACTCCATTCTTACTTTGGTTACTGTAAAGGGTTACTATAACCGCATTTTGCCTTCGTTGAACTGCAAGCTTAAGCAATTCAACAGGATTATGTGGGTCCTCTTCCTTTATGGGTTCAAAAAGAACCTGAATAATTCCTGAACAACCAAGTTGAACCCCAATGGTGGCATCATCTTCATCACTGGTATCATAAATGACCAATTTAGGTAGCTGCTGGTGAATACAAAAAATTGCTTTACGCAAAGCATCACCTTCCAGACAACCTCCGCTGATTGCACCTGTAAGTTGCCCCGTTTCATCGACAATCATCCTTGCTCCGGGTCGTCGGTAGGAAGACCCATTTAAATGTACCAGGGTCGCTAAAGCCAGTCTTTTTCCATTTTTTCTAGCAATCTCGTACGCATTGACAATTTCACTTATTTCTTTCATAGTTAAATATTAACGCTAATTTCTTACTTTTACTTCAAATGTGACCAATTTTATGACAAATAATGCGCTTATTCAAAATATACAAACCATTGAAAGGGAATTAAAATGGTTTGAATCATTTTTAGAGGCTCGTTTGTCACATTTTTTTAATAGTGAATTGGAAGATCCTTTTAAACTTCATATTGCACCTGATTTATCAAATCAGGAAAGTATTTATGCTCATTTTGTAAGGCACTATCAGTTTAAACAAGAAGAAAGACTCGTTTTAATATTATGCTTAATACCACATTTAAAACCTGAATTATTAGATCCTTTTTTAATTAAAGATTCCGTTATAGGTAGATATTATACCATTTTTGGTGGAGTAGCTGGGCAAAATCATAACGGTTTTTTACCAACAGGGGAAACAGCTATTTTTTTAATTGCAGGTAATGATCTTTTAGCAAGGAATACGGCTTTAAAAATATTTGATGTATCTCACCATTTCCATGTATTCAATATATTAAAATTGGATGAATCAAAAATGGGAGAACCCCGATTAAGTGGTTTATTATCTATTTCTGAAGAAACATTATCTCTTTTAACTACAGGTAATGATTATGAGCCACCCTTTAGTTCAAAATTTCCTGCCAGAATGTTAAATTCTTCTATGACCTGGGATGATCTGGTTTTAGACACCAATGCGTATGATGAAATAGAAACCATAAAGATTTGGATAAATCAAAAAAATAATCCAGAGTGGGATAATGTGCCTCATTCCGGATGGATGAAAGGTTATAGGGTTCTTTTTTATGGTCCTCCTGGTACAGGTAAATCTTTGACAGCTACTTTAATGGGTAAAGAATGTGGAAAAAATGTTTATAGGATCGATCTTTCTCAGATTGTTTCTAAATATATAGGTGAAACAGAAAAAAATCTTTCGTCTTTATTTCAGTTATCAGAAAATAAAAACTGGATTTTATTTTTTGATGAAGCCGATGCCCTTTTTGGAAAAAGAACAGAAATGACAGACTCAAAAGATAAATATGCCAATCAGGAAACTTCTTATCTACTGCAAAGAATTGAGGATTTTGAAGGTTTAATCATTCTTGCAACCAATTTTAAACCCAATATTGATAGTGCTTTTCTTCGTCGTTTTCAATCTATTGTTTATTTTAAATTACCTGGAATTAACCAAAGAGAGAAACTATGGGAAAAGGCTTTGTCTCGGTTACCAGGGGAAAATCAAGTAGATATTTTAAAAATGGCCAATGATTTTGAAATTGCAGGGGGTTTTATAAATAATGCAGTTCAGTTCGCTTGGTTGAATGCAAGAAAAAATAATTCAAAAATAATTACTAATCAGGATGTTCTGCTTGGCATAAAAAGAGAATATGCAAAAGAAGGTAAAATTTTTAATCAATAAAATACTATTTTTATATCTTAATTCATATTGGAAATTTATCATCTCCTAAAGTCATTGGAAAAGATTACTTGAAATGAGATACCTTTTAAAATAAATGAAAACGTATTAAAAATGTTTAGAGGTTTAAAGATTTTTATACTTGTAGTCTTTGGAATTTTATTTGGTCCAGGTATTTGTATTTCGCAGGATGTTCAAACTATTATAAACTCAGCCACTCAAGATTTTGAATCTGGTCTTTTTGTAGAAGCGAAGCAACAAGTTTTTCAATGTTTTTCGGAAAGAAAATTTGAAAATATAAAATTAACCAACGATGCTTATCGTTTACTTTCACTTATTTCAATTGCCGAAGATTCCATTTTTCTGGCAAGAAAATACATAAAAAGAATTATTCAATCTAATCCCGACTATAAAGGCCCTGTTCAGCACTTTATTTTTGATCAGCTTTTACAGCAAATTTTGTCAGAAAATCAAACGATTACAGTAAGTGCAGTATCAAAAAAAGCGGAAGATATACGAGTTGCTCCCGCAAGTGTTCTCATTTTAAATAGAAATGATATGATTGAAAGGGGTTATGTCGATTTGATAGACGTACTTTATAATCTTCCTGGATTTGATATTTCAAAATTTTATGGGGTTAATTATGCTAATGTTTATCAATTGGGTTTTAGACAAGAAAATACAGAGCGAACTTTATTTATGATAAATGGAATAGAAGAAAATGATAACTGGTCAAATATTGTATATATGGCCAGGCAATATCCACTTTCCAATATTAAAGCAATTGAAATACTCTACGGACCCTCTTCAACCATGTATGGTCCCCGTGCATTTGTAGGAACTATAAATATTATAACTTTTGATACGGGTGAATTAATTCCTTTTCCAGAAAAATCAACGGATGTTAAAGTAGCACCAAAAATAAACCCATTTTATTTAAATGGGACTGTTTTAGGGGGTAGCTATGGTACCAGTGATGCTGATTTTACGATTGGATTTAAAAAGGATGCAAACATTAATACAACATTTACTTTTAAATCATTTCAAAGTGATCATCGATATGATTCAGATAACGAGGCTTTTGATTATGATCCCACAGATATAGATCAGTTAAATTATGATCATTTAAATCTTACCAAACCCATTACTTTAAATAATAATGGAATTATAAATTCTTATACGCCCGCTGCATTTGCAGATTTATTTAAAATGGGGAACAATAACCCTTTTTATCAACTTTTTAGAAATCAATCCGGTGTCGTAGATAGTATTAAATTAACCACGGCTGGTATTAATCAAGCTAGATCGTTAGATAGAGATGCTTATACAGGACTTGTAAATGGTCAACCTTCTGGATATTCAAATAGGATGAAAGATTCCTATATAGGCATAAAAGTTGGATTCCCAAATCTGGTATTAGGAATTCGAGCCTGGAAAACATCAGAGTCTTTTGGGTTTTATCAGGATATCTTTAATGCTGGAACTAATAATGGAAGTAAATGGGCAGTTTCAAATGCAACCTTTTATTCCATGTTTAATAAAACATATAATCGGTTTTCATTCTCAAATATTACCTCTTTTACAAATAATAGATTAGATAATTCATCCGTTAGGGTGAACTATTATTTATTGGGTAACAAGTCACTGGGTTTAAACCTAGGGCATTTTTTATATCCTGACTCATTGATAGCAACCAGTTCTGTTAATCCTGCAAGGCAAGGATATGGAAATTTGTTCTATTATTATGATGCCCAATTATTTAGAAATGATTTTAGAACGTTTTATCAAAACGAAAGGTTAAATATTATGGGCGGTTTAGAATTTAGGTTTAGTCGCCAATTCGGAGATTACTTATATTATCTTGATTTTCCAAAAGATGAAAATGGATTGTTACAAAACGGTGGCTCTTTCGCGCAAGAGAAAGGAACTTTTAACAATGTTGATGCAGAAGGAGGGAATGTTTACAGCCTTTTTGATTTAGCCTTTTATTTTTCGGGTACCTATAAAATTATTCCAGAAAAGCTCAATCTTTCTTTTGGAAATAGGATCGATTATAATAGGATTCAATCGAAAGGGGGTTTTGGATATGAATTTTCACCTCGATTAGCCTTGGTTTTTTTGGGGAAACATGTTTCTTCTAAAATGGTGTATTCACATGGTATTCAGAATGTTTCACTTTTCCATAAGTATTCTACAGGTAATAATAGAAAACCTAATGCGGATTTAACCACAGAAAAAATTGATTATTTAGATTTCTCCTTAAACGGAGTTCATAAAAACAATAATTTGCGCTGGAATTTTATATTGTTCCATTATTTTATTAAAGATGCCGTTGCATCTGTTTCTATAAATGAACCACCGTTTAATAATCAAAATCAGAATGTTGGCGTTTATCAGGTTACGGGTACATTATTTGATTTTAATTATAACTTTGCTAACAAGAAATGGGGTGTATTTTTCAATCACACTTTCAATTTACCATTCCAACAAACCAAAGATGCTCTTTCAGAAAACTTAAAAATAGCAGATATAAGTTCTCAAAGCGCTAATTTGGGATTTACTTATAGACTCAACTATAAAAATCATGTTTTTTCAAACCATTTTTATGCCAATTTTGTGGGTGAAAAACCAATTGGATCTGGCACCACTGCATCAAAAAATCTAGGATATTATGGTGAGAATATTCCAGCCTATTTAATCTTTAATACGACTTTTAATTATACAAATAGAAGTTTAAAAGGTGTAAAATTTTCCCTTGTAATAAATAATCTATTGGATATGAATATTTTATATCCAGATCATGAAACATATTACCATCCTGGTATCAGAACAGCTACGGGTTCCATGCAACCTGGTTCATTAAATGGACTTGTACCCTTTTATCCCCAAAGAGGCAGGCAGTTATTTGTCAGGATTTTATATAATATTGGGGGAAGTTAAATTTAACGCCATAAAACCACCAATCTCTCTTTCATCCAACTCATTTGAATCATTTGAATTCCCCATGGAAGGGTTTCAAGTAAAAGATCATAGGCTTTTTTTTCAACTTTTAATTCCCAACGATTATTCATATAGTATAATGACCCATTTCGCTGTAAAAAGGTTTCCCTAAAAGTTCCTATTCGTGTTCCCTTTAACTTTTCCCAATTAGTAATAGCACCTGTTAAAAGGGAATTTGACAAATTGATTTCTTCTTCAGTTATCTCTATTTCTGAATCTATTTCCATATCCATATCTGCCCCACACAATAATTTGTTTAGAGCAAGCTCATATTCGGGTGCTTCCTTTTTTCCAGTTACTAAATACTGAGTCAATAATATGCCTCTCATTAAGCAGGCTTCATCGATAAATTCTTTCGTGCCAACTAAGTTTAACCGTCTAAAAAAGCGACCTAAAAATGGCCATAGTAAAATAAGGCCTGCATTTGCGACATAAATAGATTCTGGTGGTAATCCCTCTTGAGAAATTGGAATTTCTTTTTTTATTGCTTTTTCAACTTGTGTATCTTTGGTATATTTCTGTAATGATTTAATTACATTGATCTGTTTAGAGGAAACATTTTTTATCTTTTCTACCAAAAGGGCAAGGAGTAAACCAGGTTGTAATCTTTTCTTCTCTATGTAAGAAGAAAAATATTGGTAAACGATGGGAATAGGAGATGGTTGAATTTTTTGACTTTTACTCCAGAAAAAAAGGATGTTTTTTAAAAATGATTTTTCATCTTTCAGACCTAGTTTAAGTCTCATTTTTTCTCCGGTAACGGTTTCAACAGATTTTTCCAATAAGGTAAGTTCTTCATAAAGATCATAGTGAATAAGAGAAATTAAGGATATTGCCGTGCTATCTGAAACTATTTCAAGTAATCTATTTATTTTATAAGGTGTTTTTGACCAGAAATGTAGTTTATACATTAGATTTCTCGGTGCATTTAATTTTAAGTTTTCTATGAGAGCAGGCCATCTTTCAGCATTAAAAGTGGTGTATTCAACGGGAACAGATCCATAGGTTAAGAAATACTCGAGTAAAGCCATTTCTTTTTCCCATGTATATGAAAATTGCCTCTTCCTATCGGGTTTCTCCTCTGACTTTATTTCTGGAATAATAGTAGATAAATCATTTGTTAACTGATTCTCAATACTTATTTTTTGGTTTCTTTCAAATAACAATAGGCTTAATAAACTTTCATAGAGTATTTCTAAATGATTCTTGAGGATAAATGCAGTATCTTTTACAAGATACATTTCTATAATATTGTCCAGGGTTAAAGAGGATAGATTTTTTATCTGAATTATTTTATTGAAAATCAAAGCAATTTCCTTAGCTGAAAATATTTTCCTGATGATCTTTTGGTGAAAGGAACGATAAGACAAACTTTCTGTGATATTTAATAATAAAATTGGATTTTCAAGAATTCTTAGCCTTAAAAATTCAAAATATTGAGGTAAGGATTCTTCTGGAAAACCTTCTGGCCAAAATCCAGATTCAAAATAATATTGTAACCAGGTTAATTTAAATGCTTGTCCCGTTATATTGACTTCACCTAAATTAAGATTGACTTTATATTTTTTATATATATTATCTGTAAGTATTTCATTTTTAAGTATTTGATTACTTATTGACCATAATTTGTTTTGCATAAAAAAAATGAAAATGGATTCTTTAATATCACTTGATATTTGTAGTCCGATTGCTGTTTTTATTACAGATTGATAAAAGGACAGGACTGATTTTTCTGGGTAAATTTTATTAATCTGGTGAATAATAACTAAAGGATCTGTTTTTCCTAATAAGGAAAGTATTCTGTTTAAAATGTTTAAATGCATTGGCATAGCTAAAATGCCTTTAATCAAGGAAATATTTTCAGATTTAAGCCCTTCCTTAAAAATAAATTCTAGTTCTTTTTTTTCCAGATACGGAGTATTTATCCAAGCCTGAATTTTTCCTGTTACAAAATAATGAATCAAAATGTCATTGAAATATTGATTATCTCTCCATGCTTTTGGAAGGGGTATAGAATTTTGTTCTGAAATGAGACTTACTATTTCACCTTGAAAGTATTTGGGTAAATTTTCTAGGGTCTTATCGAGTTCTTTTAATTGTAAAATTCTTTCTTTTTGTAATTTTTCTAATATAAATTGATAATAATCCTCTGATTTAGCGTAAGTACCCCCTTTTAGTATAATAAAATGGAGCGTATTTTGTTTAATCCATAAACCTATTTTATTTCTGGGTATTTTTATAATATTATAACGATTAAACCAATTCTTTACTTCATTAGAAGCCCTGGTTAATTCATTATAGGATTCTCCCGCAATGCTCATTTGAAGAAACTGAAGGGCTTCTTCAGGTAAACCATTTACTAGTAAAAAGGAAATATTTGGATTGAATTTATTTTCAAATAACTTTTCTAAAATAAGTTCTCTTTGGGCCAGTAAAACTTCTAAAAAAAGGGTTGTCTTATCTGCATTTTCAGGAAGAGATATGCTGTTAAATAGGCTAGAACCTAAAATTTCTATTAATTTTTCAATAGATTCAGCCGCTTTAAAGGGTATTTCCACGGTTTCTGTATAGGTTGGATCCTTAGTTATTATAGTTTCATATACCAATCTTAATGTTTTTGTCAATTTATCTGGTATGACTGTATGGGTCTTTAATAAAGGGAAAATAAATGTTTTTAAGGGAGTCTTTAATTTATTTGCTAACCTGGAAATTACTTTTAAAAAAAAATGGTCGATTTTATAAATTGTTGATTGATTTAATAAAACCATGTTTATAAGGAAAATATAAAAACCAGGTTGATTTATAAAAGACTTTAAGGATGGATAAATGTTAAAAACTTTTTTAATGAATTCTTCAAATATGGGGTAATTGCCTTTCAGTAATTGAGCAAGTATATTTTTTAATTGAGGAAGATCAAGTTTATCGTAATTCGTTGGGTCGGAAAATAATTTTTTGAAATCTCCTTCTGAAATAGCCCTTTTCTTTTTTGAGGAATGTTGAATGGCTTTAAAAAGTTTTGAAGAAATAGCTTTTTTATTGTTTATTAAGGATTGATATATATCCCTGTTGTCAAGGGGTATTTTTTGACTAAATATAGTTATTAACTCATCGATAAAATGTGGGAAATGCTCGTTTCTTTCAGGCATATCCATCCATTTATTTATTAAATTAGTGTAAAATGATGGTTGATTTATAAAAGTTTTTAGGGTAGGATAAATGCTGGAAATTATTTTACTAAACTCTTCAAACAAAGGGAAGTTGTTGCTTAGTAATTTGGTTGTTATATTTTTTAATTGCAGTAAATTTAGCTTATCATATTCTTTTAAGGTTAAGATTACTTTTTTTTCATCTTTTAAATATGTATAAAATGGTTTACTTTTTTTGTTGGCTGAATTTGCTTCTAACGCTATATACAAATGTCTTAATAAAAATTCTTTATCTAAATTATATGTTTTAGTAATGTTTTTAATAAGTTGAGAAGCTACAATTTCATCTGTTTTTTGTTTTGTGAAAGTATGAGACAAAATATGGGCATATATAATACTACTAACTGAAAGATTGCTTTTAGTAAAAATAAAATATTTATGGTTCAAATATTGAAAGGAATCTATTAAGGAAGTAATCATATTTAAATCTGTTGGATTCCATATTTCCAGCATTTCAAGTAGTATACTCTCTGAAAAAAGGTTGGCAGAATGTACTTTACTAATATTTAATTTTCGGTGAATTTGAGTTAAAGCTAGGAATGTTTTCTTTTTATTTTGACGTATCATGAGGCGTAATAAACGATCTCTTTCTTTTTTTGATCTATACTTCCCTGTTAATTGATTTGAATTAGAGGAATAAAATAGCGTCAACAATGCTGAATATTCATCAAAATCGAGTTTTTGGGAAGGCTTAGGTAAGGTAATATTCAGGAAATCTCTTTTTAATAGTTCTTTGACCATACTTTTAATACCAAAAGTTTGTGGATAAGATTCTGGAAGAGATATAATGGCCTCATTGATTCTATCTAATAAGGTCTTATAAGAAATACCATATTGTTTTGAAAGTAAGAGTAACTGATTTTTGAAGAATGCAGTTTGGTCAATACTCGTAGAAGTATGAGAAATTAAATAAGTAAGAATCAGTTCTTGTAATACCTTTTTGAAAGCCCGGTCCTCTTCTTCGACTACTTTTTGTTTTTGGTGAATTTCACTTAGATCTGTGGCATATTGTTTGAAAAAAGAAGAAGGTCTGGGACTTAAGATACCAAATAGTTGATAGAGGGTTTCGTCTTTAAATTGATAAACAATCCTTTTTCTTGTAGTCTTTTCTTTCCCTAAAGTGAAAATCAGGTTTTTAGTTTTACCACTTTCCTCTCGAATATATTTTTTTAAAGACTCATCTGGAATAAATGGGGGATTTGCGCCCCACCAGGGTATTTTTCCATACGTAATAAAATATTTTATCAGATTAAATTCTCTGTCGGATAAAGAAAAGGTTTTAATCTGCATATCTGTCTGATAATTATTTACAACAAATTTTTCTTCAAACCATTTTTCTAAACTACTTTTAAACTTAGAAATTAAATGATTTCTGGTTTCATTTTGAGTTATATTACCAAGGTCTAATTCAATTTCTGGAATCCTTATGGTTTGATCCTGAATATTATATTTATTCAACAGACCTTCTAAAATTGCACTTAATTCATGTTCTGTTATACTTGAAATCAGGTCAGCTATAGGGGTGTAAAAATTTTCATTGGGAATTTGAATATCAAATGTCAGTTTCTCAATAGTATGTCCATGCACGATATTCATTGTTGATTATTTTCTAATCGTAGGAAAGAATAAGCTGAACAAGTTGCAGGGAAAGATTATCCAGGGTATTAAAATCAGGTGTTATTTTTTGTTTTTCTTCCAGCCATTTCTGGTAAACTGCTTCAAAAATGCTCATTTTTTCGATATCAATAAAAAATAATTTAAAATTAAAATGGGCAGGAATTAAATTATCTACGGTATCTTTTATTAAGTTTTTAAAATCTTCATTTTGAAATCTTGCTGGCCAGTTAGGGAAAATGATACTCGATGCATTGGAAAATTCAAAATTGATTGGAAACATCGTAGATGGTGAAGATTGTTGTAAAATCTCAAAACTTGATTCCAGTTCTTTTTTACCATCAACTATATCTTGAAAGTATTGGACAGCTATTTCCATTTCCTTTTCGGCCACAAAAGTTGAATAAAATTCTTTTTGAATCTTACCTATGATTTCATTCCGCTCATTATAAAGAACTACCTGATATTTAGTTTGTTGAATAATCTCTATAATTCCATAATTTTCTTTTTTCGAGCCGATAAATGGAAAATCCTCGACTAAATTTTTAAGTTTGACCACGTCACTGGAGGAAGTACCTGTGAGGTAAATCTCACCATTAACATCATAAAAATGAAGGGTAAAAATTACTACTTCCAGTGGTCTTAGTAAAATATGCTCAATCAAGTGAAATCCTTCACACAACTGATTCAAGGAAATAAAGCGATCAATAGCTTTATTTAATTTATCAATACAAAGATTTTCTTCCTTTGACTCATATACTACCGTTTCAATATTTAATTGAGGACTTTTATAAATTAAATGATAAAGATATTCAGAATACGAGCCCGTACGCACTAATTTATAGAATTGATTTGAAATTCCGTGAAGGAATAAATCATGGATAAGATGGCTGTTTTCAGCAAAAAAAGAGACCTTATCCATTTCATAAGCGCCATCTTTTATTCTCAGCACCTCTAATTTTTGATTATTTTCCAATTCAAGGATACTATTCGTCCAGCTTTGTTTCAGCCTTTCTTCTTTATTAATGGTAGCATACTGCAAGAGTGGTTTGACAAATGATTTTGTTTCCTGACTTTTAATATTGAGTAAAAGACTTAACTTTTGTGCAATACCCGAAATATTAGTAGTTTCCCAGGCAGGTTGAAGGTAGTTAAAACCAATACCTCTTTTATATCCAATATTTAAGATTTGTTTCAGGAAACGAATTTTTGCGAGAATCATTTCTTTTTCAATATCTACCTTAGAAGTTAAACCGCGAAGGTTTTCAAACTTTTTAAGGATATCGTCAGGAAATGTTTCTCCAAAACGAGCTAATAAATGATTCAGGATCCTATTTCTTCTTTCAAAAAATGGATCCATTTCTTCATTTATTTTCCCCAGATTTGTTTCATATTCATTTAAATCTTCTCCATTAACTATTTTGTTTAATTGGGGTATATCATGAGGTATTTGATAAAAATAGGTTTGATTAAGATCTGGATTTATAGAATATAATTTTTTAGTATTTACCAATTGAGCTAAATAATTTGCCATTATCTGTTCAAAAAAGGTCAGATATGCTTTGAGCTGAAATGCTTGAGCTCTTCTTTCATGGGTAGCAGAAGAGGGAAGTGAGCTATCCTTTAGACCATATATATCAGGAAGTTCATTTTGAATGGAATAATATGCTTTAATTTCCTCTTCCTGGAAACGACCCTGAATAATTTCCTGAGAAACTATTTTTGGTGTTCTATAATTTTGTAAACTATCAGCAATTTGAGAATTGAAGAATTGCTGAGTGGTCAATGGATCTGTTTTATATTGGAGATTATTTTTTAATATGATGATTTGATTTCCCGAATTTTCATCTTGCATTAAGTTCTTATCCAGAATTGGGAACTCATCATTTTCAAAGGTTACTAAATTTTCATGACACCGAACCTCATTTTTCATTAAATGAAGTTCTTCGACGTATTTAACACCAGGTACATCTGCAATCAATTCCTTAATTCTTGATAAATAAATTCCTTTTACGGCTGGTTTTAAATCGTTTTCATCTAAATATCCAAAGGGAAGTGTAGGACCCTGGAATATTATATCAGGATCAATCCCAGCTTTTAATAAATCATCAGGATGTTGAAACTTTATTTCAGGATTTAAGAATTCATTGATTTTTGAAAAAATTTGTGCTAATAATAATTCCCCAACAGTATCAGGATCAATTTGAATTATACCATGAAGGCTTATTTTTACGCCACTCATAATAACAATTTTATTGATATCAAAGCCAATTAACCTATTCGAGTTGAATTCATTTTTTACTTTACTAATTAGGTTTAATTTTTCTTCTGGAGAAAGTTCTTTTCCGGCTTGGACTAAAATATCAATTAATCCTTGGTAACCTGCTCCATCATCTTTAACAGGATGAATCCAGCAATTTTTAATTTCTGGAATTTTACCAATAAATAATTTCCTGTAATCATTAATGAGTATTGGACTTGATGGGAAAATTAAATGTGGGGGAAATAATAAATTATCAGATTTTTTATGTTCTTTATCATTTTTTATAAACAGTAAATCGGTAATCGGAAATTGCGTTCTATAGGCTAAATCAGTTATGGCAAAGCACAATTGTTCTAAAAAGGTGACGCCAGGGTCATGATAGTTAAAGTCAGTCCAGATATTTCCAGAAAATTGCTGAGCAAAATGAAGGGCTTTTTCTCTCAACCATTCATAATTCAAAGAAGGTTGTGCATAATTTTCTTTGCTTACCGTTTGTGCTTTTTTCATTATCCTAATTAGACTTTATTCTGAAACAGACCAAAGTTGGGTTACATGAAAATTAATTTGATAGGGTTCTGCATTTTGATCATTTAGACCATAATGTCTTCTGGTTCTGACTTGTAGGGAATAATTATTGACTGACCCCGTCCATCTGAATTGTAATTGGTTTAGAAAACCGCCATAATTTGCAGCCGTTTTCCGTATGGACCATCTGGACAGATAACCACCAAAAGTAGCCAAGGCTATAGCATGAGCTATGGCATAACGACCGCTTCCCTTTTTACCACTTATCTGGGCCATTAATTCAAAAGCATTTACCCCATCAAGTTCTGACAGAATATTATGCCATTTAGCATCACCTGGAACTTGCCCTGCAGCAAAAATTCCCTTTCTGGCTTCCATTCCTATACACCCTTTTACTTCTAATTTTGAGGTAGGGTTTAAAATTCCAATGCCTACATTTCCTCCGTTTTTTAGTACGAGTCTATGGTCATTATCAGTTTCGTGGAAGGTTAATCCCTTTGAATTTCCGTCATTTAAACTTATAAACCAGTCTGGATTTGATTTTTGTGAATTTTCATAAAAAGAAAGAAGTCTTTTTGAATAGCCCATGGGTGCAATACGGAAGCCATCTTCAACACTCCTACCAATACCATCTTCAACTATATTTATAGAGGAATCAATAAGGTCAGCAAAATTGGTTTCTGTAGGAACACTTCCTTTCCTAAAGAAATTTTTCAACGTAATCCTATTTAAAATGGCCATGATACATTAAAAATTGAAGGTGAATAAAACAGGAGATTTTTTTTCGTCATTGGTCATCTCATTTTTAACCTTAAGGTCTGAATCCTCTGTCATTTGAGGTATATCAGAAGCAATAACGAGTGTATTTCCTATGCGAAAATCAGATAAGTCGGCAGGTTCGGGGGCATGAAACTGGGGTTTTTCCAGTATTGTGATGTCATTAGAAAAACTTGGAATCAATACTGACCATGGCGTTCCTCCTTTTAATAAACTATCTGTTGATTCTATATCGGAAGCAGTGTCTTTTAATAAATACAGCCCATTGTCATTCATTTGTAACTGAATGACTGAAAGTCCAGTTAAAAATTTTACATAAGGCCTCGATTCAACAAATTGTATAAGTGCTGATTTTTTTATAGATCCTCCTAAAGAGGCATCTACATTGTCATTATAAAACCAGGGACAAATAAATTGTAGTAAATCTTTTTGTAATTCGTGTATAAATCGTCCTGTAGATTTACCATCAAAAATAACTTTTGCCTTTAACCTAAGATATTCATAGCTTGGATTCCTAATTTCCAGTTTGAGAAATGGACTGGTGTAAGCATGAATGAAATCTCTAATTTCTTCAATAAGCTCGGGGTTTAATTTTGGTTCATAAAATTGCTTTTCGCCATAGACTTTGGGAATGGCAACAATAACGATTTCTCCTTTTGAAATAAAATTTTCATGACTGTTATGACCGATACATTTTACCTGATTTAATTCATCAAATCTGTTTAAAAGCATATGTTCCATATCCCACCTTGTCAAACATCTGTTTTTATGTCTTATTCTTTCTGCTACTCTCGTATGAAAAATGTAATCTGTCTCTTGATGTGTTCCGTTGAAAGAATCCAGGGGTTGTATAATATTCATTATACCTTCAACAGGGGTGAAAAATTCATTTATACTTTTGGCAGGTAACCTGGTTGGATGATTGAATGAATCTTTTGTATATTGGTAAGTAGCAGTAGTTGCATTGTTGTAAATCCTTATTATTTTACTAAATAAATCTGCTTTTTGTCTGGTAACAGCTCTTATCCAGTAAATATTTCCTGGAAGTACATCATTATTATTTGTCATGTTTATAGGTAGTGAAAAGCTAATTATACCTGTAACCATTAGATTTCTTGTCCCATCATTAAGAATATTATCAGATTCAAAATCAATCCATTCTTCATGGGATAAATATTGCCATCTTACCTCAGTTTTATGTCCTATTTCCCATTGTTCACTTCTTTTTGTATGGAAAAGCAAGTGTAACTGTTGGGGTAAATTTAAATTTTCAACACCCAAAAATAAGTATCCCTCTTCAGGTAAAGCAGGAATAATCTGTTTCCTTTTGGGCTTTCCATCTGAAAATATATTTTCTATTCCAAAAGGATGTAAATGGTAGATTTTTTCTTCTTTTGCAGGGTTATTTTCATAAAGTTTTCTTTCATCAAACTGAAATTTGCTTTTCGATGAGTAGTCTATTTTTAAATTTGAAACGATAGGAAAAACAGGATTATTGGGTATAGATTTAGTCGGTTTTTCACCAGAAAGCAAGGAATTTGGTTTTGCATTTTCAGTAACTGCATTAACAAAAATTTTAGGATATAAATCAAAACCAAAACCCATAGGTGGATTTGTCAGAGTGAATTTTAGAAAACCTGTTTGTTTTTCTCTTCTAAATTGTTTCGTTACTTCTTCGGATAAGGTATAATTGGGTTGAATTTCTAGTTTAGAAAAATCAATTTCTTCAAAAGTGGTCTTTTCCAGATTACCATCTATAGGTTCTTCCTTGAAAAGAGAAAAATTTTGTGCTTCAATGTAATTTTCTGGATTAAACTGGAAATTCGATAGCGCTGAAAGACTTACCTTAAATGACTTGGAACTTATGTTTTTTTGATAAGCTTCATAATGTGAGATGAAGTTACCTCCATCAAGCCCTAAGGGCTGATATTCCACTGAAATGTTCAGGTCATTTATATCTTTTGAAAATAATTCTGAACTTCCAACAATAAAATAAGACCCTAATGAAGGTACAGGACCAAAAAGAGGAAAAGGATTTGAAGAATCTATAGCTCCTAAATGATTAAATAAGGATAAATTTTTTAGCTTTTTTACCTTTACTTCAAGTTCTATTTCATTTAATCTCATATTTTCTAAATAGGAATAGGGGTGTGTGGTCAAACCTCCACCCATTAAAACTCGGATAACTGGATGAACAGATTTATAATTACCAAAATGGATACTTTCATTAAAAGGTATAATAGCAGGTGCAGATTCATCTAGCTCGAAAGCAATGATTATGGGGTTTTTTGTCCAGTCCGTTGGGGATATGATTTGATAATTGACAGGTGACACCCAACCCTTCTCTGCAGTTAGTGATATGGTAAAAGCATGTGCAAAAACTTCGTGAAAAACTTCCTCAGGCTTAAGGTGTCTTTTTTCCGCAATATCAAGTAATAAGAAGGTTAATTTATCAATAGACTCTGGGGTGAAAAATAAAGATATGGACACAGAACGGATACCACCGCATAATCTAAGTGTAGGCGAAGAGACAGCAAATCCAATTTTCAAATCTGACATCGTTTTTTCTTCCTCACCCAAAAAAAGTTGTTCCTCACCTAAGGAAGAGATTGGCTCGAAATCTGATAAATCATCGATTTGTTTTCCGTATATCCCTGAAACTAATCTGTATTTGGAATAAACATCAACCAGTGGATTTCTGCTAACATAAAGGGTGATTAATTTATTTACAGAGGCATGTGTTAATTGAACACCCAGATCAGTTTTATATTTTTCAGGAAATCCTAATTCGTTTTGTCCAGCATGTAAAATGGTATCTTTTTCTAAAAAAACTTCTTTATAATCTGGATTTAAAATAGCATAAACAAAGAGGGAATCTGGATTTCCATTTTTAGGTTTTTGACCTAATACTTTAGTGTAGAAAAAGTCTAAATGTTTTTGGGTTATTTTATTTAAATCTGTTTTTAAAACGGCATACAATTCAAGAAAAGAAAAAATTAAACCATTATGAGGGGCGTGATTTTCATTTTCAAAATAGGTTTTATGAAATAAGTCTGGTGCTTTTAAATTCAAGGATCTATAAATTGAAATAATAGGAGGATACAATAAAATAACTTCTTTTATGGCATGACTAATCTGGTCAATTTCATTGTTGCCAAAATGATAAATAGAAATGGGTTCTGTATCTTCAATTTTCCAGATAGTTAAAAACGATGAATAGTCATTTTGCATGTAAATGGGCAAATCAGAGGAGGTTTTTGCCATGTCATAGGCAATTAATTTTGAGAGTAAATTGGTTCCTTCAGCAATGATTGCGGTATAAAGTTCATTTTCAATTGGGGTTATATGGACTCCTTTATTCGTTTCGGAAGCTCTTTTATACCAGGTATTTAATTGTTTAAGTAAGTTTAAGCAGAAAATGAAAAACCGTTCAAACTGATTAATTTTAGCTAAGAGTTCATTATAACCTTCAAAAGAATTTAAAATATGTATCTTTTCTTTTTCAATAGTTTCAATATTTATGCCTGCTATTTCAGCTAACAAAAAGGCATCATCCCCTTCAAAAAAAGGCTTCCACGTTTCATTTTCACTGCCATCGATGGAATAAAATTTTAGAAGATGGGATTGTTGGTATATAAATCGAAGAAAATCTCCAGTTGTTCGTTCGTCTGGTATAAAATATTGACAATCAAGCGCTTTGTTGATGCGATTTTTTCTTGAAGAACCTTGATATGAGGATAAATTATTCAACGCGATTTAAATTTTAGGTGATTTTGGTGCCTTCAGCAAAATAATAGGGATATACAATATTATTTCTAACATTGGTACTTTCAATTTCATATTCGAGGGTAATCTGAAGAATTCCTTCCATGATTTTTTCTTTATTTGCAGAAATGCTATGAATAAAAAGTCTGGGTTCGTTAATTCTTATGGCAATGGCCAGGTCCTTTAAAATCCAGTCTATATTTTTTTCAGATGACATTTCAAATACATGTTGGTAAAGTGGATTTCCATATTCTGGTCTCATATCTCTTTCACCCAATCTCGTCCCCAGAAAAATTTCAATACTTTGCTTTATATCTTCTTCATCACTTACCAGTTGTACCCCTTTGAGGTCAACATGAAAGGTAGGGGGAAAACTCCAACCGGTTCCAAGAAATGATTTATCTGCTGACATATTTATCCTCCAATAATTACGGTTGGGCATCCCAAAACAATACTTCCGCCGTGAGCACAAGTATCACCCATTCTTGCAGCCGGTTTATTACCAATCAATACGGTTGCTGAACCTTTCATAATAGAATCAGGAGGACCCACGCAAACAGCAGAATCTCCCATGATGGCCGCTGGCAAGAAAGAAATAAGTACGGTTGGCGATCCAGGTCCAATAATTGGACCTCCTACGTGTGGCACAGGCCCCGTTGTCATAGGGCAAACATGCAAATCTGTAATTCTGGCTGCAAATGGCATAAATGTTTATTTTAATTGATCATAACAACCCCTCC
Source organism: Bacteroidota bacterium (assembly GCA_041159865.1). GTDB lineage: Bacteria > Bacteroidota > Bacteroidia > Chitinophagales > Saprospiraceae > BJGN01. The sequence goes on from JBEAXK010000162.1 coordinate 37,475, forward strand.
TTTAACGACAGTCTGGCCTGAAGCAACAAGTTCTGCCTGTGCTGTTCCTTTAAAAGAAGCTTTTATTTGAGCTTCAGCAGCTACATTCAATCCCTTTATTCCAATATCTCCTCCTGAACAGGCAACATCTACGCCTGTAGTTCCTGTAATAGCTACTTTTTGACCACTTTTTATAGTTATATTGAAATCACTTGTAATTTCAATACCTGAAGAAGAAGTTTTTATCTTATTACCATTGAGATCTTCAATGGTGATTCCCTTATCCTTATCCGAAATGATGATGGAACTACCTCCAGGAGTCAGTAAGGTAAGAATTTTATCTTTGTCATCAAATTCAAGTTTCAATAATGATTTTGAATAAAAAGCTTTTTTTGGATTTTCAGCACTTATCGTTTCTGGAGGAGCATTGGAGCTATTATAAAGACTTCCCAATACTACTGGGAAACGAGGGTCTTCATTTAAAAACCCAACGACTACAGAAGACCCAACTTCTGGAATGAAAAAACTTCCTGCACTGGATGTTGCGTAAAGATGACCTAATCGTGCCCAAACTCCAAGTCCTGTTTGTTTCAATGTGGGTATTAATACTTGAATTTTATATTCTCCATCTGGATCGGCATCAATCTTGGTGACTTTTCCTATATGTAAACCTTTTACTGGATTATAAACAGGTATTTGATTAGGTATTTTCTCTCCATTTAACACATTTGACTGTAATCCAAACTGAATTTTAGTCAAATATACTCCATCAGCCATTGTATGTTCAATACCTGTAACTAATGTATCCCCATCAAACCTACTTCCAAATCCCTCTAACGTAATAATATCTCCGAGACTGAATATACTTAGCCCACGAAATGTGACAGATCCTCGTATTCTCTGAATTCTTGATAAAATGAGTAAAGCATCAGCATAAACCTTTAATTCTGACGAAAGCATGGGACTATTATAGGTCAGATTTAAAACGGGTGGACTGGCAACTGCACCTAAAGTTTTGCCAGTTAAATCACCTTGTGTTGGTAATCCAGTAGGTTCTGAACCTGTCTGGCTTACTGCTGCCTGGGTATAAGGATTAAAAGTTGCAGCAGAAACACCCTGTAACTGGGAGGTTGCATCTATTTCACCATCAAAATTCGAAATGTTATCTCCGTAAATTAAAGTACTTTTGGACATTGAACCTGCAGTGGGAACGGGTTTACCAACTATTAATTTACCTTGACTATTAAAAACAACAAATCCATTCGCTTTAGCACGAAGCAAAAGAAAATCCCAGTTTGTCATGTCATGCTGTATGAGAAAAGGATGGGTATAAGTTGTGCTGGTAATCGTTTTTGTAACCCCTGTAGCTGTAATTAAAGAGGTAAATATGGCACTATCTGTTTTTTTTTCAAAAATCTCGGAATTTTTTTGGTAGGTCATTTCAATGGCTTTATCAGCACATTCTAAAACCACCAGATTTTTATAATAGGCATTTTGATAACCAGGTTTTATAGATATACTGTGTTTAACGATTATACCACTAAAAACGACCTCATTTAACTGATCAAAGCCTAAACTTATTTCAACTTCACTACCTGGTTCAAAAGCAGTTTCCTCACTTTCAGGGAATAAATGGAGCGAGGTATCTCCGCCAATAATTTCTATTTTCGCTCTGGCAATTTTATTTACCTCTTCCCAGGTTGAAATTTTATACACCATTAAATCATCGGGTAAAACAGACCCATTAAAAGTAATGGTAAAAGAAGTTGGTTTCCCCGCCGAATCTAAAGGTGATACTCCGAACATAGTATTTTGTTATTTTTCCAAGGGTGGAAATAATAATTTTTCTCCAAGTTTAAGCTTCCTAAATGAAGGCAGATTATTTATTTCAGCAATTTTTAGGTAGTATTTTTTATCGCTATAAAACGATTTACATAAAGCCGGCAAAGTATCTCCTGCTTTGATAGTGGGAATTCTGGTAATATCAGGACTTTGATATTTAGATTCTTCAACCTCCCTGTTTATAAATTCCTCTATAGTTATAGAAATCTCAGCTCGAACAGCACTGCCTGTTGAGTTAAAATAAGTGTATTCTATACCTAAATCAGTTACTACGCCTTTCAATGAGATATCTCCCCAGACTAAATGTACGAAAGGGGGAGCATGGGTAGAACGAAGAGGGTAAATAGTGACCCCTTTTAACTTTTCTATTGAATCTTCTAAACCCATGAAATAACTTATTTCTGAGGGTAACATCCAATACCAGTCCCCATCGGGAACACTTGGAATAACGCCTGTTAAGTCTAATGTGAATTTAAAAGAAACCGTTTCCTTAAAATAAGTAGGAGATTTTTGAGGAATAGCACCTCCATTTGCACTTGAGGGTTCATCATCACCTTCATTTTTTCCATAACTACAGGAAACACTGCCAGGATTTATTTGGAGTTGATAGGAATCGACACTCCAAAAATATCCCCAGCTTATATCCTCATAAGTTTCAAAAGCAGTAATGGAAAGATTGAAAAATGAAAGCATTATAAGTTTGTTTGAGCTTTAATTTGTTCCATAACTCTATGTACAACTTCGTTTATAAGTTCTTCTTTTTCATAAAATCCCAGAGTGTCTTTTGAGCTCTTTTTAGAATCTTTCGAAACTCCACTTGAGGTAGATTTTTCTCCAGCCTGGTCTTTTACATTTGCTTTAACAACTAATTGTCTTATTTCTACTGGCATAATTTAATATATTCGGGAATAATATGAATAACTGAATTCGATAGATTCAAAGGCATATTTTGAATCTTGAGCATCAAAATCACTAATAGTCCATTTTGTCGGATAAGCGTTGTAGAAGGCCCATGCCATGGCAGGTGCTGAAGTTAGAGGTTCAATCAAATAAACAATAATAATAGCAGTTTGAATTCCACCCATTAACATAGACATTGAACTTGTGCACCAAAGAGTTAATGGTGAAAACCCTGCTACTATTCCTCGTTCTAATACCAGAGGGCTATAACTTATTTCAGTTGGCAAATGATAAGTTGTCATATTACCCGCACCCGCTTGGACTGCATTCGTATTTCGGGTAGTAGAAATTCCAGAAATTTTACTAAAATAATTATCACCAACGAGGGGTACAGGAACCCCAAACACAGTAGTTACAATATTTACTGAAAAGTTATATCCCGGAAGAGGTTGTAATCGTGGACTTAGACCTGCCATTAATACTATTTTTCAGGTTATAAACAATAAATATACTAAAATGAAAAATCCCAGGGAGGTTAACCTCCTCTAGGATTTTATACATATATTTTATCCCATTTCGTTGGGATTATTATTAGGCTGCCTCAATGGTTATTCCTTCACAAGCAAATACAATTGATTCAATTGCGGCATCACTTGTCTGGGAATTCATATCAGTAGGAGTTATCTTTTTAGGGAAAGCCCCTGTAACCGTCCAGGTCATCTTTGGAGATGCGTCCTCATCTAATAATTTAATGACCAAGGTAAGTCTTTCGTAAGTATTCAACTGAATTTTAATCAACCAGTCGTAGAATGAATTATCTGTAGTAAATACACCTTTTTTAAGGGTAATATCGCCGTATTTCATTAACCCTGGCATTTTAATTGTTGAATGAACGGGGCTATTACCATGACGGTATTCTACTACATCCGTTTCAATATCTAATCCAGAAACTTCTTGAAATGGAAGATCTGTTTGATCTCCTATATCCACTGAAAAATAAAATTTAGGTAACGGCCAATTTTGGTCCTGATCTGCACCTGTGCCTGGCGTTGGAGCTGCCATATATTTAGAATTTTATGTTAGTTAATTAAGATTATGATTTTTGCTGTTGTTGCTGGAAAGTAATTACGATAAATTCAGCAGGACGTACAATAGCTACTTTGACAGTTAGTTTTAACATTCCATCCAATATATCATTTGCCGTCATGGTTGATCCTAATCCTATTTCCACAGAGAAGGCATCCGTTGGAGTACTTCCCGCCAATAAGCCACCTTGCCATTGATTATTAAGGAAATTTTCAATGGTTGCCTTAATGGATATCCAAGTTGTAGCTGTATTGGGTTCGAAAACATATCTTTCAGATGCAATTTTTATGCTTTGCTCTAAAAATGTCATGGTTCTTCGCACAGAAATGTAACGCCAATCCTGACTATTGCCATCTAGTGTTCTTGCACCCCAAACAATAGTTCCCTTACCAGTGAAAGCACGAATGGCATTGACGGCCTTTCCACTTAAAGGTAGATTTAATTCTTCCTGCCCTTCATTTGTTATATTGACAACAGGTGAAATTACATTACCAACACTTACGTTTGCAGGAGATTTTGCAATGTTAATTGAGTTGTCAACCATGGCATAAACACCAGCCATGGATGCACTTGGAGGTAAAATATTTAGAATATCACGCATGTCAGCTAAAATACTCTTAAATGTAGGACTAATAACCTTTAATGTATCACTAAGCAGAAGAATTTCAACAGGTGAGGATGCTGAAGCAATTTTTGCAATTTCTGCTTTAATTAGTTCAGCTCTTGATTCTCTGACTAAACCTGCTGCTACGCCATCAACAACTTCTTTGGTTAAAATTTCTATAAGTCCATCCTTATTGCTTATATTTGTAAAATCAACGTCACTCGCCTGTACTACTGTTGTATGTAAAAATGGGTAGTAGGCTGCACCCCATTGAAGAAAGTTTGCACCCACACCTTCACGGAATTTGTTTATAACATCTTCATCATCAAAGGTTCTTTCTTTATCACCGTTAAAAACATCTAGGATGGCAAAACGATTTTTCATGGTATAGCCACAATGAAGAAGCATGGCTTGTTGAAGGGCTGAACAATCAGCTTCTTCTAATAAAACAGCTTCAGGGATAACCAATAAAGTTGGCTCCATATATTTCAAAAGGGTTACAAGCCCTTTGCCATTCGCTGGGTCATTGAAGTCAATTGCCTTAATGCCATTGCCATAATTGCCAATAGAAACGATGTAACAATCACCACCACCATTCGAGTAAAAATGCCTTAAAGCACTGTGCAGAAGATATCTGGTAGCTTGGTCAACGGTTAAAGAATATCCTGTATTGGCATCAGCCTCTATCGTGAATTTCGTCTTTGGTGCTCCGCCAAACATTTCTTCAAATTCAGCCAGAGAAGTAATTCTCGTAGGTACATTTGTTAGCGGTTTATTTCCCCTTGCAGCTCTCTGCGTGTACCCTATGAATGCTGGTACTGCGGTTGATACTGGAACCACAGAAGAGGAGAAGGCACTCTTTTCTTCGATATAGACTCCAGGCGTTGCTAATACTTTTGCCATGCCGTTTTAATTAATTTTGTGGTGTTTAAGAAATTTAAAGTACAATGTAAGTATAATTTATTTAAAAATTCCAGTTTTTGAAAATTAAATACAAATAAATTCTTGGACATAAAATTTTTCAGTGGTTAAATCATAATTTACTGACCTTGGATTTGGACAAGGTAAACTCTTAATTAATTGATTTTCTGTATTTTTATTTCTAATTAAGTATAAACCTAATTGTTTATTTGGCCTCTCTTTAAGGGGTAAACATTTTTCTGAAATAAATAAAAAACCTTCCTTACCATTTGATAATTTTATTGGAATTGCCTTTGTGAAAGTAATGCTATCTTTTTGATTTTTTTCATAAATACACAGATTATCAATCTCTTCCATATATTTACTGCTGCCATATATAATGTATTTCCAAAATACATTTCTTTCTTTAAAATTAATGGTGTGTCTAATAGGTAATATTTTATTTTTATCATTCGATGAAAGGCCGAAAAGTTCATTCTCTTTATTAAGAACTAATTTAATTGTTCCTGTTATTCCTCCTGATAATTCTGATTCATTACAGATGTCAAAGGACACATTTTCAGATGGATGTAATAATTCTCTTCCAAATATTTGCTCGAAATTTATGGTTAGATTAGAGATAAATGGGAGCTCAGTAAAATTTAAAAATTGAGGATTTTTATTCTTTATCTTAAAAGATAAATGTAATTCGCCAAGATAGCAATGATGATTAAAATCTTTATTTACATCTAAGATTAAAATAAGTTTATTAGGTTCTTGTTTAAGAATGATACCATATTGATTAAGGGTTTGCCAGGTCTCATTTTCAACCACAAAATCAAAATCGCTACAACTGAATGAATGGTAATATCCATGATAAATGGTAATAGAAAGTAACTCCTGGAATTGTATGGTATGATTTATCTGCATGGGTTACCTTTTTTATTTAGGGGAAAATAATAAAGGTATAACTTCTTCATTCATTGCATACTGATTAAAATTTAGCATTCTAAATTTGTAAACAATGGAAGGTAAATATTTTCCACCCAGCATGCTCCAGATGTTACTCAAAACAGGAAATTCTAAGTTAATGATTTCTACTGTTATTTTCTCTACTTCAGCTGGCAAAGAAGGGGTGTTTTGTGGATTAAACGTATGCTGTCCCTGAAAAAAATAAATAACCGCAGATAAAAATCGTAATCCTTCTCTGTAATTATTTTCAGGAAAATTTGCAGCAAATAAAACATATAAATTGATGTAAATAGATGGATTTGTGCCACCAAATTGATTATAACCTGTATTTCGGATTAATTTTTCTTCCTCCACATTTATTAGGGTAATCATTATTTTATTATCAATTTCTATTGTTGATGCGCCCGTATTATTGCCAACAGAAGTTACAACAACTCTGTCTTCCATTTCACCAAATGAATTTTTCAAATATTCATTTAGTTGACTGCCAATAATTGGAATTACATTTTGGATCATTTTTGTTTATGGATTTCCTGAGGTTACATCATGCACACCAACAAGTTTTAACAATGCTTTTACAACAATTCTGACTATGTAAATACATATAAACATCACTATCCATCCTATCATAAATAATTGAATGGTGAATACTTTTTCCACTTCATTTAATTTGGGATTGGAACTAGTCAATTTAAACAGCATTAAAAATACAAATGACAAGGGTACCGACAGAATTGAAGCTATAATGAACCACATTAATTCTTTTAATATTGTTTTTTTCATGCTGATTATCAGGGTCTTTTAGTGTTTATATTGAGTTGCATTTTTTGAATAAAATAAAATATAAAAGCTCCAAATAAAAAGGCAATGAGTAAGGATATACGCTGGTCAGTAAACCAGTTCATGATACTTAATAAAGGTATCAATAATAAAGTCATAATCAGCATAAAGAGGTATCTGAAAAATTGTTGACCTAAAATGCCAGTTCTGACTCTCCAATCTGCAAAGGCGATAACCCATCCAACAACAACACTTAGGGCAAATAGTAAATAGGTTAAGGTCAATATATCCCGATATTTAATCATAAAGCTACTTATTGATACAGGGAATCCATCTGCTTCATTAATAGGATTTACGACTCCAGTTGTATCAGAGGTGAACCTATTATCTATAAGCTGCCATAAATCAGTGTACCCATTGTCATAACCCAGTGCCCAGATTCCTACCCCTTTTAAACCATAACTTAGGGCTAAATTATATTTTTTCTCTAAGGTGGAGGCATTGTCATACCAGCATTCTACTGAGGTACTATCGCCAAATTCAAGAAAAAAATAATTAGTCATGCTGACAAAATCATATTGAGGCGTGTAAGTAGTTCCATATAAATTCATCACCTCACGGTAGGGGATATCCTTGTCAAAATAAGTGTCATAAACACCTTTATTATTTATTTTCCCTTTCCATTGAGCACCATAATAGGGTAAAGCTAAAACTGTTTTTCCTACATCGAGGTTGTATTTAGCATAATAATCGAGGGTACTTTGTAAACTTATGCCATTTCTACTGGTCGTCCTCAATGGGGAAACAGCTCCTGTAATTCCTTTTCCTTTGTGATAATCGTAACCCATAATGACCATTAAATCAACTAATTCACCTAGTTTAACATGGTCAAAAGCTTCTCTAGTGCTATAGGAAGGAAGGGTAATGGAAAGAAAAACCTTACCTCCCGGCAAACTATTAGATAAATTTGTACGCAAAAAAGTTACAAAATTAACCAGGGATTCTTTGTGTTTTTCAGGAACATTTTCAAAATTTAAATCAACCCCATCTGCATTTCGTGCTATAATTAAGCGGGAAATACTATCTGAAAAAGTATTCCAGGCAGCCTGATTTGAAAGGAATCGATCGTTTTCAGCATATCCATGACTGGCCATACTTAATAAAACTCTGGTTCCATTCATTTTCGCTGAATCAACCATTGAAGTAGTCAACCACTCTTGGATTTGAGCAGGATTTAAATAAGAACCAGTCTCAGGATCAACAATATATGCAAAATAGGCTATGGTACTCAACAAAGAAAAATTATAAGACTCCCAGGCAGACCCCATCCAATGAGGATGCCACCCAAAGACTTCATATTTCTTGCTTAATTTGCGATTTGAAGGACTTTTAATAAAATAAATTTGCTGGACTGAATCCCAATAAAAATTATTTGCTTTTAGTTTATTTGGATTATCTGGATTCAGAAAATCATATAAATAAGCATACCTGCGAAGCATATTTTGTTGTTCTGGGGTAGCTAATCCTTCTTTCATTTTTTTCAAATCCTCATCGCTTGGTTGCTCATCTTCCATACCTAGCGCTTTTTTTATCTTTGAGGCGTCTTTATAGATATAACGAAGAGTTGATTCTGTTTGTCTGGTGCTTCTTTTGGCTTGAAAATAAGTATCTTTTGCTCCACAGTTGTAAAGAAAAAAACTAAGTACTATAAAATACAATACAAATCTGTAAGAAAGGATTTGTTTTATCATTCTGTATAAATTTTAAAAGACTTAATCAGTAATGGTATTTTGTTTATGACTTGTTCAGTGTAGGGCTTTCCTTCTAAATAAATACTTTTGAAATATACGGTTTGATCAGATATCCCATTGCTATTCAAGCAAGCCAAATATAATAATTTCTTCTGATACTTAGCAGTTGCCTCTAAAATCTTACCATAATTTGGTCCATTATTAACAGAAAGAGAAAGGGGAGCGGGTGTAAATTTCTCATTTCTTGTTAATTTAAAAGCATTTGACTCATTAACGAAAGCACAAGTTAATCCTTTTGGTTCCGAATAAGGAAGAAAATGAAGTTTCTCCATGGCATAATCAATTAAAGGGTCTTTTTCTGCTGATACCAGCTTAAATTCATTTATATTTTTTGGGTTATATCCTATCCAATAGGCCCAACCTTTACCATTTTTTGCCATTTCAAAAGGAACAGGATAAATGAAATAGGGTACTTTGGTAAGATTTAAAGTAGCACCGAGGGTAAAATTTTGTTCTACAAGAGGGTAGTACTGTAATTCTTCTTTTTGGATCATAACCGTATCATAAGAAAAAAGAGTATCGATAACATCCTTTATGATTACCTTTTTCTCCTGTTTTAAATTTCTAACAAATAGTCTGGCTTTTATGGGAAAGTAATTCCTGTTATTCATTTTGATAGTTAAATCACCCGCTTCAATGGCGGGTATTTTTACATAAATATTTTCTTTTTTCTTTAATTTAATTCTTGAATATAAAGGAATTTTTCCGAGTAATACTTCCACGGAACGAAGATTTAAAATAGATTTATGTTTAACATACAATTGCATAGTATCCCCTTTTTCAAAGGGATATGCATATTCACTCTGATTTTTTTTTGGAATCAAGACCTGAACAGATGTAAAAGTGACAGAATCCTTCCTTGGAAATTTTAGGATAGTCTTTAAGTCAATTAAATTAAATGGGAGCTTTAAGGTATCTCCTTTTTTCAATTTTTCATGAAGGCTGTCCAAATAAGGTTTTTTTAATATTAAATCGTTAATATTTAATGAAGAGATTGATTTATCTGCTTTCTCAATGGCCTTATTTTTTAATTCATCTAATTTTATTTGAGCCCATGTATTCCTTTGAAAAAATAAAAAATGGAGAGATATTGCCAATAAATACTTAATTATACAATTGTGTTTCATTTATAAATTTTTACTTTTTCTATTTAAGAGCTGTTTGACTAATTTTTCCTGTAATTGAGCAAGTTGATTTGCAGTATCTACTTGTTTAATCTTTTCATCCGAATTTTTTTCATGGTTTTTGTCTGTATTGGTTTTAATGGTCACAGGAGAATAAGTTTTTAAATCTTCCGTAATTTTGTTCTCTCTGATTTGTCCCATATAGGCCACCTTGAAAGGATATTCTTTACCTTGCAACAGGTGGTCATAAGGTCCAATAGGGGAAAATAATTTGGATAAAATAGGTGCAGTTTCCAAGAAGATAAAGAGCAGCAGAATGGCAAATGAAGTATTACCAGACAAGGTAGATAAGGCTTCTAACCTGGACAATAATCCTTTTGAAAAAAACCTTGTAAGCTGCTTTTTCTCCGTTTCCTTTTCTGTATTTATTTTAAGTCTTTCTTTTGAAATGGAATTAATTTTAGCATTCAGTCTAGTTTGAATATCATAATGTTCCTTTGTGTAAGATTCATATTTTTGTTGTTTTCTCAAACATTCGCGACCTCTGCCTGAATTTCCAGTTCCGCAAGTACCGTCACATTCACATTTATATTGAGCATAATAAGCTTCCTTTAATAGAAAACTATTTTGAATTGTTTTTTGATACTCTTTTTCTTTAGCATCCAATTGTAAGATTTTTTTGCTGTAAAGGTTTTCAATTTGCAGCATTTTTTCTCTTTTTATTTCTAGTAATTTAAAGTCTATTTCGGATTGGAATAACTTTAATTCCAATGGTTTTGAAATCACGAGAGCAATAAAAATTGACATTAAAATTCTTGGTAATGCTTGTAAAAATTCTTGAACAGAATTTCCTTTTTTACGAAAACTGGAGACTAAAAACCTGTCTAAATTAAAAATTAATCCTGCCCATAACAGAGATAATAAAACAGATATAAAAATATGTTGAAAAATGAGCTGGAATGCAAAATAAGCAGAGAGTCCTGCCATTAAAGTGGTAAAATAAACACTTGCACCAATACCAACATATTTAATTTTTTCTGATTCCGGACATTCAGCCATTATGTCTTTACTCACACCTGCAGCAAAATGAAAAATTCTGGACATTTTTGAAATGCATTGAGTCAAATAAAGTTAAAGGTATCATTTCTTTAGAAAAAAAATCAACGTCTTTTTTTAAATAATCTAAATATTGGATGTATCGTTTTTTCCTTTTTAGGTATTTCAGGCATCCGTTTTTCTCTCATTATATAAAAATGAAGATTTATTTTTTTAATCTCAAAAATGGTTTTCCATGTAAAATGAAGGATTGTATCTTCCTTAAACTGAATGTCCCTGTAACCATTAACAGGTAATTCTCCCCATTTTTCTTCTTTTAAAATACCCATTTTATCAGCTTCCCAGTTTAAACGGATATCGCAATTGGGAGGAATTGCATAATGGAAAGGGATTTCTGGATGAGCCTCTAAAGGAATAAAAGTGTTTAGATTGTTTGTTAATATTTGAACTGAGAAATTTAATCCATACGATGTTAAGGACTTTACAAAGATTCTTTTTTCTACTGTTAAATTTTCATTTTTTACCTGAATAGTAAACAAACTGTCTGTATTTATTTGTACCTCAATACTTCCTTTTAAGGGTAAACTTAAATCTTGAGGTAGTAAATGAACAGATTGACCTTGTGCAACTTCCCATATTAAATTTATTTTGTCTCCACATTTTACCCATTCATTTGACGCTGTAAACGATATTTCTGGACAGCCACTCTGGTGGATTACAGGAGTTGCTTTTTCTTTTAGATTTTGAAAAACTAAGATTCCTTTTTTTATCGAAGATTGAATATCCTGCTTTGGTTCTTCATTGATTTCTTCATTAGAAATACTGATTTTTTTATCAAAATTTAAAAAAAAGATAGTTGTATTTTCAAGGTCACAGTAAGTAAATATTTGTCCGCCGCCTGCAGAGATACGCAATAGTGTATTCGTTGTTTTAATTGATTTTATTTCATTATCCATTAAAACAATTAATTCAATAAATACACCTTTATTTTGAAGATTGAATAGATTTGATGCAATATCTTCAAGTATATGGTAAGGTATAATTCCTTGAATATGATATTGGGAAGAACGAAAAGCCAGTTTTATTTTATCGGTAAATAATTCGTTCATTGTTTTTTTACATTTTCTTTAAAAGTACTTAAAACCTTGAAAATAGTCTTTTATTTCATTAGTTTTAATATTTGTGATAAAGTAATATTAAATTGTACTTTTATAGAATAAATAATGGGCATGGCAGCAATAGCTGATTTAAAGATACCTTTTGTAGGAAGCAGATCATTTTATGAAGCTGAGCAATCCTCATTTTATGGTCGAAGCAAACAAGTTGATGATGTATTATTGTTGTTACATAAGCATAAATTCATCGCTTTGTCAGGACAAATTGGCTCGGGGAAATCTTCATTTTTACAATCTGGATTAATCCCCGCTTTAAAAAAAGGGCACAATGGTCTTGCGGGTAAAGAATGGGTTATTTGTATTACAAGGCCCGGATTAGGACCCATCAGAAATCTTGCTTACGCCTTATCGGAAAATAATTTATTAAATCCTTCTGTAAAAACTACTCCAGAGCAGCATTTATGGATTGAAAAAAAATTGAGGGAAGGTATATCAGGTCTTGAATCAGTTTATCGTCAATCTGAAATATTTGGTAAGAAAAATTTAATGATTGTTATTGATCAGTTCGAAGATTTATTTTTGAATACCGATCGGTACAACCATGCTGCTGCACTAAACGAAGAAACAAATCAATATATAAA
>JBEAXK010000002.1:0-30084 GCA_041159865.1 Bacteroidota bacterium
CAAATATTCCAACTGCAAGCGTACCCCAAACACCACAAATCATGTGCACCGATGTTGCACCAACTGGATCATCAATTTTGATTTTATCAAAAAATACTACTGAGAAAGGAATAATAATTCCAGCAATACCTCCGATAACGATAGCATCAGTAGGAGACATCTGATCTGCACCAGCTGTAATAGCTACTAATCCACCCAAAATTCCATTTAAAACCATTGATAAATCATAAGATTTAAAAAGGAAATAAGAAGTAAAAAGTGCGGTTACAGCTCCGGCGGCTGCAGCTAAACTAGTAGTTACAAATACCAGGGAAACAGCCATGGGATTGGCAGAAAGAACAGAACCTCCATTAAACCCAAACCAGCCAAACCATAAAAGGAATACACCAATAGTTGCTAATGGCATGCTATGTCCGGGAATTGGTTTGATACCATGAGATGTGTATTTTCCACGCCTTGGACCCAATACAATAACGGCAGCCAAAGCAGCAAATCCACCGGCTGCATGCACTAGAGTTGAACCTGCGAAGTCATAAAATCCAGCTTCTTTTAGCCAACCCCCACCCCATTGCCAGAATCCTGTTATTGGGTAACAAAAAGCAACAAAGACAATAGAAAATATTAAAAAAGGCATCAGTTTTACCCTTTCGGCAACCGCTCCAGATACGATGGTTGCACAAGTTGCGGCAAACATACCCTGAAATATAAAATCCGTCCAATAGGTGTAATTACCTCCTGCATAATCTATCGGATCTCCTTCAGGTGGAGTTAATCCAAATCCACTGAAACCAAAAAATCCACCGGCAAAATCAGTTCCTGGATACATTAAGTTAAAACCGACTAATGCATAAGTTAATAAACCAATACAAACAATCATTGTATTTTTAAACAAAATATTAACTACATTTTTCTTTTGCACGAAACCAGCTTCCAATGTAGCGAAACCCAAGTGCATGGTAAAGACCAAGATGGTAGAAACCATCATCCATAAATTATTAGTTGTAAAAATTGCTTCATTCATAATATTACTTGACTTAATTAAGGAAATATTTTTAAAAAGTTAGGTGTTAAACTGCCGATGCACCTTTCTCACCTGTGCGAATTCTTACCACATCCTGAATATCATAGATAATAATTTTACCATCACCCACATCTCCCGTTTTACCGGCAGAAATAATGGCGTCAACTACTGCATCCACTTTATCATCCGTAGTTAAAATATCGATTTGTAAACGAGCTATGTAATCAGCATCATAAACACTTCCCCTGTAGACCATTTTTTCCCCTTTCTGAAGACCAAAACCTTTTACGTCCTGGAGGGTAAAAAAATTAATACCTATTAAGGCAAGGGAATCTCTAATTTTGTCAAACCTCGAAAGGCGAATAATTGCTTCAATTTTTTTCATAAAAATTAGTTTGATCCATTTAATAATTCAAAAAACATCCAATTTTTAAGAAAATAATTGCCGACTTTGTTATTTCCTCTGTTTAATATTTGGTGTTCTTCTTAATTACATCACAAAAGTAACAGAGCAAATAAATACAGGATACACAATGTTATCTTATATTTGTTATGCCCAAAATCATAAATGATACCTTAAATTATTCAATTTCAATTATTTAGTACAATTTTTTTGTTATGTTTAATCAATTTTCAGACCCTTTATTTACTTTAATTAAATCTTTAAATAAAGCAGAAAAGCGAAATTTCACCATTTATGTGGGTAGATTAAGCCAAGGACCTGAAACAAAGTTTCTCTCTTTATTTCAAATGATGGAAAAGCAAAAGAAGTATGACGAGGATGAAATTAAAAATAAACTTCCCATTGAAAATGCAACGCAACTGGCCAATTTAAAAAGACATCTATATACGCAAATATTAATCAGTTTAAGACTTATACACACCCATAAACACATTGATCTGCAAATCAGGGAGCAAATAGACTTTGCACGTATATTGTATGCCAGAGGCATGTATATGCAGAGTCTGCATATACTGGAAAAAATAAAGAGTACAGCTGTTGCAAGCCATCAGGATGTATTACATCTGGAAATACTAGAATTTCAAAAACTAATTGAGACCAGGCATATTACGCGAAGCAGACAGGTTTTAAATAAAATGGAAACATTACTGGAAGAAACTGCCAGAAGAAGTTCCATCACCTATTCCACCAGCAGGCTCTCCAATTTAACCATACAAATCCACGGATGGTATATAGAAAGAGGTCATGCTATTACAGAAGAAGCTCAAACCGAAGTAAAAAATTATTTTGAAGAGCAACTACCAAAAGAAATGAATGCCTGGCAACTCACTTTTTTTGAGAAAATCAATTTATATCAGGCATTTGCCTGGTACCATTATATATTACTGGATCTACCCTCAGCCGTCAATCAAACAAGACTTTGGGTCAATTTATTTCAGGCCAATCCGAACATACAAAGACAAGATCCCGATTTATATTTAAGAGGAATTTATTATCTACTCACCTTTTTATTCCTGCAAAAAGACCTTGAAGAATATGGAATATACCATAATGAGTTAAATCATTTCATTTCAACCAACGAGCTTAATTTTACCTTTTCTTCTAATTTATTAGCTTTTCAATATAGTTTCCTCGCAGCCTTAAATCTATGTTTTTTAAATAAAAAGTATGAGGATGCTAAAAAATGGCTGCTTGAAAAAAAGGAAGATTTATTTAGATATTCCCCTTATATGGATACTCACAGAGTCCTATTATTTCATTACAAAGCAGCTTATATCTATTTTGTATGTGGAGATCATTCCAAAACACTTGACGAACTAAATTTAATTATTCATCAGCAACATAAATTCCTTAGAACTGACTTACATTTTAATTCTCGGTTATTACACTTACTTTGTCATTATGAACTTGGAAATTATGACTTTTCAGGGACACTTTTATTGTCCATCCAAAGGACTTTCGCCTTTTCGAGTGAGATTACGCCTATTCAACGATTAATGCTTAAATTTATTAAAGTATTAATTAACAGTCCATTAAGCGAAAAATTAGGTCATCTCATTAAAATGAAAAAGGAAATGGATACTTTTGAAAAAGACATTAAAGAATTGAGAAGCGTGGCCTATCTGAATTTCCCAATTTGGCTGGAAAGTAGGATCATCGGATGCTCAATGAAAGACATTTTAGATTAATTTAGGACAATATACCCTTTTCTGAAACGACCTTCCTGATGATGAAAACCAAAGTCATGAAGATCTATATTATTCTATTTACCTTATTATTTGATGTAATTTATTGTCCCTTAAAGGCTCAGGTTACTGAGGCCCAACAAGTAATATCTGAGTTAGAAGATATCATTTCTTCATATTCCGATGTTGATTTTGATGTAGAAGATCAGTTAGAGCGCATGTCTAAGGTCAAAAAAGATGGTTTTTTGATACCATATTCTATTAATAAAATAAATGAACAAGAGTTACATGCATTGAAATTATTAAGTAGGGAACAAATAAAATCATTTATCTCTTATCGCCTCCGGATAGGTAGTTTTAGTAATCTTTATGGTATTCAAGCGGTTCCGCTGTGGGATTCTCTCACCATCTCCAGTTTAATTCCATTCCTCGTTTTAAATAACAACAGTCTTATGCTGCCCGATAAAAATGAAATATGGACCTTTAAAGATCGCTGGCAAACAACCCTGAGACTTAGTCCATTTAATGTAAAAAAGCGAGAAAATTGGCAAGGTGATAATCAATATATGGGCATTAACCTTCGTTATTCTCCCTTCGACCGTCTTAAAATGGGGATTTCCATAGAAAAAGATCCTGGCGAAACACTTCTCAAGAAGGGAAAACCAGACTATTTTTCTTACTTCCTAACTTTTCAAAGTAAGATAAAAGATGGTCCAACTCTTTTTCTGGGAGATTTTAAAACATCCTGGGGACAAGGTTTATTAAATGCCTCCTATGGTAGCTTTAAGAGTATAAATACGACAGATATTTCAAGAAATCCAATTCAAATAAATGCGCATAAATCGTTTGCTGAAAACGGTTTTTACAGAGGTATCATTTTGAAATATCCCCTTTATAAAACCATCACCTGGATTCCTATGATATCCTTTAAAAAGAGAGATGCCAGTTTCCAGTCAGACAGCTTAAATGGAATTTCACAACTATTATTAAGCGGATTTCATAGAACGGAGTTGGAAAGACAAAATCAGGAAGTAACGCAAATTTTTCATTTTGGAAACAGACTTCAGTGGCAACAAAACGACCTGGTTGCAGGAATAAATATGATTTATCAAAAGATGCATCCAGGTCAGGGTAAGCCTAAAGAATTATACAATCAGTTCTATTATTCGGGTAAAAATTATCTGGGTTTTAGTTTAGACTATCATTATCAATTCTCGAGCTGGCTATTAAGTGGAGAGATAGCCTACAGTAAAACCACTGCATTTATTTTTCAATTACAGAATAGCCTCAACAAAAAACTGGATATTGCCATTTTGGGACGATATTACCCAAAAACATATCAAGGTATATTAGCCCAGGCCTGGGGAGAAAACAGCCTGAACAGAAATGAGTTCGGACTATATTTAGGACTTGTATATCAGCTTAGCACAAAATGGAAAATTTCCATTTTCAATGATTTTTATGTTCATCCTTGGATTAGGTATCAAATAAATAGTCCGACCAGAGGAATGGAACAACGAGGTAGGATTGCTTATGAGAAAAGAAAAGGTATAAAATTTTACATAGAATGGCACAGTAAAAATGAGGAGGAGACCCAAAATGCCATAGCAGGCATACTATTTTATAACAGAAATCAATATCGAAGCCATATTGAAATACCTGGAAAATCCATTTTATGGCGTGCGCGATTTGATTGGGGGCAAATCGTATTCGGAAAAAAAAATCTTACTGGTTATTCTTTCTGGTTAGAAGGTTGGTTCAAAAAGATAACGTCCCCATGGTCCTTTTCGACCCGATTAGGTATTTACAATACACCAGGATACGAAGTCCGGTTTTACCATTTCGAACAACAGGTGACCGGAGTATACGGATTAAAACCTTATTATGGACAAGGAATATTATTGCATCTGGTTGGGAAAATAAATATTGGAAAATTATTAAAATGGGAAATAATGATGCGAAAAAAATGGGGTCCTGACAAAAGTATTACCTTAACCAACCAATTTAAATTGGGATGAATTACTAAATAAATGTAAATTTGCGCTCAAAAAAAATCAAACATGCCATTTATTGAGATTTACAAAGAATTTAGTTTTGATGCTGCACATTATTTACCTAATGTACCTGAGGGTCACAAGTGTAAAAACATGCATGGTCATACTTATCATGTAAAAATCTCCGCGAAGGGTCCCATAGATAATGCGTTAGGATGGGTTGAAGATTTCGGTTATTTCAAAAAGGTGTGGGAGCCTTTAATGCATCAATTAGACCATAAAGTATTGAATGAGGTGCCTGGGTTGGAAAATCCGACCGCGGAACTCATTGCCGTATGGATTTGGAAAAAGATGATTGATAAAATTCCTTATTTATTTTCTGTGGAAGTAAAAGAGACGCAGACGAGCGGGGCAATTTATCGGGGGGAGTAAAATTATTTAAATAAAATGTATAAAAAAATAAGCCTCAAAAGCAACCATGAATTGAGGCTTATTTTCAAAAAATTATAAATCAGAGGTTTTCCGTCTAATTCATATCCATATTATGGAATACATTTAACACGTCATCATCCTCTTCCATTCTTTCAATGAGGTTTACAACATCTTCTACCTGTTCATCCGTCAAAGATTTCGTATGACTCGGGATTCTGTAAAATTCTGATTGTTCTGGTTCAATCTGTTTATTTTCGAGTGCTTTCTGCAGTTTACCAAAATCTTCAAATTCAGTAATCAAAACAATTTGATCATCTTCCACTTTAATTTCTTCGAGACCATAATCAATCAACTCCAGTTCTAGTTCCTCTAAATCGAGTCCCGTATTTTTAATCCTGAAAACGCCTTTTCTGTCGAACATAAAACTAACCGAACCAGAAACGCCTAAAGATCCGCCATATTTAGAAAATACATGCCTAATATTAGCTACTGTTCTGTTTAAATTATTAGTAGCTGCTTCTACCACTATAGCGACACCATGGGCAGCATAACCTTCATAAACAACTTCGTCATAGTTTTCTGCTTCCTTAGAAGTGGCTTTTTTAATTGCATTTTCAACATTCACCTTTGGCATATTAGCTGCTTTGGCATTATTTATAGCCATTCTAAGGCGAGAATTATATTCCGGATCAGTCCCACCACTCTTAATAGCGATAGCAATTTCTCTACCAATTTTTGTGAAGGTTTTAGCCATATTGGCCCAACGCTTCATCTTTCTATTTTTTCTATACTCAAAGGCACGTCCCATAAAGAATTATTTAGGCGCGCAAAATAAGGAGAAATTTGTTCAATTTAAAATCCAATCCTTATTAATACAACTTTTACAACATTGTGACCAATAATTATGTAATAGTAAGAGATTGACATTAACTTTGCGATGAAAATCAAAAGAAATATGAAAAGGATGTATATTTTGGCCATGGTTTTAATTGGCATCTCCATTTTTTTACTATTTAATGCTGCAGAAGATATGAGTACTTACGCTACCTTTTCTGAGGCAAAAATCAATGAAAATACCGTTAAAATTGCAGGAAATCTCTCCAAGGATAAAAAAATGGAATATAATCCTGAGAAAGATCCTAATTACTTCAGTTTTTTTATCAAGGATAATAAAGGGGTTGAAAAAAAAGTCATTCTTTTTGCTGCAAAACCTCAGGATTTTGAGTTATCAGAGCAAATTGTTGTTACGGGTCAAATGAAAGGCGAAGTATTTTACGCATCCGATTTATTGATGAAATGTCCTTCTAAATATAAGGACGAGGAGATTTATATTAAAAGTGAAAAAAGGAGTTAACTATAATGGATCAAATCAATTATGTTGGGGAACACTTGTGGGCGGGGAAACTTGGTCATTTTTTAGTTCTTACATTATTTATTAGCAGTTTATTAAGTGCTTTTTCTTATTTTAAGAATGTAAGAAGAGAAGATAAAGGCTGGCTGATATTAGGCAGAGGTGCTTTCATTACACATGCAGCATCCGTTTTTTCAGTCATTGGATTGATTTTTTATATCATGGTACAAAAGTATTATGAATATCAATATGTATGGACCCACGTTTCGGATGAACTCCCTGTGCAATATTTATTCGCTGCGTTTTGGGAAGGACAAGAAGGAAGTTTTTTACTTTGGATGTTCTGGAATACGATCCTGGGATTAATTATCCTTAGCAGGAAAAACCAGTGGGAAAGCCCCGTTTTGGCCATATTCACCGTTGTTCAAGCTGTATTGGGCAGTATGATTTTAGGTGTATATATAGGTTGGGAAAATTTCAGTTTTAAGCTGGGAAGCAGCCCTTTTCAATTATTAAGAGATACTATGGATGCCCCTATTTTTGGGCAGGCTGATTATCTGGAGCTTATCAAAGGAAACGGATTAAATCCACTTTTACAAAATTATTGGATGACCATTCATCCACCTACCCTATTCCTTGGATTTTCCTCTACGCTTGTACCCTTTGCTTTTGCCCTAGCAGGATTATGGATAAAAGACCATCAGAACTGGTTAAAAATTGCTTTTCCGTGGGCATTATTTAGTGCTGGGATCTTAGGTATAGGCATATTAATGGGTGGTGCCTGGGCCTATGAAGCATTAAGTTTCGGAGGCTACTGGGCCTGGGACCCAGTAGAAAACATGTCTCTGGTTCCATGGCTCATTCTCATCGCCGGAATTCATACTCATTTAATTGCCCAAAGTACAGGACAGTCCTTAAAAAGCACTTATTTCTTTTACATCTTAAGCTTTGCCTTAGTTGTTTATTCTACCTTTTTAACCAGAAGCGGTGTTTTAGGTGAAACTTCTGTGCATGCTTTTACCGAAATGGGTCTTGAAGCTCAGCTTCTTTTCTTTTTAGGTTTAGCCTTTATAGCACCTTTATTATTATTTGTATTA
The DNA here is from genome assembly GCA_041159865.1 of Bacteroidota bacterium. Classification (GTDB taxonomy): domain Bacteria; phylum Bacteroidota; class Bacteroidia; order Chitinophagales; family Saprospiraceae; genus BJGN01. Next base: position 8,044 of record JBEAXK010000002.1, read on the forward strand.
CGTTATAAAGGTATTCCCACTCCAGAAAAGGAGGAAGCCCTAAGCTCAAAAGAATTTTGGATTTTTATGGGAAGTTTAGTCTTATTCTTTTCCAGTGTTCTAATTGCGGGTTCAACATCATTGCCTGTTTTTAATAAAATTCGTCAAATCATTGACCCCTTATATTTGGGTAGTGTCATAACAGATCCAATTCCTCATTACAATAAATATCAAATCTGGATTGCCTTATTTATTTTAATTCTCTCAAGTGGCGCTCAATATCTGCGTTTCAAGGAAATTAACTGGTCAAAAAACAGAAATAAATTTCTACTAAACACTGGCATTCATCTGGTAATTAGTGCCATTTTATTTTACCCGGCCAATTTATGGTTAAAACCAATTGCCTGGCAATATAATTTATTGCTTTTTGCCAGTCTATATGGTGTGATTGCAAATATCGCTGTCCTTGTATCTTATTTCCAAACTAAAACAAAGTGGGTAAGTTCCGTTTTAAGTCATACGGGATTTGCCTTAATGATTATTGGGATACTTGCTTCGGGTTTAAATCAAAAAATCATATCCAATAATCCATTTATTATGGATGGGTTAATTGAAGGTGCCAGCGATGAAAGTTTGAGAAAAAACATACTCATTTTCAAAGATACACCCATTCGTATGCAACAATACGAAGTCAATTATCAATCGGATAGTTTGGACCATTACACGCGTTCTTATACGCTGAAGTTTGTAGAACATGATAAAAATAACCAAAGGACAGATAGTTTTTTCTTAAACCCAACTGTCATTTACGATAAATCTTTTACAAAAATTGCCGCTTCTAATCCAGCAACACACAGATATTGGGATAAGGATATTTTTACTCATATTGCCTCTTTGCCACAAGTAGAGATGGATATGGAACTTAGAAAACAAAAAGAAGACAGTCTAAAATATTCGACGTTAAATATTGACATCAACAAACCTTACCTTTTAAAAGATACTCAGTATTTAGAAGATCAGGACACTCAAATTGTAAGAAAGTACAATATTATTATTTCTAAAATTGATTTTTCGCCAAAACATCCGGAATATAAAGCCCAAAAGGGTGACCTTGCTATAGGGGTAGATTTAAAAATAGAGAGGGATGATGATGATAAAACTATTTATGCCAAGCCCGTCATTGTACTAAGGGAAAATTTGTTGTATAGCTATCCCGTTCAGATTAACGAATGGAGTACAAGAATTAGATTACCAGAAAGCGTTTTTGAAAATCTATACACTTTTGAGGAAGATTTAACGTACAAGGCATATCGCCTTGGAGTCAATGAAAGTATGATTCAAAATGAAAATGAAATAATTTTTGAAGGCTACGTAAGAAATCCAGTCACTGCTGATTATAAACCAGAAGAAGGTGATCTGGCTGTTGGAGCTAATATAAAAGTAAAAAGTAAGGAAGGTAAATCATTTCGGGTCATGCCTGTCTTTTTAATCAGGAAAGGAGAACCTTTAAATGTTAAGGCTGAAATTCCAGAATTAGGGATTCATTTGCGTTTTCCATTATTAGATCCTAAAACAGAAAAGGCAGAAATATCCTATGCTTATGCTCCAAAAAAGAATGAACCCATCTCTATAGATTTTTCCACAGAGGCTCTCCGTTCAGATTATATAGTCCTTGAAGCTATTGAATTTCCTGGTATTAACTTGTTCTGGGGTGGCAGCAGCCTAATGATGCTTGGTCTTTTATTGGGTATGGCTCTTAAGTTAACCAAAAAACAGATAACCTAAATGAGATTATTGACAAACATTCCTCACCCCATTTTGAGAATCAGTATTTTTACTAATGACAACAGGTTCACTTTAAAGTTTGAATCAGGTTTATACGAACAAACCTATAAATTTAGAGATGGAGATGGATTTGATCATGTGGATGCTATTGTTAATCTAGTAACTGAATCATTTTGTCAGGATGTTTTAAACTTATTAAATCTTCAGCACAAAATGAAATTAAGTCATGTTTCTAAACAAATATCTTCTAATGAACCAGAATTTCCGGTTATAATTTGATAATAGCGTGATCATAGCCAAAGGAATTACTAAAAGTTACGGGAATTTACAAGTATTAAAAGGCGTTGATATTCAAATATCAAAAGGGGAAATAGTTGCGATTACAGGTAAGTCTGGTGCAGGAAAAAGTACTCTTTTACATATCTTGGGTACCTTAGATCAGTCCGATTCCGGTATCCTTTTATTTGAAGATAGGGATGTAAGCAAATTAAAAAATACAGAGATTTCAAAATTTAGAAATAATGAAATTGGATTTGTATTCCAGTTTCATTATTTACTTCCAGAATTTACAGCCTTAGAAAATGTATGTATTCCGGGTTATATTGCAAAAAAACCGGAAAGTGAAGTCATAAATGAGGGTAAAAAATTATTGGACTATTTGGGCTTATCCAATCGAATGGATCATAAACCTGGTGCCTTGTCAGGTGGGGAACAACAAAGAGTTTCTGTAGCAAGAGCCCTGATCAATAAACCATCCGTAATATTTGCAGATGAACCAAGTGGAAATTTAGATATTCAATCTTCTCAAGAATTACATTCGCTCCTTTTTAAACTAAGAAATGATTTTAATCAAACCTTTGTTTTAGTTACCCATAATACAGATTTAGCTCAAATGAGTGACAGATGTCTGGAAATGAGAGATGGCATTATTTTGGATTAAACCACAACATATATGAGGGATAGTGCCTTGATTATATTTGGAATACAAAATGACTTTCTCTCTGTTGGAAATGCAGAAGTTGATGGGTTGGAGGAATTGTCAAAAAAAATAAGAGAAATGTCAGCGCTTTGGGACCACCTCATTTTGATAAATCAAAGTCACCCAGCCGATCATATAAGTTTTGCTGCCTGTCATCCTTGGCGAAAACCGAAACAAATCATCAAAATTGGCCATATTAATCAATATCTTTGGCCTATTCATTGTGTTTCTGGGACAATTGGTTATTTAAATCCATCCTGGTTAACCGATTTACAACCTTTCATTATAGAACATCATTCACAGAAAGAAACAGATGATTTTTCTATTTTTGAAAACGAATCTTTCCTAACTTATTTATCAGGTAATAAGATAAAACATCTTTATTTTTGCGGTTTTCCATTAGAATATGAGATTAGAGAAAATACGCTATCAGCTTTAAATAATGGATTCGAAAATACTTTGATAAAAGACTGTATTTTATCTGTAGAATCTGATAAAGCTCATCTTATTTATAATGAATTAAAATCTTTTGGCGCTAAAAGCATCCTTTATTCCAATTTAATAAAATCTTAACCAAATGAAAACGAATATGCTAACTAAATCAGACTTATATATAGATCAGGAAGAGAAATATGGTGCTCATAATTACCACCCACTTCCAGTTGTATTAAAAAAGGGTAAAGGAGTATATGTTTATGATGTGGAAGATAAAAAATATCTTGATTTTTTGTCTGCCTATTCCGCTGTTAACCAAGGACATTGTCATCCTAAAATTATAGCAGCACTTATTGAACAAAGTCAAAAATTAACCTTAACGTCGAGAGCGTTTTATAATGATCAGTTAGGTCCATACGAAGAATATATTACTCATTATTTTGGTTATGACAGAGTATTACCTATGAATACTGGTGTTGAAGGTGGAGAAACAGCGATAAAATTATGTAGAAGGTGGGGTTATGTTATAAAGGGAATAACCGAAAATAAAGCAAAAATAATATTTGCCTCTGGAAATTTTTGGGGAAGAACCTTAGGGGCTATTTCATCTTCAACAGACGAATCAAGTACAAAACAATTCGGCCCTTTTATGCCCGGATATGTTATTGTACCTTACAACAATTTAGAAGAACTGGAAAAAGCACTCCAGGATCCTGAAGTTGCTGGTTTTATGGTTGAACCCATACAAGGAGAAGCTGGTGTTGTCATACCGGATTCGAATTACTTAAAAGGAGCTTATGAACTATGTAAAAAACATAAGGTATTATTTATAGCCGATGAGGTTCAAACAGGCATTGGAAGAACTGGCGCTAAAATTTGTTGTAATCATTTTGGATTTAAACCCGATATTTTAATTTTAGGAAAAGCCTTGTCAGGAGGGGTTTTACCCGTTTCTGCTGTGTTATCGAATGATGAAATAATGTTGACGATCAAGCCAGGAGAACACGGTTCAACCTTTGGTGGAAACCCATTAGCCTGTGCGGTTGCTTCTGTTGCATTACAAGTAATAGAAGAAGAAAAATTAGCTGAAAATGCTTTGAAAATGGGGGCTATCTTTAGAGAAACCCTAAAAAAAGAACTTTTATCAAAGGTTCCATTTGTCAAAGAAATTAGAGGTATGGGACTCTTAAACGCAATTGTTATAGATAAGGACGAGGATGTAGAAAAAGCATTAAAAATATGTCTTAAAATGGCGGAAAACGGATTATTGGCAAAACCCACCCACGGACATATCATCCGGTTTGCTCCCCCGTTAATCATCAATGAAAAACAGATTATGGAAGCCTGTTCGATTATTTGTGATACCATAAAATCAGAATATTTTTAAAATTTCCTGATTTCATACAATTAATTAAGGTTAAATTACATTTAGCAATTGAATCATTTCTATTTAATGATTCTCTACTTCATCATTGGAATTCAGATTAAATTTTATTTCATGAAAAATGGCATCTTCATTTTTTTATTTATTGGAGGAATATTGCCCCTACATTGTCAGGAGAGTCAATTTCTTAATTCTCTGCAACAAAATGTAACGGAAGCAATAGAAAACTACCAAAAGGGTTCCTACTCATTAGCTTACAACTCTTTAAGCAAAATTTTAAATGAAAATCAGTATTTAAGTGATCCACGTTGGACTGGCATAAAAGTTTTAGCAAAACAATACATGCTTCAAAGTGCCATTGCATTGGAAAAACCAGACGCAGAACAAGCAGTAGTCACCTATATTAAGGAAATTAGTCCAGACGTAACAGCACAGACCTTAATAATAAATCTAGCTGAATATTTTTACAACAAAAAAGAATTTGAAAAGGCACTCACCTACTATTCAAAAGTATCTTCTAAGTTTTTACAATCGAATAATTCAGCATATATAAATTTTCAGATAGGGTATTCAAACTTTGCCCTTGAACGGTGGAAAGAATCTATTTCCTCATTTAAAAGAGTTGTTTCAGACCCAAATAGTAAGTTTTTTGGCCCTGGACATTATTATTTAGGGATGTCCTATTACAAGGAAAAAAATTATAAGGAAGCCTTAACCTCTTTTAAAGCGATAGAAAGTGTTAAAAACTATCAATATTTAATTCCTTATCAAATTGCACAAATTTATTTTATTCAAAAAAATTACGATGAAGTAATTCGCTATGGTATTCCAAAATATGAAGATTCTCAGATAAAAAACAAGAAAGAATTAGGACAATTAATAGGTCAGTCCCTTTTTGAACGTAAAGAATTTTCAAAGGCACTACCCTATTTACAGGCTTATGCCGAAGGAAATTCAAAACTTAGAGACGAGGAACTTTACCAATTAGGATTTTGCCTATATGATGCTAAAAAATATGGCGAAGCAGCAGAGAATTTATTGCCTTTGAGTGATTCCGAAAGTGTTTTAGGACAAAATGCCCTTTTTTATCTTGCTGATTGTTATCTTAAAACTAATCATTCACAGGATGCACTTTTAGCCCTTGATGCAGCGGCAAGAATGAATTTTGATCCTGTTTTACAGATTGAAGCCCTTTTTAATCATGGAAAACTTGCTTATGAACTTCGAAATGACAGAGAGGCCTTAAATGATTTAAAATTAATTCCATCTGATTCACCTCATTTTAATGAAGCTCAGTCCATTATTAGTAAGGTTTTATTATCCTTCAGAGATTATCAAGAAGCAAATAAACTTTTAATTGAAATACAAAGGAAAAATGGAGGAAAGGAGTTAAGTGAAGCAAATCAAACGATTAACTTAAATTTAGGCATTCAATCTCACCAAAAAAGAGATTTCAAACAAGCTCAATCTTATTTTCAGAAATCTTTAGAAACACCAGTGAAACAGCCCCTGGAAGTAATTGCATATTATTGGCTGGCAGAAATTTCAAACAGGGAGAAAAAGTATGCGGAAAGTATCCTTTATCTAAATAAATATTTTGCAAAGGCAGATAACAAATTACCGGAAGAGGTTTCCCTCACTTCTGCAAATTATCTGCAAGGATACAATTATTTAAGAAGTGAAAAACTAGATAATGCGTCCTTAAATTTTCAGAAAGTTGTAGATGCTTTCGATAATAATAGAAAAATCTTTATTAAACCTGAGATAAACCAACGTATTTTAGGTGATGCAACCCTTCAACTTGCCAATATATTTCTTGTTTCCAGAAATTATGACAAGGCAAGCAGATACTATAATGAAATTATACAAAAAAACTATCCAGCCGTTGATTATGCCATGTATCAAAAGGCTAATATTGAAGGATTCCGGGGAAACACTGCCGGAGAAATTGCTTTATTAGAAAGTTTAGTTTCAAAATATCCGAAATCTGGATTGGCTGACGACGCACTATTACTCATTGGACAGATAAGTCAAGAGATAAATGAACTTCCACAAGCTGTTAAAGCGTATGAAAAGCTCGTAAACCAATACAATACAACCTCCGAAAAGGTATGTGAGGCTTTTAATGGTCTGGGAACGAGTTTTTACAATATGAATAATTTTCCTGAATCTATTAAAAACTTTAAAAAGGTTTTTAGCTTCAATTGTACTTCCTATGATAAAGATTTAGCCCTAAGCGGATTAGAAGAGATTTACTTAAATAAACTTAATAAACCTGATGAATTTATAGCCTTTAAGGCCAGTATTCCAGGTTATGAAGTTAATTCAAATGAGCGGGAATCAATCGCTATAAGATCTGCTGATATTCGATTTGAAAATCTGGATTACAGAGGTGCTGTTGAAGGATATAGCAACTACTTAAAACAATTTCCCTCAGGTACAAACAGAGCAAAAGCCTTCTTTTTCAGAGCGGAATCTTACATAAAGTTGCAAAATTATACGAATGCAGCTCAGGATTATGAATCTACCGTATCCTTACATCCAAATTCATTTTCTGGTAGAGCCCTTGAAAAAGCTTCATTAACCTATTTTAATTTAAAGAATTATTCCAAAGCCTTAACAAATTATAGGTTAATGGAGAATAGGGTTACAGAAGAAGACAAAAAAATTGAAGCACAACTTCAAATTATTCAGTGTGCATATCAATTAAAAGATAAAGCTGTTATCATGGAATTTGCTGACAAGGTTCAAAAAAATCCAGTCATTTCCATGTATGAAAAAACAGAAGCGAATTATTATCTGGGTAAATTACTTTGTGAATTAAAAGAATTTAATCAAGGTATTAGTGCGTTAGAACAGGTTAGTAAACAAGCTGATGCCGTTCATAAAGATGAGGCAAACTTTATCATTAGTCAATATTATTTATCTATAAAGGATTATGTACGGTCAGAACAATTTAGTATGGCTGGATTTCAGGAGTATCTAAATGCTTTCTGGGCTGCAAAGTGTGGATTAATTTATGTGGATACTCAAATTGAAATCAAAAAGTACATAAAAGCAAAGATTGTTTTGGAACAACTTGAAGCTGATTTTGCTCAAGAGGATGGCATAGCATCCGAAATAAATTCCAGAAAAGAAACATTACGCAAAATTGAGGCAAACACTAATAAATAATTTCATGAGAAATTTTCTTGTTTTTTCTATTATTCTTTTTTCGTTTCAAATCATTGAAGCTCAAAGTAAGGAGCAAATGGAAGTCATTAAGGATTATAAAGCTGATATTCCAGAAACGCCTCGTTTTGAATTAAATGCAAATCTTCTTCCCTCTGATACCAGTGCAAGGAAACAGAAGTATAATCTAATATTAAGACCCTTTGAGGTTTCCTATTTAACTCCCAATTTGAAACCTTTAAGGATGATTAGCGAAGAAAATCCAGCTAATTATCCTGGCTTTTTATTACTGGGTATAGGATTACCATTAAATAGAAATGTAGTCGGTCATTATGCATTATCTCCAAATCCTCAATCGATAGTGAGTATAGATATGGAACATTATGGCATGGATAATCATAAAGTCAACGAAAATCAAAAATTTTCTAATTCATCTGGCAAAGTTAAAGCAGATGTTTTTACAAAAGCAGGTTATACCCTATCAGGTGATTTTAATTATGGCCAACAAAACAGATATTTTTATGGCTATAATCAATATAATATTGAAAATAACAAGACATCTACCTTTTTATCAGCTGATGTCAGACGTCAGTTCCAAGATTTTGGAGGGAAAATCTCTTTTTTTAATCATTTACCAACAGTAGGAAAACTTGATTACCGTGCAGATATAGAGGCTCAGTCTTTTTCTGATAATTTAAAAAATAAAGAAAATGGATTTCGGGCTAAATTAGGCCTGGCTTACTGGCTATCTGAAACCCATGCATTATCGGTAGAAATTCTAACTGATCTAACTAAATATAAATTTGATATAGATACAGCACAGCGATTGAACCAATTATTCATTTCTCCTAATTATTCCTTTCATTCAGACAATTTCAAAATCAATATTGGGGCGAAACTAGGTCTGAATAATGGAAAAACGGTAATATTACCAAATATTGAAGGAAGTTATAATTTGCTATCTGATAAACTAGCCATTTATTTAGGGGCAAAAGGAGATGTTGAAAAGCAAAATTTCAGATTATTAGCCACTGAAAATCCATTTTTAATTAATAATGTGGACATAAGAAATTCAAATAATTCCGAAATATATGCTGGAATAAAAGGTCAGACAGGAGCGCTATCCTTTAGAATTGATGGAGGATACAGAAAAACAGATCATCTTCCTATGTATTTAACGAACCACGATAGTATTCCAAAATTCAAGGTCATTTATGATACTGCTACCTTATTATCTTTTGGGGGTGAATTTAATTATTTAATAAAAGATAACATTAATCTCAGAGCGGCTCTAAAACAAAGAATTTATTCTTTGAATAATGAACCAAGAGCATGGCATTTACCCTCTTTCACAGCAATGCTTGGTATACGTTACACTAAAAATAAATTTAGTATAAATCTTGATGTTAATACTGAAAGCGGAGTTCCATATCTGGCATCAGAGGGTCCTCTAAATTTAGATCCTCTGTTAGAGGTAAATATAGGGTCTCAATATAGCTTTACAAAAAATATTGAAGCATTTATCAACTTAAATAACCTCCTGAATAACAAACGTCAGAGGTGGCAATATTATGAGAATATAGGAATAAATTTTTTGGGTGGCGTAAAAATGCGATTTTAGAAAATGCAAATTAACGTCCCATCCAGCCCCCGTCAACGGTTAGTATAGTACCGTGCACATAATCTGAAGCATCAGAAGCTAAAAAAATAGCAGGTCCTGCAAAATCGTCTGGTTTACCCCAGCGATTTGCAGGAATACGCTGCAAAATAGAAGAACTTCTATCGGGATCATTTCTTAAAGCCTCCGTATTATCCGTTTCTATATAACCAGGAGCAATTGCATTTACATTTACTCCTTTACTTGCCCATTCATTGGCCAAAGCCTTTGTCAAAGAAGATATACCACCTTTGGAAGCGGCATAACCAGGAACATTGATACCACCTTGGAATGAAAGCAAAGAAGCTATAAATATGACTTTGCCATATCCTCTGTCCAACATTTTAGCACCCAAAGCTCTGGTTAAAATAAATTGAGCTGATAAGTTTATTTCTAAAACTGTATCCCAATATTCGTCTGAATGATTTACCACAGGATTCCTTAAAATAGTACCTGCATTGTTCACTAAAATATCAATTTTATGAATTTCTAAAGAAACCTTTTCGATAAAAGCATATAATTGAGATCTGTCTGAAAAATCACATTGATAAGCGTCAAATCTTCTACCTAAGGATTTAACTTTTTTTTCAATATCAGAGTTTTCAAGTTCTAAAGTGGCTGAGACCCCTATAATATCAGCACCAGCATAGGCAAGAGCTTCCGCAATAGCAAAACCTATTCCTTTTTTACAACCAGTAACTAAAGCAACTTTTCCGGATAAACTAAATTTGGATAACATTTTTATTATTTAAGGTCTATAGGATTTACTTTATCCATATCACTGTATTCCAGGTTTTCACCCCCCATTCCCCAAATAAAAGAATAAGCTGCAGTCCCCACACCTGAATGGATTGACCATTCTGGAGAAATTATTGCTTCATGATTATGCATAATCACATGTCTGGTATGTTCAGGTTCGCCCATTAAATGAACGAGAATCTGGTTTTCAGGAATATCAAAATAAAAATAAACTTCATTCCTTCTGATATGTGTGTGAGGAGGAAAAGTATTCCAGGTACTGGGAGCGAGCAAGTCCGTAAGTCCCATAACCAGCTGGCAAGTAGGAATTCTTTCTTTTACAATAATTTTATAAATATTCCTTCTGTTTGCCGTTTCAAATTCTCCCATTTCTGCGGGTACTACATCTTTAATTGGGATAAAAGCATTGGGATAAGAAGTATGAGCTAAAACGGAATTTAGATAAAATAAAGCTGGATCCGATTTACTTTCAGATTTAAATGTAATCTGCTTGTTTCCTCTGCCTAAATACAAGGCATCTTTTTTATTCAAATGATAAGAGGTCCCATTTACCACAATTATTCCATTTCCACCAACATTTATGATACCCAGTTCTCTTCTTTCTAAAAAGAAATCTGCTTTTGTAATTTCTTCAAACGCAGGTAAATCAATTTTTTCATACACAGGCATCACACCTGCTAAAATAAAACGGTCTTGTAAGGAATAAACAAGCTCAATATGATCAGTTTGAAATAGATTTTGAACTAAAAAATGGTCTCTTAGGGAATCCGTTCCCATATTTCGAACTTCATTAATACCGCTTGAAAATCTAATTTGGTGAGAATTTGACATAAAAATAAGCTATTTCAAATATTTAGATTGAAAAGTGACCGAAAGTAAGCAAAATAAAATTAAATTGTAGAAATTAGATTTCGGAATTTTTAAAATTAACCTTGAATGAATATTAAACGTTTAAACCATAGTATATTTTTCCTCTTATTTCTTTTGATTAGTGTACCTGTATTTTTATTTGGACAAATAAAATCCCAAACAATCCGAGGAACTGTTAAAGATAAAACAACCCAAAATCCTTTAGCATTTGCTACAGTGAATGTTGAAAAAAGCGAAAATCAATTAGGAACAGTTACCGACGAAAATGGTCGATTTATTATCACAGGAGTACCTGTAGGCAGACAGAGTATCAGATGTACGTATCTGGGATACGCCACATTTCTTTCAGAAGAATTCATACTTACCTCTGCAAAGGAAACAGTCATAAATATTGAACTTCAAGAAGATGCTCAGTCATTATCTACCGTTGAGGTTGTAGCTTCTCAAAACACAAATGCACCTGTCAATGAATCAGCATTGGTAAGTACCAGATCATTTTCAGCAGAAGAAACAGAAAGGATGCCAGCAGGCGTGAATGATTTAGGTAGAATGGCAATCTCTTATCCAGGTGTTACGCGTGGAGGTGATGACACTGAAAATGACATCATCATAAGAGGTAATTCATCTTTTGGAATGTTATGGCGGTTAGAAGGGATTGATATTCCCAATCCTAATCACTTTGCCAGGCCAGGTACATCGGGTGGTGGAATAACTGTTTTTAGCGCACAATTATTATCCAGATCAGATTTCTCCACAGGAGGTATGTCCGCAGAATATGGAAATGCCCTATCTGGTACCTTTGATGTACACTTCCGGAAAGGAAATATGGAAAAAAGAGAACACAGAGTTAAAATTGGACTCTTAGGTCTTGATTTTGCTACAGAAGGTCCCATTAAAGCGCAACAAGCTTCCTATTTAGTAAATTACAGATATTCTACCCTTGGATTATTAAATAAAATGGGATTTCATCTAATCGGAGAGAGAGTTTCAAATGATTTTCAGGATTTATGTTTCAATCTTGCCTACCAAAGTAAAGACAAAAGAACCTTTTACACCCTTTTTGGGATGGGTGGATTAAGTGTAGAAAATTATACCCCTGTAATTGACCCGTTACAAAGGAATCCAGGAAATGCAAATCACTGGGAAGACAGAATACAAGGAAGTAATATGGGGGCAGCAGGATTTACACTCACCAGATTAATCAATAAATCCTCTTTTATTAAAGCTGTTTTATCGGTAAACTCAAGTCACATTTTTAGAAAATACGATACATTATCATTAAAGGATGAAAGGTATCGATATAATACTCAAAAATATTTAGAAGATCGTATTTCAACATCTGTTACCTACCAAAAGAAACTGGGAACGGGAACGACCTGGAAAAGTGGATTCATGTTTCATCAAATTTTCTTTGATTATAATGTAGAAACGGCTCCCAGAAGATCCTTAAGTGATGTTACTCAACAGATAAATAATAGAAAAAATACGGTATTTGGAAAAGGGAGTACCCAACAAGGTCAGATTTACACACAGATATCTAAAAGATTATCAGAAAAAGCAACTCTTCAAACGGGTTTACATTATTTGCATTTCTTTTTGAATAACACCTCTTCCATTGAGCCAAGAGCTGCGATTTCTTACAAAATATCCCAAAACCAATCCTTAAATCTGGCTTATAGCCGATTAGGTAAAATGTTACCTCTTGCCTCATATTTCTATAGTCAAAAAATTGGAAATCAAACAGTTCTTCCCAATAAGGACTTAAAGCTTATCCAGGCAAACCATCTTATTTTAAGCTACCAAACCATCAGTAAATCCCAAATAAAATTTAGCTTAGAAGGATATTTACAAACACTTAACAAAGTGCCTGTAGAATTAAACACAGAATCTCTATACTGGATGTTGAACAACCAGGACCAATTTCCGGAATTCTCTGTGGTGAGTAAAGGTCGCGGTATAAATTATGGTCTAGATGCCTTGATAGAGAAATTCTTCAGTAATAAAATTTATTTCCTCGTAACAGCCTCTACTTTTAGGTCCCAATATTCACCCTTTAACCAACAATGGTATAACTCTAAATTCAATACGAGGTTTACCAGTTCTTTAACTTTTGGGAAGGAGTTTACCTTTAAAAATCAATCTACTTTGCAAGGAGGATTTAGAATATTATACAATGGTGGATTCAGATATTCTCCCTTTGACCCTGTTTTATCAGCTAAATCAGGTCAGTATATTCCCCTCGCAGGCAAAGAATGGACATCCCAGGTAACCCCATACTTTAGAATTGACAGCAGAATTGCCTATCGATTCAACAAAAAAGGGTTCTTTGGAAGTGTCTCTCTTGACATTCAAAATGTGACTAACCATAAAAATATATCTTTTGTTTCTTATGACGCAGTGGCAAATAAACTAAACTTCACCAGATTTGGGGGAGGATTTATTCCTGTTTTAAGTTTTCAAATGGATTTCTAAAATATTTTGGTTCCTTTTATAATTGATATTAAAATTGGTTTTTTGATTGGTCCACAAATAATATCACCTTTACTAAAGCTTTAGTCAAAATAAATAAAATCTTTTTCAATTTTGACTAAGTAGTTTTAGTCTACATATTGTCAGGTAATAAAACTGCTAAGTTCAGAATGGATCAGGAAAATTCTCAAAACATAAAAACAACTGAGAAGGAAGGATTGATAAATCATCCTTCTTCCCTTGTTTTTATTGAAAAATTTCCATTAAAAAATTCTGATGAAATTGATGAATTTGAAATTTTGATAAGAAAAAAATTTGAAGTGGATCCTACTGAAGGCTGCACTTTATTGTTTAGAAAATATTATGCCGGCTTATGTAGCCATGCCGTTAGATTTGTCTATTCCAAAGAAATCGCAGAAGATATTGTGGGTGATTTATTTTTAGATTTTTGGAAAAATCAACGATTTGAAAAAATTAAAGTATCCTATGGCGCTTACTTATTTAGAACTGTAAGAAACCGTTGTTTGAATCACATAAAATCGAATTTAAATGCTCCATCAAAAAATAGTTTGAATGACTCTGATGAAATTCAGGAACCGGAATTACCAGAAGACATAATCTACATGGATGAATTATTACAACGAATTAATTTTGCTGTAAATGATTTACCTCCAGTATGTAGAAAAGTGTTTTTACTTAACAGATTTGAAGGAAAGAAACAAAAAGAAATTGCCCAGGAATTAGGATTGTCTTTGAGAACGATTGAAGCACATATTTACAAAGCCTTACAATTGTTGAAATCAACACTTAAAGAAAAAGAATAAAATTAAGCCATTGACAAGTAATGATATATGATCACTAAAGGACTATTATTTGAGTATTTTGCTGGAAATTCAACGGCTCTACAAAGGAGAATGATTGAAACATGGCTGGAGAATGAGAAGAGCAGAAATCAGTACTATGAATGGCTTGCAGAATGGGAACAAGTGTATCCACAATATTTACCAAATGTAGAAATTAAACTGGGAGAATACTTATTCCAGATGGATGAATCAAATAATTCAAAGATATCTGTTGCTTATAAATCAAATAAAAAAGTGTCCTCTCAGAGATTTCCCAAAATAGGTTATGCGGCAGGAATCATCCTATTTATTTCCTTTTCATTTTATTTATTGACATTTACGAATCTCCTAAATAAAAAGATTACAACCAATTTCGGAGAAATAAAGGAAATAACCTTACCTGACGGGAGTGAATTAACTTTATACTCAAATTCACGCTTAAGCTGGAATAGATTGAATTTTAAAAACAGAAGAATAGTTCAATTGGACGGAGAAGCAAATTTTAAAATCAAGCATAATGCAAAAGCCACAAAATTTAAAGTTCAGTCAAAGAATGAAGTAACGATAGTTGTTTACGGCACTGAATTTAGATTTTTTACCAGAAAAAGAGGATCTAAAATAGAACTGAATAAAGGTCTAATCAAGCTACATTATAAAGAAGGAGAAAACAAAAAAACCATAGCTTTAACACCAGGGGAATCCATTTCGTTAAATAACAAAAATAAATTAACCCAAAGAATTAAATTTAATCCTTTAAGAAATATAGAAATTAAAAAGCATAGGTTTGTATTTGATAACACACCTTTATCAGAACTTAAAAATTTAATTCCAGAAAATTTTGGTTTAGGAATTGTCATAAAGGATAAGGAAATAGAGAAACTAACTTTATCAGGCACTTATACAGGTAACAGTTTAAATGATTTAATTAACTCATTGTCTGCGGTTACCGGTCTAAATATTTATAAACATCATGGTCGAATATATATCGTTCCATATTAAATTTAACCTATAAACATTATTTATGAAGAAAAAGCATTACCTCATTATTGGTCTGATATGTATCATTGGGAGCATTGATGCCGGGCATGCCCAGTTATCAGCTGCAGTTCGGGAACAACCCAGGAATAGTATGATTTCTGAAACCGTAACAAAATCACTCAAAGTTGTTCTGATTGAATTAGGGAATAAGTTTGGCACTGATATCCTTTTTATGGATAAAAATTTGTCCGGAATAAAGGTTAACGTGAATGAAATTGATTATTCAAAACCTTTTGAAACAAATCTAAACCTTATACTCTCTCAAACCGAGTTGAAATTTAAAGCAACACCTTCAGGTGGGTATGTTATCACAAACAAAGAAATAAAACCAAAAACGAAATCTATAAAAGAAAACGTTGGTGGAGAATTCAAACAGAATTTTGATGAAATTAATCCGTTAATCCAGGAACAAGCTTCTAATGGCATTCAGATTAATACGCCGATGATAAGCGTAACTGTGCCTGAAATAAAAATTTCGGGAACAATTACAGATGCTGAAACTGGAGCAGGATTAATTGGGGCGACTATTTTAATAAAAGGAACTTCAGAGGGAACATCTACTGATGTTGACGGAAAATACTCCCTTTCAGTACCTGATGGAAATGCTGTTCTAGTTTATTCATACATAGGATATTTAAATCAGGAAATAACCGTTGGTAATCAAACCACCATAAATGTAAGTTTAAACCCTGATGTTCAGTCCTTAAATGAGGTAATAGTAGTTGGATATGGTGCAGTTAAGAAAATGGATTTGACCGGAGCTGTTGATCAATTACAGTCTAAAGATATTATTAGAGCTAATCCAGTGCAAGCAGCAAGAGCTATACAAGGTCAGGTTGCTGGTGCAACAGTAACAAAATCAAGTAATAAGCCAGGTGCTCCATATAGTATTACCATAAGAGGAGAAAATACTATCAATAATTCTACACAACCATTGGTAGTAATTGATGGGTTAATGGGAGGGGATATTAACTCCATTAATCCAAATGACATTCAATCTATGGATGTATTGAAAGATGCTTCCTCTACTGCCATTTATGGTGCAAGAGGGGCGAATGGTGTAATTATCATCACTACAAAAAAAGGATTTTCAGGTAAGCCTAAAGTTAGTTATGATAGTTATGTTGGGATGAAGAATCCAGCACACATGCCAAAATTAATGAATACAGCGGAATTTTATAAAGCTACCTTTACTGACAGAGTATTAGAGGGATCTGTTGGAGCTACATTCACTGCAGCAGAAACTGCTGCTATACAAGAAAATAGAACTACTGACTGGGTTGATTTAATAACGGATCCCGCCTTACAGACAAGTCAAAACTTAAGTGTAGCTGGAGGAAATGATAAAACAACCTATCGATTTTCAGGTGGTTTTTTAAATGAAAATGGAAACGTTTTATATACTGGTTTCAAAAGATACAATGTAAATGCTGGTTTAGATAGTAAATTAGGTGAAAGATTTAAAGTAGGTTTCACCTCTTATATTACCTATAGTGATCAAAATGTTGGTTCCCAGGAATCTTTAAGAAACGCATACAGAGCAAGACCAACAGGTACAGTATATTATAAAGATTTAGCGAATCCCTCTGAAAATGGAGATTTAGAGGTGAATGGCCTGGCTGTTTGGATGGGTATCAATGATAAACAAGTTAATAATCCTTTATTAGATATTGATCCTAAAATTTCTAAATTACAAACAACTACGACGGTTGCTATGGCAAATGCCTATGCTGAGGTAATGTTATTAAAAGGATTAACCTTCAGATCTTCTATTTCTGCATCCTATACAGGAACCAGATTAGGTGATTTTAGAGGTCAATGGTCAAAATCACAGATTGGGGCAAAACCAAGAGCTCAAGTAGATAATTCAACTCAAGGTAATTATACCATTGACAATATCCTGAATTATAATTTAACAGCTGGAAAACATAAAATAACATTCACTGGATTACAAAGTGCCTTTTATCAAAGAAATGAATTTTACTCAATTTTTGTAAGAGATTTACCCTATGATTCAGATTGGTATGCAGTGAATACAGCAGCAACCATAGGAAGTATAGGTAGTTCCTTGACAGAGAGATCTATTTTATCATATATGGGAAGATTAAATTATACTTTTAATGAAAAATATTTAATAACGTTAACAGGACGTTCTGATGGTGCTTCTCAATTAGCTGAAGGTAATAAATGGGCCTTTTTTCCCTCTGTTGCAGTAGGCTGGAGATTAGCAGACGAAAGATTCATAAAAAATTTAAACATTTTCTCTAATCTAAAATTAAGAGCCAGTTATGGTCAAGTTGGTAATGCAGGTGTAAACCCTTACAGTACTCAGGCAAATTTAATAAATACAGGTTATGATTTTGATGGTACTGCTGCCTATGGATTTGCACCATTAAATCTGGCAAATAAAAATTTACGCTGGGAAAGAAGTAAAGAATTAAATCTAGGAATAGATTTTGGGTTTTTAAAAAACAGAATTTCAGGTACCCTAGAAATATATAACAGAAAAACGGAAGATTTAATTCTTAATCAAAAATTACCAACCGTTTCTGGATTCACCCAAGTTATTGCAAATGTAGGTGCCATAGAGAACAAGGGGGTAGAACTGACCTTAAATACAGCAAATATTGTATCGACCGACTTTACTTGGAATACCACTTTTGCATTTACTAAAAACAAGAATAAATTACTTGAACTTTATGGCGATGGACAATTAGCTGACAAAGGAAATAACCTTTTTGTTGGTTTTCCAATTAGAGCAAATTTTGATTACAAGTTTAACGGTATTTGGCAAACAAGTGAAAAAGACCAGGCAGCCGTTTATAAGCAAGTTCCGGGGTCTGTAAAAGTAGTAGATCAAAACGGAGATGGCATTATTTCATCTACCAATAATATAGATGACAGAGTTTATTTGGGAACTCAACTACCTAACTGGATTTTAGGCATTACAAACAGATTTAAATTTAAAAATTTAGATTTCTCGTTTTTTACTTATTACAGAAATGGTACTCAATACAGAAACAATACCTTAGCTGGAACTTTTGGAGAAATAGGCAGTACAAGGTATAATAAACTGGCAGGAATAGATTACTGGCGAAGTGATAACCCTTCAAACACCTTTTTTGGGGTAGTTGCTGCTAATCCTTACAGAAGCGCTATTTTCTACCAGGATGCAAGTTTCCTTAGAATTTCAGATATCACTTTAGGCTATAATTTTTCACCTAAAGTATTAAGTGCTTTAAAAATGGGTAGTGCAAGAATTTATGGCCAGGTATCTAATCCTTTTGTTTTTAGTGATTTTACAGGCTTTGACCCTGAATTCAATTCTGCAATTTATCAAGACGATGTTCCATCAATGATTTATACTTTTGGTGTTAGCATCAGTTTTTAATCTTGACCTAAACTAAATGAAAATGAAAAAAAATAATAAATTAAGATTCTCCATTCTTGCTTTTTCCCTGGTTACCCTCCTACACACAGGTTGTAATGAAGATTTCCTGGTAGAAAAACCCGTAACTTCTCTAACTACGGATGTTTATTATAAAACAGCCGCAGGATTTGAAGATTTAGTAAAAGCATGTTATCCATTACTTCGGAATATTCACCAAAACAGGCATTTAGTGCTCCAGGGTACAGATATATTTTCTTCCCAAGGTGGATGGAATCCATCAGCAGTAAATGGTAAGGAAAATTTACCGGCTTTTTGGGATGTCTATGATGCCAGATTTAATGCTGAAGTTGCTGAAATTAAGAATCTTTGGCAATTATTATATGCTGAAATAGCCAGAACCAACACTGCCATTACACGTGCTGAAGGTATAACTACCATGGCACCCACTCTCAAGGATACCCGTGTTGCAGAAGCAAAATTTTTAAGAGCACTTTGTTTATTTTATGCGGTTCAACAATGGGGCGATATCCCAATGCCGTTAACTGAAATAACTACCGCAAGTAAAGATTATCCACGAGTGGCTGCGGCTGAAGTCTATAAGCAAATTATTACTGATTTACTAGATTGTGAGTCAAAAATACCTGCTGTGGCTTCAAATTATGGTAGAGTAAATAAAGGCTCTGTGCAATTTCTCTTATCCAGAGTTTATTTAACCAGAGGATGGAATTTCAATAATTCACTGGGTGGGTCAACGGCTGATTTTGATTTGGCTTTACAATATGCTGATAAAGTTATAGATGCATTTCCCTTAGCAGCAAATTATAAAGACCTATTTCCAAAAAGAGATGATAATCCTTTAAAGCAATATACCGGAGCACAAAATGATAAAAATCCTGAAATTATCTTTGCTGTTCAATATAACAGTGATTTATTAACCAATAAAACGGATGCAGCATTTTCACAAGACCCTGCGGGGGGAAATGATTTACACTCTAAATTTGGACCAAGTGGAGAGGGATTTATTGGAACTAAAGGAAGAACTACAGATTATAACCGTTGCTTAGGTGTTCATCAAATTAATACAGCAACATATCGTTTTTTTGACCCTGAAAATGATACTAGATATGCTCATAACTTTGTAAGTGTAGGCTATGCTTTAAATGCAGTAAAAGATTATAAACCTCTTCCTCTTTCAAATCCAAATTTAAAAGTTAACTACAATTCGGGAGACACTGTTTTAGTATGTAGGCCATGGAATAATCCTGCAACTACAAAAGACGAGAGAGGTGTTGACCTGGGAGGAACAAAAAAATATGCTGTTGTTAACACGGACGAATACGGAGGTGGTTACCCTATTGATAATTCAGGATTTAATATACAGGCACCCTTAATGTGGAAATTCTGGCAACCTGGAATTCCTTATGGTGATGCCTTTGGAACTTTTAATGAGGCAATTTTCAGATCAGCTGAAGCTTATTTAATTGCAGCTGAAGCTATTGTTAAAGGTGCTAAAGGAGGAAAACTGGGTGGAGCAGACGTTTATTACAACAGAGTTTTAGATCGTGCTCTTGGAACTAAAAAAGGAACAGATCCCAAATGTGCCGCTTTCCCAGAAAATCAAAAATCACTGGCAACTGCATCTTACCGTGCTACACCTGGAAATATAACCATTGATTTAATTTTAGATGAAAGAGCCAGAGAATTAATGGGAGAATATAGTCGTTGGTTCGATTTAAAAAGAACAGGAAAATTAGTTGAAAGGATTAAAAAATATAATCCTTGGGTTAAAGGTCAATCTATTTCAGATAAACATTATTTAAGACCCATACCTCAGAGTGAAATTGATTTATCATTTCCAGCTATCAAACAAAATCCTGGATATTAATTTCTAAAGACTATTTTTTACATGTATTTTTAGAGAGGAAGAAAAAATCTTCCTCTCTTTTTTAGCCTAAAATTTTCCCTATGAATCGCAGAACATTTGTAAATACAAGCCTTTTAGCTTTTTCCGCTTTACCATTTAGAAACATTGATTTTTCAATGGTAAACAAACCATCATGGATCTTGGAATGGATAAAAATTCATGATAAACAGCTTCTCAGTTATCAAAAATATAAAGTTACTCAAAAGGAAAACAAATATGTTGGTGGATATATGGATGATGCAGAACTGCCAAATCCTCATTCAACCGCTGCATTCATAGGTAAAGCTTGCATGTTATGGAGCTGTAAGGAATCCGTCTATTTTAACCAGTCTAATTTAATTCCTGAAATTGAAGAAGCCTTGGCTAGCTTATTGAAAATGCAACACTCCGATGGAACTATAGACCTGCTATCTACAAATTTTCATTCCACACCTGATACTGCTTTCGTTTTAGAAAATATTATTCCGGCATACAGGTTTATATCAGCCTATAATCAATCTGCAATCTTTAAAATTCAGCATTTATTAAAACAATTTATTATACAAGCAGGGGAAGCCTTAACTGTAGGTGGTATTCATACCCCTAATCACAGATGGGTAGTTTGTGCCTCATTAACTAGAATTAATGAATTGTTTCCCAATGAAAAATACATTAAAAGAATAAATCAATGGTTAGCTGAGCATATTGATCTTGACCCAGATGGACAATATACAGAAAAAAGCACCAATGGCTATTCTCCTATTGTTAACAGGTCACTCATTACTATGGCCGATGGTTTGAATAAACCGGAGTTACTTGAAGCCGTCAAGAAAAATCTTATCATGACTTTTTACTATGTCCATCCAAATGGTGAAGTAGTTACAGAGGCATCGAACAGACAAGACAAAGGGACTATTGGAAACATGCATAAATATTACCATATTTATCGATATATGGCCCTAAAATTCCAGGACGGTACTATGGCATCTATGTGCCGATTGATAGAAAAAACGAGTACACCAGAACAATTAGCTGGATTTTTAGATATTTTTCTTGAAGATCCAGGCCTGTGGCAGGAACTTCCACCTTCAAAACCGTTACCTACCAAGTATTCAAGGGAATTTCCATATTCTGGCGTTGTGCGCATAAGACGTGAAAATTGGGATTGCACTTTGCTTTCAAATAATACCAGTTGGTTAACATTCCATAAAGGGAACGCGGTGCTGCAAGCGATGAGAGTGGCTACCTCCTTTTTTGGAAAGGGCCAATTTCAAGCAAACAAAATATTAAAAAATGGAAATGACTGGATTTTACAAAATGAGTTGGAAGGTCCTTATTATCAACCACTTGATCCTGAAAAAATTTCACCGGATGGAGAT
>JBEAXK010000022.1:0-45680 GCA_041159865.1 Bacteroidota bacterium
GTAAAGAGATTGTCAGACATGAAATTAATGGACTTTTGATTCCTCCAAAAGACGAGGTTGCCCTGGCTGAAGCTATTCGACGCTTATTAGATAATCCTGAGTTTGCAACTAAATTGGGCAATAATGGACGCGAAATTGTTCAAAAAGAATTTTCAGAAGAATTAGTAGTCGAAAAGACGTTTGAGGTTTATGACTTGTTACTCGCTGGAAAATAATTGTAGCATAATTTATATTTTTCCCGCTTGTGAAAAATAAGTTTTCTCCTAAGTTTTGTAAGGTAGATGCTTATATGAATCTGCCGCATTCCAGGTTTTATTTGCTCTTTAAAAAGATTTGTGATTTTTTTGGAGCTGTTTTTCTTCTCTTTATCTTATCTCCATTGATTCTCCTTACAGCCTTTCTCCTGCTTCTACTTAACAGAGCAGTGATTTATGCTAAACCGAGAATTGGCTTCCAGTCGAAATCCTTTACTATTCTTAAATTTGTGACTATGGTTCCGAATAGTCATAATATGACTTACGGTACCATGACTATTGGAAATGATCCCAGGATTATACCCATTGGGCATATTTTAAGAAAATTAAAAATTGACGAACTTCCCCAGCTGTGGAATGTCATTAAAGGAGATATGAGTTTTATCGGTCCCAGACCTCTCGATCAATCCGAATTTGATTGTTATGAAGAAGAGGTTAAAAATAAAATCTATTCCGTTAAACCTGGTATAACCGGTATTGGTTCCATTATTTTTAGAAATGAAGATAAAATTTTGTCTCATCCTTCTATTTCTCCTTCTATTTTATATAGAGAACTTATTGCGCCTTATAAAGGTCAACTTGAACTTTGGTACTTGGAAAATCAATCTTTTTATGTCGATTTTATGCTTTTATTACTGACCCTGGTAGCCATATTTGCACCGAAAAACATGCTGGTTTATAAAGTTTTTCCCACGCTCCCTGTTAAACCGTTTTAAATTTATTTAATGCCGAAAAGTATTATCACGATCGTTGGAGCAAGGCCACAGTTTGTTAAGGCCGCCACTGTATCCAGAATGATTGGCTCAATGGGCCAGTTTGAAGAAAAAATTGTACATACAGGTCAACATTTTGATGCCAATATGTCGGATATCTTTTTTTCTGAGATGGCTATCCCTAAACCACATTTTCAATTAGCAATACATAGCCTTTCTCATGGGGCTATGACGGGTAGAATGCTGGAACAGATTGAGACTCTGCTCGTTTCTGAAAAACCCGATTCCGTTATGGTTTATGGGGATACAAATTCAACGTTGGCCGGTGCATTAGCTGCAACAAAACTGCATATCCCTTTGGTACATGTAGAAGCTGGTTTAAGAAGTTTCAATATGAATATGCCAGAGGAGATTAATAGAATTGTCACTGATAGAATTAGTAATCTGTTGTTTTGTCCAACCCAAACAGCAGTCGATAACTTAAGGAATGAAGGCTTTAATAATCTGTCATGTAAAATCGAACTCGCTGGCGATGTCATGCAAGATGCTGCCATTTTTTACGCAAAAATGGCAAATCAAAAGCCTTCTTTGCCTGAAGCTTTAGGTTTGAAAAATATACCTTATATTCTGGCTACTTTTCATAGACAGGAAAATACCGATGTTCCTGAAAATCTCTCAGCGATCGTCCAGGCTTTAAATCATTTAAATAAGGAAATTAAAGTAGTTGCTCCCTTACATCCGCGAACAAAAAAAATAATGGCGGAAAGAAATCTTAAAGCCGAATTTATAATCATAGATCCAGTGGGTTATTTTGAAATGATTCAGCTTCTGGAAAATACAGATCTTGTGCTTACAGACAGTGGAGGACTTCAAAAAGAAGCCTACTTTTTTAATAAGTTTTGTATTACCTTAAGGGAACAAACAGAGTGGGTAGAATTAGTTCAGGGAGGTTATAATCAATTAACAGGCGCAAATTATAATGCCATTTTAAATGCAACTTCTGAAGCGATGAAGAAAAATTTTGAGAAGGGACATCATTATTATGGGGGAGGTCAGGCAGCTTCTTTAATCACGGAATCTTTAAATCAATTTTTAGCCTAACCGCTTATTTAATACTTGTTTTCCCTTATATTATATTACATTTGTCGCCTATTTTACACCTCACCTGTTATGAATAATTCTTCGTTTTTTTTTCTGGCCATTTTATTTTTAACTGCCTTTGCCTGTAACCGCCCTGTTTCAAAGTTTAGCTGGGAGGGAAATACAGTCGCTCCGGAGGCTATTCAATTTAAAAATCAGTCAAAAAAAGCAACCGATTTTTTGTGGGATTTTGGAGATGGAGGAGTATCAGTAGATTCAACCCCTGTTCATAAGTTTTATAAGTCAGGTACCTTTGTGGTTCGCCTTACCGCGTTAAATGGAAAGAAAAAAAGAATAAGTATGGAAAATATTACGATTAAAGCTCCTGAGGACTGTTTGATTCACCTTTCTACTTCTTTAGGTGATATGGTTATAAAATTATATGATGAGACACCTGCTCATCGCGATAATTTCATGAAACTGGTGGAGGAATCGTTCTTCGATAGCCTGCTATTTCATAGAGTTATCGATGGATTTATGATTCAAGGAGGTGACCCTCAATCTAGAAATGCAGCTAAAGGTGCGCGTTTAGGTATGGGCGGTCCTGGTTACACCGTTCCTGCAGAATTCAATGATAATCTGGTGCACATCAAAGGTGCATTGGCTGCTGCACGAACGGGTGGACCTTCAAATCCGGAAATGCGTTCCTCTGGCTCTCAGTTCTATATCGTTCAAGGTACTCCGGTAAATGAAAATTCTCTGAAAATGATAGAGTCCAGAACGGGTATCCATTATGGTGAAAAACAAAAAGAAGAATATCTTTCGCTAGGGGGAACTCCTCAGTTAGATAGGAATTATACTGTTTTTGGAAGAGTCATAGAGGGACTTGATGTCATTGATAAAATAGCCAAAGTCCAGAAAGATGGTGCCGACAGACCTGTAACAGATGTAACAATGACTTTAAAATTGATTAAATAATCAGGTTATGCCCAATGCTGATATTATTTTGGGAGTCGATGTAGGCGCTTCTGGTATTAAAGGGGCTTTGGTCGATAGTACTAAGGGAATTCTTGTGTCAGAGAGGATAAGGTTGGAAACACCAAATCCTGCAACTCCTGAGGCTGTAGCGGATACATTTAATGACCTGGTAAAGGCTTTTAAGTGGAAAAAAAGAATTGGTGTTGGATTTCCCAGCATAATTAAAAAGGGTACTGCTTATTCTGCCGCAAATATTGACAAAAACTGGAATGGCCTGAATGTAAAAAAGTTTCTTGAAAAAGCGACCGATTTACCCGTTAGGGTGATAAATGATGCTGATGCAGCTGGATTGGCTGAAATGAATTATGGACACGGAAAAGATATGTTAGGCGTTGTTTTGCTTATCACTATTGGATCTGGGTTAGGAAGTGCCCTTTTTCTGGATGGCAAATTATTGCCAAATACAGAATTCGGACATGTTCGTATGCACGGTATGATTGCAGAGCATTATGCTTCCAGCCGCATTCGAAAAGAACTAAAATTAGATTGGGAAGAGTGGGGCAAAAGATTTGATGAATACTTAAATTACATGGATTTATTAGTGAATCCTGATCAAATATTTTTAGGGGGTGGCGTAAGTAAACACTTTGACCTGTTTAACCCATTTTTAAATGTTAAAACAAAAGTTAAACCTGCAAAACTTAGGAATAATGCAGGTATCATCGGCGCCGCTTGTTTTGCCCATTTAGAATAACACCTTTTATTTGAATACTAAACAGTCATACAAATAATCTATTTATCAAAAAAAAATCCCCGATACAAAAGTGTCGGGGATTTTTTTATGCTTTAAAATGACTTAAAGTGTTCTGTAGAATTTTTTCAACTATCTTATTTTAATTTGTGTCGACAAATAGGACCAAAATAAGTTTTATCAATTATTGTTCAGGTCTGTAATATTGTAACATTTCAGTCACTTCAGGATCAGCTTCTACGTCGGGTAAGAGCGTAAATAAAACGGTGTGAGTGGAATAATCTTCCTCAAGGGCTACACCAAGCATCATTAAAGCTTCTTTTCTTTGTCCTGCTGCCAATAAACAGGCTACATGGGCAAATATCATGGTGGATCCTTCGGTTTCTAATTCTCCTGCTTTAGCTAACTCTATAGCTTCCTGTTTTCTGTTAGCATGTATTAAAAAAGATAAATAATACAACCAGTATTTAGGCTCACAAGGGGCTAAATTTACTGCTTCCTGAAAACAAAACTCGGCTTTGTCAATATCTTCTAATTGTTGATAAGCAATACCCATTGAGGCATAATATTCTTCTCTTTGGTCCTCAATATTAATCGCTCTTTTATAATATAAAATAGCTTTTTTCCAGTCTTTATGCTGTAAGAATACTTCTCCGATATTATATAAAACTTCATCGTTCATTGGATCCGATTGTAAAGCTTTTCGGAAATAAGCCAATGATTTTTGTGTTTGGTTCAGTTCTAAACAACATTGACCACACATCATTAATATTTCAGAATCAGAAACAAATAAAGACATCATTTCTTCGTAAGCTTCTAACGCTTTCTGAAACTTTTTCAGCTCAAAACACAAATTTCCGAATTCTCTGTATGCAATCTCTAATCCAGGAGTTGATAAATAAGCATATTCAAGAGCTTCTAATGCTTCGTCGTAATTTCCCAGATAAGAATGGGATAATCCCAGATAATACCAGGATAAACCATTATATGAATCTAAGTCAAGTAAATTACTGAATATAGAAATACCCTCTTCATATTTTTTGTAGGATTCTATCCAAGACCAAAAATATTCGATGGCTTCTTCATTTTTTGGATCTAATAATACAGCCCTTGTTAAAATATGGAATATTTCATCTGTTTGCCCTTCTTCTTCCAGTATATTAGCTTTTAAGATAAGCAGCTCGCATGTGTTGTTATTATCCATTTTTCCTTCAATGAAAGATAACAATTTTAAAGCATCTCTATGATTGCCTAACTTAAATAATAATCTGGCGTGAAGTAAAGTAACAATGTGATTTCCAGGCGATAATGCATTTACTTGCTCTAATATAGAGGCAACTTCATCTACTTTGTTTAACTCAAGGAGATAAATTACTTTTTTAAGATAAAAAGACAAGGAGTAAGGAAAGTTATTTATTCCTTCCTCACATATTTCTAAACTTCTTTCATATTGCCGCTCTGTCGCGAAATAATCCATCAGTAAAAATAATTCTTTTTCCTCCCACATTTTTGATGTCCCGCATTCAATATAAGCATCAAAAGCTTCTACCAAATGCTCAATATTAATTTTTTCTTTGTCGTTCATAGGTTACGCAAATGCAGTGAGCAGTTCTTACGAACCTCCACCTTTATTAAACCAAAGGATTTAAACGCTAAATTGCCTCCCAATCAGCTACGTGCTGCAAATTGCATCCGAAATGTAAGCATATTATGTTCAAATCCCTTACGAATTTATAAAAAAAAATGAAGCGATTAACGAAACGGTATGTTTTTATTAGAAAGCGGAAAAATTCTAAGTGACTGTTTTATATTATGTTACAAAAAAAAATTATGTGAAATAGTGATATATATAAAATCATTATATGTTTTATTCCAGCAATATATGCCAATCATTATTATTTTTTTGATTATATCTAAGTGTTCTATTATTCAATTGGTTTAAATTAAAAGAGCGGCAGAAATACCGCTCTTTTAATTTTATTATTTACCTTTTTTTGATTGGTTTCTCAGCCTTTCTATCATCGCAAAATTAAATTCCCTGTCACTTTTTGCTAATATTGCTACTTTTCTGGAGCCTACCATTTTACTAAAATTTTGATAATATTTTTTTTTCAATTTCACCAGTTCTTCTTCCATGTCAAGCATTCCGAACAAGTGTTTTTCAACGGCGGCATCATCTAAAGAGAGAATATCTTTGTTGGGTTGAAATTTTTCCTTGATTTTTTTTTGTTCTCTCTCATATTCATTGTAAACAGGCCAAAATTTTTCTGCTTCTTCTGTACTCAAGTTCATTTTTTCTGTAAGAACTGCCACTCGAATGGCTTTAACTCTTTCTACATTGGGGCGTTGAGGATTGTTCCTGGACATTCCTGGTCCTTGCGCATTTAGTGACAAGCTGATTGATGCCAATAAAGTCAATAAAATTCCACTTTTTAGTTTCATGTGATTCTGGTTTAATTAATTTTATTTTTCAGATTCAGTTAAAGTCAGACCTTCAACATATAATTGTAAATCCAATTCGGAAATAATGGCTTCCTCTTTTAACCAAAGGTCAGCTTCCTCTTTAGAAAGCGTTGAAATATCATACTCTTCTTCGATATTATTTTCTATGGCACTGAACCAATGGTATTTACCAATAAAAATGAGTAAAAGAATCCCTGCAGCCATAACCATAATGGGTTGAAGTCTGGTGAATCCAATGTTTTTTTCTTTACCAGACTTTATTTTTTCGTTCAAATGCTTTTCAAACGTTTCAAAATAATCCTTAGGTGCCTCCATTTTTTGAAAGTAAAATCCATTTAAAGGTAACCAGGGAGCCATTTCTTTCATTTCATCTTCCCAGTCTTTATTTTGTTCTACCTTTTTCATTCTGTCTGCTGATTTATAAATGCACTTAATTTATGTATTGCATGGTGAAAGGATGCCTTAAGAGATCCTTCTGTAACTTTTAAAAGGTCTGCCATTTCAGTGTAGGACATTTTTTCAAAATATCTCAATTTAAATACCATTTTTTGTCTGGCTGGCAATATTTCTATTCCTTCATTTAACAAACTCCAAATTTTTTCCTCATTGTGCATTTGAACATCGTAATGATAGGTTTCTTTATATTGCCTGATTGCCGATTCCTGAACTCTTTTGTGCGCTTTCTGCTGCTCTAAAAAACCTAATGTTTCATTGATAGCAATTCTATAAATCCAGGTGTAAAAGCTGCTTTTATTCTCAAATGTATGTATGTACTTATAGACTTTTAAAAAAGTATTTTGTAAAATATCATCTGTATCCTCATGGGAATGAACCATTCTTCTTATCAGGGTATAAAGTCTCTCTTGGTAAATTTTTAATATAACCCTAAATGCCCATTCTTTTTCCTCTGGGTTCTTAACCATTTTGCAAAGTTGCTCATCGGAATAATTAAGGTGCATTTTGTATCATTTATCCTTTTAGATGTCCATTCATGTAAAAGGTTTAATGGAAAGTATAGATATTTGAGTTGAATTTAAAGATAAATTTATTTAGCGCTCAAACCTATGGAAATGAAACTTGAATGGTTAGATCATTTAACCTTATTAGATTATGATTTACCCAATGATTTTATTGCCTTACACCCTGTCTCTCCTCGAGATCATTCCCGTTTACTTTATTATAATCATGGAGAAATATCAGATTTTCGGTTTACACATTTGCCCAGTTTAATTCCTGAAAATGCAGTCCTTGTATTTAATGAAACCAAAGTTATTCATGCCAGATTGTTTTTTAACACAGATACCGGAGCAAAAATTGAAATATTCTGTCTTGATCCTTCTTCACCTTCTTTGCATTTTGAGAACTTAAATACAAGTAAGGAAGTAGTATGGAAGTGTTTGATAGGAAATAATAAGCGATGGAAGCAAAATTGTTTGTCTTTGAAGTTTCTTGTAAATAATGAGCCTTTGACCCTTTTCGCAGAAAAATTAGAAAAGGTAGATGATTCATATCAGGTGCGATTTTATTGGGAAAGTGAAACAGAAATTATTTTCGGCGATATTTTAGAAGCGATAGGTGAAATACCGCTGCCTCCTTATTTAAATAGGGAGGTGGATATTGACGATGAAGTTGATTATCAAACCATTTATGCAACCTCCGAGGGATCGGTGGCAGCGCCAACGGCTGGATTGCATTTTACTGAACAGGTGCTAAATAGTTTAAGAGAAAAGGGCGTGACTTTTGTTTTTTTAACGCTCCATGTAGGAGCTGGTACCTTCAAACCTATAAAGGTCAACCATATTTCGGAACATGTTATGCATAAAGAACAAATCCGGGTTTCTTATAAAAGTCTGGAGGTATTGTCTCTGGCTAGCAAGAATAATCAACCTATTATTGCAGTAGGAACAACCAGTTTGAGAAGCCTGGAAAGTATCTATTGGTTTGGGAATAATTTGACTGAAAAGTCTGCTCCCGTATTATCGGTGTCGCAGTGGGAACCCTATCTCAGTCCATTCAGGTTGTCCTTTGAGAATTCATTGGATAAAATATTGCGATTGATGAATCAAAACAACATAAACTGGTTACTGGGGGAAACAAAATTAATGATTGTACCAAATTATCAATTTATGGTCATTTCAGGCATAATCACCAATTTTCATCAACCAAAAAGTACTTTGTTATTCCTTATCGCCGCCTGGGTAGGGGAAGATTGGAAAAAAATATACCAGTTTGCCTTGGAAAAAAGATTCAGGTTTTTAAGTTTTGGGGATAGTAGTTTGTTAATGAAAAATACTTAAATTACTCATAAGCAGCAAATTGCATTTCCAATCGTGCGGGTATTTCTCGTGGGGTGATATCTTGTAAATAAAACCATACTTCCAGCTTGAATGAATTTCTGATGAGATTTTTTCGTGCGTTAATAAGGGTAGGAAATAAATCAATTTCAATGGCAGGTCTTCTTAATGCCAGTTCATTTTGGTAAAAAACTTCTTCTGCTGCTTGACAGGAAATAGATTTGTCCTGACATATTCTGATAGATAATTCCCTTAACCAATAGAAGGGAATACTTTCATCTAAAGTAATTAATCGGGCTGAAATAGGTTCAATTCTTGTGATTAACGCCGTGTCAAGACCGGCGGGTAAAAAATTTTTTATGTTTGTCGGAACGATATCTAAGGCATACACTCTGGGTAATATTCCGCTTAAACCTGGAGGAATTTTCAGGCTAATATTTGGATAATACATAAAAAATGAAACGAGCCTTCTATCACTTCGGCAGGATAAAACAGTTAATAAACAAAAAAATATTAAAATTATCCGCACTACATTTAATTTTATTTAAAACAAACGCAATAATAATTTAAAAATTATGATTTTCAGTAAGGTCTGATTTTTAAAATTAGTTATATTAGGCAATAATATTTTTACAATGGGTGAGAAAAAATTCAAAAAAGCAAAAGGTGAATTAGGAAGACAGCAATTTGTATTTAATCTCTTGCAGGACATGCAAGCTTTAGAATACATGTTACATAATCAGTTTTTTGAAACGGGTGTTACCAGAATTGGCGCGGAACAAGAAATGTGTCTGATTCAAAAAAAATCATTTAAAGCTGCTCCAATAGCCTTAGAAATAATTGAGATACTAAAAGATAATCCTTGGTTAGATACAGAGCTGGCAAAATTTAATTTAGAGATAAATCTTGACCCCAGAATCTTTACAGGTTCTGCGCTAAAGGATATGGAAACCGAAACATCGAATAAATTAAATATAATTAAGAATGAATTAGCTCATTTTCAATCAGATATATTATTGACGGGTATCTTGCCAACCTTACATAAAAATGATCTTGAATCACATAATTTAACACCTCGGGAAAGGTATAAATTATTGGTGGAATCACTTAGTGCTCAGTTATTAGGGCAGGCTTTTGAACTAAGAATTCAAGGCATTGATGAGTTATTGCTGCGTAGCCATACGCCTCTTTTAGAAGCTGCAAATACTAGTTTTCAAGTACATTTACAAGTAGATCCTGATAATTTTGTACCTTATTATAACATTGCTCAGGCATTAACTGCACCTGTATTAGGTATTTCAGCCAATTCACCTATCGTTTTTGGCCGACGTTTATGGCACGAATCCAGAATTGCCCTCTTTCAACAGGCCTTAGACGTTAGAACAACAAACGAACACATGCGAGAACGTAGTCCAAGAGTTAATTTTGGATCAGATTGGGTTCATCATTCTATCCTCGATATTTATAGAGAAGATATTGCGCGTTTTAGGTCCTTGATTTATCCTGAAACAAATGAAAATTCTATGGAGGCGGTACTTGCGGGAAAAATTCCTAAATTAAGTGCCCTTCAAGTACATAACTCAACCGTTTATAGATGGAATAGACCCTGCTATGGTATAAGTGATACAGGAAAGCCTCACCTTAGAATTGAAAATAGAGTCCTTCCCGCAGGTCCAACTGTGGTGGACGAAATTGCAAATGCCGCCCTTTGGTTAGGTGCTGTGGTTGGTTGTGCTAAAGAATGGGGAGATATTAGAAAAAAAATGAGCTGGGAAGATGTAAGAGATAATTTTGAAAAGGCGGCACGCTTTGGTATTGACTCAAAGTTTACCTGGTTTAAGGATAAAAAAATCACGGTAACCGATCTGGTTCAACATGAACTCATTCCTCTCGCCAAAGAGGGTCTTTCTTCACAAGGTATTCATTCAGGAGACATTGATTTTTATATGGATATCATTTCTCAAAGAGCAAAATTAAATCTGAATGGTGCGAGATGGCAACTTCGTGCCTTTACGAAATTGAAGAAGGAAACGAGTATGGATGAAGCTATTACGGTGATGACCAGTTCGATTTATGAAAATCAGAAACTGGGAAAACCTGTTCATACCTGGGAATTACCTGAATTAAAAGATCTTCTGGAATATCGTCCCGAAAATTTGAGGGTGGAGGAATTTATGCAAACAGATCTTTTTACCGTTTCAAAAGATGATCTCATAGAGTTCGTAGCCAGATTAATGGATTGGAGAAAAGTTCGATATATGCCCGTTGAAGATCAGAAAGGGAATATTTGTGGCTTAATTACGTCTCGGTTATTACTTCGTTTTTATAGTCAGAAAGGCATATCATTTATTGAAGGTGAAAAACTACAAACGGTCGAGGATATCATGATTAAGTCTCCCATCGTTATCGAACCTGGAAAATCCATTATTGAGGCACTCCATATCATGCGCGAAAAGAAAATAGGTTGCCTCCCTGTAGTTTCAGGTAGCGAGCTCATCGGTATTATTACAGAAATGGATTTTCTTCGTATTTCCGCCAGGCTAATAGAACGTTTAGAGCCTTAAACAAATTTTCACATTAAAATGAAATTGTAACTTTACTAATTTTAAAGTAAGGTCATCTATATGCTAATGAAACATCTATCCTTCAAATTTATAGAGCAATTCGTAGTATTCCTCCAACATTCTTTTTACAGCAAAAGGTTCTTTTGTTTGCAGAATACTTTCACGCATCATGTCCATCCAAGCAGACTTATTTTCATAGTAGGTTGGAATAACTTCTTCCAACAATACTTTGTACAGCGCTTTCAAATCATGAGCGTCCTGAATCTCCTCTTTTTCATGTTCAAAACCATCACCAAATTGCCAGCCAGTGACACCGTGCACACAAGCTTCCGGCCACCAGCCATCTAAAATACTTAGATTTAATACGCCATTCATGGCTGCTTTCATCCCAGATGTTCCACTCGCTTCTAAAGGTCTTCTTGGATTATTTAACCAGATGTCTGAACCACGGGTAAGCATTCTTCCAATGGATATATCGTAATTTTCAAGAAAAACCACTGCTTTTGGATATTTCCTGGACATAGCCACTAAATTTTTAACGATCAGCTTTCCAACGTCATCCAAAGGATGAGCTTTACCTGAGAAAACGATCTGGAATTTTTTCTCAAGTAATAAAGGTTCTATGATAGACAAATCTGAAAATATAAAGTCAGATCTTTTATAAGGTGCGGCACGTCTGGAAAAACCAATAATTAACTTTTCCTCATCGAGACGAACGCCATTTTTGGCTTCAATAAAATCAATGAGGGCCCTTTTGTTTTGTATGTGAGGTTCCCAAAGATCAGATCCATCTTCTGCGGCACGAATCATCGAATTGTCCACCCAAGTAGGTAAGTGAATGGCATTGGTTATAGCCAGTATGTCTGCTCTTTTATCGACCTCAGCCCACATTTTATTAGAGGTTTCGCCATGTAATTGCGCAACACCGTTAGCTATTTTGGAAAGTCTGAGGGCACCGATGGTCATATTAAACGGATCACCACCTCCTAAAAAGGTTAGCTGTTCTCTGGTTAAATTTAAATTTGCACCCATATAAATAATTTTATCTATGGGATGTGATTCATTTCCCTGCACAATGGGCGTATGTGTGGTGAAAACAACTTCTTTCTTAACCGCATCCACTGCTTTCTCAAAAGTCATTTTTTTATCCTCCATTTTTTCTCTCAGAAGTTCAAATCCGGCAAATAGGGCATGTCCCTCATTGAAATGATAAATATCAATGGGTAAACCTAACGCCCGAATAGCTTTTACACCGCCAATACCCAGTACAATTTCCTGTGCTATACGCTCCTCACCGAACCATCCATAAAGTTGCCCAGTAATCCAGGAGTCGTGATTATCAGGAATATCTGTATCTAATAAATATAAATCTGCATTTCCAAATTGAGTTAACTTCCAGACTTTGCAATTAACTTTTACTTTTCTAATATCAACAGAAACAGTAATGCCTGTATCTTCTAAAAAATCATATTCATAATTGTGATAACTATCGTAAGCCTTCCCAGAAGCATCAATCTTTTGTTCTGTGTAACCTTGTTTCCATCGAATACCAATGCCAATGATTGGGAATTTATGATCATGTGCACCTTTCAGGTAATCACCGGCCAGTATTCCCAAGCCTCCTGCGTAAGCTTTAAAACGTTGGTCTAAGCCATATTCCATGCAGAAATAGGCCACATTTGGATTTTTTTTGGAAGCCATCTTATTTGTTTGATTAGTACTTTAATTGAAGTGCGAAGATAGAAATTCTTATTTAATATTCCGTTTTCCAGGTGCCTACATTCATTCTTATACCTGTTCTTAAATAAGAATCTTTGAGTAGAGGGTTTGATTTTTGATTTTCAAGCCGTGAAAAATAACCAAGATCCCAGAATATTTGATGTCCCAGCGCTATTCTCAAATCTAATGAAATAATATTCATCCTAGTATTTAATCCTTGACCTATAAAGTGGTTGAATTCCTGGGGTCTTTTATTTCCGTCAGCCAATGGATTTCCTCCGTAATTTTCGTTATTCTGATCCAGTCCTTTATTTATATGAAAATATTTTGCATCTAGATATATTCTTTGATGTGGCTGCCATTGTAATCTTACCAATAATTCTTTAAAATTAGCACCCAAAGGATGCGCTAACATTTGTGCATGGTGCGTATATGAAATATCATTTGATCTGTATTGAGCATAGGTGTAAGGTCGAACGATATTATATTCTAATTGTAGATCCAGTTGGGGGATTCCTAAAAACCGAATATATTTTAATCCTCCCTGAAGGCCCCATTTATTTCCCCACCATCCTCTTTTAGCTACAAAAAGTTCATAGTATCTAAATTCATCAAATATAAACTGACCATAAAGTTGAATCGATTTTAAAAGATTCCACCTTATATCTCCTCCTATAAGTATATTATCAGGGCTTCCTAATGCTCCTTCGGCAACTCTGTACAAAACAAAAGGATTTAAATAGGTGAGCTCAAATCCGTTAGCTCGCGAAAACACAATGCTTTCAAAAATACCTGCCTGCAAGCCGGGTAATATTTCTACACTTAAATGGTGTGCTGCGAAATATTTAGATGGAACTAATCGGTCTCGGGTCAAATTGGAGGAAGAGGCAGCAAGCTGGCCATAAATATTCTGAAAATGGATTTTCCATACTTGCCAGTTAAATTTCAAATATGGATAATAAGTGGCAACATCAGACAGTAATAGCGAACGATAACCATTACCTATTTTATGATTACCAAAACCTGCTTCAATATTAAGTAATTTGTTTATGTTCAAACCCCAGATTCCTTTTCCATTCAAAAAATCATACCGGTAGGGAAATCCAAGCGTAGTAGGATAACCTTCCGTTTTTACCCAGTTTGCACCGGGTAAAGACTCATATTGACCATAAAGCCGATCTATAAAAGAGGGAAATAAGGCTTGTGTCTCAAGAACGGTGAAGGCAATATAAAAATTGGACATATTTGCACGAAAATCGACCCCTCTCTGATTAATAAAGTAAGGTCTTTCACCCATTGGGCCAGCCTGCAAATAAAGGACTGGATTTAATCTGAGGGATAATTCTGGTGTATTTACTTCAAAAGCATGATACTTTTTTGGATAAAACCACGAGAAAATCCCTTTTTCTACAGGGAGATAGGTAGAATCAGCCCAATCATTATTATCATTTTTCAACCACACAATATTTGCCTTGTCTACTGTTGTCAAACCAGGCAGAGAGTCCAGTTTTCTGGCGAAATCCCAGACGGTTTTTCGCTGATAGTTTTTCAGTGCGGAATGGGAGGGTAGGTTAATGCCTGTTTTAATTTGAAATCTTTCTACCCAGTCTAAGCCAGGATTATCTAACGGCAAAGGCAGACCTTGTGTGAAAAGAGGAAGGGCATAAAAAGATAAACCTATTAATAGAGACGTTTTTAAACATCCTTTGAGATAGCTTCTTGGCATACAGGAATTTTAATGCAATATCATAGGATTTGCTTAAAAATTCAAATATAGGTTTATTTTAAATAAAA
This sequence comes from Bacteroidota bacterium, assembly GCA_041159865.1. GTDB lineage: Bacteria > Bacteroidota > Bacteroidia > Chitinophagales > Saprospiraceae > BJGN01. The sequence goes on from JBEAXK010000022.1 coordinate 14,611, forward strand.
TGTTTTAAATAATTTTATTATTAAAACAAATTGTATATATTTGTTTATAAAATAAATGAAATGGTAAAAGAATTCAATTTATATAAGAGCCGCAAGGGATCTTATGCAGTGACAGCTTACGAACTTCATGACCTGTTAGATTTTAATCCAGGGATGTACGCTGTTAATATAAAACGATGGTTAAAAGATAGTTATGTTTTTGAAAATGAAATTAGGCGTCCCATCATTTTAAAGGATTATAGTGTTCGCATAGGTTCTGAACGTAAAGGAGTTACAGATTATTTTTTATCCTTGCCCTTAGCTAAACAAATCGTTTTGCATTCAGGTGCGCGCACTAAATTGGAAATAGCGAGAAAAATAATGAAATATGAAACGGAAGCAGTTGTTTTCGAAGAACGTGAAGTATTAAATATTTTGCAATTAGTTCGTATTATGTCCAGAACTTCCTATCAGGAACTTGCTGAGAGAATGCATTTTGCCTACTATGAAAGACAAAACAGCCCAGTAGAATGGGGCAAATACAGAATAGAGATGATTAATAATTATGCCTCTTTAAATCACAAATTACTTGGGGAATGGAATAAAAAATCAGCAGATGTTATTCGAAAAAAATGTTTATTCCAACAACCCAATGAATTAATCCGCATCGCAGTGATGGATTTTTTAATATCAAAGGGTAAATCCATACTCTATGCTTCAAAAATGGCTGGTTTAGCAAAAGATTTTGCTGACGAATGGGAAATTTCTATTTATGAGGATAATGTTTCAGCTCATTTATTTGCACCTCCTTTGGACACAGAAAAAATGAATGCTTTTCTCTTTGCAACTTCTGCGTAATTATTCATTCAGGCTGCTTTCTTTCAATTAAATTTTGTAAATTGTCCTAAAATATATATGGTTATGTTGAAAAATAGTCGCTTTTTGATATTCTCTGTTTTGTTTTTAATACAGATAGGATTATCCGCCCAAATTGGAACTAAGGCAGAGAAAGGTACACTGGATGTTGGAGCTATGCCTACTCAAAATGCGATGATTCTTTTTGATGGGACAAGAGAAATGCTGGACGAGAAATGGACCTACTGGAATGGACCTCGTTTAGCAGCAACGCTTCCTGTTAAATGGTTTTTAGTTAATGATCCTGCTGGGCCAGGAATGGTTTTAAACAGCAATGACCCAACTGCTGCTGGTGGTAAATATGGTACAGCGGATATAGTTACAAAGGAAGCATTTCGTGATTTCAGGCTGCATATTGAATTTTTAATTGTTCGTCCCGGTGGGAATAGTGGTGTTTATCTCCAAAATAGATACGAAATTCAAGTTTTAGATGGGGATTCTACAAAACATGGTATGGCAGCTATCATTAATGAATCAGATTCACCTTATAAAGAATATAGAGGTATTGGAAAATGGAATGCGTATGACATTAATTTCAGGGCAGCCAGATTTAAAAAAGGTGTTTTAACCGATAAGGCCTTAGTCACCGTTTATTTTAATGGTAAAAAGGTTCATGTTAACTGGCCTATTCAACAGGTTTGGGGCGGACCCAATTCTGGTATTGATGGTGGTAATGATAAAGGTAAGGGCATAACAGATGTTCCTGGTGGCTTAAAACTACAAGCGGAAGGTCATGATGTTTTATACAAAAATATATGGATTGAAAAGAAAGATATTAAGAAACCTAATACCGACTTTTAATTACTTTCATGTCTGATTCTTTACCAACTCTTCTTGATTCTCTTGTTTTAGATTTGAATCTTGCAAGCGATTATCCATTCAATATTGATAGTGAAACCAGGGGTTCCATTACTTCTAAAGATACTCCAGATACTTCAAGGAAAATATACACTTCAAACGATATTAAGGAATGTAGTCATCTTGGATTCTGTGCAGGATTGCCCCCTTTCCTGGGAGGCCCACATGCTACCATGTATGTTCAAAAACCATGGACAATCAGACAGTATGCCGGATTCTCAACTGCTGAAGAAAGCAATGCTTTTTATCGAAGAAATTTGGCACAAGGGCAAAAGGGATTATCTGTTGCCTTCGATTTGGCTACTCACAGGGGGTATGATTCTGATCATGAGCGCGTAAAAGGAGACGTAGGTAAAGCAGGAGTCGCCATTGATACGGTGGAAGACATGAAGATTTTATTTAATCAGATTCCACTAGATGAAATGACGGTATCTATGACAATGAATGGAGCCGTGATACCCATATTGGCTTTTTATATCGTAGCAGCTGAAGAACAAGGTGTGCCTTCAGAAAAATTGCAAGGCACCATTCAAAATGATATTCTGAAGGAATTTATGGTGAGAAATACCTTTATTTATCCGCCAGAACCATCTATTAGAATTATTTCAGATGTTTTTTCCTATGCAACGAGATATATGCCTCGGTATAACTCAATCAGTATAAGTGGCTATCATCTGCATGAGGCTGGGGCACCAGCAGAACTGGAATTGGCATATACCCTGGCAGATGGTTTGGAATATGTCCGGGCGGGTTTAAAGGCAGGTCTTGACATAGATCAATTTGCACCCCGACTATCTTTTTTCTGGGCTATTGGAATGCAACATTTTAACGAGATCGCAAAATTAAGAGCAGGCAGGTTACTTTGGGCTAAATTAATTTCAGATTTCAAGCCAAAGAATTCTAAATCATTGTCTTTAAGAACCCATTGTCAAACTTCAGGCTGGAGTCTGACGGCACAAGACCCTTTTAATAATGTTTGTAGAACGACAGTGGAAGCTCTGTCTGCCGTTTTTGGAGGCACCCAGTCTTTACATACTAATTCTTTAGATGAAGCGATGGCTTTACCAACAGACTTTTCGGCTAAAATTGCAAGAGATACACAAATTTATCTGCAAAAAAAAGCAGGAGTCACCCAGGCCATTGATCCTTTTTCAGGTTCTTATTATTTGGAATCGCTCACAAGTGAACTAGTTGATAAGGCGCTGATATTGATTGATGAGGTAGAAAAATTAGGAGGTATGACAAAGGCAATTGCTCAAGGATTACCTAAAATGAGGATTGAAGAAGCCGCTGCTAAAAAGCAAGGGAGAATTGATTCTGGGAAGGACAAAATTGTTGGGGTAAATATTTTCCCTTCTGATTATGTACCTTCTTTCCAATTATTAGACGTTGATATTGAACAGGTTCGTAATACTCAGATTGAAAGGCTTCAGCAAATTAAATCAATCAGGAATAAAGAAAAACTTACTTTGGCTTTAGCTGAACTGGAAGAAATAGCTTCTTCAGGGAAGGGTAATTTACTTGAAGGCGCCATAAAAGTGGCACGATTGAGAGGTACCTTGGGAGAAATTTCTTACGCTTTAGAGAAAGTATTTGGAAGATATCAACCTGTGAATCATACTATTTCAGGTGTTTATAGTAAGGAGTTAGCTATGGATGCAGAATTTATACACGCTATGTCTCTTTCTGATCAGTGGGAAGAGTTGGATGGCCGGAGGCCACGTATATTGATTGCAAAACTTGGACAAGATGGGCATGACCGTGGAGCAAAAATTATCGCAACCAGTTTTGCCGATGTTGGTTTTGATGTCGACTTAGGGCCGTTATTCCAGACTCCGGAGGAAGCAGCCCGACAGGCAATTGAAAATGATGTTCATATTTTAGGGATTTCATCTCTGGCAGCTGGTCATAAAACCCTTGTCCCCGATACCATAGAGGCATTGGCAAAACAAGGCCGACCCGATATTAAGGTAATTGTTGGAGGGGTAATACCTCCATCCGATTATGAGTTTTTGTATCACGCTGGCGTGGTAGCTATTTTTGGTCCTGGAACTAAAATTGCACAGGCTGCATGTACCTTGTTAAATCTAATGATTGAAGAAAAGGGGAATTAGATATATCAATTTTATGGTTGATAAGAATCTGTTAATCCTTTGAAAAGGTTTATTTTACTCGTTATTTATTTAGCATAATATTTAAAATATTTGCAGCTTTCTATGATTTTTTCATAGTAATCGGTGTGTTTATATTTAGATTTTAATAAAGAAAAATATTTGCGTTTATTTATTCCTAAGGTGACATTTGAGATTTTTTGTTCGCATTTAGCCGCCATAAAAGCTGCTCTGGCACTCAATTCATCATCTTTACTTATCGAAATAGCTTTTTCAAAATAAACTAATGCTTGGGTTAGGTCAAAGTTTTCCTTGTTTCCGTTTTTTAAAATAGGATGATTAACTATATCTGAGGTCGTGCCAGAACGATAAGCACGAAGACTGGAACCGCTTCGAAAATAGTCAAGAACTTGCCACGCATATCCAAAATAAGACATATTATAAAGGCCTAGCCCCATTTTATAGTAATATTGCGGACTTTCAGCCCTGTTGGCTCTGATATCATATTGAAGTTTTAACATTTCAGCTACAATCTGAGGCTTTGTTAATTGTCTTTCATCTGATTTTATGGGGCAGTGGATACACTCATTTAACCTTTCAATAAAGGGATTCCATTTTCCGAGCAATTCAATTTCCGAAATCGGTATTTTTTTCCAGGCTTTTTCTGCTGCCTCCCATTCATTTAATTTCATTAGCCATGTTGCATAAAGGGCTTGAATTTCTTGATTAAATGCGGTTGGAGAAATTTTTATCATGCTTTTTTCAAACTCATCTGGCTTTTCTTTAGCTGCCAGATTGCGCAAATCCTGAAGAACCTGCTCATTGGGATTTATTTTAACTGCGTTTAACCCATGTTTGTACAGAATGGCCAAACCGGGATTTTCATTTTTAGAAAAACTTTGAAATACTTGGTTGGATAAAATATCTTTTAAGATTGGATACCTTTTAAAAACCTCGTTTTCCGATTGTAAGGATAAAATGCGAAGGCCAATTTCCTCGTTTATTTTCTCCCATTCTTTTATTTCAAGAGCAATATTAAAGATAGCTATTTGTTCCAGAAGAGCCTTTGATTGTGTACTATTGGCGGCAGCTTTGAAAGCAAGTTTTGCTTCAAAAAAATCACGGTTCAGGTATTTTAAATAACCTAATGCCAGAATCCATACTTCATTGTGGGCAACTTTCTTCTCTTCGAGTATTTTTTTGATAAAAACTTCAAGTTTTGAAATGTAATCAGCGTTGATTCCTCTTTCTTGCTTTTCAATTTCCTGAATGAGAATCGTTTCGAGATAGTTACTTTTTGGATGAAGATTATAAATTTCAATCATCTCTTCCAAAGCTCTACTTTCACGCATACTGGCTCTTAATGCATATAATGCAGTTCTTTCTTCATCATTTTTACATAGGGACAGAGCATTTTGCCATTCACTATCTGTTCTAACTTCAAAACTTAAAAAGGCTGATTCTCTTTTAGCTGGACAGTAATGAAATACACGCGCAAAAAAATATGCCGATTCTGCTCTTTCTCCCAGAGCTTTTAATGCACCTGCATAATGTCCTTCTACCCAATACTGAATAGTACTTGGAGCATGATCTATTTTAGGAATAAAATATTGATATAAATTTTTTACCTTACTGTATTGACCAGAATAATGGGCTAATCTAATAATTTGATAAGCCATTCTAAGTCTGATGTAGTGAGATTCAATTGATAGGAATTGTTTGGTTCCCAGTTGTATAAGTTCCTCCATAGATTGAATATCTCGTCGTTTGCTTTGCCAGACATCCTTTGTTTCTGTTACAAAAGGTTCACATCTTTTTGCGAAGATTAAATATTCAATAGTCTCTGTGCATTTATTTTTAACCAGATGTCTGGCAAATTTATTACTTCGTAAATAGGAAATTATGCCAGTATTTTGAATGACTGCATTTTGGAGTTCCTGAATATCAGACATATTAGATTGATAAATCAACCATTCTATATCTGCTAAGGGAGCAACTTCACAAAACCTTTCATACCATTCATTGATATTTTCATTGGGTTGAAGAATGGCTTGTTTTCCAAATTTCAAGTAAATATCTTTAAACGAAGTGAAGTATGGCGAAGCTGGCGAGGTAGGATTTACAATAAAAGATTGGATGAGAGGGTGATAATTGAATTGTTGGGTATTGAATTGACAGGCTGCAAAACCATAAATTGAATAAAAAAAAAGGTAAAAGGATAGGAAAGAAAGGATAACAGATCTCATGATCTTACTTTTTAATAAGCATTTCAATTTTATTTCTCCCTAAAATGACGTGATGTTCATTTTCCAACTGCTTGAGTAATCTGGAGATTGCTTCTCTGGAAGCATTTAAATCGTAAGCAATTTCTTGATGCGTGGTATGCAGTATTTTTGCATTCAGTTTTTGAGCTTTATTATGGAGGTAAGCAAGCAAACGTTCATCCATTTTTTGAAAGGCGATACTATCTATTGTTTTCAATAGTTCTTGCATGCGCATTTCATAACTTTTCATAACCCAATTACGCCAGCTTGCGTATTTGGACATCCATTCATCCATATATTTTGATGGGATGGTGATTAAAAGAGTATCTTCCTCTGCGATAGTTCTTATTTCACTCTTTTTATTCATCAAGCAGCAAGTAAATGACATGCTACAGGTTTCTCCGCCTGATAAATAATACAGAAAAATCTCATTTCCTTCTGTATCTTCCCTGACTGCTTTTATTAAACCGGAAATAATTAAAGGCATACTTTTTATATAGCTGCCAATATCGAGTATAATTTCTCCACTTTTGAAAGAAACGACTCTGCCTACTGAAGCAATTTCTTCCTGGAGTGATTTTTCAGCTAATTGAGGATATTCTGTCCTTACATAGTTTAAAATCGGAGCGGTGTCCATTTTTTTGGAATTTTAGTAAAGAATTAAATTTCAGCAGGAGGATCATATTTTACCATCAAACCTAGCCAAATAGATCTGGATAATCGAAAGATATAAACAAAAAACAGACCTAATATACCAATTAAAGCTGTAAAGGATGCCGTTGTGCTCCATTTTAAAATCCAATGTAATAGCAATACAAAACCAATGGAAAACCAACCAGTGAAAATATAAGAAATGAACATAGCACCGTAATAAAAACCTGGTTCCGGGAAAAATTTCTGTCCGCAATGAACACAAGTATCGTTCATTTCAAATGGCTTTGAAAATGAAAATGTTCCAGTAGGATATAAATCACCCTTCATGCATTTTGGACATTTAAAGTTCATAATGGAATATGCTTTATTACCTTTTTTCTTTAGAGCCATTATTTATTTTTTTATTGCAATTAATTGAACTAAAGCTGCCATTCCCTGATGGAATGAACCTTCGTCTAAATCTCTTTGTGTTTTTGCTAAGTGTATGATTTCCATATCTTTGAAATCTTCTGATAACTGCTCTAAGTGCATAAGCATATCCATTGATTTTGGCCCTCCGGAGGTCAAATTTATTTGATCAATGTGAAATGCTTCCAAACAAATCATACCACCCGTTTTCAAGGATTGAATCACCCTGTAATGAAAAGCGGGTCTAATTTGTGGAGATTGATGAACAAAAAATAAGCCAACTAAATCATAAGTTTCAGGGACATAATCGAAAGATTGAATACTAGAAATCTGATAATCAATAGTTACTTTTTTTTCTTCAGCTAATAATAAAGCCTTATTCTTTCCATCAGTGCTAAAATCAAATGCGGTTACCTGATATCCTTGACTGGCGGCAAATACAGCATTTCTTCCTTCCCCCTCAGCGGGCAGTAGTAATTTCCCGGGTGGTTGTAATTTTTGAGTGATAAAATTTCTAAAGAAAAAATTAGGTTCTTTACCATAAGCATATTCTTTGGAAATATATCGCTCATTCCAGAAATTTGAATCCATGATAATGTTGTTAAAATAAAAAAGAGGACGAAGCATATAACAATCGCCCTCAATTCATTTGTGCCCAGGACAGGATTCGAACCTGCACACCCTTTCGAGCACTACCACCTCAAAGTAGCATGTCTACCAATTTCACCACCTGGGCAGATGGAATCAAATAATGTTCAAAAGTAGGGAATTACGCGGAGAAAAAATACCATTTAGCTTTCTTTATTTTGCTTTTAGTTCAATGCCATTTGATAATGCTGCACTGCGCAATCTTTGTAAAAAGGGAGAAGCAAAAATAAAATCGTGTAAAATTTCATTGTCACTCATCATAATTTCATCCTTATTTCCTTGCCAGCAGATTTGACCTTCATGAAGTAAAATGACATTATCACCCACCTCCATAACAGAATTCATGTCGTGGGTATTTATAATGGTTGTCATATTATTTTCTATAGTAATATCTTTTATTAATTCATCAATTACCAGAGAAGTTTTAGGATCCAGTCCAGAGTTCGGTTCATCACAAAAAAGGTAGGATGGATTTAAAACAATCGCACGGGCAATACCTACCCGTTTTTGCATACCTCCGCTCAATTCTGAGGGAAACTTTTCATTTATGCCATCTAAACTAACTCTGTTTAAGCAAGTATTCACTCTGTCTGATTTTTCTTTTTTAGTCATTTCGGTAAACATATCCAGAGGGAATCTGATATTTTCTTCCACCGTTAAGGAATCGAATAGGGCAGATCCTTGAAAAAGCATGCCTACTTTCATACGCAGCGTTCTTAAATCTTTTTTTCTCAGATTTAAAAAATTGACATTATCATAAAAAATCTGACCTTCATTTGGAGCAATTAAGCCAACTAATAATTTTAGTAATACTGTTTTTCCCGCACCAGATTTACCAATAATGAGATTAGTTTTTCCTGGTATGAATTCTGTCGTAATATTCTTTAAAACAGGGGTTATTCCAAACGATTTATTGATTCCGTTAATTTTTATCATAAATAGAGATGTACAGTATTTTAAATTAAAACCACAGCAATCAAATAATCAGCCAATAAAATCATAATATCACTGATAACCACTGCATTGGTGCTTGCTTTCCCCAATTCTATACTTCCACCTTTGACGGTATATCCCTGGTAACAAGAAATGGAGGTCAATAAAAAGGCAAATACAAACGATTTTACAAACATCATAAAAACATTGTAAGGCATAAAAAAGGATCTAAGTCCCATTACAAATTCTTGGCCAGAAAGCAATCCAGTTGGAACTGAGGCAATAAATCCACCTCCAATACTTACAAAAGCAGCAATGGCAACCAGAATAGGAATAATGACAACAGCAGCTAAAATTTTTGGCATGATTAAATAGGCAGCGGTATTTACTCCCATTATTTCCATAGCATCAATATGTTCTTTTTGGCGCATACCACCAATTTCAGACGCCATATTGGAGCCAACTTTCCCAGCTAAAACTAAACAAGTAATGGTAGGTGCCAACTCAATGATAGTCATATCTCTAACTACATATCCGATATAATAATCTGGTACTAAAGTTCCATCTAGCTGGTAGGCAAATTGTATGGCAGTTACGGCCCCAATAAAAAGCGAAATTATAAAAACGATAATGAGGGAACCGATGCCAATATCATACATCTGGCGAATCACCTCCCTGTAATACATAGAAGTTTTTTCAGGTTTTGAAAAGGCTGTTCCCATCAAAATCAGGTACTTTCCAAGATGAGTTAGTAATTTATCTGTAATCACATTCCTGTTTTATGAAGGTAGAATAAAGGGTAAATTTAGTTAAATTAAACAAATAGAAGCCGTATTCAGTTTAAGAAATAAATAGAAATAATGCCAACTGCCATAATTACGGGGGCAACTAAGGGGATTGGATGGTCAATCTCCAAGAAATATGCCGAAAATGGTTTCGATTTATGGATGATTGCCAGAGATATTGCTGATCTAAATATTAAAAAGGATTTTTTAAAGAGAAATTTTCCCAATCAGCAATTTAATGTTTTTGCTCTCGATTTATTGGATAAACATTTACTTCCCACGTTGACCGATTTTACACAGGATAAATTAAGTACGATTGATGTACTTGTCCTAAATGCCGGGTTATTTGAAATGGGAGAGCTTTTAAATGATGAAAATAAGCTGAGTTTGGATGACTTTATGCAATTACATGTGCTAAGTAATCATTATTTATGTCAGAAATGGCAAGTTTTCTTTAAAAAGGGTACCCATATTTTTTCTATTTGTAGTGTTGTTTCCAACGAGCCACGATTTGATAGCCCCGCTTATAGTATCTCGAAAGTAGCTCAGTTATCCTGGACAAAAATGCTCCGGAAAACATTTCTTGACAAAGAAATTAAAGTTACTGCCGTATTGCCAGGTCAAACATTAACTTCTTCATGGGAGGGCATTCTAGTCGAACCCAATAGAATTTTAGCAGCAGATGCAGTGGCTGAGTCTGTTTGGAAGGTATGGGAAATGCCAGGAAACACGGTGATAGAGGAAATAGTTATTCGTCCACAAAAAGGTGATTTATAATATGTCAAAAATTTTGATAACTGGCGTAAGCCGTGGTATAGGACTGGAGGTTTTGGTTCAACTCCTTTCAAATAACAATCACGAGGTGATTGCTGTTTCCAGAAATCCTCTTGATTTTACAAATCCTGTGCTTTCGTGCGCAAAGGAGGAAAATAGGCTCTTTCCATTCGCTTTAGATTTGGTTAATGATGACTTTAATGTCCTGTCAAACACCTTAATTGGGTTTAGTAAACTTGATATTCTTATAAATAATGCTGGTTTATTAATTAATAAACCCTTTGTGGAACAAACAGAAGAAGACTGGCAACATCAATTTGAGGTAAATGTTTTTAGTCCGGCAAAATTGATTCGCTTTCTTTATCCATGGATGCTTTTAAGCGGAAATGCGCATATTGTAAATATCAGTTCTATGGGAGGTTTTCAAGGGAGTAGTAAATTTCCTGGATTAAGTGCTTACAGTGCATCAAAAGCGGCTTTGGGAACTTTGACGGAATGTCTGGCGGTGGAATTTAGTGGTAAAGGTATTTCTGTCAATGCATTAGCACTTGGAGCTGTGCAAACAGAAATGTTAGCTCAAGCTTTTCCTGGATATAAAGCACCAGTCAGTGCCAGTAAAATGGCTGGATATATAGCTTCATTTGCCTTAAACGGACACGAATTATTTAATGGAAAGCAAATTCCCGTTGCTTTTACAACCCCTTGATATAAAAAATTATTGAAATGAAAAGAATTCTTTTAGTTCTCACTTACCTTTCATTTTTTCATTTTGTAAATTCTCAAGATATTTTAGGTTTTTCATTTGAAAAATATGGTGTAAAAGATATTCCCGTTAAAAAAGTACCTGTTAGTTATCAAAGTCATCCCCTCGGATTAAAGTATAAATCTCTCATAACCGAACAATATAAAAAAGGCGAAATAAATTTTGGTGGCCACTATATTGTAATCCTTTGGGGCGCAGGTTCAGGTTTATCAAAGGGTGTAATGGTCGATGTATTGAATGGAAAAATTCATAAACTTCCTTTGAGTTATGAAAATAGTTATCGTGGGACTTACCATGATCAAAACAATAATATATTATTTAATAAACATAGCAGTTTATTCATTTGCTATAAATCTAAAGCAAATGAGTTGGATTATAATCAAGTAGATTTGGATTATTCTTTCTATAACTGGAATGAGGCAAGTAAACTTTTTACGCTGATTACCACTAAAAAATGGACAACGGATGTCATTGATGATTAAATAAATAGAGTGAAATATATTTGAATCCAGTTTTTTTATTTGAAAATTAAGTTATTGTTAATCTTTTTTATTTAGGATTCTTTTCTGGCAATCCAAACATCATTTTCGTTCGATTTAAAGGGGATAGCCTTTGGAAATACAGACAGTATATTTTTTATTGGAGGATTTTGCGCTCTCAATACATTAAAAAGTAATAATCCTTCAGGTTCCATACAATCATTTAAGGCCTCAAAATATTCTCTAGAGAAAAATTCAATGGGTGTTAAATGGTCGTTAAAAACATCAAAACAGATAAGGTCAAATTTTTCCTCTGTATAAAATGGAAATGCCAAAGCATCGGCCTGGACGGTGCTTATTCCGGACTTAAGATACTGAAGAGTGTACTTTTCAGCGAGATATATGATATTTTCATCTAGTTCAATAGCCGTAAAATAGGCATTGATGGCCATTTTGTTTTCAAGCAGGTATGGAATACTTCCTAATCCTAAACCAAGCAGGAGAACTTCTTTTTTTTGTTTAATTTCAGAATCAAGGTGATTAAAAACATCTCGAAACTGGGTATAGAGATCATCCCACGAATAGATTGCATTTTCAGAATACAATTGAAAACGGCCTTTATGTAAGCAGACCGTTAAGGGTAAATTGTCCTTCCCATGTATAGTTTCCAAGGGAAATTCAAACATATAGCTGAGTAATTTTTTCCAAAAAGGAATACTCAATCTACTTATTTCTCCCACGGTCTTTGATCTGAAGTATTTTCAAAAATTTTAAGAAGCAATAATCTTTGTTGAATAGATAAATCGGCTTGTCTTCTCGTCATCATTTGTTCAGCTGCCCGAAAAGCATCTTCAGGAGGGAAGGTTATGCCAACATGGCCATTTTCTGAAATAGCGAAGGATGGAATAAAACGAGGTGCAATACCGGGTGTCAAGGTATTAGCACAAATACCAGTGACAGAACCAGGTGTAAAAACGGTGCCATTAGCTGTTTTTGTATGATCGCCTAACACAGCACCCATAGATTGTGTACCTGTAGGAATTAGTTGTTCATCGGTTTCGCTCCACATTTCTATTTCATCGTAAGTATGCTGAACACTTGCTGCCTGAGTACCGGCACCTAAATTGCACCAATTACCAATGATACTGTGCCCTAAATATCCTTCGTACGATTTATTGCTATAGCCTTGAAAAAGAGATGACTCGATTTCACCACCAATTTTACAGAAAGGGCCTGTAGCAAATGGACCATAGATTTTAGTTCCCATCCGTAAGAGGGAATTTTCACCCAATGCGAAAGGACCCCTTATAAAACATCCTTCGAGAATAGCTGATTTCCTAGATAAATAAATAGGTCCAGTGGTAGTATTTAAACAAGCACCTTGAACAGTTGCTCCAACTTCTATAAACAATTTATCAGAAGGGCCAATCAGGGTATTTCCAGGAGGCAGAGGCATAGACTTTCTTTCCTTACTTAGCAAACGGAAATCATCTATGATGGCAGCTTCATTTAACAGAATTAAATCGGTTAAAGAGTTTATTTTTAAGAATGGAGTATCCTGGAGATCCTGAGCATCAAGCTCTTTGATTGCTTCGTCGTCAATCAGTTTTCGTAATTGCTTCTGGTCAAGTTTTGCAACAACCAATTGATCTTCATGCAAGAAAGCTTCATTAATATCCATTTGCTTAATCAACGCAACGAGAGCATCCGAAGGTAATACAGCTCCATTAATGACATAATTTTCAGCTTCGTATTCCAAAGGATAGAACTCAGAAAGATAATCTTGAGTGACTACACTTACGGGATACCCCAGATAGTGAGACCATTTTTCCCGAATAGTTAGTAGCCCAATCCGTATATCACAGACAGGTTTTGTATGCGTGAGCGGTAAAAGTTGTTCACGTACTTCACCATCGAAAAGAATAACTTGAGCCATAAACTATTTTTTCTGGCATTAATTAATACACAAAAAGTCCCAACCGAATTAAGATTGGGACTTTTTCGTTCAAAAAAAAGGAATTAAATTTCTTTATTGAACTTCGTATTCCCGAATTTCTTATTGAATTTATCAATACGACCAGCCGTATCTACAAATTTCATTTTTCCAGTAAAGAAAGGGTGAGAGTTGTTAGAAATTTCCAATTTAACTAATGGGTACTCATTTCCGTCTTCCCATACAATTGAATCCTTTGTGTTTGCACAACTTCTTGTTAACCAAGAAACGTCACAGGAAAAATCCTTGAACACAACCATCCTATAATTGCCTGGATGTATATCTTTTTTCATCGCTGATTATTTTGTCTTTCAAATAAAGTGCAAATATAACACATTTTACAAAAATAAAAACCCTTTCTTTTTATTTTTTATTGTGACGCATTTATAAAAAAAAAGTCCTAAAATTGTGTTCCTAATTAAATAATTGCCATAAAAACCTAATATGAAAACCACAAAGGAAGAAGCCCTGCATTATCATGCTAAAGGGAGGCCAGGGAAAATTGAGGTTATTCCATCCAAGGAGACTGCCACTCAACGAGATTTGACGCTTGCTTACTCGCCAGGTGTTGCTGAGCCATGTTTAGCCATAGAGGCAAATCCTGAAGATGCTTACAAGTATACCGCAAAGGGAAATCTGGTCGCCGTTATTTCAAATGGTACGGCAGTCCTTGGTTTGGGAGATATTGGGGCTTTGGCCGGAAAGCCTGTTATGGAGGGTAAAGGCCTCTTGTTTAAAATATATGCAGATATTGATGTTTTTGATATTGAACTGGATACTAAAAATGTAGATGAATTTGTTCGCACTGTTAAAATATTGGAACCTACTTTTGGAGGGGTTAATCTGGAGGATATTTCTGCTCCTGAATGTTTTGAAATTGAAGAAAGACTTAAAAGGGAACTAAATATTCCCGTTATGCACGACGATCAGCATGGAACGGCTATTATTAGTGCCGCAGCCTTGTTGAATGCACTTGAAATAGTAGGAAAAGATATTAAATCTGCAAAAATTGTTGTGAACGGTGCAGGTGCATCAGCTATTTCTTGTTCTAAAATGTATCATGCCTTGGGTGCTGCCAAGGAAAATATTTTTATGTTCGATTCCAAGGGACTCATTCACCCAGATAGAACTAATCTGGACGGAAAAAAAATTGAATTTGCCAATAATCACGCGCCAATAGATATTTCTTTGGCCGATTGTCTTCAACAGGCTGACGTATTTATTGGACTTTCTAAAGGGAACGTTCTCAATGGAGAAATGATTAAGGTGATGGCAAATGAACCTGTAATCTTTGCGTTGGCTAATCCAACGCCGGAAATAAGTTATGAGGAAGCTCTCGCTTCCCGACCAGATAGTATTGTTGCTACCGGTCGCAGCGATTATCCTAATCAGGTGAATAATGTACTCGGTTTTCCTTACATCTTTAGAGGTGCACTCGACGTGAGATCTAAAGTTATTAACGAGGAAATGAAACTTGCCGCCGTTTTGGCACTCGCTGCATTGGCTAAAGAACCCGTACCTGATAGAGTGAATCTGGCTTACGGAAAAGATAATATGGTGTTTGGAAAAAATTATATTATACCTAAGCCAGTTGACCCTCGTTTACTTACAACCGTCGCTCCCGCAGTAGCAAAAGCTGCTATGGATTCTGGTGTTTCCAAATTTCCAATCACCGATTGGGAGGCATATAAAATGCAGCTTTCCAAGCGATTAGGTCTCGACAATACCCTTACCCGGGCTATCATTAATAAAGCAAGACAGAATCCAAAAAGAATTGTTTTTGCTGATGCCGAAAATCCAATGGTGCTAAGAGCTGCCAGAGAAGTAATCGAGGAGGGAATTGCAAAACCTATTTTGTTGGGAAATGTGGAGAAGATAAATCAGCTGATCGCTGAAAATCAACTAAATCTGAATAATCCCATCATTATTGATCCTAAAATTCCACAGTCTGAGTCTGAATCAAAAATTTTACTTGAATATGCAGATCGTTTGTTTGAGAAAAGACAAAGAAAGGGCACAAATAAATCGGAAGCTTTCGATCTGATCAAAAGAAGAAATTATTATGGTGCCATGATGGTTGAATTGGGAGCCGCCGACGCCATGATTGGTGGTATGACCAGAAATTATCCTGAAACCGTGAGACCTGCCCTTCAAATTGTTGGAAGAAAAGAGGGGGTGAAAAAGGTTTCGGGAATGTACATTCTGATGAGTAGATTTGGACCTCTTTTCCTGGCTGATACAACCGTAAATTTTAATCCCTCCGTAGAAGAAATTGTCGAAATAGCTGAATTAGCAGCAGATCAGGTGGCGAAGTTTAACATTAAACCCAGATTAGCTCTTTTGAGCTATTCGAATTTTGGAACCGCCGATGGAGATGATCCTGAAAAAATGCGCCGGGCAGTACAGATTTTAAAAGCACGAAATCCTGAGATGATTGTCGATGGAGAAATGCAGGCACACCTGCCTTTTCACCAGGATTTATTGAAAAATAATCACCCTTTCTGCAGCCTTGCAGATGGAAATGGAGCTAATATTCTGATTTTCCCAAATCTTTCGGCGTCAAATATTGCCTATAACCTAGTGAAAGAGATCGCAGGTATTGAAAAAATTGGACCCATTTTAATGGGCTTAAAACATCCCGTAAATGTACTGCAATTAGGTAGTTCAACCAGGGAAATAGTAAATATGGTGGCCATATCAGCGCTTGGTGCTGGATAAAATATACACGTTTTGATTTCATCTTCTGAGGTTGGTGCCAAGGTCGTTTGTGGGACTTTGCGCTAACCTCAGTGGTTTTTTGCGGAAATGTAATACTCGGTTTGTGTTCCTTTTAAATGGGTCTATTTACCTGGTTCTTTCACAAATGTCCAAAGCACACCCGAAATACCAAGACAAACAGCGCAAATTAAAAAAATAATCCCCTTGTTTTCCGCATGTGTAATATATTCTCCAATAATCAAACTACTTATTAATTGCGGTAATACGACTGAAAGGTTAAACAAACCCATAAACATACCCATTTTACCTTGTGAAACCTTTTGAGACATTATAGCAAAGGGTAAACTAACCGTAGCTGCCCAACCGATACCTAAAACAGCCATTAAAATATATAAATTGAAAGGTGTATTTCCCAAATAGAAAATACCGAAATATCCTAAAGACATAGTGGTAATGGCTAAAAGATGAATTTTTACCTTTCCCCATTTTTCGCTCATCGGTTGTAAAAGCGTGGCAGGTAGAATAGCACCTACCGCATTTAACAAAAGAAAAGAAAGAGAAATAACCTTACCCAGATCATTTTCAGAAAGAAAATTCATCTTGTCCTGGATAAAAGCAAACATATAAATAAACATCGTTTGAATACCCATCCATGTAAAGGAATGTGCGGCGAGAATTCGCTGAAATCCTATTTCATTACTTTTATTTTTCAGGACTTCTGTTTCGGGTTTTTTAAGTACCTGAAAAATACCATAAGTCGTTAAAATTAAACATACTATTTCTAAAATTCCAGGAGAAAGGGGTTGACCGTTTAACTTTTTAAACATTCCAACAGGGGCGTAGAGTAAAAATCCCCATAAGGGCTTTATGTTAAAGAAGGCGGTAATCCATTTATTCTTATCTTCCTTTACAGTTGAAATTTCCTCCTTTTCACTTAATTCATCAGGTTCTTTAATAAACCAGACGGGTATGAAACTAATCAAAAATACGATGACAGCTCCTGTATATATCAGTGTATAATTTCCCCAAATGGCCCCAATAGCATAGGCGCCAACGCCAAATGTCCCTGAAATAGTCTGCATCCAGGTATAGCCTTTTGTCCTTTCATTACCTGGAGGTGTAACATCAGCAATGATTGATCTGGTAGGATTAAAACTAATATTGATAGATAAATCAAGAGTGAGGGCTATTAATATGGCTATACCGACAATACTTTCGAATCCTAAAGTGGTTGAAATGACTCCTATAAAGGGCAACGCTAGTAGCATGAGTGCAGCCATTGTCCCTCCGATTAATATAAATGGACGTCGCCTTCCTCCCCAAAACCAGACTTCATCACTAATCATACCCACGATGACCTGACCAAATATACCCGCAATAGGTCCGGCAGCCCAGACTAATCCAACTTCATGAATGGCTAAATTAAATTTTGTACTTAATATCCAGCTTAAAGCAGATATTTGAACAGATAAGGCAAAACCCATTGCAGTTGAGGGTAAACTTAGGATAGCATAAAAGCTGTTGGTCCGTTTTTTTTGAATAGCTAACATAGACGCTTATTTTAAATCGAATAAAAGATTTGTATGAGGATCCAATTCAATTGAGAAAGGTTTTTCCTTTAATTTTCTTGAAAAAGTAGTGTTTTTATCTCTGACAGATAAGGTCAATATTTCTGTTAACTTATGCTGATTGTCATAAATAGCTATTTCTAACGGAAAGGCAAATAAATGTTCCTGTGTTTGTTGGACTGAAAGTTGTAATTCCTTTTTATTTTCATTCCAATTCCAGGAATATTTTAAGATGGGGTGACCGGATTGATAAAACCACTGGCCGAAAAATTCCTGAAGGGAAATACCACTTATTTCTTCCATAACATGTTGAAAATCTTCTGTTAAGGTGTTGCTATATTTATATCTTGAGTAATAAGTTTTCAAACCTTTCCAAAACAGACTGTCCCCTGTTTTTACCCTTAACATGTGTAAAACCCATCCTGCTTTTTGATAGGTATTAGTATTTAAAACAGTATTAATATCGGTTACTTTTAAGTCAACTATAGGTGTTTTTATTTTCTCATAATAAGATAAAATGGTTTTTCTTTGGCCTATTAATTCTTCTTTTCGTCTATCTTCCCCATATCGGCTTTCCAGATATAAAACGGTACAATAGGTTGCAAAACCTTCACTTAACCATACATGGCGCCAGTCGGCTTCTGTTGCTGAATTTCCAAACCACTGATGGGCCGTTTCATGTGCGATAAGACTTTCCCGTTCATTTTTACCATTAACCGCATTTTCAAAATAAAAAATAGCCCCTGCATTTTCCATTCCTCCCCATCTGGTTTTAGATTGGACATGCGCTAATTTGCTAAAAGGAAAAGGGCCTATATTTTGTGAAAACCAATCCAAAACATTCATGGAAGGTTTAAAGTCTGAGAATCCTTCTTCTCTGTTTTGCGAAAAAACCCAGCTTGAGGACGGAATACTACGCACCAAACCATGGTGTTCTACTGCAAAACGGGCTACTCCAACAACCATAACTTTAGTAGGAAGGGGTACTTTTTCTTTCCAGTGGGTTGTTTTTAATCTTGAACCATTGGGGAATTCCTGTATTTTTTCCCCATTACTTACCACATCGTAATGTTCAGGAGCAGTAACTACAAATTCAACAGTTGCTTTATCTCTAGGGTGATCATTACAGGGTAACCATTGATGGGCTCTATCTGGCCAGTTATCACCAAAAAAAGTTCTGTCACCATACTTATTTTTGCCTATGATGAGGCCATCCCCGGGGATTCCCTGGTAATTTATTTTAAGGGTTGTTGAACCACCCGTTATTCCTTTTTGAGGCAAAGAAATGTGAATTAAATCATTGTGTTGCCTGAATTTTAAATAGATCCCTTTTTCATTTTTAACCTCTTTGACGAACATTTTATGAGACAAATCGAGCGAAATGGTATCTATGGGTGATCTGAATCGGACTAATAGAGTAGCTTCTCCTTTAATTTCATCGGTAGTGTCATTTAAAGAAATATCAAACCGATAATGAGCTACATCCTGCGTAAAATATCTCTCAGGAATAAATTGGGCAGGAATAGAGATTGAATAAAAAAGAAGGATGAAGGTAGTAAAATGCTTGAAAAGCCTCATAACAGGATGTTTATTACGAATATAAGGCAATTATTTACCCTTTTTTAACAAAAGATGTAAATCTTCCAGGGTATTTGCTTCTGCGGCGACTTTATCTTTTCGCCACCGAACCATTCTGGGAAAACGGAGAGCAATGCCCGATTTATGTCTTTTACTTTCCTGAATACCTTCAAAGGCAATTTCAAAGACAAGTTCAGCGGTAACTTTCCGAACAGGACCAAATCGTTCCAAGGTATTTTTTTTTATCCAATGATTTATTTCAAGAAATTCTTTATCTGTCAATCCTGAATACGCTTTGGTAAATGGAAGAAGCTCGCCATTTTCCGAAAAAACAGCAAAGGTGAAATCTGTATATAAATTGGCTCTTCTCCCATGCCCTGATTGTGCATATATTAGGATGGCATCGACGGTAAAAGGGTCTATTTTCCATTTCCACCATTCCCCCCTCTTTCTACCTGAAGCATAAGGGGAATATTTATTTTTCAGCATCAATCCTTCACTCCCGTTTTCTGTGCTTGAGGACCTTAGTTTTATTAAATCTTCAAATGAAGAGAAGGATAAAATGGGGGAGAGTTGCAGGGGTAAGGAGGCATCAATAGAATTAAACAGTTGATCTAAAAGATTTCTTCTTTCCATAAAAGGCAGGGAACGTATATCCTTATTTTTCCATTCTAATAAATCATAAACTCTAAAAGCGACTGGATTTTCTTTTAGGATTGGGGCAGTTATCTTTTTTCTTGTAACTCTTGTTTGAATATGATGGAACGGTAAGACAGAACCTTCTTTATATGGAAGAATTTCTCCGTCCAATACTGTTCCAGAAGGAACAGACCTAATAAAAGAGGCAAACTCGGGAAATTTATCGGTAATTAATTCTTCTCCTCTTGACCATAGGAAATATTTTCCTTTTCTAAAAATACACTGACCTCTTATTCCGTCCCATTTATATTCGGCGTACCAATCGGATGGATTCTCTTTTAGATCGCCCAGTTCATTTAATGGATAAGCTAAGTGGAAGGGGTAGGGGCGGGAATCGGATCCTTCATTTTGTTCACTACTCAAGAGTGTCTCGAAGTTGTAAGTTAAGGGTGACCAGTCTCCCATTAGTTTTAAGGCTATTTCATTGGGTTCTATTTTGGCAAATTGAGCCAGCGCTTTAACCATTAATTTTTGGGAAACACCTAGTCGGAAACCGCCAGTAATCAGTTTATTAAAAATGAATCGGCCGGAAGTATTTAGGGAGTCCCAGGCATTATAAACAAGGTCCATTTGGTCTTTTTCCTCTCTTTTTTCCAAAGAGATAATATATTGAATCCAGTCATTCAGGGATTTTTGAACCTCGATTTTGGGTGGAGGCAGCAGTAGGGCAATTGTTTCAGAGAGATCTCCAACAATATGATACGATTCTTCAAAGAGCCATAAAGGAATGCCTGATTTTTCTGCTGCCCAGAGCCTTAAATTTTTTGTGGAAATAGTTCTTTTGGGTCTTCTCCCTGAAAAAATAGCGATCATCCATATTTTATCTTCATCGGGAACAGAGGATAAATATTGAATCAGCGCATTTACCTTTTCATTTGTCTTTGTCGTTTCCTCCAGCGTATGAAACAGTTCTTCAAAGTATCTCATCGCCCTCGAAATTAGTTTCTAAAGGCAGTGCATTTAAGCCTTTATCTTGTAACCACCTAGATAAAATATCGGTATATCCATGTGTTACAAAAACATTTTCAGCGCCTGTCAAAACAATAGCGTCATTTAATCCTTTCCAATCGGCATGATCGCTAAGAACGAAGCCTTTATCGGCATTACGTCTTCTTCGGGCACCTCTTAATGCCATCCATCCAGAAACTATTCCCTGTCTGACTGGTTCAAATTTTTTCAGCCAGTTTGAGTTTTGGGCAGCTGGAGGTGCTAAAATCAAGCCATTTAATAATTCTGTCCGCGTTGTATTTTCATTAATCTGAATCGTATTTTTCAAAGAAATACCTTGATTCCGCATTACTTTTAGAACTGCCTCTATGGTACCATGTGTGTAAAAAGGGCCTGCATTTTCAGAAATACCTTGTAAAATGCGTTGTGCCTTCCCCAGAGAATAGGCATACAAAATACTTAAATGTCCATTTTTTTTATTATTGGAACACCATTCTTCAATTTCATTAAAAACTATTTTTTGATCTGTCCAGTGATAAATGGGCAGTCCAAAGGTAGATTCTGTAATAAAAGTATGACATTTAACCGATTCAAATGATTCCGAAAAGCCGTCATTGACGGTTTTATAATCTCCTGAAAAAACAACCACTTCCCCTTTATAAGAAACTCTTATTTGTGCTGATCCAAGAATGTGTCCAGCTGGATGAAAAGAGAAGGAAACACCGTTGATCCGTTTTTCTTCGCCAAAAGCCATAGTTTCAAGATTTATATCGCCAAGGCGATATTTAATAACAGGGGCTGCAGAAGTAGTACATAGATAAGAAACTGATCCCCAACGGGCATGATCGGCATGCCCGTGTGAGATAATAGCTTTATTTACTGGTTTCCATGGGTCCAGATAAACATCAGCTTGCGGACAGTATAATCCAAAGGCTGTATTTATAAGTAATCCCATGGAAGAAAAATCAATTAATAATCAAAAGAGCGAAGCCATTTCAAACTTTTCTCAATATTTTCGAGGGGAGTTCCATATTTATGGTTGTCCTGCTCCACAAAAAAATGGGTTAGACCTGCCGTTTTTTCTTCTTTGAAAATTGCTGTCCAATCGATAACGCCATCTCCTACGGGAGCAAAGTCACCCGATTCTTTTTCCATGTCTTTAACATGCCAGAGTGGAACCCGACCTTTATTTTGTTTGAAAAATTGAATTGGGTCGAGGCCTGCTTTTTTAATCCAATAAATATCGAGTTCAAATTTCACTAAATCAGCCTGAGTATTTTTCAAAAGAATATCCATAGGTAACTGTCCTTCCAAAGGAGTGAATTCAAAATCATGGTTATGATAAGCCATGTTAATACCATACTTGGAAGTAATTTCACCTGCTTTATTTAGTATATCAGCAACTTTAAGATAATCATTTAGTGATTTCCTTTCGTTAGGCATAAGAAAAGCCACTGCCATGTATTTTTGACCCATTTTAGCTGCATCTTCCACGGCCTTTTCCCATTGATTAACAGGAGTTCCCCAGGCATTGCTTCCTTGTCCGGAAAGATAATGAGCACTAATCACTTTTAAACCCAGGTCGTCCGTAATTTTTCTCATTTCGGCAATGGTTTTTCCAAAATATTTTCCTTCTCCATAGCCAAAAAGTTCAATATTCTGATAACCTATTTCGGCCACTTTCTTCAAAGTACCTGTCAAATCTTTTGCAATTAAATCGCGTAGGGTATAAACCTGAATACCAATATCTTTAACTTTTTTGGGAAGAGAGAAGGAGGTATTTGATTTAACAATCAAAGAGGTAAGTAAAGCACCTGCGCCAAGGTTCAAGAAATTTCTTCTATCCATGGTTAGAAAATTAGTTGTTAATGATGGTTGATTTATGTTTGCGTATGACCCATACGCATGCGAGTAAACTTAATAATAAACCTAAAAATTCCCGGGTATATTCAATAGTTGGTATGGTGGCCTTCATAGATTGCACAATACTTGGCATTCCATCTTTGATCCATTGAAATATATCAGGTAAAATTACAGCCATACTTACCAAACAGATAATTGACATAACGATAGCAAGATGAAAAGCAAACTTATTTTTAATAGCTAAAAGGATGTAAATCAAAGACATAACGCCGTAGAATAGAATCCAAATTAATGGGTCTGGATCATTCCATTGTACTAAAGCAAAAAGAAAGAAAAGGCCGGCAAGTAAAAAATAAATTATTTTTTGAGACTTAGACATTTTAAAACGAAATTTGTAAGTCAATTAATACATCGTCCAAATTAATGTATTTTGAGACAACTGTCTCATTTTTTAGCAGTAATATTTACTCTGTAGCTTAAAATGGGTATAATGCCCAATTGCTTTTTGCCCAGAATTTTTTGTTGAACCCGATCATAATAATTATAGACAATATGTTTTTCGCTGGATGCATTTTGAATATCTAGAGAAAGCATGTTACTTCTTTTTGCTGCATTCCATTTTCTGTAAATTCTAAGATCCAGGCGGCAATAATCTTCAAGGATTTGATCGAAGCCATTTTCCATTGAAAAAACGCTGGTACCTAAAGCTTGAGAAGCATCGAAATCGATCGACATTTCTCTGAATCCAGCCCTTGCGACAAATCTTGCATTTACACCGAATTGTCTGATTTTGCCTTTTCTTTCCAGGCCGCTCCATTCTTTCCCAACGGTAGCATTTAGCAAATACTTGTGACTAAAACGACCTTGTCGCCAAACATAATCACTACCTATATATTTAAGTTGACCCACATTCAGATTGATTAAACTGTAGAAACCATTTTTCCAATAAACGCGATTTTGAAGAGATGCACCAATTTGAAAGGCGCGGCCTTCACTAATCAAGGGAAAGTTAATTATTTCTTCGAGGATATTTATGGCAGAAAAAGCGTTTGAAATTTTATCGCTGATGGGAATATTGTTAATGAGGCTACCATAGAACTGAGCGCTCCACACCTCGGTATCCTTTACTTTTTTAAAGGTGATAGAGCCTTGCCAAAGTTTTGTTAAATCAAGCTTTTCATTTTGGGGAAATCCAGTACCAATATAAACCTGAACCGGCTGAAGCTGGCTACTTTTTCCCAGGGCAAAGCTAAAGGAGGTTTGTTTGGACAATTTTCTGGTAAGTTCAAAGCGGGGTTCAGCTGAAAAACTCTGATTCCAGGTAAAATAAAGGGAATGAAATCCCAGCGTACTCTGCCACCTACCTTTCTGATATTGAAAGCCCAGATAAGGAGCCATTTGTATACCGGACATGACGCCATCATTTGAAATAGTGGCATCTGTCAGGGTTCGTATTTGTTTATTATAGGTTAGATTAAGGCCCGTAAGAAAATCGATATTTCCATTTAATGATTTCGTAAAACGGGTATCTCCACTCAACTTTTCCGGTTGCCAGAAATCGTAAGAAGCATTAAAAAGGGAATTATTTAATACTAAAGGAGTGGCTTCCCTCAAAAACTGACCTGAGGAATATACCCATGTAGATGATATTGCGCCTCTTTGAAAACGGGCACCAATAATGCGACTTGAGGAAGTAAAATCTATAGAAAAAGGGTCTTTTTCACCGGTCCATGTTGTACTGTCCGCACTTCCTGAAAAGCGATTACTGCTACTTCCAAAAATACTAAATAACTGTAAAGAACCATTTTTCAAAGGGAAAGAAAGGTTCATAGATAAATCTTGAAATTCAATGGCTTCGTCACCTAATTCCAGGCCCATTTTTTGTAAAAGACCGATGGTTGAATATCGATAATTGACCAGGTAACTGGCGCCAGATCCTGATTTTCCAAATGGGCCTTCTGCTGCCAGATCAATACCTATAAGTCCAGCTTGAATGGTATATTCTCTATTTTCGGAGTTTCCAGGTCTTAAGCTCATATCCAGGGTTCCGCTGCCTGCATTTCCGTAAGAAATTGGAGGCAATCCGGTATAAAAAGCCGTATTATCCAGTAATTGCATGCTAATCATGTTAACACCACCTGCATTTCCAGTTACCCTGTCCGAAAAAGTACCTGCATTGGCTGTATGGTTTGGGTTGATTATTTCTGCTCCCCAAAGTCTCCAGTTTACCCCATTGGGAGAATAATTTCGAATAATTAAACCATTTGCCTGATCGTTATCATTGGTAACACCCGCCATTCCTGATGCCAGCCTGGCAGGATCATAAAAGGTAGCTGGGTACCTCAAAGTCATTTCCTGAGATAGCAGATTTATTTGTCCCATACTTTGCCGAGGCATAGATTCACCGTGCAAAATTATTTCAGGCAGATCGGTATGTAATTCTTCCAAAATGATGTCAAATATGTTTTCCTTTCCCGATTCTACCCATAAGTCGGGGGAAACCCAGGTAGCGTAACCCGTTAAATAGCAAGACAAATAATGTCTGCCAACTTGTACGTTGGTTAATCTAAAGCGGCCTAAAGAATCAGAAACAATGCCCTTTGTGCCATTGTCCAAAACCAGATAGGTACCAGCCAGGGGCTTGCCACTCCATTTGTCTTTGACAATGCCACGAATCACCTGGTTATTTGTCTGGGCTGAAATTTGACCTATAGAAAAAGAAGCCAAAAGCACCCAAAAGATGCTTTTGGAAACGATATGTAACATATTATTTTTTTAAACTTCTTATTGGATACCCAATAATTTTTTGTTAAGTGCTTCATCACTGGCTCCACCGGCGAAATCGTCAAAGGCTCTTTCTGTAACCTGAATGATATGGTCTTCAATGAACATTGCTCCTTCGGTTGCACCTTGCTCAGATGATTTTATACAACATTCCCACTCAAGAACAGCCCAGCCGTCATAACCGTACTGACTCAATCTGCTAAAAATACCACTAAAGTCAACCTGGCCGTCACCCAAAGAGCGGAATCTTCCAGCACGGTTCACCCATGACTGGTACCCGCCGTAAACACCTTGTTTTCCTGTTGGATTAAATTCTGCATCTTTTACATGAAAAGCATAAATACGTTCGTGATATAAATCAATAAATTGAAGATAATCAAGACATTGAAGAATAAAATGACTGGGATCATAATTGATTCCTGCTCTGACATGACCTCCAACATGCTCAAGGAACATCTCAAAGGAAGAACCGTCATAAAGGTCTTCGCCAGGGTGAAGTTCGTAACCAACATTCACGCCACATTCATCAAAAACATCTAAAATAGGTTTCCACCGGCTTCCCAGTTCTTTAAAGGCTGTTTCAATAAGACCATCAGGACGCTGAGGCCAGGGATAAAGAAATGGCCATGCTAAGGCACCACTAAATGTTACATGGGATGATAGCCCTAAATGCTGACTGGCTTTAGCTGCATATTTTAATTGATCCACAGCCCAGCTTTGACGAGCCTTAGGATTTCCTTGAACGGCAGCTGGTGCAAAATTATCATACTGGGTGTCATAAGTTGGATGAGAAGCAACCAATTGACCTTGTAAATGGGTGGATAACTCTGTTATCTGCAGGCCATGATCCCCAATCTTTCCTTTGAGCTCGTCACAGTAGGTTTTACTGGTAGCTGCTTTTTCTAAATCTATTAAACGACCATCCCAAGAGGGTATTTGAATACCTAAGTAACCTTTATCTGCTGCCCATTCACAGATACCGTCCAGTGAGTTAAAGGGAGCTTCATTACCCATGAATTGAGCTAAAAATACAGCGGGTCCTTTTATAGTGCGCATAAAAAATAGTGTTTTAAAGGTGAAAATATTTCCGAAATTACATCATTTTAATAAAAGATTTGACCTATAAGTTGGATTTTATCTTAAAAAGAAGCATTTTCCACAAAAATATACGGCTTATGTTACGGATGCCTTTGTTATTAACCCTTTTGGCCTTGACCGTTCACCATTTACCTGGTCAAAGACAACCTTCTATGCCTAAAACTATGGAAATTAGAGAGGTTGTCGCAGGTGACGAAGATCATTTTTTTACTTTTTCCAGTAATGATCCTGAAAAGCCTGATAAAGGAGAGATAGCCTTATTTAATTATAAACAGGAAAATCTGGCAACCAAAGAAATTACTTTTGAAAGGAGCCCTCTGACTGCTCAGTTCGAAGCCGTTTTTTATTGGGATAATCATTTGAATGTTTTATCTTCCCTATATTATCCCGGACCAAAAAGAAATCATCTCCTTCTCTACCAATACAATGGTGATGATTTATCAGAGGAAAGTTCTGATATTATTTCGGAGGCTTACACCCCAGAATTATACCGGGTTCCATTTGGTTATAGTATTTCACCAGATAAAAAATATCTCGCCTTTTATGCATGGACTTATACGCTTCCAAAAGATCCGGCCAGATTAAAAGTGAATGTATTTACATCTGGAATGACACCTGTTTGGTCAGGTGAATATCAACTCCCCATAATCAATGAAGGCTTATATCTATATGATTGTAAGATAAATAATAAGGGCGAGCTTTATATGCTTGCTGAAAATTATCTGGGTAAACCAGGACCTCAGATTGACGAGAGGAAAATACAGTATTTGGCGCTAGCCTTTAAACAGGACTTAAAAGAACCGTTAGCTTATTTCTTGAATAATCCCCTGGATAAATTAAATGGGGTAAAATGGGATTTAGCTGAAAACGGAACTTTGCTGGCTGCAGCTTTCTTTACCGAAAAGGGAAAAGTTTTACCAGCAGGATACCTAACTTATCAAGTTTTATATCCAGGCGCTGAGCCTAAAATAGATCGGTTTTATTTAAGTGAAACGGCCTATCAGGCAACCTACCCTTATGCACAACCTGAACCAAGAGATAACCCGAACAGGCGTCGGTTTGACCAGTTTGCCTTTCAACAAATCAATAAAGATTCTGCTGGAAATCTACTCCTTGTAGCAGAACAAAATATTTTTGACCCTATAAACGGCTCTCTGGAGTTTAATGATATTTTAATTATTCGACACGATAACTTAGATAAACCCCTCTGGATGAGAAGGATTCCCAAAAGACAACAGGGGTATTCCTATATTCCTAAAGTTACTTATGGGTACAAATCCTTTTTTTATAAGGACCATAGGTTCTTCTTGTTCAATGACGCTTTGAAAAATCAAAAGGGCACAGGTAATAATCCTGAAAGAGAATTATACGAAGGTGGAAACGAGGCTATTCCCATCTATGTGTTGGACATGTACGGCAAATTATATAGGTTTGATGCCACTTCCTTATTGAAAAATGCAGGGATAGGTGCTATTATTCCAGACAAAATTTGGCAGGCAAGAAATAATTTTCTATTGGTTGGTTGCGTTCCATTGGAGATTGAAGCTTCTAAAATCCGATTAATTGGACTCGATTTAGAGGCTGTATTGAAAAAAATGCAATAATTTTCATTACATCTTTAATACCCATCCTTCGGGATCAACGGAAGGTGCCTCCTTTCCATCAAAAGGAATTTTAATGCCTTGCGCTGGAATTTCGATACGCCTCCATTCTTTACCTGTTTTAATGCTCACGGGCATAGGAAAAGGAAGTTGATCCGGCGTTTTCCATTTTAAAGAAAGAACATTATTTTCAATGGTTTTTTCTAATTGTGGCAGAGCAGCCTGTCTTACATAAATATTAAAAAACCAGTTTAAATTTAAACCAGATTCTTCTTCACAAATACGAATAAAATCAGATGTTTGAACAAAACGACAGGCAGAACCATCTGTTGTTGATTCTAAATCAGGGTTGGGATAAGTCATTTTTCGCAATACTTTGAAAAATATGCGGTCGCCGAGTAAATATCTTAAGGTATGCAGGGTCCAGGCACCTTTATTATAAATGGGTGCTCTGTAAATTTCTTTGGCTGTTTTTACTTCAAATGGGGCAATAGGCAGTGTATTGGTAAACCTGCGCATGCCGTGAATATATTCCAGATAGGCTTCTTTGCCTAATCGGTCTTCCTGATAAAGAGCCTGCATATAGGAACAAAACCCTTCATGAATCCACATATCCTTCCAGTCGGCATTAGTAACTAAATTTCCCCACCATTCATGACCCAGTTCATGATGATGCAATGCATCAAACCCCCAGTCTTTTCCCCCTGTCATGGATCCGTTATTAAATTTAGCCCCATAAGCGATAATGGTTTGGTGTTCCATACCTAAATGAGGGGTTTGAGCAACTCCATATTTATCTCTGCGAAAAGGGTAAGGTCCCAGATATTTTTCGTAAAACTGAAGATGAGCAATGATCTCGGGAAATAGTTTTCTTGCTTTTTCAACATCTTCAGATAATGCATAAAAGACAACGGGAAATTCATCGCCAGCAACACTGCGCATTTTTCCGCTTATAACTTCATAAGGAGCAATATTCAAAGCAACATTATAGACATTGATGGAAGTTGAGATAAACCAGTTAAAGGTAGTTGTTGCGTCTGCATGCTTTTCAGTAGAAACTAATTTACCATTAGAAGCTACTACTAATGGATCAGGCACCCGGATATGTAGCGCCATAGAATCGGGCTCATCGGAAACATGATCTTTTACAGGCCACCATAAATCAGCCCCATTTGTTTGGCAAGAGGTTGCTATCCAATGCGCTCCTGACGTTGTTTTTGAAAATGTAAAGCCACCTTCCCAAGGCGGATTAGGTGCAATCCGTGGTTTTCCACTGTACCATACTTCTAATTTGGTGTATTCACCTGGTTGAAAAGTATGGGTTAATGTAATAATTATTTTTCCATTTATATGTTTAAAGGCCAGTTTCTGAAAGGTTTTTGAGGGAGTTACCTGTCTGACCATTTCAACCTGTAACATACTATCCAGATCTAAAATAAATTCATTAATGGGTTGTACTATTTTTGCTTCAACAGTTAATTTTCCTGAAATAAATTTTTCCTCTGGGTTTATTTGAAGTTTTAAATCGTAAAAATTTACGTCATAACTTGCTTGTGCTGAAGATAATTTACCACCTGAATCCAATATATCTGTTTGACCTTTTACATAAGATACTGATAGTAAGCATATACCCAGGAGGCAGAGAGTAAAAAATTGTTTTTTCCGCATTTTCTTTGAATTAGATACTAAATGTAATAAAAAATTGATACATTTGTGAAAATCTACTAATCCTATGGGATTTAATAAGTATAGCCAAAACATCAATGCAGAAACTTTGTCCCCAAAGGGTAAAAGTCAAATGAATATGGAGGACTGGAATAAAACATTTCCTCGGTTAAACCATGAGGAACGGCTGATTGCGTTGTATGAAATATTTACACCTGAAGAAATTTTAGTCACTTCTTCTTTTGGCGCCTCTTCTCCTTTATTGCTCCATTTATTAGCAGATATATGTCCCAATCAGCCTGTTCACTTTATAGATACAACCTATCATTTTGAGGAAACGCTGACCTTTAGAGATTTTTTAATTGAAAGATATAAATTGAATGTGGTCAATATTTTTCCAGATGCCAATGAAAATATTTTGACAAAGGAGGAGCAATGGTGGTTTACAAAGCCCGACGAATGTTGTGCGGTAAACAAGGTAAAACCCTTAGCTTCATTAAAAAGTAAGTATAAAGTATGGATCTCGGGTATTATGGGCTTTCAAACGCCACAAAGATTAAACATGAGTATTTTCGAGAATCAAAATGGACTTTTGAAATTTAATCCATTTATTGATTTGACAGAAGGTGAATACCTTTATTGGTCTTCTTTATATAAACTCCCTGAACATCCATTAACGGCGTTAGGCTTTGATTCAATAGGTTGCATGCCTTGTACTTCCAGGGGACAAGGCAGAAATGGAAGATGGGCGGGAAAAGCTAAAATAGAATGCGGACTTCATTTGTAAAAATATTAGTTTATTTATAGAAGGAAACGATAATTATTTAATTTAAATATTTCCGTTCGATGTATCAAAAGTTAAAGTTCTTCCAGCTCAATAGTTGTCGGTCATCACTGCCGGAAAGCAACGATTGTTGTTTTTCAAACCATAATAGCCTGTTTACCGAATTTTGATGGCCCTGATTTTTAATTCCGTTCAAAGAG
>JBEAXK010000102.1:0-23995 GCA_041159865.1 Bacteroidota bacterium
TTCATGGTAGTAATGAGGGAGACATTTAGTCATGCATTCCCTTACCATTAAAAATATCAGGCATGCATTTCTCAATCCTGGATTCTCTGGTTTTTGCCTGTTTTGGTGCTGCGAAATGAAGGAGGTATCCTCTTTGTCTTCCGGGAGTCAATGCGTAAAAAGCTTCTTTAAAGGCTTCATTTTCCTTAAATTTCTGTTGGAGCTCTGCAGGTACGGGGTAATCAGAGGTCTTTTTCAGTTCAATCCTCAATCCGGCATTTTCTATTTCAACCGCTTCAAAGATATATTCCTTTAGCGTAGCTTCAATGGCTAAAATTTGACTGGGATGCGTAAATTTAATGATGCGACCACCCTGAACATTTTCACCTTGTGAAATCAGTAACTTTTGTGAATCGGTTAACAAAGCTCCTTTAAAAAAACTGATAATACAACTATCTTTATAAGCACTAATGATAAGAATATTATGATTTTGGTGGGTATAACAAGGTTGTCCCCATTTCACTTCTTCATTAAGACCACATTCCAACACTATATTTCTTAGGAGTTCCAACTCTTTAGCCCATGTATGAACCTTACATGCTGGCGTTCCACCCAGAGAACAACGTCCGCAACCTTCTAGAAAATACGTCTCTATATCCCTCGTCATTTTTGAAAATATTTTAGTTTGAAATGACCCCAATAAAAAGTGGCCATACCCATCAGCAGATTAATCATTCCCGCCAGCGATTCCCATGGTTTATCATAGAGCGTAAAAATAATCATCCAAAGAGTTAACAACACAAAAATAATTTGAAAAAGCGGATACCAGGGACTTTTAAATCCGATTTCCTCTTTATTAGCAGGTTGATTCCTCATTTTATAGATACCAATGACTACCAGCATCGAGGAAAGAGAAATTAGAATACCACAATAGACCAATATTTGTTCGAAGGTACCTGTTAAGATAAGTGAACTACTAATTCCAAATTGTAGCCATAAAGCTCTGACAGGCAAATGATTCGGCTGCATTTTAAATAAGGAAAGAAAAGAATGGTCATTTGCCATACTGGCAGTTATTCTGGCTCCTACCCAAACCATAGCACTTACACTTGAAATGAGAGAGAGGGAAATAGCCAGGCCGAAAAGATTACCAACTGCTTTACCAAACATTTTTTGAGCAGCCAAAGCGGCTACATTTAATTGCCCCTCCATTTCTCCTAAGGTCAAATGTTTTAAAAATATGTACTGTAACAGGGTATATAAAATGGTAACTATAATAGTACCTCCAATGAGTACTATAGGTAGCGATTTTGAAGGGTTCTCAAATTCATTGGTAATATAAGCTGCTGCATTCCAACCAGAATAAGAATAAACGACATAAATAAGGGCAATGGCAAAAGCTGGAGAGATGAGTTCTATTAAATAAGAAGCGTCGGTTGTATTTGATGCAGATGTTATACCAGGCAAAAAAGCACCCATAACAATGAGAAATAAAATCAATAGTAATTTTATTACCGTGCTTGAATTTTGAAAAAGGGAACTTACTTTTAAATTCCTGGTATGAATGAATGTTATGATGCCTATAACTACGATAGCTGCCCATCTGGGATTTATATTTAAATAGGGAAAATAGGAAATTAAGGCCATCGCCGAAAGAGCTATCGGTGCTGTAAATCCTACGGTTAATGAAATCCAACCAGATAGATACCCAATCAGCGGATTATACAATTGAGATAGAAAAGCGTATTCACCACCCGATTTCTTGATACTGGAACCTACCTCGGCATAGCTGAAGGCGCCTGATAAAGCAATGATACCCCCTAATATCCAAAGCGTCAGAATGGTAGTAGTTTGATGGAGGCTTTTCACTTGAAAACCAAGACTGGTGAAAGCACCGGTTCCAATCATATTGGCCAAAACAATGGCTAGTCCGGTTAAGGTCGATATTTTGTAATGATTTGTTTTATTTTGGCTCAAACAGATAGATTGAAGGGAAATGAGGTAATCAAAAGCTCATGTAAATTTAAGCTAAAAAGATAAGATGCTTCGTACAACAAAAAAACTAAAGTTATTTTTTCTGGCACAATACCTCTTTTAGTTAGTACATCTCTGACAGCTATATTGTTATCAACATGCTCCTTTTCAATAGGATTATGACCTTTCAAATTCTTGTTTTGAACGTTCAAACTTGTCATTTCAGCTGCAAGGTCTTTAGCTTTAATACTAATGGTAGGTAGAAAGTCTGTTACCGGCCTGCCATCAGGAACTTGCATTTTTTTCTTTAATTGTTGTATAGTCAACCGAAACAACGCCTGGTCACCTTTGGAACGAATAATTCCAAATCCTTTTTCATTAACACCTCGTTCATATAAAACACCGGATAACTGCTTTTCCGTTTTGCTTAGTTTTTCACACGCTCATATTCTAATAATCGCTGCTATACTAATTCAGCCCGACGGGTTTGCACGGCAAAGTAGTTCTGTGCAAAAGCGATTTCTTCCTTGCAGCTATCTTCATTCTGGGCTATCAGGTAATAGGCATATCTGGTCAGAAGGATGTTACAAATTTCTTCTTTAGCCCCTTTGCCTTTTGTGATCACCTTCCTGACGTCATGATAGTGATCCGAGATTTCCTCTTCTAACTGATTGCAGGATTCTTTAGCCTTTACGATTACCTTTTCAAAATTTTCCCATTTGCTGTAGCCTAACAGGGTTTGCAATTCCCTGGCACTCCAGTACTCATTTCCCTTATATTCAGAAGCTGTGGCTTCAAATTGAGCAAATGGTTCTTTAATATGTTCGGCTTTCATCATTAAATTGGTTGATGTATATTCAATTAATTCGGAAAGGTTATTTTTAAATCAAATGTTGATAATATTGAAAACTTTTCCTTCAATATACGACAAATAAAATGAAAACAAGGTTAATAAGAAAATGCAACAGAAAAATTAAAGAAAGGTGATTTTGAAAAGGGTTTCTCCCTTTAACTTTTCTTCCAGGTTCCTATTCCGGGAAACAAAAAGGTCTTTTAAATCATTAATATGAAAAAAGTAATGAACTTTCATTTCGATAATAGCTATTACCAAAGACTGCCTGACGATTTTTTTATACCTACCAATCCTACTCAGGTGCCTGATCCTTCTGTTTTGTTATTCAATGACAACTTAGCCAGGGAATTGGATTTATCCTCGGATAATATGGACATGGAAGAAGCGGCGGCTTTTTTTTCTGGAAATAAATTAATTCCCGGCTCTATGCCAATTGCTCAGGCTTACGCTGGTCACCAATTTGGCCATTTTACCATGCTGGGAGACGGACGAGCTATTTTACTGGGGGAACACATTACAAAAGCAGGGAATCGATTTGATATACAGTTGAAAGGTTCAGGTTATACTGCCTTTTCCAGAGGCGGAGATGGTCGTGCCACCCTGCGGGCTATGCTCAGAGAATACCTGATAAGTGAGGCTATGGCTGGACTGAAAATACCCACCTCAAGAAGTTTGGCCGTGGTTAAAACAGGCGCCAATGTTTATAGAGAAGAAGTAAATGATGGAGCTGTATTAACGAGAATTGCTTCTTCTCATATCAGAGTGGGTACTTTTGAGTTTGCCCATCGGTTTTTACCCAATGAATCATCTGTTCTAATGGATTATGTCATTGAAAGACACTATCCCGACCTGAATTTGTCAAAATCAAAAGCCAAAGATTTATTGGAGGCGGTTATGTTAAGGCAGATTGATTTAATCGTGCAATGGATGAGGGTTGGTTTTATTCATGGTGTCATGAATACTGATAATATGTCTATTGCGGGGGAAACCATCGATTATGGACCATGTGCCTTCATGAATTCCTATCATCCGGAAACTGTTTTTAGTTCTATTGATGCTCAGGGAAGATATGCTTTTGGGAATCAACCTCATATTGCACAATGGAATATTGCTTGTTTTGCGGGTTCCATATTGTCTTTAGTTCATGAAGAAAAGGAAGTTGCCATCGAAATGGTTAAAGAGGTTTTAAATTTATTTCCGACGCTTTATGAGGAAAAATGGCAACAGATGATGTTTGAAAAATTAGGTTTTACAAGTAAAGCAGGATCGCCGGAAAGTAAAAAAAGCTTATTCACCCTGTTAGATTGGATGACTAAAAATAAAGCAGATTATACGAATACTTTTTTAGTTTTACAGGGAGACATGCCAATGGAGGGTATTTATTTACATGATAATTTCAAGGAATGGTTTGCCCATTGGCAAAGTATAGAAAAAGGAAATGAGGAAGCTAGATTTAAATTAATGCGGCAAAATAATCCTTTATTTATTCCAAGAAACCATTTGGTTGAAAAGGCATTAGATGAAGCTTGTTTAAACGAAGATCTCCAGTTAATTAAAGAATTACTTGGCATTTTCACTAATCCATATACACAAAATGATGGAGCTGCCTCATTTATGAAAGTTCCTGAAAATATCGATATCGGATATAAAACCTTTTGTGGAACTTAGGAAATGCTATTTCTGAGTTTTAACTATTTTTTGAACAGCTAAAATCCGGTCTGTTTGAATTAAATCTACGCCCATTTCGCGTGCTTTAATATAATGGTTATCCGTATCCAACGGACCAAGCAAATCAGTAAATACTTTCACGCCTAGTTGGTGTACTTCGTCCACAAGGTTGTTTGTTAAGACAGACCAGTGAACATCAAAAGCAAAAGGTTTGAGGGTATTAAATTTTTGAATTATTTCGTTGGGATTTTTAAGAGCAGGAAGTAATTTAGCTTCCTCAAATTCCATTTTCAAACGCAATAAAAAATTGTCAGAACCATAGTAAACTGAATTTTCTTTCAACTTATATTTATTCAATATAGAAAGTAATGGTTTCGGTTCCACATCTTTTGCATCGATATATAGAAAAGTTTTAACCTCATGGGTTAAATTCCATTCATAAATAAGCTGACAAGTTTCCTCAAGGGTAGGTATTTTTTCATTTTCAAATATGCCTGGATACCCTTTTCCTGCCGAAAGAGTTTTCAAATAGGCAGAAGTAAAGTTTTTAAAAGGACCTTTTCCCTGGGTCGTCCGATCGATATTTCCGTCGTGCATAATCATTAAAACCTGATCTTCCGTTGTCCTGACATCAACCTCGATATATTCCACTCCTAAAAGTAATGTATTTCTAAAAGCGGATAAAGTATTTTCAGGGGCAAAACCATCATTTCCACGATGGGCAGAAATATATTGAGAATGAACGGGAAGGGCAAAAATTAAGTAAAAAACAAGTAAAAGGCATCCTTTCAGGTTTCTGATTAATTTCATGGAAATATGGATTTTTTAAATCGGATGTATGCGGGTAAATCAAATAAATATTTTGTCCTTATTTAATTTGTTTTAAAAGGAAAAAAAACTGAGAGAAATTGACCAAAGTATGAACTAGGGCTGCATAAAATACATTTTTCGTTTTTATATAGGTGTACCCATAAGCCCATCCAGCTACAGCAGCAAGACCTACAAAAATGATAGAATCTTTATGAAAGTGAGCCAAACCAAAAACCATACTAATAATGGCAAGTGCTGTATAAGTACCTACTGCCTGAAAGGACTTTTTCTCCAGATAATAAGCCATAAAAAACAAGGCTAAAGTTACCATTACAGGGAACCAGATATATTCAATGGCTAAGGCATAACCTGCTAGAATTGATAAAACCAAAACAATTATAAAGCCATAAATCCAATATGTTTTCCATTTTTTGGCACGATTGATTTGTTGACTCAACATATTTTGTAATAATCCACGAAAAAAGAGTTCTTCAAAAAGAGCTGTGCCAATCCAGATACGCATCATTTCCAGCAAAGATTTTGAAAAACCATCTTTGATAATCTCTTTGAAAGGGTCAGGATTTACAAAACCTAAACTAAAGGCAATGATAAAAACGAAACCGACGAAAGAAAGCCAGGACAGGATGGCAATGCCTAAAAAAGGGAGTTTGAAAATGGGATAAAATCCAATGTCTTTTAATTTTCTAATATATCCAAAGCTATAGGTCAACAGGAGAACCCAGGAAATTTTATAAAGGGATCCAAATCCATTTCCACCTATAGGCAAGGATGTATCACCATTGGGCTCAATCAAAGTTAAAGGTATGGCAAAAATTAAAAGAACAAAATAATCGATACGACCTATCTGCTCTCTGGGAAAAGCGTTATAATATAAGGTTGGGAATAAGAAAAGGAAGAATAGTAATCCTGCAGAACCTTCAAAAGGATTTTTACTATTTAACCATAAGAAACCATACAGGAGTCCTAAAAGTAGGATTGGGATGATTAGTTTATTGTGCTTTTCAAGACCGTTATTTTCTTCAAACCATTGAATAGCTTCGGGTTTACCTAAATTAAATACTAAAAAATAAGCGATGATGAAAAAAGGAACCGCTATGATTAAAGGCAAAAAGGGGGGTTGCCAGTGGTAAAAAAGAAACAAGAAGAGATAAACCAAAGTGAGTAGGGAACCTGTATAAAAAATGGAAAATTTATTCTTCATGTTTTGAGTTAGCTAAGGAAAAGGTTAATTTGTTGTAAAATAAACCAATATTAACATGCAGGCAAGCTTTTTATCAACAATATTATTACCACTGGCATTAGCTATCATTATGATGGGCTTAGGGTTATCTTTAAGAGGGGAAGATTTTAAGAGAGTTTTTGTTTTTCCAAAAGCGGTTCTAATTGGACTCCTTTGCCAAATGATTTTATTACCAGTTATTTGTTATTTTATAGCTTTGGGATTTAATCTTACGCCAGAGCTTGCGGTTGGGTTGATGTTACTGGCAGCTTCGCCTGGTGGTCCAACGGCTAATTTATATTCACATATTGCAAAAGGAGATGTAGCACTAAATGTTACGTTAACGGCTGTAAATAGTTTAATTTCTGTTTTTTCAATCACCTTTATTGTTAATTTTGCCATGCAAAGTTTCATGCAATCGGATCAGGTGGTTCCACTACAATTTAAGAAAGTATTGGAGGTGTGTATAGTGGTTTTAGGACCTGTTTCTATAGGAATGCTTATTCGGTCTCGTGCAAGTAAACTGGCTGAAAAATTAAGTAAACCGGTAAAAATTGCGTCTGCATCCTTTTTGGTATTAGTTATTGTATTAACTATTTTGAAAGAAAAATCCCATATTGTTCAGGATTTCCAAGCTGTTGGGCTACCTACTCTATTATTAAATGTTTTAAGTATGGGGATTGGCTATTTTGTTCCTCAGTTATTTAAGCTGGCAAAATCACAAGCCATTGCTATAGGTATGGAAATTGGAATACATAATGGAACGCTGGCTATTTTTATTGCCTTAAGTGTGATTGGAAATAGTGCTATGAGTACACCTGCTGTTATTTATAGTTTAATTATGTTTTTTACCGCTGCAATCTTTGGTTATTTGGTCAATATTAATAAATCATCAGCAGTGAGTTAAGGCTTTGTTTGGATAAAGACCGTAATTTTTAATTGAAATAAATAAAATTGAGCTAAATTTGTAAAAAAAATAATATGGCTGGATTTGAAATTGAAGGAAAACTTGTCAAAATTTATGACATGGAAGTCAAAGGGACTAACAGTTTCCGTACACGCGAATTTGTAATTGAAACCATGGATGGTGCCTATCCTCAATATGTTAAATTCCAGTCTGTACAAGATAAATGTGACCTGTTAAATCAGTTTCAAGAAGGAGAGCCTATTAAAGTTTCCTTTGATTTGAGAGGCAGACAATGGCAAGACAAGTATTTTACCAATTTGAATGCCTGGCGAATAGAAAAAGCAAATAGCACCTCTTCAAGCTCTGTTCCGCCTTCGGGAACAGGAAGTTTTGATCAATCACCTTCGTCATTTCCTACTTCCTCATCTTCTTCAGGGTTATCATCGGCTGAAGCAGAAGATTTACCATTCTAGTTAGTTTCAGTTTTTTATCCCAGACGATATGAAGAAAATCGGTATTCTATTTGGAATGGAAAATTCTTTTCCTACTGCTTTTATTGAAAGAGTAAATGAAAAATCAGGAAAAAATATAGCTGAAGCGGTCAGTATTGACAAGCTGATGCAAGGGAGAGAGACTGATTATGCGGTCATTATCGATCGTATTTCACAAGATGTTCCTTTTTATAGAGCCTATTTGAAAAATGCCGCATTAACAGGAACTGCCGTTATAAATAACCCCTTTTGGTGGAGTGCCGATGAGAAGTTTTTTAATAATTGTTTAGCTAAATCTTTAGGTATTCCAGTTCCTGAAACGGCCTTATTACCATCAAAAGAGAATCCGTCCAATACCACTTCACAGTCCTTTAGAAATTTAAAAATGCCTTTAGACTGGAACGGAATGACCGAAGAGGTTGGATTTCCAGCGTATATGAAACCTCACGATGGTGGAGGTTGGAAAAATGTGTATCAGGTTGATAATTTGGAGGATATGTGGCATAAGCATAACGAGACGGGACAGTTGGTTATGATGTTACAAGAGGAGATAAAATTTGATGACTACTTTCGTTGTTATTCTATTGGGTGCAGCGAGGTACTAATTATGCCCTACAACCCATTAAATCCTCATGAAACCCGCTACAATGCCTCGATTCAAGCAAAAGGGGAAGAGGCAAAAAAATTATTAAGAACTATAGAAGATTATGTTCTTAGGTTAAATGTAGCGCTTGGGTATGATTTCAACACCGTAGAGTTTGCAGTCAGAGATGGAATTCCTTATGCCATTGATTTCTGTAATCCAGCACCGGATGCTGATATTAACTCCGTTGGACAAGATAATTTTGAATGGGTTGTTGAAGCTGCATCTAATTTAGCCATACGCAAGGCAGAAACCTTTCGACCAAATACAATGAACCTTACCTGGGGGACTTTTGTTTCCCATGCAGTCGTTGGAGAGCGATTACCAGGATTGGGATAAAAATCCACAAGTGGATATAATCCTGCATTAAATGAAAATGAAATGAAAAATCCTATACATATTGCTGTTTTGGATTTGTATAATCAGTTTCCAAATGAAGGAATGCGATGTATCAAGCAGTTGCTTGAGGAATTAACAGCTATTGATGCTTCCGTTAAAAAAGTAGAATATTTTGATGTCAGAGCTAAAAATGAGTTTCCTGATGTAAAAACCTATGATATTTTTATTTCATCGGGTGGACCTGGTGATCCCCAGTTGATTGGGGAACCATGGGAAGAAAAATATGTAACCTTAATGGACGAATGTCTCGAGCACAATAAAAAGGAGCAAAAAAAGAAATATGTATTTTTTATATGCCATTCCTTTCAAGTCATTGTTCAACACTGGGGCTTAGCAGAAGTAAATAAACGAAAATCAACCTCCTTTGGCGTTATGCCGGTTCATAGAATTGGAATGGGATTAGAAGAACCTTTATTTGAGGGATTGGATGAACCCTTTTATGTCGTTGATTCCCGAGAATATCAAGTTGTTCAACCTA
Source organism: Bacteroidota bacterium (assembly GCA_041159865.1). GTDB lineage: Bacteria > Bacteroidota > Bacteroidia > Chitinophagales > Saprospiraceae > BJGN01. Next base: position 9,443 of record JBEAXK010000102.1, read on the forward strand.
ACAGAAGCAAGCTTCATGATTTTGGTGCCAACGTGATATGTCTTGAAAAATTCCGGCCTACCATTCCTTTAGAAAGAGCGATAATGGGTATTCGCTTTTCTAAAGAGATGATAGGGACACAATTTCACCCCGAAGCAGACCCAATCGGTATGGCTCATTATCTGAAGCAGGAGGAGAAAAGGAAAATAGTTATATCTCATCATGGAGAAGATAAATATTTTGAGATGCTCGATCATCTGTACGACGACGATAAAATCAAACGTACACATAACACCATACTACCTAAATTTTTAGATTTTGCAATAGAAGAACTACAACAAAAGGAAGCAGGTAAAGGTGTTATGCATCAACGCGTGCGTATTTAGCATTTGACTCTATAAAAGCTCTTCTTGGAGGTACCTCATCACCCATGAGCATGGTAAAAACCCTATCGGTTTCAATAACATCTTCAATGGTAACCCTTCTCAGAATTCTTCGGGATGGATCCATGGTAGTTTCCCAGAGTTGTTCTGCATTCATTTCACCTAAACCTTTATAGCGCTGTGTTTTAACAGAATTATCATTTTCAGAACCTCCTCCAAACTCTAATATAGTAGCTTTTCTTTCTTCATCGTTCCAGCAATAACGTTCATTTTTACCTTTTTTAACTAAATATAGAGGCGGGGTTGCGATATAAATATATCCTTGTTCGATGAGTGGGCGCATGTAGCGGAAAAAGAAAGTAAGAATCAAGGTTGTAATATGACTTCCGTCCACATCGGCATCGGTCATAATCACCACTTTATGATATCTTAATTTAGTAATATTCAAAATGCGATCCCCCTGGTCATCTTCCTCAATGCTTACGCCAATAGCAGTAAACATATTTTTTATTTCTTCGTTTTCATAGATTTTGTGCTCCATTGCCTTTTCCACATTTAGAATTTTACCTCTAAGTGGGAGAATGGCCTGGGTATGTCTGTCACGACCTTGTTTAGCTGTACCACCTGCAGAATCCCCTTCCACTAGGAACAACTCTGAATCATGGGGATCTTTAGAAGCACAATCAGAGAGTTTTCCAGGTAACCCACTACCTGTAAGCACATTTTTTCTTTGCACCATTTCTCTTGCTCGTCGCGCTGCATGACGAGCGGCGGCAGCCAATGTCACTTTTTCCATGATTTTACGCGCTTCCCTTGGATTTTCCTCCAGATAAGCACGTAAAGTATCTGCAACACACTGAGAAACGACGGAAGTAACCTCAGAGTTACCCAATTCACCTTTAGTCTGACCTTTGAACTGTGGCTCAGGAACTTTTACAGAAATTACGGCAGTTAAACCTTCTCTAAAGTCTTCACCAGAAACTTCGTCTTTTATTTTTTTAAAGAAGCCGCCATCGTCACCATACTGCTTTAATACCCTGGACAAAGCAAGGCGGAAACCCTTTACATGTGAACCACCTTCACGCGTATGAATATTGTTTACGTAAGAATAGATATTTTCCTGATAAGAGTTATTGTATTGAAGAGCTACTTCTACTTCAATATTGTCTTTACTGCCTAAAACATAAATAGGTCTTTCTGTTAAAAGAATTTTATTATTATCAGCATATTTAACAAACTCAACTAAGCCTCCTTCAGAATGAAATGTTTCGCTTTTTTCATTGCGTTCGTCATAAATAGTCAGTGTCAAGCCTTTATTTAGGAAACTCAACTCCCTCATTCTGGCAGTTAATATCTCACTCTTTATGTCGGTCGTTTCAAAAATGGTAGCGTCTGGTTTAAAAGTAATGGTTGTGCCACTTTTATCAGAATCTCCGATAATCTGAACCTCTGAGATGGGCTTTCCTTTACTGTAAGATTGAGTAAATATTTTACCTTCTCTTTCAACTTTTGCCACCAATAAATCAGAAAGTGCATTTACGCAGGAAACACCAACTCCATGCAGACCACCAGAAACCTTGTAAGTGTCTTTGTCAAATTTTCCTCCGGCATGTAATACGGTCATAACCACTTCCAGAGCCGATTTACCCAGTTTTTGATGCATTCCGGTAGGAATACCCCTTCCATTATCTTTAACAGAAACGGAATTATCCAGGTGGATTATCGTATCAATTTTATCACAATGACCCGCAAGATGCTCGTCAATGGAATTATCAATAACCTCCCATACAAGATGATGAAGACCTTTAATATCAGTACTTCCGATATACATACCAGGTCTTTTCCTTACCGCTTCAAGTCCTTCTAACGCTTGAATGTTACTTGCACCATAGTCCGTTTTCTGTTCTATATGTGCTTGATTGATCTCTTTTTCCATAAATGCAAATATACAAAAAAATGCAAAGTCTTTTTGCTTAAATGAAGACATAAAGACGCAATTTTTTAGATTTGTACGGAAGTAATTTCCTAGTACAAAGATACTTAACAAATGAAAAAATCAGATGAATTCCTATCTTTAGAAATTAATCAATTAAGTGAATTACCTGCGGCCGTTTCGCTCATTCTAAGTCAATTTGGTGAACAAAGGGTTTTTATCCTTCAGGGGGAAATGGGAGCTGGCAAAACTACTTTTTCAAGGGTGTTTTGTGAGGCATTAGGAAGTAAAGACTGGATTAGCAGCCCTACTTTTTCTATCGTTAATGAATATGCATATACAAAGGGTGAAAGTTCAGGAAAAATATATCATTTTGACATGTACCGGTTAAATGATGTGGAGGAGGCTTTACAAATGGGCGTTTTGTCTTATTTAGAAAGTGGAGATTATTGCCTGATCGAATGGCCGGAACTTTTGTTTGACTTATTGCCAGAAGATACGATAAAAATATCCTTTACGGTTTTAGAAAATGAAACCCGAAAATTGCAGGTTATTCCTTTTTTTTCGCAACTTTAAGAATTAAATAAAATATCATGCGCAATATTATTGGTTTATTTATTCTTGGACTCATTAGTACAACTGTTTTTGCCCAAAAAGTTACGCGAAAACTGGAAAATATTAATTTCTCAAAAGTTACAATTGAAGATGCATTCTGGAAACCCAGAATGGAAAAAGTGGCTGAAATTACCATTCCTGTATGTATGGATCAAACCGAAATCAAAACACCCCGAATTCGAAATTTTGAGATTACAGCGGGCATGAGAAAGGGAGAATTTGAAGGCATTTTTTATGATGATTCTGATGTTTTTAAAGCGCTGGAAGCTATAGCTTATTCATTGAAAGTTAAGAATAATCCTGATATTGAAAAACGAGCTGATGAATGGATTGATAAAATTGCGGCTGCTCAACAACCTGACGGGTACATAAATACTTTTTACACCTTGAAGGAACCAGACAAAAAATGGTCAGACATGAGTATGCACGAGGACTACAATGGAGGACATTTAATCGAAGCTGGTGTTGCCTATTTTAATGCAACAGGGAAAAGAAAATTATTGGATGTAGCTATAAAATTTGCAGACCATTTTGACTCTTTTTTTGGTCCGAATAAAAGACATTGGGTCACAGGGCATCAAGAACTGGAACTGGCTCTGGTAAAATTATATAAAACTACAGGAAATAGTAAATATTTAAATCTGGCAGATTGGCTGCTTTCTGAAAGGGGACACAAACATGCTGTGGGTTATACTTGGACCGACTGGAGAGACACTGCCTATGCGCAGGATGTTTTGCCTGTTAAACAACAAACTCAGATTACAGGACATGCAGTCAGAGCCATGTACCTTTATACAGGTGCAGCTGATGTGGCGGCTATGACAGGCGATGGGGAATATTTTAAAGCAATGAAAACAGTCTGGGAAGATGTAGTTCATAGAAATATGTATGTAACTGGCGGAATCGGATCTTCAGGGAGTAATGAAGGTTTTAGTGTCGATTATGATTTACCCAACGAAAAGGCATATTGTGAGACTTGTGCATCGGTAGGTATGGTTTTTTGGAATCAAAGGATGAATGCACTGAGTGGAAATGCACAATATATCGATGTATTGGAAAAAGTACTTTATAATAGTGCCTTAGATGGATTATCTTTTGAGGGGGACAGGTTTTTTTATGGAAATCCGCTAGCTTCAAATGGTCAGCATTTTAGAAAAGAATGGTTTGGCACTGCCTGCTGCCCATCCAATATTGCCAGATTAGTAGCTTCCCTCGGAGATTATGTTTATGGTGTTTCAGAAAAAGATATCTATGTGAATCTGTTTATAGGCAGTTCAACTTCTTTAACTATTCAAGACACAAGGGTGGATCTTCGACAGATTACGGATTATCCATGGAATGGCAAAGTCTCTTTGGAGGTGACACCGGCTAAAAAAAGTTCCTTTACTTTGAGAATACGTATTCCCGGTTGGTTAAAGGGTCAGGCCGTACCAGGTGATTTATATCAGTTTAAAGAAATGATGCCGGTTAAGCTGCCCATTTTACTAAATGGAGTTTCTATTCCTTATAAAGAGGAGGCAGGATATGCCGTAATTGAAAGAGAATGGAAGATGGGAGATAAAATTACCTTTGAATTGCCCCTGGAAATTAAGAGAGTGACAGCTAGACCGGAGGTGAAAGCTGCTAAAAATAGAGTGGCTCTTCAAAGGGGACCATTAATTTATTGCGTAGAAGGTACTGATAATGAGGGAAAAGCCTGGAATTTTGTTTTACCTGATAATGAATCAATAAAGCCTAACTTTGATGAAAAAATGCTCGGGGGTATTATGACGCTTCAGTTTAATGCCCCTACCTTAAAAATTTCAGCAGACGGACTCAATGTGAGTACATCTAAACAAAATATTACCGCAATACCTTACTTCTCCTGGTGTAACAGAGGTCAAACACCCATGCAGGTTTGGTTACCCACAAAAATGGAGGACATTAAAATAAATTATTAAGAACAATATTTAAACATGAAGGATCAAATCAGCTTTGAGGAGGGTAGATTATTTGCCAAAAAATTAGATGAAAATGATAAGCTTAGTTCCTTCAGAGACCAATTTTACATACCTAAAAAAGAAGGAAAGGAGGTCACTTATTTTTGCGGTAACTCTTTAGGATTGCAGCCAAAAACGGTTGGTGATGTGGTTGAAAAGGAAATGAATCGCTGGAGAGATTTAGGTGTAGAAGGACATTTTAAAGGAGAGTGGCCATGGACACAATTTCATAAATCGGTAGTTCATGCAGCTATGGAAATTGTGGGAGCCAAGGAGGAGGAAATCATTCACATGAATACCCTTACGGTAAATCTTCATTTGCTGTTAGCCAGTTTTTATAAACCTACGAAAGAAAGGTATCTTATCATCATGGAGGCTGGTGCTTTTCCATCCGATCAATATGTAGTTGAAAGTCAAGTTCGTATGCATGGATTGGATCCTGATTCTACCATCATTGAAGTGTCCCCTTCCGATGGAGGGAAACTCTTTTCGACAGATCAAATAAAGGATGTAATCAAAAGAAATGGAGAGAAAACCGCTTTAGTTTTATTTGGGGGCCTGCATTATTTTACCGGACAATGCCTTGATATGGCTGAAATATCAAAAGCGACAAAGGAAACCGGCGCTTACTTTGGATTAGATTTGGCACATGCTGCTGGTAATGTGCCTCTGAAATTGCATGAATGGGGCGTCGATTTTGCTGCCTGGTGTACTTATAAATATTTAAATAGTGGCCCGGGGGCTATTGGAGGTGTGTATATCCATGAAAAATATGCTACAGATACTGCCTTTCCCCGATTAGCAGGCTGGTATGGTTACCATGCAGCTACCAGATTTTTGATGCAAAAAAACTTTCAACCTACGCCAACAGCTGAAGGCTGGCAGTTGAGTAATGCACCCATTTTGTCATTTGCTCCTTTAATAGCAAGTCATTCTTTGTTTCAACAGGCAGGTATGGAAAACTTAAGAGATAAAAGCATTTTATTGACAAGTTATTTATGCTTTTTATTGGAGAGCATTGAAAATAATAAAGGTGTCTTTGAAATCATTACGCCAAAAGAAACCTATTCAAGAGGCGCTCAATTATCTTTATTTACAGACAGCAGGGGAAAATCTTTGTTTCAATATTTAACAGAAAGAGGGGTAATTTGTGATTGGCGGGAGAATAATCTGACAGGAAAAGGAGAAGGCGCAAGTGGTGTTATCCGCATTGCGCCTACTCCGATGTATAATACTTTTGAAGAAGTATATCAATTTGCAAACGATATATCTACCTTTTGTGGACGGTAAGGATTACCGCCCATGGCAATTTTTATATTTTTTTCCACTTCCACATGGGCAAGCATCATTTCTGCCAACTTTAGGTTCCTGGCGACGTATTGTTTCAACTTTTGCAGCACCTTGATTAGCTTCCATAGCTGCTTTTCGTCGCGCTGATTCCTCTTGTTCCCGGTCTTTATTTGTTTTTGTTTTATTGGAGATGGCTCTCATTTCCCTGGCTTGCTCAAGCGTAGTTCCGTCAGAAAAAACCAGCGTTCCTTTTGCCAGATAGGAGGAAACTTCTGTATTAATATCCACAACAAGGTTTTCAAAAAGCTTGTAGGCTTCCATTTTGTAAATAACCAGTGGGTCTTTTTGCTCGAAAGAAGCAGATTGAACAGACTCTTTTAATTCGTCCATACTACGTAAATGTTCCTTCCATTTTTCGTCAATAATAGATAGAGTCACTGCTTTTTCTATATCACGCATGATGGTTTTACCTTTAGAATTGTAGGCTTCATCCATTTCTGCAGTAATCATATATGGATTTGTCCGACCATCGGTGAAAGGGACAACGATTCTTTTGAATCGGTTACCTTGAGTTTCCTGGACATTTTTTATGTGGTCATAAAGGACTTCTCTGATTTGTTCTGATTTTCTATGGTAATAAGCCTGAAACTGATGAAAAGTTTCTTCAGTTAACAGATTTGAATTTTTCTTTTGAAAATCATGTTCAGTAATTTCAGGAACCTGTCCAAGCAAACTAAGCATTTCTCTTCTAAAAGTATCAAAAGTACCTGCTGCTTTATGATCGTGAACTATGTTTTCAATAATGGAGAAAAACATATTATATAAATCAACAGAAAGACGGTCGCCGAAAAGGGCATTATCTCTTTTTTTATAGATAGCTTCTCTTTGAATATTCATAACGTCATCATATTCAAGCAGACGTTTACGAATACCAAAGTTGTTTTCTTCCACTTTTTTCTGTGCTCTTTCTATCGATTTTGTAACCATGGAATGTTGAATGACCTCTCCATCTTTATGGCCCATCTTATCCATTAGAGATGCAATTCTATCAGATTGAAAGAGGCGCATCAAATTATCTTCGAGGGAAACGTAAAACTGAGATGAACCTGGGTCACCTTGGCGGCCGGAACGACCGCGAAGCTGTCTGTCCACCCTTCTTGATTCGTGTCTTTCGGTTCCAATAATAGCTAGTCCACCCGCCTTTTTTACCTCGTCATTTATTTTAATATCCGTTCCACGGCCAGCCATATTGGTTGCGATGGTAATTTTTCCAGGACGACCTGCTTCTGCAACAATTTCAGCTTCTCTTTGATGTTGTTTGGCGTTAAGGACATTATGGTCTAAACCTTTAAGTTTGAGCATCCTGCTCAACTTTTCAGAAATATCTACGGAAGTAGTACCTACAAGTATAGGTTGCCCAGCATTACTTAGTAAACTGATTTGGTCAATGAGCGCATTATATTTTTCCCTGTTCGTTTTAAATACAAAATCCTCATGATCCTTTCTTTGAATAGGTCTGTTTGTTGGGATGACGACCACATCGAGTTTATAAATTTGCCAGAACTCATTTGCCTCTGTTTCTGCTGTACCCGTCATACCAGCTAATTTGTGATACATACGGAAATAGTTTTGCAGCGTTACAGTAGCGTAAGTTTGGGTAATTTCACCAATTTTAACATTTTCTTTAGCTTCCAAAGCCTGATGAAGACCGTCTGAGTAACGTCTGCCTTCCATCATACGTCCAGTTTGTTCATCGACAATTTTAACCTGACCTTCCATTACGACATATTCTTCATCTTTTTCAAAAAGAGTGTAGGCCTTAAGCAATTGGTTAATGGTATGAACCCGACGCGCTTTAACTGCATAATCCTGTGCCAGCCTCGTTTTAGCATTTTCACTTTCCTCTTTGGTAAAATCTTTGCGATTTTCAATCTCCACCATTTCAGAAACGATATCAGGGAGCAAGAAGAAACCTGGATCATTTGAATTTGTAGATAAATATTCTACACCTTTTTCAGTAAGTTCCGTTTGGCGATTTTTTTCATCTATATTAAAATAAAGCGGAGCATCGACCAGGTGCATATTTTTAGATTGCTCCTGCATGTAATAATTCTCCGTTTTTTGCAATAATACACGCACGCCCTCCTCGCTCAGAAATTTAATTAAAGGTCTTGCTCTTGGAAGAGCCCGATATGCACGAAGGAGAGCCATTCCAGAAGTTCCTTCTTCCACTCCATTAGTTCCTGCAGCAAATAATTTTTTTGCTTCAATCAAATACTCATTGGCTAGCTTTTTCTGTTCATTGATTAATTTTTCAACACTTGGACGGAGTTCAAAATATTCTTGATCCTCTGCAGCAGGACCAACAGGACCGGAGATAATAAGTGGGGTACGCGCATCATCTATAAGAACGGAATCGACCTCATCGACCATACTAAAGTGGTGTTTACCCTGAACTTTTTCTTCCGTAGTACGAACCATATTATCACGGAGATAGTCGAAACCAAATTCATTATTCGTTCCATAGGTGATGTCACAGCTGTAAGCTTGAATACGTTGTTCGGAGTGAGGAGAATATTTATCGATACAATCGATGGTTAACAGAAGGAATTCCATAATGGGGCCTATCCATTCGGCATCACGGCGAGCCAGATAATCATTCACCGTAATGACATGAACCCCTAAACCACTCAGACCATTCAGATAAGCAGGTAAGGTAGCTACTAAAGTTTTGCCTTCACCTGTCCCCATTTCAGCAATTTTACCTTCATGCAAAACCATTCCGCCAATTAGCTGCACATCGTAATGAACCATATCCCAGGTGATAGAAGCTCCTGCGGCAGACCACTGGTTTTTCCAAATAGCTTGATTTCCAGAAATGGTAACGTAGGTTTTGCCTGACTGGACGGCTAAATTTTTATCATGTTCAGTGGCAGTAACGGAAATGGTTGAGTTATTTTTGAAGCGAATAGCTGTTTCTTTGACTACGGCAAAAGCTTCAGGAAGTATTTCATTTAGGATAACTTCCAGTTCCTGATCTCGTTGCTTCTTCAAATTATCAATTTCCAAAAAAAGACTTTCTTTATCAGAAAGCTCCTCGGAATCAATAGTTTGTTGGCGTAAATTTTCAATTGCATCGTCAATATCAGAAAGATAATCGCTGATTCTTTCTCGAAATTCTATTGTTTTTTGTCTCAGCTCGTCATTTGAAAGACTTTTTAAGATTTCCCCAAATTGATGAATTTGTTCAATGACAGGATTATACTTAAGAATATCTTTTTCTTGTTTGCTTCCGAATAATTTTTGAAGAGACTTGCCTATATTTTCAAACATTTTATTTCCTTATTTAGGTTAATTTTGTGAGAAGACAAATATACGACGTTTTGCAGGTATTACAAGTCATAAAAAGCCATAAGTGAAAGGAATGCTAAACAAATAAAACGGAATAAATGAAAAAAATGCTTCTTAAACATCACCAAAAAGGGTATTTTATTTTATTTGTTTTTGCCAGCATGTTCCTATATTTAAGCTTGTCGGGTTGTTTAAAGGAACAGAATCGCAGAGATATAAGAGGTTTTTATTTCCCACTTGAAAAATTAACAGAGGGAAAAGTTTATGTGTATGCTTCCGTTGGAAATGCTGGTGCAGATCGAATTTACTGGTACCACAGAAGTTTTTTAAATGGGGAAAAAAAAATTTTTTCAAGTACTTTTTATGAAAATTATTTAGCTCCGCTTCAACACGTACAAGAAGAGGTAGTTCGAAATGGATTATTACTTAAAAGTCTGTTTATCTATGATTTACCTGACGAAACTAGGGGATACAAACAACAAAGAACAGATGTAAAAATAGTAGCTGGAAATAGTTTTCCCTTTGAGGTAAGGGATAGTTTCGGTATTTTTTTATATCATATACAGTGGAAAGCAAAAGAGAAGGATGTAGCATCTTATAGGCTGATAAAAAATCGAAGATTTATAGGAGATACTATATTTACATGGAATAAGCAGGAAGTTCCTGCTATCTTTTTCAGGGTAAGGGAAAAAATTGAGGCTGAAAAAGAAGGCATAACAGGACAATTATTCGAGGGCTTAGAAATTTATGCAAAGGGTATGGGATTAGTTTATTATGAAAAGCAGATATCAAAAGAGGTAAAGGTAGCGTATCGATTAGTAAAACAAATGTCTATGGAGTCATTGGAAAAAAAATGGGAAAAGGAGAAAATGAGTGATTAGAAAGGGAATATTTTAAATAATCAGAGTTGATTCACACATTAATAAAAAATTATGCATATATTTGCGGCTCACAAATTTAAAAAAAATGTGAAAATTAGGGTCGGGTGGCCGAGTGGCTAGGCAGAGGTCTGCAAAACCTCGTACGACGGTTCGAATCCGCCTCCGACCTCATAAAGCCTCTGAAAATCTTCAGAGGTTTTTTTGTTTGAGTAATAAAGTATATTTATGATTATTTGGACGGGCTTTATTTTACTTATCCTTATTTTATTAGGAATTGATTTAGGAGTTTTAAACAAAAATCCACACAACGTAAGTACAAAAGAAGCTTTGCGTTGGACAGGTTTATGGGTAAGCTTGTCTTTACTATTCAGTATTTTCATATACTTTGCTTACACAAACAACTGGTTACCACAAGGAAACCATGTTTTAACAGGAAAAGAAGCCGTTATCACTTATTTAACAGGATATTTGGTAGAGCAATCGCTAAGTATTGATAATATATTTGTGATAGCTATTATTTTCACTTATTTCAATATTCCTCAGGCAAATCAACACAGGGTTTTATTTTGGGGTATCCTCGGTGCTATCATTTTCAGAGGCATCATGATAGGCGTCGGAGCAGTTTTGATGGAGAGTTTCACCTGGATTGTTTACATTTTCGGTATTATATTATTATACGCAGCTTATAAAATGCTGAGATCAGGTACACATGAAAGTATTCACCCGGAAAATAATCCAACTATAAAATTAGTTAAGCGATTTTTTCCGGTAACAACAAAATTTCACGGCGATCATTTTTTTATAAAAGAAGGAAAATTTTGGGTTGCAACGCCTCTTTTTATTGCCCTAATGGTTGTGGAAACAACTGATATTATGTTTGCATTTGACAGTATTCCAGCTATTTTTGCCATAACAACAGATCCATTTATTGTATTTACTTCGAATATATTTGCTATTTTAGGATTGAGATCGTTGTATTTTGTCTTAGCGGCATTTATTGATAAATTTGAGTATTTAAAATACAGTCTGGTAGCTATTCTGGCTTTTGTAGGGGTAAAAATGCTGGTTTCTCATCAAATTCATTTACCTGACTGGTTATCTTTAGCCTTTATTGTATTTGCCTTAACTGTGGGTGTTGTTTTATCTGTGTTGAAGAAAAATGAGGATACAATGGAATAAAATGATTATCTTAACGATATGAAAAGAGTTCCATGAAAACAATCTTGTGTCTTACAGATTATACCTCTTCAAGTAAAATAGCCTGGGGGATTGCTCAGCAGTTTTCCGACAGATTAAATTATAAGATTGTTTTGGTACACGTTGAACCAGACGATAGTATTGAATATCATACAGATTGTCTCGCTAAACTCCATAAATTTTCAAAAGAAAATAGATTTATAAGTTCGGAAAATGAGGATGATATCATTATTGAGCTTGCCTTTGGAAATGTAATTGAACAGTGTGAGAAATTAGCAGAAAAATATAATCCTTCCTTGCTCATTATTGGAAAGAGAAAAAAGAAGATGCTGGAAGGTATCTTTTGGGGAGAATCCACACAGAAAATAATTGATCGACTTGATTTACCAGTGATAATTATTCCAGAAGAAGCTACTGAGGCACCCCTTACTTCTATTTATTACGCAACGGATTTTTCCTCAGGAAGTATTTCAACTTTAGATGTACTTCTACCTTGGTGTTCCATATTGGGTGTAAAATTACATCTTTTACATGTTTCAGAAACAGAAGAAGATGAATACAAGTCTATTGCAAAAATGAATAAAATACTACATTCTTTTGCAGAAGATAATGAAGAAGCAGGAATGGATTATAAAATTTTAAGCGGAGAACCCTTTTCCGTCTTATTGGATTTTCTGAATGAAAATCCAGAAGTAATGCTTGCAGTTACCTTTCATGAGAGATCCTTTTGGGAAAGATTAATGGAACATTCCTTAGTTCGGGAAATAACAGCAGCCATTAAAAATCCAATATTGGTTTTTAAGCATTGAGCGCTATTTATTTTTTTTGGGTAAGGAATCCTCTGCTGTTTTTGTCGAGTCACGCAATTTTTCTTCCAGTTTTTGCCTTTCAGCTGGGGTAAAATATCTCCATTTATTTGAATCAATCCCATTGATGGTTATATCCATAATACGAACTCTTTTCAACGAACAAACCTCATAATCGAGGTAAGAACACATTCTGCGAATTTGCCTGTTCAATCCTTGGATTAGGATTATTTTGAAAGAAAATTTATCAATTTGGAAAACCTTACAAGGTTTGGTTATAGTTCCTAAAATGGGAATTCCAGCTCTCATTTTTTGCAAAAAGACTTCATTTACAGGTTTGTTTACGGAAACTATATATTCTTTTTCATGATTATTTCCAGCCCTAAGAACTTTATTCACGATATCCCCGTCATTTGTGAGAAAAATAAGTCCATGTGAGGCTTTATCTAAACGACCAATAGGGAAAAGACGTTGTGGGTGGCGAATTTGATTGATTATATTTTTAGGCTCTTTCAAATCTGTGGTACAGACGATTCCCACTGGTTTATGGTAAGCAATATAAATAAGAGGTGGATTTTCTTTCAGCGGTTTTCCGTCTATATGAACAATATCACCTGGGAACACTCTGTTTCCAAGTTGGGTTGGAAGCTGGTTAATCGTAACTCTTCCATTTGAAATCAAGGTATCCGCTTCTCGGCGGGAACAGATTCCTGTTGATGAAATAAACTTATTTAAGCTAATTGAACCGTCATTATTAGTTTCCAAAGGAATTAATTTTTTATAAAATAGGATACAAAAGTATGAATTGATTTTAAAGACATTTTTAAAATATAAAAAAAGATAAATCAGTATAAAATTTTGATTATTTTGTGGGAGGATATTTAAATATCTTATTATTCTGAATTTTAAATAAAAGTTAGATTGATGAACCAAAATAGTTAACCATGTTAAGAAAACAACTTAGAGCGATTTTTTTATTACCTGCCTTACTTTTTTGTTTTGCCATTAATGCGCAAACCATAGTAACAGGTAAAATTACAGATTCGAAAGGTGAGCCATTGGTCGGTGCCAGTGTTGTAGTTGTAGGTACCTCTGTGGGTGTCTCCGCCGATTTAGATGGAATGTACCGATTAGAAACAAGTTCAAAACCACCTTTCAAAGTGGAAATTAGTTTTATTGGATACAATTCGAAAGTACTTGATGTTACAACAGGAAATGCAAAAATAGATGTTGTACTAGATGAAAACATCAGTACATTAGACGAAATTGTAGTTTCAGCATCAAGAAGAGCGGAAAAAGTACAGGAGGCTCCTGCATCTGTTTCTGTCATTTCAGCTAAAACAATGCAAGCAGCTTCTTCTGCAGTCGATCCAATCAGAGAATTAATTAACGTCCCTGGTGTTCAAATTCAACAGCAATCAGCTGCTCGTATGAACATTGAGATGAGAGGATCTGCCGGTTTATTTGGTACAGGTGTTTTTCCAATTCTTGATTACAGGAGTTTAGTAGGCGCGGGTACTGGTACTTTCCAGTCAGATGCTTCAGGTTTAAATTCTATTGATTTACAAAGAATCGAGGTAGTTCGTGGAGCTGCAGGTGCTCTTTATGGTCCTGGAGTAACTTCCGGTGTCGTACATTTCATTTCTAAAAGTCCTATTGATTTTCCTGGAACTACCGTCGAATTAATGGGAGGAGAAATGTCAACCTGGGGTATTTCAACCAGAGTTGCAGTTGCTTCTAAGAACAAAAAGATTGGATTTAAAATAAATGCCCATAATAAGAAAGGGGGTGAGTTTGTTTTAGACGGATCAGAGGGTACCACATCAGCAGGTGTTTTTACCAAGCAGATTAACAGATTTAAAACATCTATTGTTGATCCTGTAGTTTCTAATGGTGTAGTAGCTGCAAATCAATCTGCAGCAAAAGTACTTTTATCAAAAGCAGATTTAGATCCAGATGGTGATGGTAATATGATGCAGGATTTTTGGTCTAACAGTTCTATTAACGGAACCTTAGAGATGAGGCCTACATCAAACACCAAGGTAGTGCTTGCAGGTGGAATGAATGCAAATAGTTCCGTATTTTATAATTCTCAGGGTGAGGGACTTTCTCAGTCAATCGCTTACTGGGGACAAGCCA
>JBEAXK010000118.1:0-56644 GCA_041159865.1 Bacteroidota bacterium
TTTTTTCGAACTTATCTCTCCATGTAAGTTTCGCTCAAGACTCTCTGTTTGTTTCTTTTCCAAATGGTATTTCTACCTTCTTAATTCTTGAAAATTCTGGGGTTATTCCCGATGAATTACAATCGAGGTATCCAATGATTAAGGCTTATAAAGCCAGAAATAAATATTTTCCTAAATCTGATTTTAGAATTCAATATTTTAAAGGGGATTGGGAAATTTATCTGATTAATGGGGATGATATTTCTAAAATAATAAAAAATAAAGATGGTGTTTGGGAATATGAAATCCAGGATGAATTTAATGAAAAAATAAATTGTCTCTCTAAACCTTTAAACGAAGAAAAGGATTTATCCAAATCCCTAAAATCTTTACCTGATGATACACTTAGAATTTACCGTTTAGCACTATCCACAACAGGAGAATTTTCCGCCTTTCATGGAGGAGATATTCCAAAAGTTCTCTCCGTTATGGCTGGAATGGTAAATCTGGTAAATGCCGTTTTTGAACGAGATTTGGGAGTTCGATTCACTTTAATAAATCAAACAGATGATCTGATTTTTCAGTTTGCAAATGCAGATCCATTTACCTTGGGTAATGAAAGTTTCCAAAACCAAGCATTATTGGATCGTTTGATTGGCAATGATTCTTATGATGTCGGGCATGTACTGGGAGGCTTGAAATCAGTTAGCATTGGAAAAATAGGAAGCATTTGTCAAAAGGGTGAAAAGGGTTTAGGCGTTTCTACCTCGCTCATTCCTGATGGTTCCAAATTTATTTTTGATTATTTTAGTCATGAATTAGCTCATCAATTAGGTGGAAATCATACTTTTAATAGTATTCAATGCAGTAATCAACGCAATTCAAAAACAGCCTGGGAGCCTGGATCAGGTATCAGTATACTTGGGTATCCTGGTTTATGCGCTTCTGATAATCTGGCATCTCATGTTTTGCCCCATTTTCATAGTGGAAGCATAGAAGAAATTGGAAATCTGCTTATTTCGAAAAATGATAAAAACTGTGGTGTAAAATTACCTTTGAAGAGAAGTCATCAAGGCGTTGTGAATTTAGTGAATTATAATCTACCTAGAAACACTCCTTTTTTGTTAAATCCAGTTATGGATAACTTTGGAGAATGGTTTTCCTGGGAATCTATAGATGTAGGCATTGCTTTGCCATTAAATGAAATAAAAGGTAGTAGTCCCAATATTCCTGTGACTACTTTAAAAAACAAAGCAGCCAGAATTTTCCCAGCCATTGATTCTTTAGTTAAATCGACGTTTGAACCTGGCGTTATACTGGCTGATTATGATAGAAATTTAAATCTAAGATTAACCCGAAGAGATTCATTTAAAATAGATTGGCATTCTTTTTCTTTGAAAGTAAATACTAATTCTGGTCCTTTGACTGTAATTTCTCCGAAGGAAGACCTTATAAACTCTGGAGAATCGCCTGTTTTAGTTGAGTGGAATCCTGCAAATACTTTTTTACCGCCAGTGGCTGCTGATAAAGTGGATATTTTTTTGGTGGATATATTTAACCCTGATACCTTAATTTATCTGCAAAGAAATATTCCTAATTTAGGTCGAATTTCTATCTATTTGCCGCTTCATTTACCTCAATCTTCTTATAAAATTGGAGTTAAAGGATCTAACAAACTTTTTTTTAATTTAAGTCAAGGTAAAATTACTTTTCAAAAAAATGAAACGGTTTTTTTGAATCCCATATTTAAATTGCCTCTGATTAATTGTGGAAATGAGATTACTTTTAATTGGGATTTATCAACCTTACCCAGTCATATTTTTCCTTTAACATTGAAATTAAAGGATATTCAGGGATGGAAATTTTCATGGAATGAAAAAGTGCTTTTAAAACCTGAAAATATTAGCTGGAGTGTATTAGGTTTAGCCAATGAGCAGGTATCCAATTTTTATGGTACAACTTTGCAGGTGATTTCAACGATTAAGGACTATAATTTTCCTATTGAATGGATAGTATATCCCAAAAAGGAAATAAAAATTGAAAATATATCTCCTGTCAGGAATGCTGAAGTTTTTGAATTGATTCCAGAGTTTTCTTGGAAATCCAATGAAAAAGTTGATGGATATCAAGTAGAAATTTCAGAAAATAGTCGTTTTGATTTTTTATTAGATTCCATAGTCACAGTTGAAAATTCAACTTTTTCAAATATTAAATTTGAACCAGGAAGGCGATATTTTTGGAGAGTTAAATATATTAATATTCTTTGCGGAGGAGGAATTTCAGATGTTTTTTCATTCACTTTGGCAAAATCTGTTTGTACAGGTTGGATAAGCAATGATTCCCTTCGATTGAATCAAATACCTTTTAGGCAATCTAACTTAAATGTAGAACAGAAAGGTACTATATCTGAGGTTACTGAACTTTGGGTTAGTTTAAATATGACTAAATGGGAAGGAGTGAAAATTTTCATCAAATCTCCTTCAGGAAAAAGAATCCAATTGAATTTTCCAACTCATTGTTTAAAAACTTCTTCTTGGCAATTTCTCAGATTTACTAAAAAAAATAATGAAACAAATCCTTGTATAAAAGGTGATACTTTACTAATCCCTGATTTTTTTTTATTTAATGAATTAAAAGGAGAATCGTTAAATGGGTTATGGCAATTGATTTTTGAGGGGGTAAATCAAATTGGAACAATTGGTGATTGGGGTTTAAAGGGATGTTTGATAGATAAAGTTACTTCCGCAGGAAATTTGATGTCAAGGGAATCTCTGGCGTTTATTTTTCCCAATCCATCAATTGAAAATTCAACAACGATAGTATTCAATCAACAAGGGGCTGCAAAGATTTTTTTATGGGATATGCTTGGAAAGAAAATAGGAATTTGGGAAAAAAAATCAGGTCAAAATGAGATGCACATTTCTAATTTAAATATACCAAAGGGGGTATATTTTTGGGAAGTTTGTTTTGATCATTTCAATATTGAAAAAATGAAATGGTTGGTGCCTTAATAAAGTAAAATAGAGCCATTTGTTTCAATGGCTCTATTTTATTTAAATTAATTATTAGAAACCAAACCAATAACTGGTTTTTGAGTTGCCATGGCGGAGGCATTGCTTCCTCTGGCAATAATGGTATATTTTTTACCTTTTACCAGGTTTAAATTACTTAAGGTACTGAGAGCAGCAGTTTTACCTTTCTCTCTGATTATGATGGTAAAGCGAGTTGATCCAGTCTGTTCAAAAGCCTGAAAGTTTTCTTTACCAGTGCTTCTGCCAGTATAATCAGCAGTTACCACATTATTAACCAAAAATTCAATTCCAGCAGCAGGTGCGTCAGTTAATGCACTCATGAAGCGTATATATGTTTTTTCAGCATTAGGGATTGACAGATCATCCTGAGATACAAAGAATTCATATTTACCCCCAATTCCTAAAGCATGTACAGTGTAATATGTATTATCTGCAAGATTTAAATCTGTACTTAAATTTACCTCGGGTGTTGTAGCTCCTGCTGGAACCGTGACTTTAAGTTTTGCTGTTCCTGAAGGAATTACAGCATAATCGATAATGGGGAAAAGGCTTCCATAAGTCACTAAACCTGGTGCGCCAACAGTTGTAAGTACACCTGAAACAACTTTATCATTTATTGAGGCAACAACACCAGGTACATCGGGAGCTGCATGAAATAGTTTAATACGTGCCCCATTCTTTGCCGGAGTCGCATTACGAAGGAAATCGAATTCTTCACCGCAGGAAACCATCGTGAACAAACCTAAAAATAATAGGGTGTTCCATATGTATTTTATTTTCATAACGTTAAATTTTAAGGTTGAATAAACCAAAGTGGTTTTGTGTGATAATCAGGTAAATCTGCACCTAATTTTCTTAAAGTGGCTAAATTCCAAACATATTCGGAATTATATCTTGGCCTAACTCTTTGTACCAGTTTCCCACTATTGTCAGGATAAAGACTGGTAGGGAAAGAAATTCCTTTATAAATATCGGAACTGTAATTATGTCTTCTCATATCTACCCAGGTTTCAAGTGCACCCTGACCGTATAAAGCGATATATTTTTGAAGCATAATATCACTTAAGGTTAAGTCATTGGCAGATTTTGGAATAGCAGCACTCGCCAGGTAAGTTTCTCGGTTTGCGGCGGTTACCCCTACAAAATCTAAAGCTGCACTTACCCCTGCTCTAAAGGAACTGTAAGCTAATGTTTTATCTCCTTTTTTGAGAGCAGCTTCTGCTTTAATAAATTGTAATTCTGGGTAGATGAGGATAGCATGTGGAGCATTATCACTAAAAATCCATTTTCCTGTTGGAGGTATAGTACCTAAACCTCCCCATAAATTGGGAATCCTGTTTGTACGACCTGCAATATTATTGGGATCACCAGATGCGGGAGCAACTCCTCTAAAAACGTTATCAGGACTTGCTGTAAACATAATTGGCAGCCTTGGGTCTTTTACCCCAGAAAAAGTGGTTCCGTCAAGCAATGAAATAATATAACTTGATTGAACGAAACTACCCATATTATTTCTTAAAGTTCCAAAGAAATTAGCGTCTCCAGAATTAGTTCCAGCATGAGGAACCATAAAGTTATCTGCATTACTTTGAAATGATTTGTCTACAAATTCTATAACCTTATCTGGACTAAACCCTGATTTATTCGATAAATGAATCGCATTTCTGGCAAGATTTGCATATATAAATTTTTTCCACTTACTAACATCCCCTTTGTATACAATATCACCTCTTGAGAGTGAAGCGGAATATCCCGTTTTATTTAAATCATCTAATGCTTCATTACTCAATCTGACAACTTCTGCATAGACTTCTTGTTGTGAATCATAATCAAATACATATCTATTGGGCTCCCAAGCTTGTTTTAAAATCATTTCTCCATGCAAATCAGTAGTTGATTGCCAACTCCATGCCCGAATTGCTTTTGCAGCACCAACATAATCCCATTTATTCTTTGTCACTCCATCTGATAAAATTAAATCAATATTGGTACCAATAGACCAATAATGTGAACGCCATTTTTCTCCACAAGCGTCAGAACCTGGAGCAAATCCGTGTCTGTCCCAGGAATTTCCAGAAGAAACCCAACCCCAGTATTGTACATATTGTCCAACATATCTGGCATCCCAAGCATCTCCTCTTACCATTTGTGAAAAAATGGGAGGAAGAAGTGCAAATCCTTCAGCTACCTGTGGATTACTGGGATCTTGATTGATATCAAAATATGATTCGCAACTACTGCTTAAAAAGAGTAAAAAAGCGAATGGATATAATATTCTTTTCATTTTTTTAATTTTTTATAGCGTTATTCGAATGCCACCTGAAATGGTTCTAGGCAAAGAAATAGTTCCAAAATCGAATCCAAATGCACCTACACCTCTTGTGGTTGCAGAGTTACCATTTACGTTAGGATCTGCACCCGTGTAATTAGTAAGTAACCATAGGTCTGTGCCACTGACAAAAACTTTGGCACTTTTGAAAAGCTTACTTCCTTTTAATACAGATGCTGGAATGGTATAATTTATAGATACATCCCTTAATCGAATCCAATTGATATCTTCTTCTACAAAATCTGATTCTGGTGCGGCACTAAAGAAATCACTGCGTGTCAAAGGTGTAACTTGTATGGTATTTTTTGTTGGACTTTCGGTATTTTCTCTGCCATCACGCAATACACCATTAAAGATATAGGGTTGAGAGCGATCCTGTAATTGGGTACTTATACCTCTTTGAAACAAAAATCGTTCGGTACCATTAAATACATCTCCTCCTTTACGAATATCTAAAAGAAAGGAAAGACTGAAATCCCCAACCCTAAATTCATTGGTCAAACCAATGGTGAAATCTGGATTTCTATCTCCAATAGGCAAGAAATTAGTATTAATCACAGGTAAACCGTTAGATGGATTGATTAAGATTTCTCCATTTTTATTCCTCAGATAGCTATAACCTCCAATAGCGGTAGCGCTGCCAAGACCTCTTTGATTATAATCAAGATTTACGCCTGGGTAAAAACGAGCTAAATCAGAAACGAATGCACTTGCTCTTGCATTTCCATAAAGCCAGGTATCAGAATTATAAAATTCTGCCTGGTCAGCAGGAAGATTTTCAACTGAAGTTGTAAATGTGGTGAAATTTAATAATATATCCCATTGAACTTTACTTTTCTTAATGGGTGATAGGGATAATTGAACTTCAAATCCTTGATTAGAGAAAGTTCCACCATTCACAAGTCCAAAAATAAATCCTGTACCATAACTTAAACGTTGAGATACAATCTGATCAAAACGGGTGTTTTTAAAATAGGCAAAATCGATACCTATTCTGCTTTTAAATAGTTTTAATTCTGTTCCAAATTCATACCCCTGTGTTCTTTCAGGTTTTAAGTCAGGATTTCCACCAAAGAAACCAAATGCAAATCCACCTCCAGTGGTAGTTTGGGGTGCCAGTGCGGGTAATATTTTATAAGGTGGCGCATCTTTTCCTGTCTGGGATAAGGTAGCTCTTAATTTTCCATAACTTAAAATGGAAGAATTATTGAATATGGGTAATTCACTAAATATAAAACTTAATCCAGTAGAAGGGTAGAAAAAGGAGCGATTTGCAGTTGGAAGAGTTGATGACCAGTCATTTCTAGCTCTAACATTGAAAAATAAAATATCTTTATATCCTAAATCAAAGGTTCCCAACAAGCTAAGTAATCTTTGTCTGGTAATGGTCAGTTTATTTCGTTGAGTTGTAGGATCTGTGTTGTTTATACTATTATAATCTGGAATATACATTTTTTCACCTCTTACTGAGGTAACTTCATAATTTCTGTCATCCAAAGATCCCCCAAAAGTTAAGGATGCTTTGAAATCACCGAAAGTCTTCTTCGCAGTAGTAAGTATATTCCCATTCATTAATATTGAATTCTCATTAAATGATTCAATAACACCTTTTCCAGTTATACCATAAATAGATTCCGGGTGTAATAAAGTGTTTCCGATGGTAGAATAAGCATCTATACCAAACCTTCCTGTTACATTTAACCATTTATAAGGGTCATACATGACACTGAAATTACCAATGGTTCTTTTATTTCTAGTTTGGTTTTTATTTGCGTATACATTAAATAATGGGTTGTCTTGTTCACTTGTACTTTGAATTAATTGTCTTCTGGTGCCATCAGGATTTAAAAATACGCTGGCATCATCATAAAATGGCCAGGATAATAAACTAATCAGGTATCCATTTGCACCTCTTTGAGGAGCGGTGGTATTTGAATTTACAAAATTCAGGGAACTACTGGTGCTCAATTTATCAGATATTTTGGCAGTAGTACTTAACCTGACGGAAATTCTGTTAAAGTCATTGGTAGGTACAACACCCTTTTGATCCGTATAAGCAGTTGATAAACGGTAACTTAAACCAGTTGTACCTCCTTCAAAGCCTAAATTGTGGGTCTGTGTGAATCCATCCCTAAAAAAAGCATCAATATTATCAAATTTAGGGGTTGATGCGGGTAATTTGGGGCCAAAGAAAAAGGAAGTAGTAGGATCTGCTGAACCATTAAAACCTCTTGCATATTCACTGTTATATTGAGGAAACCTATATAAGTGTTCATTCCTAAATAGATTGTCGTAACTGATTTTACCTTTACCAGTACTTCCCTTTTTTGTTGTAATGATGATGGCTCCTGAAGATGCATCTATACCATATAAAGCGGCTGCTTCGGGTCCCTTTAAAACTGTGATAGATTCAATATCCGCAGGATTTATATCACCCGCTCTGTTTTGATAATCTCCAGATCTGTTGGGTTGGTCAGAAACCAGGGCACCTTGATTGAAAGTACGATTGTCTATGGGTAAACCATCAACAACAAAGAGCGGTTGGTTATTTCCATCAATAGAACTGGGACCTCTTAATTGAACAGCAACTGAAGAACCTGCTTGTCCGCTTGTAGGAGTCATATTCAATCCTGCAACCCTTCCTTGAAGGGAAACGATAAAATTATCTCTTCCTGTGTTTTGTAGTGCCTCGCCTTTAACTTCCTGAATGGAATAAGCAAGTTTCTTTTTTTCTTCTTTAATTCCAAGAGCAGTAACCACAATTTCACCTAAAGCGGTTGCTTCGGCATTTAATTGGACATCTAATTGTGTCTCATTGGTGATTTTGATTTCTTTTGGTTTGTAGCCAGTGTAAGAAAATCGAAGCGTTTGGCCTGTTGCTACCTCAATTTTGTAGGTGCCATCCAGATCAGTAACAGTGCCGACACTTGTTCCAATAACCAATATAGTGACCCCAATCATTGGACTGTTATCATCTGAATCGGTAATAGTTCCTTTTAGTTGTCGGTTTTGGGCGGCTAAACCATGATGGCTTAGCACGAAAACCAGCATAAAAACGACTGATTTCAGTAATGTTCTTTTCATTCTGATAAGTAAAAAGGTTATTAAATAGATTAAACCTGTCATTATGAATTTGACAGGTAGGAAAAATCCGTTTCAGCTGAGTAAAAATCCAATGTTTGGAATTTTGAATTTTTACCGGGTTTATGAAGGTGTATTAGAATTTATCGCTTAATTCCATTCGTTTCATATAATTCTTCAAACTTTCCATAGGTCGGGTTATGGCCACTCTTCCTGAACGAACGAATTCAAAGATACCATATTTTTTAAATTCTTCTAATAATGCTTCTGTTTCAATTGCAGTACCAGTTTTTTCAAATACGATAAATTCTGGATCTATTTCCAGAATACGAACATTGTATTCTCTTACAAATTTTTCAACTTTCAGGGATTCTTTGAAAATAGAGGAGGGAATTTTATACAAGGCTATTTCCTGGTATATAATTTCATGCTTTTCATAATAGAATGCCTTTAAAATATCCACTTGTTTATCGAGCTGTGCGACCAGTTTTTTAATCATCTCCTCTGTGGTTAAAACCACAATTGTGAATCGATGAATACCAGGAAGGGATGATTTTGAAGTATTTAAACTTTCAATATTTATATGTCTTCGGGTAAAAATGGAAACAACTCTGGATACCATTCCCGTTTGATTTTCTGAAAAAACCGATAGGGTATATTCTTTTTTTTCCATTTTACATGCTCAAATTAGGTTCAAGTACAATTTCACCAACTCCCGCGCCACTAGGTACCATTGGAAAAACATTATCTTCTGCTTCAACCGTGACATGTAACAAATAAGGTCCCGGATAATTTAGCATTTCACTAACTGCCTCCTTTAAAGATTCGACCTTATCTATTTTTTTACCTGTGATTCCAAAACCTTCGGCAATTTTTAAAAAATCAGGATTTTGTAAAGCAACAGAGGAGTAACGTTTGTCATAGAATAATTGCTGCCATTGACGCACCATTCCCAAGAAATTATTATCTAAAATAACAATTTTTACCGGCATTTTCCATTGATTAATCATGCCTAATTCCTGAATAGTCATTTGAAATCCACCATCTCCAATAAAAGCAACCACTGTTTTGTCAGGCTGAGCATATTGGGCTCCAAAGGCTGCAGGAAGACCAAATCCCATGGTGCCTGCTCCACCTGAAGAAACCCATTGATTTGTCGATCTGTAAGTGTAATATCGAGCTGCTGCCATTTGATGTTGTCCAACATCGGTTGCTATGATGGCAAGGCCGTTTGTTTGGTCGGAGACCTCCTTAACCACCATTCCCATTCTCATTTTACCTTCCTTCGTGGGAGTTAAATCTCTCTGTATTACTTTTTCCCATTCAATTTTTTTACAATCCTCAAATTCCTGAAGCCAGCTTTCGTAATTCTTTTCTTCAATTAAGGGTATTAATTCTTGCAGTACCATTTTGGCATCACCTAAAACAGGAATAGTCGCTTTAACATTCTTATTAATTTCAGAGGGATCTATTTCTATATGTATTACTTTGGCTTGTTTAGCATATTTTGTAAGGTTTCCAGTTACCCGGTCATCAAAACGCATACCTATAGCGATGAGAACATCGCACTCATTTTGTTTAATGTTTGCTCCATAATTTCCGTGCATCCCTAACATTCCCACGTGCTGAGGATGGTCATCTGGCAGTGAAGATAAACCATGTAAAGTACAGGCTACAGGAATACCTGATTTTTCAACAAAGGTTCTAAATTCCTTTTGCGCATGTGCTATTTGAATTCCATGACCTGCTAAAATGAGCGGTTTTTTGGAATCATTAATCATTTTAGCAGCTGCAGCAACTTCTTCTAAATTAACTTTTGGAAGAGGGTGGTAACTCCTGATTTGTGTACAAGGCGTATATTCAAAGTCGAAGAATTCATTTTGAGCATCTTTGGTGATATCAATAACCACAGGTCCAGGTCTGCCTGAATTTGCAATAAAAAAAGCCTTTGCAAACACACCAGGAATTTCTGATGCATGGGTAATTTGATGGTTCCACTTTGTAACAGGCATCGTACAATTGATTACATCCGTTTCTTGAAAGGCGTCCGATCCAAGTAAGGTGGAGGCTACTTGTCCAGTTATACAAACCAATGGTGTCGAATCAAGCATTGCATCGGCGAGACCTGTCATTAAATTCATGGCGCCAGGCCCCGATGTTGCCATTGCTACACCCGTTTTTCTGGTAACTCTTGCATAACCCTCGGCGGCGTGTATCGCTCCTTGTTCATGCCTGGGCAAGACATGATTTATTCTATCTGTGTAATGAAACAGAGCATCATATACAGGCATAATAGCTCCGCCAGGATATCCAAAAATGGTATCAACTGATTCGGCAATTAGGCATTTTAATACTGCTTCAGCACCTGTAATTTTAATCTTTTCCACACGCGCAATTTTTGAATGATTTTGAATTTTCCTTGATTCAATTTTTTCCATGATATCAAATAATTTTTTCATCAGTTACGCATCCCTCAGAGGCAGAGGACACTAATTGAGCATATTTTCTTAAATATCCTGTAGTTGCTGGTAGGGGTCTTGGTTGCCAGTTTGCTTTTCTTTCTTCAAATTCCTGATCACTCACATTAGCTTCCAGTACATTATTAATTGCATCAACAGTGATAATATCCCCATCTCTTACTAAAGCAATATTACCACCTACCTGAGCCTCTGGCGTAATGTGTCCAACAACAAAACCATGGGTACCTCCTGAAAATCTTCCATCGGTTATAAGAGCAACTTTATCGCCAAATCCTTCACCCATAAGAGCAGAAGTCGGTTTAAGCATCTCGGGCATGCCAGGTCCACCTTGTGGGCCGCAATAACGTATAACGATGACGGATCCTTCTTTTATTTCTTTATTTGAAATAGCCGTATTTATGGCTTCTTCCCCATCAAATACTTGTGCTGGCCCCTTGAAATATTCTCCTTCTTTCCCAGTAATCTTGGCTACCGAGCCTTGTTTTGCCAGATTTCCATACAATATCTGAATATGCCCAGTTGGTTTTATAGCTTCACTTACAGGATGAATAATTTTCTGTCCAGCGTCCAGGGCTCTTGTATTTTCAAGGTTTTCTCCAATCGTTTTACCTGTAACTGTAAGACAATCTCCATGAAGCATACCTTCTCCAAGCATCCATTTTAAAACACCGGGCACCCCGCCTACTTGAAATAAATCTTCCATGACATATTTACCACTTGGCTTTAAATCAGCTAAAAATGGAGTAGAATCACTTATTTTTTGAAAATCATCAATAGTTAAGTGGACGCGCATTGCCTTGGCGATAGCAATTAAATGCATCACTGCATTGGTAGAACCGCCCAAAACTGTAATTAGGCGCATTGCATTTTCAAATGCTTTGGCAGTCATTATTTTAGATGGGGTCAAATCAAGTTTTATTAGCTCCTTGATTGCCGAGCCAACACTAAGACTATCTTTGTGTTTATCAGGATGATCAGCAGGTATTGACGAATTTCCTGGTAAACTCATGCCCATAGCTTCAATGGCTGAGGCCATGGTATTGGCTGTGTACATTCCCCCACAGGCTCCTGGACCTGGGCAGGCTTTCTGGACTATTTGTTTGAAATCTGATTCTGTAATCGTTCCTGCAATTTTTTGTCCTAATGCTTCAAATGCAGATACAACATCTAATTTTTTACTTGCATGGCAACCTGGCGCAATAGTCCCACCATATACCAAAATAGCAGGCCTGTTTAAACGAGCCATTGCAATCATGGCACCCGGCATATTTTTATCACAACCCGTAACAGCAACAATAGCATCATACCATTGAGCACCGGCAACCGTTTCAATAGAATCAGCAATTAAATCTCTGCTGGGCAGAGAATATCTCATACCAGAAGTACCCATTGAAATTCCATCACTAACTCCAATCGTATTAAATATTAATCCATATAATTCAGGGTGAACCTGAACGCCTTCTTTTATTGTTTTTGCCAGGTCATTCAAGTGCATGTTGCATGGATTTCCTTCCCATCCTGTGCTAACTATGCCAACCTGTGCCTTTTTCATGTCTTCCTCTGTCATTCCAATAGCATATAACATGGCTTGCGCTGCTGGTTGGCTTACATCCTGAGTTATCGTTTTACTGTATTTATTCCAAACTGTATTATCCATTTACCTTAATTGATTTTTCTTTGTGACGATGATATTAGGTATTGTCACCCCTAATGTTCTCAAAGTTAAATTAAGATTTGCGTTTTATAGAAACTAAAATAAACATTCTTACGATATGGCAAAAGGTTTATTTATATATTAATATATTGAATAACAATGTTTTATATGAATTTTAGTTACAATTGACAGCTATCTTTTGTGTTTTTAAAAATGGTATCTCAGAATGATGCCTGTTTGTGTCTGTTGCATGGTAGTTTCTGAAGTTGCTATTCTGTTTCCAGAGGACGGTAAGTCAATTAATTGGGTTAATCCATCCCATTTTAAGGATGGAAAATAAAAACCGTTAATAAAGGTGGTTAGGGTTAAAAATTCATTTAATCCAATATCATAACCTATTCCAACTCCAATGTTTGGAGAGAAATATTTATTTTTTTCTGAAAAAGAATTGGATGAAATTGTGTTATCTATGTAGCCTATTCCAGGGGAAATGTTTAGATAAAGTCCCTTTTTTAATGGATTTCCTTTTTTTGAAAAAGTAGGACAATTACAATCACCCTTAAAATCAAGAAAGTAAATATGTGTATTTAATTGGAATCGAAACATTTTTGAAGAAAATAATCCCAAATCAATAGATTCTTTCTGATAAAATGCAAAATTGAATTCTGGAACAAACGCTAATCTATAAGCATCATATTCAAGTTCAAAATCTACACCACCAAAAAAGGCTTTATCTACCAAATCAATTTTGATATTATTGTTTAAATCTGTTATTACCCATCCAGGTGCCTGATTGATTTTTCCCCCAAGTATTAATCCTATTTGCCCCTTACTTAAACCTGGAATTAAAATAAACAAGGCCAGGAATATTTTATTTAATAATGACATATACTATTGTTTTTTACTTTTAAACGAAATTGTTTCCATTGTCGTATCCTTTTAGGTTAAATACTATCTTTGCTTATCATTTATATTGTGACCCATAATTTATGAAAACAAAAACACTACGAACCGAAAAGGTAAATGTTATTACTCTAGGCTGTTCAAAAAATAAAGTAGATTCAGAAAATTTAATTACTCAACTTAAGGGTAATGATTTTGATGTCTCACACGAAACAAAGCAAAAATCCGATATTATTATTATTAATACCTGTGGATTTATAGATTTGGCAAAGGAAGAATCCATACAAACTATTTTGGATTATGCTGAACGGAAAAAGGAAGGTGAAATCAAAAAATTGTTTGTTACCGGTTGTTTATCGCAACGTTATAAAGACGATTTAGAGGTTGAAATTCCAGAAGTGGATGCATTTTTTGGTACATTGGAAATGCCCGCTTTACTTTCCAGATTAAACGCTGATTTTAAACATGAACTGGTTGGAGAAAGATGGATAAGTACTCCAAGTCATTTTGCTTATCTTAAAATAGCGGAAGGCTGTAACAGAACTTGCTCTTTTTGCGCCATTCCTCTGATGCGCGGCGCTCATGTATCAAGAAATATCGAGGAAATATTAGTTGAGGCCAAAAGTTTAGCAAGAAGAGGTGTCAAAGAATTAATGCTTATTTCCCAGGAATTGACTTATTACGGTCTGGATACATACAAAAAAAGAATGCTCCCAGATTTGTTGTCCCAATTAGCAAAAATTGAGGGAATTGAATGGATAAGACTCCATTATGCCTATCCAAGTAAATTTCCTTTAGAAATTTTTGATGTTATGGCAGCAGAACCTAAAATTTGTAATTATTTGGATATGCCACTTCAACATGCTCAAAATGAGGTATTAACCAGAATGAGGAGACAGATTACGGTGGAAGAAACCAAAGAATTACTTCAAACAGCAAGGCAAATTGTCCCAAATATCACCTTAAGAAGTACATTCTTGGTTGGCTTTCCAGGAGAGACGGAAAATGAATTTCAGGAATTGTGCGATTTTATAGAAGAAGCTTCTTTAGATAGAGTAGGGGTTTTTACATATTCGCATGAAGAATCAACTAGAGCACATGATATGGAGGATGATATTCCGAATGAATTGAAAATGGAAAGAGCAAATAGAATTATGGAAATCCAAAGTGCTATTTCATTTGAGAAAAATAAATCAAAAATAGGCAAAACACTAAAGGTTCTGTTTGATAAAATTGAAAATGGACATTATGTTGGAAGAACGGAAGGAGATTCTCCAGAGGTAGATAATGAAGTGCTGGTTCCTTTGAAAGGTAATTATGCCAGAATTGGGGACTTCGCAGATGTATTTATCACAGATGCTTCCGAATACGACCTTATAGGCGTCATTAATAAAATAAATTGATCTTGAACTTTGTTAACCCACTTTTGTTACAAAAGGAAAAATGAAATTTTTAGATAATTTACAACTGCAAACTGAAAAACCTTTCGTTCAGGCTTCCTTGATTATTGGGGCGGTTTTTGTAGTTAATTTAGGTTCGTTAATGGTTAAATCAACAGGTCTTGTGGATGTTACGAATCGTTTTGCGTGGCTGAATGCTGCTTCATTTATGTTGTTTTTTGCTGTATTGAATAGTATTTACTCCTTAACTGCAAAAAGCGTTCCTCATTATTGGGGAATATCCATGTATAGTTTTATGATTGTAGCAAGTATTTCTGGATTACAAGCATATCTTTTCTCGGGTATTTCGATTGCAAATGCAGGCTCTTATATGTGGATATACGTAGTAGTAACTTTTGGATATTTAGTTTTTCTCTCTTTAATGTCCATTTTGAAAAAGGTAGTTTCTTTTGCTGAAAAAGAAGAGTGGAATAGCCCTAAAATGAGGCCTAGACGTTAATTTAATTATAAAAAATATAGTTATGAATCATTTCGTATTAACTGCTGTTTCTGGACTACTTTTAGTATTTTCATTAAGAACTTCGAATGATAACTTTTTTGGTAGCGATTTCTTAAAAGATAAAAAAAGCTGTATATCCATTGATACTATAAAACCCATTAGAAAATCTGATAAGGAATGGAAGGAAATTTTATCTCCTCAAGCCTATTATATATTAAGAAAAGCAGGAACAGAAAGAGCATTTACAGGAAAACTTTATGCTACCAAAGCTAAAGGTACCTATATATGTGGAGGTTGTAAATTACCTTTGTTTTCCTCTGAGACTAAATTTAACTCGGGAACTGGATGGCCAAGTTTTTGGCAACCTATAAGTAAGAAAAACGTAAAAGAAATTGAAGATTTTGAGCTAGGAATGGTCCGAACTGAAATTAGGTGCGCGCGATGTGATGGACACATCGGACATGTATTCGATGATGGTCCAAAACCTACTGGAATGAGATATTGTATGAATTCAGAAGCGATGCTTTTTATTCCTGCTGAAATAAAAAAATAAGATTAATGTATTCTATTTCCTTGTAAAGTTAGTCTTTGCATGATTTCTGCTTCTTCTTTCAAATAAGCTTGCCATCTTACCTTAATTTTTTCTTCAGGAAAATATAATCTAGCTAAATCAAGGAATAAAACATAGTGCCCAGCCTCGGAAACCATAAATTTATAATAAAATTCTTTAAGGTGTGGATCTTCCAAATATTCATATAACAGGCGGAATCGTTCACAACTTCTGGCCTCGATTAGACCGCAGAAAAGAAGTTTGTCCAATAACCGGTCCTCTCTGGTACCGCCTTTTTGTTGAAAGGTAAGTAATTGATTGACGTATTCATCTTTTCTTTGCGTACCCAGTTTAAAATTTCGACGTTCAATTTCAGCCAATACTATACGAAAATGTCCCCATTCCTCGGTTACTATAGGTGATAATTCCTTAACCAAAGCAGTTTTATCAGGAAATCCCTGAATTAATGAAATGCAGCTAACGGCAGCTTTTTGTTCACAATAGGCGTGATCTGTTAATATTTCCTCTAAAGCTATCTCCGCTAAATTAACCCATCTTGGATCTGTGGGTAATTTCAGTCCGAGCATCATGAAAGCCACTTTTTCTTTTTCAGTTGCATCAGGCTTCATCATTTCAATCTAAACATTTTAATTGTCGCGAAAAAAAATCAATATTGTAAACAGGGTAAACTTCAAATCCAGCACTCCAATACATTCTTATTTCTTCTAGTTCTTGTTTTCTCAATAAATTAAGTTGTTGATTATCAATTTTATAAATCATTCTGTATATTAATATTTCTTTTTCAGTATCATATTTACCCAAATCCAGTTCTCCCGCTTTAAGCTGTAAAATCTGCCCGTCAAAAAGTTTAAGGGTTAATAAACTATTTTGCTCAATGACCCCATAAGCCTCCCTCGCATTTGGATAAGCAAAACTGAATTCCATCGTCAATTGTTTTTCTCTTTTTCCTACTGTAGATAAATAAGCTTCACAACGCAGATATTCTTTATCGGGAAAAAATAATCTCAATCGTTCATCTGTAAACGTAAATAATAATTCCTTCTCTCCATCTCTCCTCCAATCTACTCCTTTTGCATCTAATCCTTCATAACTGTAATGACATACGGATTCAGGGTTTTGTGAAAGATTATTTGAGAATGGAAGATAACTTTCTCCATAAAAAGAAATGGGTGAATTGTTTTCAAAAAAACGAAGGGTTAAATCTTCTTCTTCGGCAAATATTTGATTTGAACTTATTTTCCCAACACTGGTTTCGGGTTTAAATAATCGAAGGATATCTCCTTTCATTCTTAATTCCTGGGTAATTAAAAGGTCCGATTGGGCTTCTTTGATAGTTCCCTTCGAAGTAGCCGCCAATTGTTGCGTAAAATCCAGTTGGGAGTATAATTGTTTTAATTCTAAAGGTGAAAGGAAGGTATTTTGGGAAGCAATTTTATTCTTTAATTCCTTTTCTTGTTCTTCCATTGCCTTAGCTCTAAGATCAGCATAATAGATGGCATCTTTCGCTTGCTGAATCCTTCGGTTTACTAATTGATGAATTTCTTCTTGTGTAATTTCAACAGGGTTATCTAACGGAGTTATTTCATTGTTTACAACGGGATAATTGCCACCTGATAATTGCCTTTTATGAAAATATCGCCATGTTCCATTAGGGAAAACAATGATTCTTTCTCCTGTTTCATTTTGTCTGATTTCCTGCCCCAAACAAAAGAATGGTAAAATTACCCAAAATAGGAATTGAAGAAATTTCAATTTATTCATCTTTTAGAGGCAATTTTTTGATTTAAAGATTCACAAATATAAGGAAAAGTCCCTTTTTTTTATTATTTTGCGAGCATGTATATTTCATTTCTATTAACCTTCTTTTCTTCTTTTAACATTGGTTCAATGACTATAAGTCTATTGGATTTGATTGATTTTTTTATATTTAGTTTCATCATTTATCAGATTTACACTCTATTAAGAGGTAATTTTGGTTATGGGTTATTTATTGGTATTTTACTTTTATTTTTTATTTGGTGGGCTGTAAATGCACTTGATATGCAATTAATGTCAAGTTTACTGAACCAGTTTATCAATGTAGGTGTCATCATTTTAGTAATCATTTTTCAACCTGAAATTCGAAGATTTTTATTGTTTTTAGGTAATACCACGCTTAGAAAAAGATCCAATTTCTTATCGAGAATTTTAATGCCCAAACCTGGTGTCAGAACAGATAGAGAAAGGCAGATTATGTCTCTAAGCAGTGCCTTACTCAGGATGAGCAGGGATAAAACGGGATCTCTTTTAGTTTTAGCAGGAGATACAAGTGTAGAACCACTTATTGGATCTGGAACTATACTTGATGCCGTTGTAACGCGAAGGCTTATTGAAAGTATATTTAATAAAACATCTCCACTACATGATGGTGCATTACTGATAAGTAAAGGAAGGGCAGCAGCAGCTTCCTGTATTTTGCCACTTTCTGAAAATGGTAATTTACCAGCTGACGTTGGCCTCAGGCATCGGGCAGCTTTGGGGGTTACGGAAAGATATGCGGTTGCATCTATTGTTGTTTCTGAAGAAAATGGTTTTCTTTCGTCCTGTTTTCAGGGCGTTATGAAATATCAATTGACGAATGAGGAACTTTTGACCTTTTTACAAGAACACATTTAAATGTCTTATAAACATACTATGAAAACAGTTCAAGATTATTTACAACAAAATAAAGAGAGATTTATCACAGAGTTATTTGATTTTTTGCGAATACCTTCTGTAAGTGCTAATCCAAATCATGATGCAGATGTAGCTAATGCTGCTTCTTTTGTGGCAGACAAATTGAGAGAAGCTGGAGCTGATAATGTCGAAGTGATACCTACAAAAGGTCATCCTGTCGTTTTTGGAGAAAAAGTAATAAACCCTGATCTACCAACTATAATGGTTTATGGACATTATGATGTCCAGCCAGCTGATCCATTGGAGCTATGGGCTTCTCCTCCTTTCGAACCAGTCATTAGAAAAACAGATTTACATCCTGATGGAGCAATTTTTGCAAGGGGTTCTTGTGATGATAAAGGTCAGGTATATATGCATATAAAGGCTTTTGAAGCCATGATAGCTTGTAATAACCTTTCATGTAATGTAAAATTTATGATTGAAGGTGAAGAGGAAGTTGGTTCATCAAATTTGTCCTCTTTCCTCCAACAAAATAAATCTAAGCTAAAGGCTGATGTCATATTGATTTCTGATACTTCATTGATTGCTAATGATATACCGAGTATAACTGTTGGTCTTAGGGGGCTAAGTTATGTAGAAGTTTCTGTTGTCGGACCTAATAGAGATTTACACTCAGGGGTTTATGGAGGTGCTGTGGGTAATCCTATAAATATCTTATCGAAAATGATAGCGTCTATGCATGATGAAAATAATCATGTAACCATTCCTGGATTTTATGATGCAGTATTGCCAGTTTCCTCCGCTGATCGACAAAAAATGAATGAGGCTCCTTTCTCTTTGGAGGAATATCAGGCCGACTTGAAAGTTGATTCCGTTCACGGGGAGGCAGGTTATACAGTTTTAGAGCGTACCTCTATTCGACCTACACTTGATGTTAATGGAATTTGGGGAGGATATACAGGGGAAGGAGCTAAAACGGTGTTACCTTCAAAAGCATTTGCCAAAATTAGTATGCGCTTAGTACCAAATCAAGATCCTGACTTTATTACGGAATTGTTTAAAAATTATTTCGAAAGTATTGCGCCCCCTGCAGTAAAAATTACCGTCACACCTCATCATGGTGGACATCCAGTGGTGACTCCAACGGATACGCCAGAATATAAAGCAGCTGAATTGGCAATGAAACACACTTTTGGTAAAAATCCTATCCCTCAAAGAGGTGGAGGTAGTATTCCCATTGTTGCTCTATTTGAAAAGGAATTAGGAGTGAAATCTGTGTTAATGGGTTTTGGCTTAGATAGTGATGACATACATTCACCTAATGAACATTATGGCATCTTCAATTATTTAAAAGGAATGGAGACTATTCCATATTATTTCAAGTATTATGCTGAACTAAAAAAATAATTTCATGGCCGTATATGATTTATGTATCAGGGTTGAAATGGTACCAATAAATAATATACGGCCAAACCGACATAATTCCCTATTGCATAGCCACATAATCCTGCAATAACTCCTGGCATTAATAAATTTTTATTCTTTAATAAAGTAGCTACTTGTGTTACAAATGGAGGTCCATAAATTGCAGCCGTAGAGCTGATTAAAAATGTATCTCGGTCAATTCCTATTATTTTAGAAATGACTAAATGGAGCAAAATGCTTCCGTACATACTTAAAGCTGTAAGGATAAGCAGACTGTTAGATCCACGAAATATTTCTGACCATTTACCTTGAAAACTTAAGGCTAAGGCAAAAACCAATAGTAGGTATTCTCCTAATTTAAAACTCGTAATTGTTCTATTCGAAATGAATCCCAAAAAAGAACTTCCGATACTAAAGCCTGTAACACAAAATAAAACCAACGCGGTATTTGTAATCATCTGACCCCAATACAGGAATCCTAAAAGGAGAGATAACCAACTGAGCGTAAATATTAATAGAAGGATCAGGTCTTTACCTTCTTTTTTAAGGTTTTCATCTTTAACAAATTCATCCTTCACTGTTGGATAAGCCATCGTTGAATTTTTACAAGCAGGTAATATCCACGAGGTGAAAACAGGGATAATGCTCGTAAGTAGAATCAAATAACTACCTCCCGTCAATGCATCTGCAGCGGTCAATTGTACCGTTAAATTAGGGTCTGTTTTTAAAGCAAAACCAATAGCCTGAAGATTTGGCGTTCCACCTATATAAAGGCCAGTTAGCATCCCTCCTACTTGCGCAAAAGATTGTACCTCGTTTTTAAACCAAAAGGCTATGAAAAAACATGAGACGGCAGAGCTTATGGAAGCGATAAAAAAAGATATTCCCAGTGTTTTAAAACCACTTAATATTTTGATAGAACTACTTCCATATAATAACATTGGAATAGCTATCAGTATAGAAATTTGACTAATTAAAGAGGCGATTTCAAAATATGAATTGTTTTGTTCCTTGTTTAAAATACTCATTATTATGCCTAAAGCATAACAAATAACAATAGGACTTAGAAAATTAGAAATGGGTACCTTGTGTATATATTTTTGAACAAAAAAAGGTATTCCAAATATTAAAATCCCAAAGATTATGGATAACATACTCCAGATTATTTATTCAACATATAAAACTAAACCTTTTAAATAACCACTTTCAGGATGAAAAATACTGCTTGGATGGTCAGGACCCTGAGATAGATGATGCATAATACTTGTTTTTCTTCCTGCTTCGATGGAAGCGGATAATAACGCATTTTGAAAAAGGTTTCGATCAACCACTTGAGAACAGGAAAAAGTAAACAATACTCCCCCGGGTTTTAATTGCTTCATTGCCTGAGCATTTAATCTAATATAAGCCTGTATAGCATTGTGTCTTTTGTCCATACTCTTCGCAAACGCCGGAGGATCAACGACTAATATGTCATATAACTTTGTTTGTTGTCTCAAAAATGTGGGTACATCAGATACAAATGCAGGGTGTTTTTCAACTTCTATGTTGTTGGATTTTAAATTTTCTGTTAATTTTTCAATGGCAAGAGCGGAAGAATCAACACTTTCAACAGAGATAGCACCCCCTTTTATTCCATAAATGGAAAAACCTCCTGTGTAGCAATAGCAATTCAAAATTTCCTTGTTTGCCGATAATTGACCAAGAAGGTATCTGTTTTCTCTTTGATCCAGGAAAAAACCTGTTTTTTGTCCTTTTTCCCAATCAATATTGAATATATGTCCATTCTCTACAATGGGCGTGTTTGATGCCTTTCCTTCTTTCCAATAACCATTTTTTTCTTGAATTCCTTCATTTTTATATAAAGTTTCTTCACTCTTATCATAAATTGAGGATATTTGAAGGCCTTCTAATGATTCAAACGCTTTAATAATTCGCTCTTTATCTTTGTATATCCCTGTACTATGGCATTGTACAACGGCAGTATCACCATATATGTCGATTATTAATCCAGATAATCCATCTCCTTCGCCATTAATGAATCTATAGCAATTGGTTTCCCCATTTTTGTTCAAAATACCCCTCTGTCTTAGTCTTAATGCATTTTGAAATTTATTTAAATAAAAATTTTGGTCTGGCTGTACAGAAGAAAAATGTAAAAGTCTAATTCTTATGCTACCCTCCTGATAATGTCCAAAGGCTAAGGTGTTTTCTCTTGAGTCACAAACCATTACCCAGTCACCTGAGGTAATCCCAGCCTCATAACGATCTATTGCACCTGAAAAAACCCAGGGGTGAAAGCGTTTTACGGGTGTTTCTTTTCCAGGCTTTAGAAAAATTTTCTTCATTTTGGTTTTATTTTAAATCCCAACCAATTGCTTAAAAGGTGAGATATTATTGGTATTTTTCCGCAAGATAATTCGATATTCCTAATATAAAGCATTATGTATAAAGTTTACCTCTTCGTTTTTTCATTCTTATTTGCCCCATACCTTTATAGTCAGCTTATTGTTACCAATCCAGCATTTCCAAAAGAAAATGAACCAGTACTTATCTATTTTGATGCTTCACAAGGTACCGCAGGTTTAAAAGACTGTGCCTGCAATATTTATATTCATACGGGTGTAATTACGGACAAATCAACTTCTTCCAGCGATTGGAAGTATGTTCCTACTACTTGGGGAGTTGTAAATACTAACTGGCAAATGAAGCCCGTTCCTGGAAAATCAAATTTATATTCTTTCGAAATTACACCTTCTATAAGATCATTTTATAAGGTTCCTTCCGCGGAAAAAATTTTAAAACTGGCCTTTGTTTTTAGAAATGCAAATGGTAATAAAGAGGGTAAAGATGTGGGAGCAAAAGATATTTTTTATCCTGTTTTTCAAAATTCAGGGCTTACAGGTGTATTGGAGGAACCGACTTCAGCAGGTAAATTGTTGAATCCTTCTACTCCTTTTTTGGTAAAAGCAATGTTTTCATCCGAGGTTGATATTTCTCTTTTTGATAATGATAGTTTGATTTACAGAAAAAATGGGTTGGATCTGACATTTCAGTGGGTGCCAGATAAGGCTGGTTTTCATCAGGTAATTATTTTGGCAAAAACAGGTAATGGAGATTCCATGAAATTGGAAACTCATTTTCTAGTCGTGCCTGAACCCAAAAGACAGGAAGCTCCACCCAATACTGCTCCAGGTTTTCAACGAATTTCACCATCTAAAATTCGGATTTCAGTGGAGGCACCAGGTATAAAACATCTCTTCTTACTTGGAGAGTTTAATGAATGGAAGTTGAATACCAATTATTTATTTAATCTGAATGAAAAGGGTTCTATGCATTGGATTGAAGTGGATAGTATACCTCAAAATAAACCTTTTTTATATCAGCTGGCATTAAATGAAAATCAGAGATTTGCCGATCCTTATGCACCTTTAGTGTTGGATCCGGTTCATGATAAATTTATTACACCCTCTACTTTTGCAGGTTTACCCCTTTATCCGGTAGGAAAGACTTCTGGAATTGTTACCTGTATTGATTCTACTTTGCATAAATATGAATGGAAAAATAAACTGGAAAAAAAAACACCAGCGTCTGATCTGCTTATTTATGAATTACATCTTCGTGATTTCTTCGATGCGCCAAATTATAAAAAATTAAAGGATACACTGGCTTACCTGGTTCGTTTAGGGGTGAATGCCATAGAATTGATGCCCGTAAATGAATTTGAGGGGAATAATTCATGGGGTTACAATCCTTCTTACCATCTGGCATTAGATAAATATTACGGATCACCTGTTTTTTTTAAGATGTTTATTGATGAATGTCATAAAAATGGAATTGCGGTTATTATAGATATTGTTCTAAATCATGCGTTTAGTCAAAGTCCATTATGCAAGTTATTTTGGGATGATGTTAATTCCAGACCTTCGGCTGATAACCCTTGGTTCAATCAGGTAGCAAAGCATGACTTTAATGTAGGCTATGATTTCAATCATGAAAGTAACTATACGAGAGATTTTTCAAAAAGGGTGATGACTTATTGGTTAAATGAATATCATATTGATGGT
This sequence comes from Bacteroidota bacterium, assembly GCA_041159865.1. GTDB lineage: Bacteria > Bacteroidota > Bacteroidia > Chitinophagales > Saprospiraceae > BJGN01. The sequence goes on from JBEAXK010000118.1 coordinate 24,076, forward strand.
TTTAGATTTGATTTATCTAAAGGATTTACTCAGAAAAATACGCTTGGAAATACGAACGCCTGGGGAGTTTATGACGCTTCAAGAGTAGCCATATGGCAAGATTATTCAGATCATATTCGTAAAATTAACCCAGCAGCCTGGATTATTTTAGAACATTTTGCAGATCCTGTAGAAGAGCTTGAACTGGCAAAAAGAGGTATGTTGCTTTGGGGAAATATGAATTATCAATTTAATGAAGCTACAATGGGATATCCCTCAAATCTTTCTGGGCTAGATTACAAAAAAAGAAATTTTTTAAGTCCAGCCCTCATTCAATATATGGAAAGTCACGATGAGGAACGTTTGATGGTCAGGAATTCACTTTATGGTAAAAAAACAGATATTTATGATACCCGAAAATTTAATACTGCATTGCGGAGAATGGAAATGGCCTACACGCTCTTTTCTCTAAGTCCAGGACCAAAAATGATCTGGCAATTTGGAGAATTAGGTTATGACTATTCCATTAATACTTGTGAAGATGGCAGTGTAAATAATAATTGCAGGCTTTCACCTAAACCAATTCCTTGGTCATTACTAAATCAGTCCGGGAGAAAAAGGTTGTTTGATGTAGTCAGTTCTTTAAATAAATTAAGATCTAATTATGAAGTCTTTAAGGAAATTCCTTTTGCTTACGACTTGACTTCTTTTCTGAAATATATGCACTATAAGAATGGACAATTTGATGCTTTGGTAATAGCAAATACAAATGTAGAAGCGGGTAACTTGAAAGTTCAAAACCTTAAAACGGGATGGTGGTACGGCTATTTTTCAGGTGATAGTATCCGGATTTCAGAAAATAATTTCGATGTACTACTTAAACCCGGAGAATATGAATTGTATACAACTATTAGATTACCTGCTCCTGCTTCTGGATTTATAACTACATCAAATAAAGATTTATTTGAAGAAAATGTGGATATAGTTTTATTTCCTAATCCCACAGATAGATTTATAAATTTTAATTACAATGGACCGAAACTTGAAAATGTGAGTTTAGTTCTAATAGATATAACTGGTAAGCAACTAATTTCTTTAATTTACAATGAAACAATTGAAAATGGGTATTTTAATCAGTTTGATTTAAAAGACTACCCGGTAGGTATCTATTTTTTAAATTTATTTTCTAAAGAAAGCCAAAAAACTTTTTTATTGTCTAAAAATTATTAAATAACTCCTAAAAGTGATGTTATTCAAGCATTTAAAAATATAGAAAAATTATTATATAATAGAAATGCAAACTTCTGTATGTAATTGATTCTCAAAGGTTTTGAACCTTGCTAATTCTTTTGTAAATTTGCCCAAATGGATTTGGGGAAATATTAATAAATGAAAAGAATCTTTATTTTTTGCATTTTACTTTTGGGTTATCATTCGCTTTCAATGGCGCAATCGGTTACAATCAATATGGGAACAAACCCTGCACATCCCTCGGCTATTTTGGAAATTTTTTCAGAAAATAAGGGTGTTTTGGTTCCCAGGATGACAGCAATTCAAAGGCAAGCCATTATATCACCGGCGGTTGGTTTAGTTGTATTCCAGATAGATGGTATAAAAGGTTTATGGTACTTTGATGGGGTTAAATGGAGAAATGATACTCCAGGTAATCAAGCTGGAGAGCTTAAATATTGGAATGGTGAATCATGGGTTCTTATACCTCCAGGTCAAAATGGGCAAAACCTAACTTTCTGTAATGGGATTCCACAATGGGGTCCTTGTCAAAATCAACCTGTTTCTGTTCTGACGAATGCTATAACTGCCTTAAATGACACCTCCGTTTCTATTAATATTTTGGTGAATGTCCCTTTAAATTTGATTGTTGAAAGTGGCGTTTGTTATGGTGTTTTGCAAAATCCTACGATTGCATCATCCATTGTTAAAGCTGTGGGTTCTCTTACAGGTTCTTTAAATTTGAATGTTCTTTCTTTATTGAAATTAACAACTTATCATTTCAGAGCTTATGCTAAGTTAAGTGATGGAAGTATCATTTACGGAAATAATATTTCTTATACAACTGTGGGTAGTTCAACCGCATTGGTTGTAACAGACGCAGCCACAAATATTTTAGCAAATGGTTTTACTTTAAACGGCGAAGTTATTCAAGAAGGAAATTCTCCAGCTACTGCAAGAGGTTTTGTTTGGGGTAGGTCTCCAAACCCAATTCTGACAAATAATTTAACAACCAATGGTAGTGGAAAAGGGAAATTTCAAGCAATCATAAGTGGATTAATTCCTAACACGACTTATTTTATCCGTGCCTATTGCATTAACAACCAAGTGGTCACTTATGGCAATAGCATTGAAGTTAAAACGTTAGCAAGTACCACGGCTGAATTTGGAAATTTTGTTAAAGTAAACGGGGGTACCTTTAACAGAGGAAGTAATTTTGGAAATAATATTGAAAAACCCATTCACCAGGTAACCCTTAAAACATTTTATATTGGAGAATCTGAAGTAACCCAAGGTATTTGGGAACAGGTAATGGGATCTGATCCATCTTTTAATTATGATTGTGATAATTGTCCAGTAGAAAATGTAAGTTGGTTTGATGTTCAAGAGTTCATAAAAAAAATTAATGAAAAACAAACCACCTATATATATAGGTTGCCAACAGAAGCCGAATGGGAATTTGCAGCAAGGGGAGGAGCCAATTCAACAGATTTTCTTTATGCTGGTTCTTCCAATATCAATTCAGTTGCTTGGTATAAAGATAACTCAGGTAGGAAATCTCAACCTGTAAAATCAAAAAGTCCCAATGCTCTTGGTCTTTATGATATGTCTGGAAATGTTTGGGAATGGGTACAAGACTGGTTCAATTTTTATAAAGCCGATTCCTTAACAAATCCAACAGGTCCAGTCAATGGATCAAGTAAACTTTATAGAGGTGGAAGTTTTGATGATATTTCTGAAGACTGTAGAAATACATACAGATATGGCAACCCACCAGCAAGTCGTTTCAATAATTTAGGATTTAGACTCGCTCATGATTAATATTTCCTTAAAATACGGATTACTTTTCTATTTCTCTCTCATTTATTATAGTTTATGGGGACAATTGGTCATTCATGGAACTACTTTTTTTGCCGATTTAAATACAAATGTGAGGGTAGACGGCAATATGATTGTAGAAAAAGATGGCTCGCTCAATATAAAAGGGAGTTTATCCGTTTCAGGTGATTTCATAGGTAAAGGGCTTTTTCATGATGTAAAAAAAATCTCTTTTTATGGAAATCAACCTTCCCATTTTCTTTTACAAAATGGCATTTTAGATACGCTAGATTTATCTAAAAGTCTTCAAACAAAAACTTTCCTTCTTGGTGATTCTCTGCATATTTCTTATCTCCTTTTTTCAAAAGAGGATAATTATTTGTTTACAAATGATACTGATATTGCTGTTTCATCAGATATTACAGGTTATAAGGAAAATAATTTTATCCAAACTAATGGCAATGGATTAATAGAAAGGAAGTTAACAAATTTTCCAGTCGTATTCCCCGTCGGAGATGATTTAAAGGGATTTAAACCTGTTTATATTTCAACTACTGGCCAAAGTGGATCCGAATTTGCAAAGGTGGGTTATCTCAAACCAGTAAATGGATTGGATGGTAATTTTAATAAACAACCCGTTTGGCAAATTGTGAATAATTGTCCCATTCAGATTCATTATGACTGGGGTTTAGAAAATACTTTAAATGATGAGATATTTAGAATAAATGACCTAAGATTAAAAGGCTGGAATGGAAGGGAATGGGAATTAGTGGCTTTTGATAGTTTAACTGGTAATATTAAAGTAGGATATCTAAAAACAAGGATTTTAAAACCAAATGAATATCAGTTTTACACCCTTGAGTCAGTTATAAAATTAAATAATAAAGATTATTTGGAAGGAGAAAATCTGAAATTATTACCTTCTTTTCCGAATCCTTTCTCAGATGAAACCAGTTTAAACTTTAAACTTAAAAAGGAGTCTTTGGTAACTATTCAGATTTATAGTCCTGATGGTCAATTAATTAAAGAATTAAAAAACACCTATCCTGGAGGCTATCATTTTGAAAAATTGGATGAAACCCTTTTCAAGTTTTCAGGTACTTACTTACTTGTAATAATGAACGGTAAAGATATTTTTCAAAATAAAGTATTGAAAATCAATTATTAAGACTCAATATTATGTCTTTTTTAGCCAATTAAATGCCGTCTGTGCTAAACTTTCTTCTGTAGGGAAAGGGCTTTGTCTTAGGTTGAGAACCCCTGATTTCTCAAGTTCTTTTGATGTGGTATTACCAATGGCAATACAATTTTTATTTGTTAGAGTATACTTTTGTGAAAATGCATAAACATTAAGTGGGCTGGTAAAAATATAGAGATCTGAATTTTCGATGTGAAAATTTTGTTTAGGTATGTTATCATAAATGGGCAAATTAATGACTTTACTTGCATATTGAAGAATGATTTGCTGAATGCTTTCTTTGGAATTTTTAGCAGATGGAAATAGAATGCTTTTATTTTTGGCAAAAGGTAAAAATGCTATTCCCACTTCTTCAGGACGACCATTTCCAGAAAAATCAGCATGTATCTGATTTTTCAAAAGTTCTTTGGATGTTCCAAGTCCAATAGCACCCCATTTTACGCCGATTGGAACTTTTAATTTTAGTAACTTCATTTGCTGAAAAAAAAAGGAAACTGCATTTTTACTGCAAAAAAATATCCAGTCACAAGTTGCAATGTCATTAAATGGAATTGGAATAAAATGGATTAAAGATTCATCTTGAATAATAATTGATTCAATAGGCGACAGAATTTCTCTGAATGCACAGGGTGAAGGAAGTTCTCTGCTGATAAAAATACGTGGCATACTCAAGAAATTAACAGCGCAATTTTTCAACGACTTTTTCGGCTAATTTAAAATGGGTGACTGATGAGACGGAGACTCTTTGAATGGGTTCATTAAACCTATGGGAATAGGCGGCATGGACATGATAATTACCAACTGAATCTTTATAACAATAAACACCAAGGGGCATTTGACAACCCCCATTCATCAAATTCAATACCTTTCTTTCCACATTTGTAACATCAGCAACTTCACTATGATGAATACCCATCAATATCTTTCTGGTTTGATGATCATCTGCCATTGTTTGCCATGCCAAAACACCTTGTGCTGGGGCGGGAATCAATTCAGTAGGATCAAATCTTATGACATCGAAGTCCGAAATATCGAGATTTAGTCTGTTAAGTCCTGCAGAGGCCAGAATGATAGCATCAAAGTCACCTTGTGCTAATTTTTGAATTCTTGTAGGAACATTACCCCTTATATCAACCAATTGAAGATCAGGTCTAAAATCTATCAATTGACCTTTTCTTCGGGAGGAGGATGTTCCAACTATTGCATTTTCAGGAAGTTGTAACAACTTGTCTTGTTTAGCTATTTTTTTATTAATCAAAAGGATATCTGAAGGATCTTCTCTGTAAGATACTGCTGAAATGACTAATCCCTCAGGGGCGTTAGTAGGTAAATCTTTCATGGAATGAACCGCAAGATCAATTTCACCTCTCAACAAGGCTTCTTCGATCTCTTTAGTAAAAAATCCTTTACCTTCAATTTTATCAAAACTTAAATGTTGAATTTGATCTCCTGTTGTTTTGATGATAATTAATTCAGATTCAATTCCTATTGCTGATAATTTTTGTTGTGTAAAGTGTGCCTGCCACAATGCCAGCTTACTTCCTCTGGTTCCTATACGTAGTTTCGAATTCACTTTTTTATGCAAATATAAGATTGTAAAAGGAATTTTAGAATTAATAGTGGGTTGGCTATTTAGAAGTAGTAAAGAAAGAAGGCTTTTTATTACCTTTGTGGCATGGAATTTTCAATGAAGGAACTTGCAAAATTATTAGACGGAAAACTTGATGGTAATCCGGATATTATGGTTTCCAAACCAAGTAAAATTGAAGAGGGGGGGGAAGGCTCAATAAGTTTCTTACATAACCCCCGTTATGAATCTTATCTTTATACAACTTCGGCGTCTGCTGTATTAGTTCCAGAAAATTTTGAACCAAGGAAAATCGTAAAACCTACTCTATTAAAGGTCAAAAACGTTTATAATGCAATGGCTCTGACTCTGGAAAAGTTTTCCGAACCCGTTCTTTATCCTACAGGTATTGCTGATGAATCTGTCATACATCCAAGTGTGGTCATTGGTAAAAAAGTAAGTGTAGGAATTTATACCGTGATTGAACAAAATGGGTTTATAGGTGAAAATACCATCATTTATCCACAAGTTTATATAGGTAAAAATGTGAGTATTGGAAAAAATTGTATTCTTTTTCCTGGTGTCAAAGTTCTTTCAGATTGTGAAATTGGGGATTACTGTATTCTTCACCCAAATGTAGTGATCGGATGTGATGGTTTTGGCTTTGTATCTGATGGTAGTTCTCTGCTTCGTAAGATTCCACAGCTAGGTAATGTGATTTTAGAAGATTATGTTGAAATAGGAGCTAATTCTACCATTGATAGAGCTACCTTAGGGTCTACAAGGATAAAAAAAGGAGTTAAAATTGATAATCTGGTGCAAATTGGGCATAATGTAGAGATTGGAGAACATACAGTAATTGCCGCACAAACAGGAGTAGCTGGTTCAACTCATATCGGTTCAAATTGTCAAATCGGTGGCCAAGTTGGCTTTTCAGGGCATCTAAAAATTGCGAGTGGTACTAAAATACAAGGACAAAGCGGTATATCAGATTCAATAATGTCACCTGGTCAATCATATATGGGATCTCCAGCTTTACCTTATTTTTCCTTTTTAAAATCTTTTTCTATTTTCAAACAGTTACCCTCTATTCTTCAGCGTATGCAAAAGATAGAGAAAAAGCTGGATTTACCATAATTAAACCCCAAATATTAATTTTTAATTTTAGTCTGTTATGATGAAGCAAAAAACTATTTCTAATGCTGTTAGCATTGCGGGTATTGGTCTGCATACTGGGTTAAATGTTGCTATTTCCTTAAAACCAGCTGAAGAAAATCATGGTATAAAGTTTCAAAGAATCGATTTACCGGGGAAACCTTATATTCCCGCAGATTGCAATAGGGTTACCCATACTACCAGATCAACCGTTTTGGAATATGAAGATGCCAGTATTTCAACAGTAGAACATTTGCTATCTGCCATTTTTGCCTGTGAAATTGATAATCTTTTAATTGAGGTTGATGGAAGTGAAGTTCCTTATCTTGATGGGTCGGCAAAAACTTTTTATGATTTACTGGCTAAAGCTGGTTTTGAGAACCAATCTGAAAATAAGTTTTATTTTGAAACCGAAGAAATTGTTGAGTTTAACGACGAGGAATCTGGAGCAAATTATGTGCTTTATCCTTATGATGGTTTCGATGTGACCGTTCTTATTGATTTTGAAAGTTCTTATCCGGGGCAACAATTTGCCCTTTTATCGGGTCTCGAAAAATATCAGGCAGATATTTCTCCTGCTAAATCATTCGTTCTTCTTAAGGATATTGATATTTTAATGGAAAAAGGACTGATAAAAGGTGGAAGTTTGGACAATGCTTTGGTCATTGCCGATAGGCTGCCTGAATTATCCGAATGGGAAAAATTAAAAGCAGTTTCTGGAAATGATATGGCATTACCAACCTCAGTTGGGGTTGTTAATCATACGATCCAGCGTTTTGATAATGAACCCGCTAGGCATAAGTTATTGGATTTTATTGGCGATCTTTCGCTTATAGGTGTTCCAGTTAAAGGTCGATTCGTTATTAAAAAACCAGGTCATTCTTCGAATAATAAATTCACAAGAGTCCTGAAAAAGCAACTACAAGAGCAAAGAAAACTTAGGGGAAAACCTAAATATGATCCAGCAAAAACACCAGTTTTTAATTCAGTAAGATTAGAATCTTGGTTACCTCATCGTTTTCCTTTCCTTCTCTTAGATAAAATAACAGAATTAACGGATACTTATGTTGTAGGGGTTAAGAATATTACAGTGAATGAACAATATTTCCAAGGTCATTTTCCTGGAAATCCAGTCATGCCTGGTGTCCTTCAAGTGGAGGCAATGGCCCAAACTGGAGGTATTCTGGCACTTTCAACTGTAGACGATCCTTGGAATTGGGATACTTATTTCTTGAAAATCGATAATGCAAAGTTTAAAGCAAAAGTAGGTCCTGGAGATATTTTACTTATTAAAATGGAGCTTCTTTCACCTATAAGAAGAGGAATTTGTCACATGCAAGGTATTGCTTATGTCGATAATAAAATAGTATCTGAAGCTGAATTGACCGCACAGATTATTAAAAGAAAAGTAGAAAGCTAATTATGTCTAACCAATCTTCATTGTCTTTTATTCATCCAGATGCAAACATAGGGATTGGTTCTGAAATTTTACCTTTTTGTTATATAGATAAAGATGTAACTATTGGGGATAATTGTAAAATTGGACCCAATGTCACTATCCTTTCAGGAACTAAACTCGGTAATTATTGCGAGGTTTTTCCTGGTGCAGTCTTAGGGGCAATTCCCCAGGATTTAAAATTTGAAGGAGAAACTACGACTTTAGTGATAGGTGATAAAACGATTATCAGAGAGTTTGTTACTCTAAATAAAGGTACAAAAGAGACGGGTACTACCTTGGTTGGAAATAACTGTTTGCTAATGGCTTATACCCATGTGGCTCATGATTGCATTTTGGGCAATTATGTTATTCTCTCCAATGGAGTTCAACTTGCAGGACATGTTCATGTTGATGATTTTGCTGTTTTAGGAGGGAATGTTTTAGTTCAACAATTTTGTAAAATTGGTAGGTTTACTTTCATTGGTGGAGCCGGTTTAGTGAGAAATAATGTTCCTCCTTTTGTAAGAGTCGCTAGAGAGCCACTCTCTTATATTGGGATTAATAAAATTGGACTTGCAAGAAATGGTTTTCATCAATCTGAAATAGAGCATATTAAAGAAATTTACGATCTTTTATTTATTCAAAACAAGACACTGAAAAAGGGAATCCTTATGATTAAGGAATCCATTATAGCTTCCGTTTTTAAGGATGAAATTATTTCCTTTGTTTCTAGTTCAAAATCATTAATTACAGGATTCAGATCGCATTCAATTCTTATTGAAAATGAAAATAATTCTTGATAATATTGGGAAGAAATTTCCCCCAGACTGGATTTTCAAAAAAGTCGATTTACAATTTAATCAAGGTCAAAAGTATGCTTTAATTGGACCTAATGGCTCAGGGAAATCTACATTGTTGAAAATTCTTTCGGGGCATCTATCTCCAAGTCAAGGAAAAATGCATGCCAGCCATGCTGAAACATGGATACCAATGGATCAAATTTATAAGTATATTTCTTTTGCTGCTCCTTACATGGACTTGATAGAGGAATTTACGCTGGCTGAATCGGTTCATTTTCATGCCCAGTTTAAACAACTAAGAAATGGCATGAATGAAAATGATTTAATCGAACTTCTAAAGTTAAAAAAATCTATAAATAAGCCTCTAAAATATTTTTCTTCAGGAATGAAACAAAGAGTTAAACTGGGTTTAGCTCTTTATTCTGAGGTTCCTTTAATCTTGCTGGATGAACCTACAACAAATCTTGATTTAGAAGGTGCCGACTGGTACTCTGAGGGTATTAGCAAAATTCCTTCTAGTACAATACTTGTAGTTGCTTCAAATACCCCATCAGATTATGAATCTTTTGACCATAAAATCTTTATGAAAGATTTTAAAAAAAAACCAAAAGTTTAATTTTTTTCTGCTTTTATAATCTTTCCTGTAAAAAGCCTTTGTTCTGAGTCAATAGTCAAAATATATAATCCTGAAGGATATCTTTCCATCGGAATAGTTAACATTTGGATTCCTTTATTCAACAATGTTTGACGCTCATAAATGATTTTCCCTGATATATGAGAGATCCTTATGTTTGCAGTATTTATCTTGTTTTCATCTTGATAAATTTGTAGGTTTAGTTGATCAGTTACAGGATTTGGGAATGTATTAAAGGAAATGTTGGGTAGTTTTTCTGAATTTATGACCAATGAATTTAAAATAGGATCACCTCCCTGGAGATTTATATCCAATTCTAAAGAGTTTGTTGATAATACTATACAATTTTCAATTTTAATTAATTCAGAAAGTGCTTTTCCTGAAGTAATTTGTAGGCCTGGATTAGTACTCGCAATACCGAATATTTTGTATTTACCAACCTTCAAGGTATCTAAATCGAACTTCTCCTTTGTTTGTGCAACAACAATGTTGTTTTCATTGACCAAAACAAAAGTATAAGGGACATGGATAGGTTTTGAATTGATTACCCGCAATAAGATGCTATCTTTTTGATTATTATTAAAGGTTATGATTGTTTTTCCAGTGGTACCATCTTTTTTAGAAATTTGACCACCTTCTGGTTTTAAATGATAAATATCTATATGATTTTCTGATAAGTCATAACAGGCATTAACCAGAGAACCATTAAAAATAGAACTTCCAATTTGAAATCCTAAGGTTCCAGTAAAGGCCACTCCGAATATTTTGTAGATTCCAGCGGGGGTATTATTGAAATTAATCAACTGATTTTCAAATGGTGCATAAAATAATCTGTTTAGAGTATCGGTAATTAAAAATTGATATCTGGTTCCAAATGGATTATTGGGTGTAAGTACATCAAGTAAGTCGGCAATACCATCTTCCGGACATGAAAACAAGGTATTTGATGATTGATAGGTGGATATGGTTCCTCCTTCGGCAAATCCACCCTTGTAAAAACGCAATGAATTATTGGATAATCTAAAACAACTGGTAGCAAATATTTCATCACTTTTAAAAACATTACCTGGCTTGACATTCAGATTACCCGTATAGGAAAGTCCAAAAACCCGATATTCTCCGTCTTGTAGATTTTCTATATCTATATTTGAGGTATTGCTTAAAATGACTATTTTATTGATCTTGTCAATTACAATGTATATATAACCTGTTTTTCCCGTAAAGCTACTTTTTAGTTTTGCAATGGTACCTGATTTTGTCAGACATAGTTTCTGAATAGTATCATTATTAGAAAATAAAATAGTGTGGTTAACAGGTCTGTCTCTTAATATTTGAATGAAATTTTCAGAAATTCTGAAGCATCCTGTTGACAATGATGCGTTAGTTATAAGTCCACTTTGTCCTGTAAAATTACCATTGTAAGCAACGCTATATAATCGCATTTCTCTTAGCCCAACGTTTTCTAAATCAATACTTGGTGAATTTAATACTTGTATAATACTGTTAGTTACAGAGGTTAAAACATATTTGTAAAGAAGACCTGATATAGAATCTGTACTGTAAAAATTAGTTAAATTGGGTTGACCATCTCCTGTACAAATTAAAAGTGTATCGGTTTCCATGGACGATTTTACAAAATGCCTTCTAAATTGATTCAATTTAAGCGATATTGAATTCTTTGAAAGCGCAAAACAACCAGTAGAAATTTCAACTTTTGTGATTGAATCACCTTTATTAAGGCTAATTTTACCTGTGTGTGAAAGTCCCCAGACATTTATTCTGTTAATATTAAATGCATCGAAGGTTAGTAAATCTGTATTTGTAAAATGACCAAGATACCTGTTAGCTTCGTCAGTAATCAGGTAACTATAAGATAATTCATTCACGCTGTCTTTAGTAAACTTTATTGGTATAGGTTTACCATTACCCACACAAATATTAGAGGTATCTCCTTCTAAAAGCCTGATTCTTCCTCCTATTGGTTCTAAATTAAGAAATTGTACCTCATTGGCAGAGATTGAAAAACAAGAATTTGAGGGTGCTTTTTCACCCCACTTATCGCCCTTTTTAATCGTTATCATTCCATTATATGAAATGGCAATTATTTTGTAAGTTCCAGCTTTATATTCTGTTGGATAAATGGTGCTATTAAAAATGAGGTCAACAATAATATTATCAGCATTAAGAATAACAAAACACTGACTTCCAGCATTATTTCCAATCGTTTTTAATTGTCTTGATGGAAAGTTTTGATCCGAAGGACAGTTTTGAAGCACAGTGTTTGCGTCGTCCATGACAATGAATCCAGAAACAGGGTTTCTTTTAGCCACTGAAATAAAAGTAGATGATATGCCAAAACAATCATCAGAGAGGGAGGAATCATTTATTGAAACGCCTAATTTCCCTGAAAAATCTCCATTATAGGTAAATCCATATATTCGGTAATCACCCATGCCTTGTTGATTAAAGTTATAACTTTTCAAAGAAGTAGTATCTATGATAAAGTTATTGACATTGGTAACTAAATACATTACCTTTTGACCTTGAAAACCTATATGCTTAAAAGAGACAATATTAGCGATACTATCAGAGGGACAAAACTGGGTTTGCGTTTGATTATTTGTAAGAGCAACAAATCCACCAGATATATTACCTCTATTAATGGTTAAAAAATTGTCTGAAAGTTGAAAGCAGCCAGAACTCAATTTACTCCCTGAAACAAGAGAATCAATGCGTGCTGTTAAATTACCAGTATAGCCCAAGCCATAAATTCTTAAAATTATATCATTTAAACCATCTATATTGGGTAACTGAACTGAATTAAAAATTCTTAAGATTTTTCCATTTTCATTCGTAAGTAAAAATGTATTTTTTGGTACATTACCTCCAATAGGCTTTAACCTCAATGATTGAATGCTTTTTTTTGCACATAATTGGACACTTTCCTTTTCGTTATCAAAGGATATTTTGCCAATGGAAGTTCCAATAATTTCAATATTTAAGGTATTTTTTGACCATGATTCACATGAACCCGTGCTATTTTTCTGTGTAACAACGTCGCCTGGTTTTAGGTTAAAAACTCCTGAGTAGGAAAGACCGTAAATCAAATAATTTCCACCATTAAATGCCTTTAAATCTATAAAATTTGTTGGAAAAGTGGCTATCAGTTTTTGTTGTTTATCCGTTATTACATACATATATTGATCCCCTTCAGCAATACTTGTATTAGCTAATTGTAGAGCAGTATTAAGGTCTGACTGGCATAAAGAAATATCTTTTATATTTCCATTAAATGAAATATTTCCACCATCTATCTCCGACCATTCTACTTCTTGAAAGTTAGTGGTAATTTCATAACAAAGAATACCAAAATTTTGCTGAGATAACAATTTCCCAACTTGAAAAGAGGGCTGATCCAGATAGGAAAATCCATAAATTCTTATTCTTTCTGGTAAACCTCTTTTTAGGGCTGGTAAAGGGGTGTTTTGAACCTCCAACAGTCTATTTAAGTTATCACAAATCAACCAGGCATATTTTCCAGCAGTTTTCGAAATATTAATAGATACAGTTTTAACCTCATTCGGAGCTACACAGGAAATAATTTTTTGAGGTATTAATTGTCCCGCACTTAATTCATTAAAATGGATGGTTAATTTGTTTTGTGACAAGGAATGACATCCTGTAGCTAAAGTTCTGTTATTTATATTATCACCTTGTTTTACAGAAAGTTCACCAGAATACGCTATCCCTCGGATATTATAAATTAACAAAGAAGAATCATTTAATTGAAGGGTATTCCCTTTTTCAATTTGTATAATTTTACCAGCTTCGTCGGTTAGCGCATAGGCATATTTTTGTGTAACTAACGAATTATTTTTTAATTCGAAAGTCTTTTTATTGACTCCCTTACAAGTACTAACGGAACTTTGGCCATCAACGAAAGAAATAATCGCACCATCAGTAATAGTTTTCTGAAAATTCAATGTGTTTTCTGATAAACTGTAGCATTCGTTGCTAAAAACAGTGGTATCAAGTCGTGAGCCTGTGCCAAAAGATAAAGAACCCGTATAAGACAATCCCCTGATTGAATACTGACCCGAACTTAGGGGATTTATTGAAAATTGACCATTTATGGAAGTACTGATAATTTCATTTCTGGTATTAGTTAATAAATAAATGTATTTTTCACCAATAGCGCTAAATCTGGAAATTTGTAGATTATAATTTGAATTTTGGGATAAACAGATATTCGTAATTTGATTGAAATTTAAAAAACGTATTAAACCTCCTTTTGACTCTTTTTTTCTGACCGTGAAATATAAGTCAGAAACATCGAAACATCCAGTTGAAGCTGCCGAAGTGCCTATATTATCACCATTTTTTAAGATTAAATTTCCAGTATAGGCTATGGCATAAAATTGAATTAGTACCTCGTTTAGTTGATTAATATGTATGCTGTCTGGTTTTGTATTTGTGCTTAAAACAATTCCATTGGTATTGGTGGCTACCCAAACAATACTCAAATTTTCTGAGCCAGTACCTATGGCAGTTAAACCAAGGGACTTTGGTGCATTAACGCACCAAATGGTATCTCCTTTTGGTCTGATTGATTTGAAATTACTTATCTTGATATTTTCTATAAATACTTCTATCTGATTTTTGGATATTTCAAAGCACTTAAGATTTGAAATAACCATAGCTAATGGTTGATTGAGTAAATTTGGTAATTCGTTGATATGCGAAATCCCAATAATTTTATAGGATCCTGTAGGATATTTATCTAAATTAATGATGGAATCTTTTTCTACTCCTTTTATTATATTTTTTTCATCCATGACGAAAAAGGAATAATTTAGATAGGTGTCACCAGTATGAATTATTTTTAGTTTGCCTCCGGAAGCAAATTGGGTACAAAAGTATTTTTGTGATTCTTGACTATCCATAAGCGCAATTTGTCCCCCAAAAGGTACTTTCCTTTCAACTTCAAAAGGTTGAAGTGTTTTTGTAAAACAATTACTACTTAAACGAGATAAGTCAAGTGCTTTTCCTTTTTCGGCTAATAAATTTCCCGAATAAGCTAAACCATGCACATAGTATTTACCTGAAGGTATTGGTCGAAAATCAAATAGACCATCCTTTTGAATATCTATAACCTTATTGAATACATCCGTTAACAAGTAGGTGTAAGTTGGAAAAGGGCTGCTATTTTTAAACTGAAGGGTCATATCTGTATTAGCATCAGCGCAAATTAAATTTGTTAAAGAGCCTTTTTGAATAGAAATTTCACCCGGATCAGGTACGTTGTTGTTAATAAGCACAAAATTTTCTGTAAAACCATAACAATAGCTTCCCATTGTATCTTTAAAAATATTTTTTCCAGGCTTTAGAAAATAGGTGAAGGGGTAATAGAGCCCATAAACTCTGTAAAAACCGGGTTTTATAAATTCAAAATTTGCTGACATAAATGGCCTTACCAATTCTATGTTTCCAAAGGTATCTGTTACCACAATATGTAATGGTGGAATGCCAGGTTCAAAAGTAAAAACCTTTAAATCATTTTTGCCATCTCCCGGGCAGGTTTGCGTGGAAGTGTCTTTCGCGCTTAGCTTTATGTATTTCCACTTTCCACAATTACCAATACGAATCTGTGATATCGCAAGCAGGGGTAAAAAAATAAGAAGAAGAAGAATGATTGGGCGCATTTTATGAAACTTTATAAGTGCAAATATAATTTCATTTTTCCTTACAAACAGATTTTTAACAATTTATCAGTTATTTTACCGTTTTTAGTGGGATATTCAAGGTATTTATTTCTTTCAATTTTCATGAGTTACTATTTCAAATCTATATTGGTATTGATGCTTAGCACCTTGGGTATAAGGGCACAGAATATTAAAATAAATAGTTCTTATTCTCCAGTCACTTTAGTACAAGACGTTTTTGTAAATGGCGCTTGTAAAAATATTTCAAATATACGTTCCATAGGAAATAACAGTGGAATTGGATATTTTGAAGGGGGTAAAACAAGCATTGGGCTGGAAAAAGGCATTATCCTGTCCACTGGGAATGTAAAAAATGCTGAAGGTCCAAATGTCAAAAGAGATGTTACAACCGATTTTGGTGAAAAATCGACCGATGTTGATTTAGTTAAATTAGCTACTGGACCTGTATTTGACGCAGTCGGAATTGAATTTGATTTTGTTCCCCTGGATAGCTTTGTAAATTTTAGATATGTCTTTGCCTCAGATGAATATTGTGAGTTTGTAGGTCAAAAATTTAATGATGTTTTTGGATTTTTTGTAAGTGGTCCTGGTATAAATGGTACTTTTAATAACAAAGGTGAAAATGTCGCCCTTATACCAGGTTCCAATGCTTTTGTTTCTATAAATACTGTAAATCATACCCAAAATCAATTATTTTATAATGACAATATGCATCCTGATGATGCAACCAGGTGTAATTTAACTTGGGTGAATTCTCCCAATCAGGAGAAAATCCAATATGACGGTTTTACCCGCCCCCTTACAGCATCTTTAAAATTAATCCCATGTCAAACTTATAGAATTCGACTTCTAGTTTCTGATGTTTCAGATGGAAAGTTTGATTCAGCCGTTTTTCTTGAAGCTGAGAGCTTTAATATTGGGGGTGGAGTTAAATTAAATGGTACTTCAGCCGATTCAGCCCAGATTATTGAAGAAGGTTGTAGCAATGGGTATTTTAGATTAAACAGGCTGAATTCAGACAATCTTCAGCAACCATTAATTGTAAAAATTAAAGTAGCCAATGAAAGTAAAGCCAAAGAGGGAATTGATTTTGAGCGTTTACCCAAAGAAATTACGATTCTTGAAAATAAAACTTTTGTAGATCTTCCTATTTTTTCTATTTTGGACAATGATGATGAATCTTCAGAGGAGCTAATTTTACAACTAGATTTTCCATGTGCCTGTATTGCAGATACAGCAAGAATCTTTATAAAGGATGTACCTAAGTTAAAGGCGGGTTTAAAAGATCTTACTTTTTGTCTGGGGGATACTTTAACACTGAGTGTAAATCCTTCTGGAGGTGTTCCACCTTATTCCTTTTTATGGGGGAATGGATCAAAAGCATCTCAAATTAAATTCATTCCTCCAAAAGATACTTTTTTAGTCCTGGAATTAAAAGATGGTTGTAAAAGACAACTAACTGATACTATCAGAATTACTAGAAAAACTCCCCCTCAGGCTCAAATCAGTGGTATAAAAGATATTTGTCCAGGAGAACTCGCAGAAATTCCCGTAATCTTCAATGGTAAAGCACCTTTCTCTTTTACCTGGAAAGCAGATAGTTTGCCACCCGTTCAAGTATTAAATCAAAGTAACAGTTTATACTTAATAAAATCTGGTTCAAAGGGAAAAATTCAGATTTTATCCTTTTCAGACGGTGAATGTGAAGGTGAATTTCAGGGTGTCGCTGAAATCAGACATTTTAATTTACAAACAATTACTTCTGTAAAACCTGTTAGTTGTGCAAAGGGAAAAGACGGTGAAATAAAGGTAGAGGTAAGTGGAGGAACTGCTCCATATCAATTCAACTGGTCCAATAGTCTGCCAAATTCATTTAATCCATCGGGTTTATCAAAGGGAATTTATAAGGTCACAATTGTTGATGTTAATAATTGTAAAACCACAGCGGAAACAGAAGTTTCTGAACCTACTCTGCTTACTCCAATCGTTTTTGATTGTTCTCAATTTACATCCTCTGTTCTGCAAATTAGCAACAGTGGGGGCATACCTCCTTATTCCTACTCTGTTAATGAGGGATTATCATTTAAAGACGCAAGTCTTTTTAATGATTTAGTTCCCGGAAATAAATATAAACTCCAAATAAAGGACAACAGAAATTGTCTGCTTGAGCAAGCTTTTATTATGCCGGCTCTTTATACTAAAATGGTGCAGCTTTCTCCAGTTCTCAAACTTGTATTCGGGAAGAAATTTACTTTACAACCTCAGTTGAATATACCTGCATCCCTCATAAAAGCGGTCTCTTGGAGTCCAGAATTTAATTTAAGTTGTTATCAGTGTTTGAGTCCGGAAATTATACCTGATAAAGGGGGTCTTATCAGAGTTCAAATAACAGATGTTTTTGGTTGTACTGCTTCAGCGACTTCTCAGATTTCTGTAGATAATACGTTTTCTGTTTTTGTTCCAAATGCCTTTTCTCCCAATGGAGATGGTGTAAACGATTTTATAACTGTTTTTGCAAATGCCGACCAAATTAAAGAGGTTAAATCATTTGAAATATATAATAGATTTGGGGATTTGGTTTTTAAAAAAGAAGCCTTTCAGCCTAATGATGAATATTTAGGTTGGAATGGAACAAAATCTGATTTTAAAATGAATCCGGGAACTTACCTTTATTCGGTTGTGGTTATTTTGAAAAATGGAGGTGAATATTCAAAACAAGGAAGTTTTATGTTATTAAGATAATTAGAACAACCCATTAACTGTAAATAATAAAAATTTTAATTTTATTTTCCTATTTTCACCGATTATTTGAAAATTAGATTTCATGATCAATAGAAGAAAATTTTTAGCCAGTAGTGCAATGACTGCATTTGGAACTTATTTGTTTTCAAGAAACGAAATGGGTACAAGTGATAATGGAGTTAAGGATATTTTAAAAAATACAGCTTCCGTTATTGCTACCTGGCCAAACGAAAAAGCAACTACAGCTGCCTGGTTGAAATTAAAAGAATCAAATTATGCTCTCGATGCAGTAGAAGCTGGGGCAAGAATCCCTGAAGCAGATGTTTTAGATACAAGTGTTGGTTACGGTGGTTATCCAGATAGAGATGGACGAGTAACCTTAGATGCCTGCATTATGGATGAAAAGGGGAATGCAGGTAGTGTCCTTTTTTTAGAGGGTATTATGCACCCTATCAGTGTGGCCAGGAAGGTAATGGAAAAAACACCTCACGTTATTTTGGCAGGTGAAGGTGCATTAAAATTTGCTTTAGCAGAAGGATTTAAAACAGAAAATTTGTTGTCTGATCATGCTAAAGAAACCTGGGAAAAATGGTTGACTAAAAATGATTATCATCCCGGAAATCATGATACAATTGGTATTCTTGCCATAGATGACAATGGTAGATTATGTGGGGCTTGCTCTACCAGTGGTTGGGCATTTAAAATGAATGGTAGAGTAGGGGATTCGCCTATTTTAGGCGCTGGTTTATATGTCGATGGGCAGGTTGGTGCAGCTGCATGTACAGGTTTAGGTGAATTGGTCCTGAAAAATTTATGCACTTTCCTATGTGTTGAATATATGAGACAAGGCAAATCTCCACAAGACGCCGCAAAATTGGCTGTTCATAGATTATATGAAAAAATTCCAGGACTTTCTGAAGATCCAAGTAAACAAGTTGGAATTGTAGCTTTGAATGTTAAAGGGGAATATGGTGCCTGGGCAGTTCACGATAATTTTAAATATACTATTAATAAGGAGGGTATGAATACCGTATTTGACTCAAAATTTGGAAAATAATGGCTTTTAAAGCAGAACAATCTCTGAAATCAGTATTACATGATCTCTTTAGTCAATATAAAAATGAAAACGGAGTAAGTTCTGCCAGAGTTCAAGCGGTTTTTAAACAAACCATGGGAGATTATATTGCGAATCACACTACTAAGATTTTTTTGAAAAATAGTGTTCTTTATCTTTATATCGACGTTCCTTCCTTAAGACATGAACTATCCATGGGTAAATCAAAATTGATAAATATTTTGAATGAGGCTTTGGGAGAAGTTCAAATTAAGGAAATAATATTTCACTAATTTATTTCGATGTGTCTGATGAGCCTTTCAATCAAAAACGTTTAATTGTCGGTGAAGCTAAAAAATTAGGCTTCGCGCGAATTGGATTTGCAAGGGCAAGTTCTTTGGATCATTCTGCCCATAATTTAGCCAAATGGTTAGATTTAAGTTATCATGGGGAAATGAAGTATATGGAAAATCATTTTGACCTGCGAACTGATCCCAGAAATTTAGTGCAAAACGCTAAAACAGTTATTGTGCTTTCTTTTAATTATGCGACAAAAGAAACTCCTAAAGATATTAGTGCGCCTAAAATAGCTAAGTATGCTTACGGTAAAGATTATCATAAAGTTCTAAAGAAAAAGCTAAAAAAACTGTATTCTTTTGTCCAAGTTGTTTGTAACGGTTGTCAAGGGAGGTATTTTACTGATTCTGCCCCTATTCTGGAGCGTGATTGGGCAGAAATAGCAGGCCTAGGTTGGAAAGGAAAAAATACACTATTAATACATCCACAGGCTGGTTCATATTTTTTCCTGGCAGAAATTATTATTGATGCTGAACTTCCCTATGATAGTCCTATGAGAGATTATTGTGGTTCTTGTAGAAAATGTATTGATGCTTGTCCTACAGGTGCTATCCATGAAAAAGGTTATTTGCTTGATGCCCGACGTTGTATTTCTTACCTTACGATTGAATTAAGAAAAAGTATTCCTGAAGAATTTAAAGATAAAATGGATCAGTGGGTTTTTGGCTGTGATATTTGTCAAGATGTTTGTCCATGGAATAGATTTTCAAAGCCTCATAATGAGCCTGATTTTTTTCCTAAACAAGATTTATTAGCTATGAAAGAAGAAAGTTGGTATGCCATTAAAGAAGAAGAATTTAATAATTTATTTGAAGGATCAGCTGTTAAAAGGACTGGTTATAATGGTTTAATGAGAAATTTACTTTTTTTAAAATAATATAATATGCAAATTAATCCCCTTTCCAGATATCTTATACTTGGTTTTTTTACGCTCCTTTTGGGAGTCATTCTCTATCGGTTTTCAGAAATTATAAGTTACGTTATCATTGCATGGGTGATTTCCTTAATGGGTTCTCCTATAATGAGATTTCTTAAAAAGTTAAAATTTGGAAAATATACCCTACCCAACTCATTAGCTGCAGCACTCACATTAGGTTCTTTTATCCTTTTGATTAGTGCCATTCTTGCCTATTTTATTCCTGTATTTTTTACGCAGGCTTTGAATTTATCAGAAGTCGATTATAAATCTATAGCTATTGCTTTAGAAGAGCCTTTTCAAAATATTTTATTAAAATTAAAATCTTACGGCATTCCCATAGAATCTGTTAACCTAGAAGAAATTGTCATTTCTCTCACTAAAGGATGGTTCGAACCAGCGCTGATAACTGAATTAATTACTGATTTTGTATCTACTGCAAGTAATATTATTGTCGCAATTGCTTCTATTTTGTTTATTGCGTATTTCTTTATCCAAGAGCAAGGCATGTTTCTAAGCTTTCTGCTGACCCTGGTCCCCGATAATTATGTAGAACAAACCCAAAATGCAATCCAGGATTCAATTAAAATCTTATCCAGATATTTTAATGGTCTTTTGTTGCAAATGTTACTTATTACAATTTATATGGTGGCAACCTTATCTATACTTGGGATTAAAAATGCACTTATCATTGCATTCTTCGCTGCTTTAATGAATTTAATCCCCTACATTGGACCTGTTTTTGGTGCTGCTTTTGCCGTTTTAATTACTTTATCCTCAAATTTAGATCTTTCTTTTTATACAGAAGTCTGGCCTCAGATTATAAAAGTGGCCATGATTTTTGCCTCCATGCAGTTTATTGATAATTATATTTTTCAACCTGTTATTTTTTCTAAATCAGTCATGGCTCACCCTTTGGAAATTTTTGTAGTTATTTTGGTAGGTGCTAATTTAGGAGGAATAACCGGAATGGTTCTGGCGATTCCATTGTATACTATCCTAAGATCTTTCGCAAAAATATTTTTTGAAAAATTTAAAATCGTACAATTAATGACAAAGAATATGAATGAATCAGGTTTTTAAATGCTCCCAAATTAGATGTGATATTTTGGCCGTTAACTCATCTAGGTAATAACTTCCAGCTACAGGATCGATCACTTCACCTATGCCGGATTCTAGTTTTAGTATATTGAATATATGCACGAGATGGTTAAGATGAGGGTGGATATTCATATTCTGAATTTCAAAATATACTTGGTCAGATCCTCCTATACTAGCTGATAATATTTTAGTGGAAGCTTCAATCAAAAATGGATCGTTTAAATCTGAGATGTTTAAAACAGAGGTGAATAAAGGAGGTAAAGGCTGAGTATTTTCATAGGATTTTAATAAGTTTCTCCAAACAATTCTTTGTGCTCTTCCTAATGCGATTTCATATAGATAGTTATCATTTATTGTTCTTGAAAAACAAATCTTTTCCGCAATTATGGTTCGATTTTCACTTCTGGTTTGTTTTAAAAGGTCAATTCCATTTTTTATCATTTCAATTATCTGATTAATACTATCCTTTTGATTGCTTTTCAAGAGATAGTATTTTATGGAATCTGATCCTGCTTGTTTAATTTCATTCTGATTTTCGATGAGCCAGTCACACGAGGGAAAATGTTCCTTTAAAGTCAAACATAAATGGTTGTTTTCAGATGATTTCTGAAACTTGAATTTTTTAACACTTAATTTTACCAATTCCTCAATTGTTTTTTTACCAAAACTCACTTTATTATTAAAGAAAATGCCTGGTTCCGTACCTAAAATACTTTTCCAAAGAATAGGTTTTATTTTCTGAATGGGGTTTTCAGGAAAAATAATAGGAGGCATATTTAAATCACTACGGTAATTATAGAATAAGGAGTCCAGTGTTTTTCCTTGAAGTTCTTTTAACGCTGCCTTTTCCCAATCATGTTTTGTGGTTTTAATAAAATTTTCATAAAGATTTTTGGATGGACTCATATAAAAGTTTGAATTAAAAACTAAGTTTTCAAATGTAAGGAATTTTTTTTGTGAAAAATCAATGATTTTTATCTTCATACAAAACTTTTATTTTACAGTTATGGTTATATTTGCCAACAAGATTTTCTTTTAGATTAAATCTAAATAAATAAAATAATGATCAAGGAACCTATGCGTGTTTATTTAGACAATAACGCAACTACACCCTGTGATCCACGAGTAGTGGAAACCATGGTGCCCTATTTTTATCAAAAACCTGGAAATTCAGCCAGTAGAAATCATCCTTTTGGTTGGGAAGCAGAGGAGGGTGTGGATTACGCTAGAGAACAAATTGCAGCTCTCCTAAAAGTAGATCCAAAAGAAATTATATTTACTTCTGGAGCCACAGAATCAGATAACCTTGCCATCAAGGGTATTTTTGAAATGTACAGATCCAAAGGTAATCATATTATTACCGTAACAACGGAGCATAAAGCAGTACTGGATACCTGTGATAAACTGACTGAAGCGGGTGCAGAAATTACCTACCTTAAGGTGGCTGAAGATGGATTGATAGACCTTAATGAACTGGAAGCTGCCATTAAGCCCACCACTATCTTAGTATCAGTAATGTGGGCAAATAATGAGACTGGTGTTATTCAACCTATGAAGGAAATTGGTGCAATATGTGAAAAACATGGTATCCTTTTTATGAGTGATGCAACGCAGGCAGTTGGTAAAATCCCAACTTATCCAAAAGAAGTAGGTGTACATCTCATGGCATGGACAAGCCACAAAATGTATGGTCCAAAAGGCGTAGGAGCCTTATATGTAAGCAGGAAATCACCCCGTGTTAAAGTTACAGCTCAGATGGATGGCGGTGGTCATGAAAGAGGAATGCGTTCTGGTACCTTGAATGTACCTGGTATCGTAGGCTTCGGAAAGGCAGCAGAAATCGCTCGTCTGGAAATGCATAGTGATGCTGAAAGATTAAGTAAATTAAGAGATAAATTAGAACGTGAACTTACCTCCCGTTTAGAAGAATGTTATATCAATGGTAATGTTGAGCATAGAATGCCTCATGTCACCAATATTAGTTTCAAACATGTTGAAGGGGAAGGTCTAATGATGACTTTTAATCAAAATATTGCGGTTTCTTCAGGTTCAGCTTGTACTTCTGCATCCTTAGAGCCCTCTTATGTCTTGGTGGCTCTTGGTTTAGGAGACGATTTAGCTCATTCTTCCATTCGTTTTAGTTTAGGTAGATTTACAACGGAGGAAGAAATTGATTTTGCTGTAGAAAAATTGGTCGCGGGTGTTAATCACATGAGGGATTTAAGTCCAATCTGGGAAATGTATAAGGAGGGCGTAGATCTTAGTAATGTGCAATGGTCTGAACATTAATCTTATAATCATTATTATAAACTAATTATATTATGGCATATTCTGAAAAAGTACTTGAACATTTTCAACATCCTAAAAATGTGGGTACACTCGATAAAAGTAAATCTACAGTAGGAACTGGCTTAGTTGGGGCACCTGAGTGTGGCGATGTAATGCGTCTGCAAATTGAAGTTGATCCTTCAACACAAACCATTATTGATGCAAAATTCAAAACCTTTGGTTGTGGTTCAGCTATTGCTTCCTCCTCTTTGGCTACAGAATGGTTAAAAGGTAAAACGATAGACCAGGCTTTATCTATAGATAACATGGATATCGTGGAGGAATTAGCTTTACCTCCAGTTAAAATACATTGCTCAGTGTTAGCAGAAGATGCTATTAAAGGTGCTATAGCTGATTATCAGTCTAAAAACGGAATCGCCGTTACTGCTCTGGCTTCCTCACATTGATTTGTTTAAAAGGGGCTATTTTATCCTAAAATAAAATAGCCCCTAAATAGATATATTATGTTGTACGTAGGTGAATCTGCAAAATCTAAAATCGAACAAATAAGGGCGGATCAAAATTTACCCGAAGATTTTTTCGTCAGAGTTTCAGTAACAAGTGGTGGTTGTTCCGGTTTAAGTTACAAAATGGATTTTGATAATGAAAGTAAACTAAATGACCAGGTTTTTGAAGATAATGATGTCAAAATCGTTACGGACTTGAAGAGTTTTCTATACTTATGTAACACTACCTTAGAGTTCTCCGGAGGTCTTGATGGTAAAGGTTTTTATTTCAATAATCCTAACGCAGCAAGAACTTGTGGGTGTGGAGAAAGTTTCGCTGTCTAACGTAAATATTGGTTTTGATGCGAAACGTATCTTCCATAATGATACAGGGCTGGGAAATTATAGCAGAACTCTTGTAACCAATTTGCATAAGTTTTATCCTCAGGTTTTTAATTTTTTCCTTTTTACGCCTCAGTTTTATCCCCAAACATCAGGTCGATATTTTTTAAAATTAAAAAATATTCAAGTTGTATTACCCAAAGGTCTAAATGTATTCTTTTGGAGAATTTTTTCCATAGTCAAAGAGTTTAAAAAAAAACAAATTCTTTTATATCATGGACTGAGTAATGAATTACCCATTGAATGCATTAAATCAGCCAAAGTTAAATGGGTCGTTTCTATCCACGATATTGCTTTTCTCTATAATAAGGATGATTATTCCCTTTTCGACCGATTTATACATTATTATAAAATAAAGTATAGTTGCCGTAAAGCAGATTTGATTATTGCTGTCAGCGAATTTACCAAATTAGATATTTGTAAGGTTTTGTCTGTATCTCCTGATAAAGTTCAGGTAGTTTATCAAACCGTCCATGAGGTTTTTAAGGCAAAATATATGAAATCAGATATTCAAAATGTTATTAGTGAATATTTTATTCCAGAACAATTTTATTTATTTGTGGGAAGTATTACATCTAGAAAAAATTTACTGTCGGCATTAAAAGCCTGGCATTTACTTCCAGAGAAATTTCAGTTACCTTTTGTAATCATAGGTAAACCAAACCGGAAATATTTTAAACAAATCAAAGCATTCTTAGCCAATCTACAAAAGGAACAAATTGATAAAATCCTTTTCAGGAATGTCATAAATGAACACCTTCCATATATTTTCCAAAGTGCATCCATATTTATCTATCCATCTCATTTTGAAGGATTTGGAATACCAGTTTTAGAAGCCCTTTATAGTGGGATTCCTGTAATAACGAGTAATAAAAGTTCTCTACCTGAAGTAGCAGGGGAAGGTGCTTATTTAGTAAATCCCGATAATGTAATGGATATTCGAGAGGGTATTATTCATTTTATGAGTGATAATGTGGAACGGCAAAATGCCATAAATAAGGGTTTTGAGCACATAAAAAAATTTGATGCCCAGTTGTTAACCAAACAATTAGTTCATCTTTACCAAGGTTTATTAAATTAAAAATTAACTGGTGGCCATCTCCTTTAACGCTGCGATAAAAATATCAAGTTCCCTCGTTGTGGTATAAATATTAGGTACAATTCGACAACCTTGTACTCCTTGTCCATCAATAGCTACGGTCCAGATTCTATATTTTTTCAAAAGTGTTTCGGCCATCAAGGATGTTTTCATTCCTTTTATGCCGACATTGGCTATGCCACAAACTCTATGTTGATCAGAGGGAGTATTTAGGACAATATTTGAAATATTTCGGACACTATTGGTCCAATAATTTTGCAAATACCTTAATCTCGCTTCTTTTTTATCTAACCCAATTCGATGTAAATATTCAATGGCATTTCCAATAGCCAGATCAGTAGCAACAGGATGTGTTCCAGTGTGATTTAATCGTCTAATATTATCCAATGAATAGCCGAAATCACCAAACATAGGCCATAAACTAGGAATTTTTGATTTATTGATATACAACATTCCGGCCCCTAATGGAGCTGAAAGCCATTTATGTAAGCTTGAACCGTAATAATCACAATGTAATTCTTTAATATCAAATTGAAAATGACCAATGGCATGAGCCCCATCAACCAAAACTTCTACCCCTTTTTTATGCGCCATGTCACAAATTTTTCTGATAGGAAGAATTTGTCCCGTAATATTGATGATATGACAAACCATTATCATTTTGGTCTTACTGGTAATGGCATTTTCATAAACAGCTACAATTTCTTCGTCAGATTTAGGAAGGTTCGGCACATCTATTATTTTTCTCACGATACCATATCTCTCTTCACATAATCTGAAATGCTCAATCATGGCAAAATAATCTTGATTTGCCATAATGGCTTCATCTCCATTTTCCCAATGTATCCCACCTATGACAGTATCTAGTGATTCTGTTGTATTCCTGGTTATAATGATTTCTTCAGCATCGCAGTTAATTAAAGAGGCAAGTTGTCCACAAACAGCCCTTTTATTATCCCATTGGACTGTCCTCATATAATAAGAACCCTGATAATTAATTTCTCTGATATGGTGAAGATAATCTTCCATAATAGCCTCAGGCATAAAACAATAATATCCATTTTCAAGATTGATATAATCGGGTTTTAACCTGTATCCACCTCTAATGCCTAGCCAGTAATCTTCATCTGCAGCAATTTCCTCTGCTGTTTTATCAGAAATGGAAAGATTTAATTTTTCCAGAGTACTAAATAAAGCAGGAGTGCTTAGACCTAAGGCAATGGAATGTTTAAAAAATGTTCTTTTATCCATGATATTTGTCTTTTTTAATAATTAGGGATGGTAAGTTCTAATTGCATTTGTTTGAATTTCCTCCTTATAAAAATGCACTTTTTTAAATTGCCCTCTGGTATATTTCAGCGATTGATCATTAAAATGGTCCGAATTGGGATTACTTGAAGAGCCACCCGTTACTATGGAATGAGCATTTATTCTGGGTCCAAATTCAACTACGGCCACAAAACTATTTCCCAAAGAACCATATCTTTTTTTAGTTCCAGCATAGGTTCTTGATCCGAAGGCTGCTAGAGATCCCCAGGCAGAGGAAGTAAAACTTACGGGAAGACTTACCTTTTGATCATCAAAAACGGGTCTTATATCAGGACTAATTCGTTGAAATCTATTTATTTCTCCCCAGGATATTTTCCAGCTTCCAAATTGTTTTGTAAGTTGATTTATGGCATTTTCAAAAGCTGCCTTTTTGTCTGTTACATTTAAATGATTCAAAACATATTCCTCTAGTTTTAACATTGATTTTGCACCGTAACCACTTTTACTTCTGGCAGTTTCCATAATATTTTCACCATAAAAGATGGCTAAAGTAGTGGCAACGGATAAAGAATCTCGCTTAAAATTCCAGGTTGCCAGTTCATTTATTGGACCTGTGAGTGTGGAGGGTAAATTTCCTTTGATTGCGTTAATCAAGTCAGGAACAATTTTAGATAATCCAGGTAAATAGGGATTAAATGCTGCGCTTATTAAACTATCAAGGGTCCATTCCCCTTTCACTTTTTCCAATATATTTATGGCTGCTATACCTCTGAAATTTTCTTCATCTGGAGCCATATAGCTTGGATATTTAGACTTTATGGGACTAAATTTACCAGAAGCTGTGAAAGGATCAGAATTGCAATTTTGAATCCAGCCATTTAAAGGATTTATGATACGAACTAATTCTTTTACATTATGAAAACCTTTCCATTCGGTATTTACAGTCGTACCGTCTAATATACCGCTCCAATTATAGGCTAGGTTTCGTTTAGGCATAAAATTGCCATGCCAATAAGCGATATTTCCAGATTGATCTGCAAAAACAGTATTGTTAGACGAATTTGTATTCAGTTTCATTACAGATTCAAAGGATTTAACATCTTTGGCCTTAGTTCTTAAAAAAGATTGGCTGATGGCTTTAATCTGTTCCGTCATCATTCTGATTGAAACCCATTTACCATCTTTTCGGGCAATTATAGGGCCATGGTGTGTAAAATATAAGGTAATTTCCCTAGATGATTTTCCGGTATTTGTCTGATAAAAAATGATTTCTTTTCTGGTTTTTATAGGCAACCATTTACCCTCATAAAGATAAAAATAGTCTTTCCCTCTTTTTTCCACTGTTTCATAATATTCATCTGCTACATCAGCGGCGCTAGAAGTATGCATCCAGCCACATTTTTCATTAAATCCTTGATAAACAAAAAATTGACCCCATGTAACTGCTCCATAGGTATTCAGTCCCTCCTCACTTACTAAATGAACTTCGGTTCTGAAGTAAAAGGAAGTGTGAGGATTAATAAGAAGCAACGGATAGCCATTTTTAGTTAATTTAGGAGCTATGGCAAATCCATTTGATCCAGCTGGTTCCTGTTCCCATTCTGGTATTTCTGGTACATGATAACCCATTCCATTTCCCTCGTAAAAATCTTTTACACCCTGAACTGGAATGATGGTTATATTGCCTCCAATACTTCCTTCTGTAAACAATAAGGGCATCCAGGGTTCAAATCGGTTTAAAATTCGAGGTTTTACATTTGGATTTTTATAAAGGTAATAATTGATTCCATCTGCAAATCCATTTAATAAATCTTTTAGCCATGCAGGAGATTTTAAATAATTTGCTTTTGCCATTAGGGTATCTGCATACATTTTTGCTCTGACATCCTGATAAAAATAAGTTTCACCCAATGATTCTGACAATCTACCTAATGCATCTAAATAATTCTCTTCCACTCGGGTAAAATCATCCTCACATTGAGTGAACATTAATCCAAAAACAACATCTGCATCTTTTTTTCCGTATATATGGGGTACACCGTAATTATCTCTGATAATTTTAACATTTTTTGCTGTATTTTGCCATTTTTCAATTTCAGTTTTTGAAAATGTTTGACCTTTCAAATAAAATGAACCTAAAAGAAAGAGGATGAAAAGGAGTTTGTGCATGATACCATATTTTATTAAATTTGGAATTTAGGCAAAATAAGTTAATTATGAAAATATCTAAGGCTCTTTTATCTGATATTCCTGACATTTGTAAAATAGTAAACCATGCCTATAGAGGGGAAGAAGCAAAAAAGGGCTGGACTTATGAGTCAGATTTGATTGAAGGAGATAAGAGAACCAGTGAAATGGATCTTTTTTCCTTAATTTCAAAAGAGGGTGCAACAATCTTAGTGGCAAAAAATGAATTTGAAACTATTGTCGGAACAGTTTTTTTAGAGGTAAAAGAGAGCAATCTGTATATGGGAATGCTTTCCGTAGAACCTGTTTTACAAGGTAAGGGAATGGGGAAAATGCTGGTTTTAAATGCCATTGAAATAGGAAAATTGAAAGGATTAAAAAATATTCAAATTCAGGTAGTTAATTTAAGGTATGAACTTATTGCCTGGTATGAAAAATTAGGATTTATTCTGTCAGGTAAGAAATTTCCCTTTCAAGTGCCTGTTGAATTTGGTAAGCCTAAAGTACCTATTCATTTTATTGAAATGTATTACCCTTTAATCGTGGGATAACTCCATTAACACTATTTCATTATCTTTACACAATAATATTAATTTATGGCAAAAAGTAAGGAGGAAATTCAAAAAGAAAAGGTTGAATTTTTGCGTCAGTTTGCTCCTCCATCAGGAAATATATGGGGTTGGAAATTTTCTTATTTTGGACTTGGTTTAATCCTTTTTTTTACCATTTGGATCGCTTGGCTTCATTATAAAAGAGGAGTCCCCCTTGGCTTTAAAGAACAAAAAATGGAAGTGAATCCCATGGTTTTGCCTCAAAAAACAGACTCTCTTGGAAATGAATAATTCTCTGATTTTTTATAAATATCACGGAGCAGGAAATGATTTTGTGTTAATTGATAACAGGTTATCTCTTCATTTCAATTTTAAAAATTCCGATTTAATATCTCATTTATGCCATCGAAACTTTGGCATTGGTGCGGATGGTTTAATCCTGCTCGAAAAGGATGACCACACAGATTTTAAAATGAGGTATTTTAATGCGGATGGTAATGAAGGATCTATGTGTGGAAATGGGGGCAGATGTATTGTCGCATTTGCGCATGATTTGAAAATAATCAAGGAAGAGGGTACTTTTATGGCAACCGATGGCTTACATCACTTTAAAGTCTTGGAAAATAATCAGTATTCTATTTCATTAAAAGATGTTACCAAGGTTGAAATTAAATCAAATGGATATTTTATTGATACGGGAAGCCCACATTGGGTTGAATTTATTCCTGATTTAGTAGGTTTTGACGTTTACGATGCAGGAAAAAAAATTCGATTTGATCCATCTTTTGGAGATGGGGGAACGAATGTTAATTTTCTGGTTGATTCTGAAAACGGATTGGAAGTAGCTACTTTTGAAAGAGGAGTTGAAGGAGAAACTTTGGCCTGTGGAACGGGGGTAACTGCCTCTGCAATGGCTTATTATGTGAGCAAAGGTTGGCAAGTTGACGAATTTGAAGTGAGTATAAAGGCAAAAGGGGGATTACTTCATGTTGGTTTTAAACCTAATCATGATAACGACATTCCTACTTTTTCAGATGTTTGGTTAACAGGACCCGCATTGCAGATATTTAGAGGAGAAATTATTATGTGATTGTTTTTTTTTAACTTCAAGTAATTGAACTATTTAGTTTTTAAAAATAATATTATCGAACTAGTTTGTTTTTGATAAATTTAAATTTGTTTAAAAGTTTTTTTTTAAAATAAATGGGTTGGCTTATCAACCATCATCTCCTTTTTCAAATATATTTGTTAGTAATTTATTAATAATTTAAATTGATGGAGGAAGTCTTCCGATAATTTTTCTTCCTTCTTTTAATATGCTGAAATTTTTAAATAAAACGACATTGATTCCACTGCCTCGTAATGAGGGAATTGCTATTCCATCAAACCCTCTTCGTAGGGCCATTGATCTAAGGCCAAGAGGGTTATCTTTAACTGTTTCTCTAACATCTTCTCCTGTAGCATCAAGTATATTACCTCCAGGAATGGTGTAAGCTATGGTAACATGAGCATTTAATGGATCTTTTGGATTATCAAATTTATGGTGGGCGATTTCAGCTTCAGAAGTGGCTACATCAGTAGTTAAATAAAATCCACCACCAAATCTTGATGAGGAATTAAAAAATTTAGGATCAATTCGTTCCAAAATACTTCCATCTGCACCTTTTCTGGTAGTTGTGTGGTATAAGGTATCAATTAAATTCATTATGTTGGAGGAAGATTCATCGATTGCATCCCTACCTGGCGTTTCCATGGCTAATTGGTCTTCAAATTCATCACTGAGGTTATCCCCCGCTTTTTGTATTATCCCTTTTTTCTGAACCGTTTTTTCTGTTCTATAATCCGAAAGAGAAAAAGGTTTCATTTGTAAAGCCCTTGTACCCATTATATCAGCTTCCTTTTCTAAACTCTGGTCATCATTAATGGGCACTTTAGCCTTCATCATGGCAGTAGGTTGAACTCTTCCTTGTTTTTGCTGAACAACATGCCATGCCTCATGAGGCAAATGTTTTTCCTGACCTGAGGCAATGTGTATATCCGTTCCCTGCGCATAAGCATGCGCATTTAACTGTGCTGGTTTATCAGAATTATAATGAACTTTCACATCATTCATAGAAATACCTGATAAATTTTCCACCCCAGACTTTAATTGATCAGGTAAACCTGTATCGTTCTTTTTGAGCTGAAAAACAGACTGTTTTTGCTGGTCAAATCCATTTGCTAAATGCTTTAGTTGAGTTATTTTGGCATTGAATGGACTCTGGATTGCCATTCTCTGAATACTCAGTAATTTTTGATTTTGACCATTTAAAAAATTATTCTCTTTTAATTGAGTCGAATGGATGGTTGAATGCTGAAAATCTTCTTGAAATGAATTTAACCCTTCATTTTTATTTTGAACTGATTGTGCAGATTGGGCCGTTTTTTCTTGTTTGTTAATTAAACTTTGAGATGACAGCATGGAAAAGAAAAATGATAAATAATTAATCTAAATTCAAATTTAAATAATTAGTATGATTTAATTGATTTTTATTTAACAATAAAATAATATTTTTTAAAAAGGCTTGGATATTCA
>JBEAXK010000034.1:0-9413 GCA_041159865.1 Bacteroidota bacterium
TTTGTTTGAATTGATTGCTGAGCAATTAAATGGTTTAAATAAGCATATAAATCATCCCTATTCACCAAAGAATCCCAATCTGTATTTTCTATTTTGAATAAATCATCCCCATGACTTATTACAATTTCTGTTGTGGTAAGGTATATTTTCATATTTCAAATATACCTTTTCTTATCCTAAATAAAAAAGGTGAAGCTAATTTATGCTTCACCTTACTGGAAATAATAAATGGTGTGTTAAACCGAAAGTTCCTGACATTTAATAATTAGCTCCTTCCATTTAGGTAAAGATTGATTCGTATTCTCTGCATATTCTTTAGGCGTAAAATTAGTCACAGCCTTAAAAACGACAGAAAAACGACTTCGACTATTAAAGCCGCATTCATTTGCCAATCCTTCAACGGTATGTAATTTTAAATACCCTTCATGGATACATTGAATGGCAAAATAGATACGAAGAGCAATTTTACACTGAATAAAACTAAGACCTAGGTTCTCTTTTAATTGCAAAACTAAATTTCCTGATGGAAGCTCAATAATTTTTGCAA
Organism: Bacteroidota bacterium; assembly: GCA_041159865.1. Classification (GTDB taxonomy): domain Bacteria; phylum Bacteroidota; class Bacteroidia; order Chitinophagales; family Saprospiraceae; genus BJGN01. The sequence continues at coordinate 548 of JBEAXK010000034.1, forward strand.
ATTGTATTGTGTTGAAATTTTTAGCGGTGAATGCCTTAGAGAAATATACCCTTTGCATGTGTCCCAACCACTTTTCGCCATTTTCCGGAACTGAAAATTTTTGTCTTTTAACCATTTTATAATTACTTTGACCAAGAAAATATCATCAGACTGATTATATCTATCAAAGTAATATTGAATTTTTTATATATTCATAAAATAAAATATATAGAAAAATAACTAAATGAATATCTAGCCCTATCTGTGTGCGTAGTTTTACTTCATTTCTTTGCGCCAGTATTTTTCTGCTTTTGTTCCAATGAACCAAAATGAAAGACCTAATAGGGCAAAAAACAGCGCTTTATGAAGCGAATTCCAAAAATATTCAATGAAACGTGTGTACATATTCAACAAAAAGAAGGCAAAACCAATGAGTTGAAGTCTGTTGTCTTGCGTTTTAAAACCTCTGTAAACAGTCATTAAACAAATGACCATTGCAAGTATTCCCCAAGATATGCGGCTTATTTGTTTCGTTTTTTCCCAATAATTATAATCTGGTACATTACCCGAAATAGATAAAATCCATAAAAAGAAAAATAACAACAGAAGACTAAACAATTGAGATGTGGGTATAAAAGGTTGCAATGATTTATTGGTCTTTAAAAAGAAGGTAGCAGCATAAAGCAAGGTAGCCAAAACTGTAATTCTCATAGGAAAATTCATACCTAAAAAGTAATTTCCCGACTTGGTCCATTCATCTGTAAAACTAACGTAGCAGGCAACCAAGGAGCATAAAGCTAAGAGCCATAATGGAATAGAGCTAAAACGATATCCGATCAGTGCATAACTTATCGTACTTAATGCAAAAATCGAAGTGATTTCAAATTGATTATTATTGTAAAGCTGCAACAGGTAAACAAAAGAAAATCCAAGAAAAACAGCACCCAATAATTGAATAAAAATGATCGTAAATGATCTATGTGGATAGTTTTTCTCAAATTTCAGTCCAAAATAGAATGTCGCTGCAGATAATCCAGCAAAAAGAAGGCTTAGTATAACCTTAGGTGCTTCAAATATATAGGTAATCATTGCAAGAATCCATTTGTCTGCAAATAATGATCCCAAAGCAATGATGATAGAGGCAATTGCCAGCCAAAAGGAATATCTTGATACTTTCGCCCAGTCAATTTCTTGTATGGTATCAAATTCCTTTAGTTTAATGGATAAATGTTCATCAATAATTTCTGCCTCTTCCCACCCGTCAATGACCTTATCTAATAAAGTCTTTTGGTTTTTATTTAATTGCATCAGATTAATTTTTTCGTTACCCGCAATTTAACTAATTCTTTCAAAGAATCATAATAACCCTTATATTTAACCAACATAAAAATAAAAATATGCTATCGAATAAGTTATTACTTTCTTTTTTTGTGATTACCATTTCCCTATCAATTGGAAATGGCCAATGTATTATTAAAGATTACAGCACTTATAAAAATGTGCTCAGAATTGATGGTGATTATGTGCTAACTTATGATTCTTTTAAAAGGATTTATAAACTGGACGGTCCCTTTTTATTAGCTTATAATAACTATAAAAGACTTTTGAAATTTGAAAATGGTTTTGTTATCCGATATTCTGATTTCAAAAGAATTGGCAGATTAGAAGGAGAGTTTTTAATTGACTACAGGACTTATAAACGAGTGGCAAGGTTAGATTGTCCAGGGAAAAATAGTGCATTAGCTGCAGCTGCTTATTTTCTGAACTAATTAAATCTATAAAGAAGAAAACTTAAAATATGAGGATATTGTATTTAATATTTTTTTACGTTTTTTTACATTCTTTAGAGTTAAATGGTCAACCATCTGCTGATGCACAAAAGGCCGTATTATTTTACAGAAAAGGGGAGGATGCACTCCTTAAAAATAAATATAAAACAGCTATTCAATATTTTAAACTAGCCATCAAACATCAACCAGATTTAGTAGCTGCAGAAAGAGGTATCGGACTTGGTTTTGAAGGATTAAATAATTGGTATGAAGCAAGGCAAATTTACGCCTCAATTATTGAAAAAGCACCTCAATTTTCAAGATTACTTTATTACCAGATTGGAGAACTTTACTATAAAGAAGGAAACTATGGAAGAGCCATTAGTTATTTTGAACAATTTGAACGCCTCCAAGGTCTGCCGCTCGTCCAATTTACCGTAAATGGAGAAAAGGAAGAAGTCCTGGAAAAAGAAATCTTGAAAAAATTACCTGTTACCTTCCAGGCTTGCAGAATGGCATTGGACAGTTCTCATCTCGCAACTCAATCAAATGTTGTTAATCTTGGCAGTTCTATTAATACAACTGCAGACGAATATTTTCCTTTTGTTACAAACGATCAATTTATTTTACTTTATACTAAAAGAAAAAATGAAAATAAAGATGAGGATTTATTTATAGCCACCAAAAATGAAGGTGATCAATGGGGTAGTGGTAATCCTTTTGATAATCAAATAAATACCAGTTATAATGAAGGAATGAGTACTTTGGTAAGAGATGGTAGAACCCTTTATTTTACAGCGTGTAATCGCCCTGAAATTAAGGGGCCATGTGATATTTGGACAGGGCAGGTGGATAATGGACAAGTCAGAGAGGTAAAGGCTTTATTGGATTCTCCAAATTCTGAAAGCTGGGAAAGTCAGGCTTGTATTTCTTGCGATGGAAGAGTTTTATATTTTGCAAGTAATAGACCTGGTGGACTTGGAGGAACCGATATATGGGTCTCTGTGAAACAGAAAGATGGTTCCTGGAGTAATCCAACAAATCTTGGTGCTCCAGTTAATACAGACAAAGATGAAGAATCACCTTTTATAAGTAATGATGGAAATCGTTTGTTTTTTTCATCAACTGGTCACATGGGTTTTGGTGGACAGGATATTTTTATGAGTACTTTTGATAAATATAGAGGCTGGAGCAATGCCTTTAATTTAGGTTCTAAAATTAATAGTCCCTTTGAGGAATTAGGATTCGTGTTAACCGCAGATGGTCTTTCTGGCTATTTTGCTTCCGACAGACCGGGTGGTTTTGGTGGAATGGATATTTTTAAGGTGAATCTTCAAAGTCAGTTAAGGGGAGATTTAATAACTTATGTATATGGAAGTATTCGAGATTCCCTGACAGGAAAACCTTTAAAAGCAAATGTAAATTCTTCTGTATTTCCCCTTGTTCAAGTAGATAATCAAGGTAGATTTTTTTTATGTGTTCCTGCTAATACTTATTTACCACTTGTCATTTCACATCCGGGATATCATCCATTAAATCTGGCAAAGGAAATTCCAGAATGGAATAACAGGAAGTTTTACGGACTAAAAATATTACTCACGCCGATACAAATTCCCATACCTGAAGTAGTCAAACCTGAACCTGTTGACACCACTCCGCCCTTAAGTAGTAATCGTTTTAAGGAATTAAAAAGGTATTATCACTCCTTATACTTCCAGTTCGACAGTGATTTATTGGAAATAAATGAAAAAGAGAAATTAGAGGCTTACATTGAAGGTATACCAACCAAATCTGTACAACGTGTTGAAATTAATGGATATGCTGACGATGTTGGAGACTTTAAATACAATCTGGAATTATCTGAAAAAAGAGCTAAAGTGGTCTCTTTATTATTATTGGAAAAGGGCGTGGAAATAAGTAGAATATCTTTAAAAGGTCATGGTGAAATTAAAGATGATCGTCCAAAACCCTTGAATCGAAAAGTTGAAGTGAAAATAACTACCTTAGAATAAATGATTCCTCACAGCAATGTTATCATTGGATTAGATCAAATTGAATCTATTCATCTTCCACATAAAAGAATTGGTTATTTAGGAAATCAAGCCTCCATTTCTTCTCATTTTAAACTTGGCGCAGATTTGCTCTATCTTTATTTTGGAAATAAATTAACTGCGTTATTCGGTCCTCAACATGGCTTTGGAGGAGAAGCGCAGGACAATATGATTGAAACACATCACTTTGTTCATCCCAAATATCAAATACCCGTTTTTAGCTTATATGGGGAAACAAGGGTTCCCACCAAGGAAATGCTTTCTCATATTGATGTCATGATTATTGATTTACCTGACAATGGAACCCGTGTTTATACCTTTTTATGGAGTATGGTTCTGACAATGGAGGCCTGTGGAAATGAGGATATTCCAATTATTATTTTAGACCGACCAAATCCTTTAGGTGGTATTTCAGTTGCTGGAAATTTAGGACATATTGATTTTAAATCATTTATAGGCCTATTCCCTTTGCCTATGCAACATGGCATGACTTTAGGTGAATTGGCACTTTACGCCAGAGATGTCTGGATGATAAAATGTGATGTAAAAGTAATTCAATTAAAAAACTGGCAGAGATCTCATACCTTTAAGGAGACTCATTTACCCTGGGTCCACCCTTCTCCAAATTTTCCAACTTTAGAAACTGCAATAGTTTATCCAGGTACGGTCCTTATAGAAGGTACATGTTTGTCTGAAGGTCGTGGCACCGTTAAACCATTTGAAATAATAGGTCATCCTTCCTTAGATACGGATATTTTTTGTGAAAAATTATACCAAAAATGCAAAGCAAACCATCTTTCAGGTTTTGTTTTAAGACCTTTATCCTTCATACCTACCTTTGATAAATTTCAAGATCAATTATGCTTTGGCTTTCAGCTTCATGTTACTCATCCACATATTTATAGACCCTGGCATACAGGACAACTAATTTTGCAACAATTATACCATACGATGAATAACTTATTTTATTGGAGAGAACCTCCTTTTGAATATGTGGAAGATATTCTTCCCATCGATCTCTTAAATGGAAATGATCTTTGCCGTAAATGGGTTGAAAAAAATGGGAATTTTGATGAGCTGATTTCTATTGAACAAGACGGAATGCAAGAATTTATGTATAGAAGGAAAAATTATTTACTCTACTAAAATGGGTTCCCATAAGTAAAATTTATAGGAACCCATTTGAATAATATAGAAAAGTTAATTCAGAAAATCTTCAAATGTCTGATTATTTATTTAAAACCCTTTTCATAGTTACTCCAATTTCAGCTGGAGAAGAAACTACATGAATACCACAATCTCTCATAATAGCCATTTTAGCTTCCGCTGTATCTTCAGCACCTCCAATGATTGCGCCAGCATGTCCCATTTTCCTACCTTTTGGAGCCGTTTGACCTGCAATAAATCCAACGACAGGTTTAGTTCCATGCGCTTTAATATAGTAAGCAGCTTCTGCTTCCATTCCGCCTCCAATTTCGCCTATCATTATAATACCTTCTGTTTCAGGATCATTCATCAATAATTCGACAGCTTCCTTTGTACTGGTGCCCACAATAGGATCACCCCCTATACCAATACATGTAGATTGTCCCATTCCAGCTTTTGTTACCTGATCAACTGCTTCATACGTTAGGGTACCAGAACGAGATACAATACCAATTTTACCTTTTTTATGAATAAAACCAGGCATAATACCACATTTTGCTTCGCCAGGTGTAATTATCCCAGGACAATTTGGTCCAATCAACCTACAATCAAAATTTGAAATATAAGCTTTGACTTTCACCATGTCCTGAACTGGAATACCTTCTGTAATACAAATAATCACTCTAATACCCGCCTCTGCTGCCTCCATAATAGCATCGGCTGCAAAAGAAGGTGGCACAAAAATGACGGTAGTATCAGCTTTTGCTAATTTTACTGCATCAGAAACCGTATTAAAAACAGGTTTTTCTAAATGTAAAGTACCTCCTTTTCCAGGAGTAACTCCGCCAACAACCTGAGTACCATAGGCAATCATTTGTTCGGCATGAAAAGTACCTTCCTTACCTGTGAAACCCTGAACGATTATTCTAGAGTTCTTATTTACCAAAACAGCCATGCGTTTATCTTTATTTAAAGCAATAAAATTAATTCTTACTCTTCACTAATAATAAAAATGTCCTCCCCTTTTTTACTCATAAAATATTTTTCCCGAGCAATTGCTTCTCCATTCTTTCTTAATAATTCTCCTTCTCTTTTTGCTTCACCAATTTTATTTATAAAATTTTCTTTGTCATTTTTAAGTTGAATTATACTTCTTTGAAGGCGAAATTGCTCAAAAATATTATGTTTATCAAAAAGAAGAAGCCATAAAGCAAAAACCAAGCCCGTCAAAATATACTTATTTTTTAACGGTGCAGGAATAATTAATTTTAGAATTGAATTAGAAAAAGCCATATGAAAAAAATTTACCTTTTTAATATCGAACGACCAGGAAAAATAGCTACTGGTCCTAATTCCTCTTCGATACGTAAAAGTTGATTATACTTCGCGACCCTGTCAGAACGAGACATAGAACCTGTCTTTATCTGACCTGTATTTAAAGCTACAGCTAAATCCGCTATAGTTGTATCTTCCGTTTCCCCAGATCTATGGCTCATCACTGCTGTAAAACCATTTCTGTTTGCAAGATTTACTGCATTTATTGTTTCTGTCAGTGAACCAATCTGATTTACCTTAATCAAAATAGAGTTTGCCGATTTTGCGTCAATGCCTTGTTGTAACCGAAGCGTGTTAGTCACAAATAAATCATCTCCAACTAATTGTACTTTATTACCAATTGCATGAGTTAATTTTTGCCAGGTTGCCCAATCATCTTCAGCCAAACCGTCTTCGATAGAACAAATTGGATATTTGTTAACCCATGATTCCCAGTAACCAACCATTTCATCAGATGAAAGTTTTTTTCCAGAAGATTTCTTGAAATGATAAAGCCTTTCCTCCTCCAGATAAAACTCAGATGCTGCAGCATCCATAGCTATAAAAATATCTTCACCTGGCTTGTAGCCTGCTGCTTCAATGGCAGTTAAAACCGTTTCAATTGCTTCCTCATTCGATTTGATATTGGGAGCAAAACCACCTTCGTCTCCCACATTTGTGGAATAACCTTTCTTTTTTAAAACAGATTTTAAATGATGAAAAACCTCGGCCCCCATTCTAATTGATTCAGAAAAGGTAGGTGCTCCAACTGGCATAATCATAAATTCCTGAAAATCAATGCTATTATCTGCATGAGAACCCCCATTTAAAATATTCATCATGGGAACAGGTAATGTTCTGGCATTTACACCGCCTAGATAACGATATAAAGGCAAACCAGAAGCTTCCGCAGCAGCTCTTGAAACTGCTAAAGAAACACCTAAGATGGCGTTTGCTCCTAATTTAGACTTATTAGCAGTGCCATCAAGGCGTATCATTTGATCATCAATAGCTACTTGTTCGAAAACATCAAGCCCAATTATCTCTTCTGCAATAGCTTCATTTACATTGATAACAGCTTGATTTACACCTTTTCCAAGATATTTTTTAGGGTCATTATCCCTTAATTCCACAGCTTCATGTTTACCGGTTGATGCACCAGAAGGAACAGCCGCCCTTCCAAAATAACCACTTTCAGTTTCAACATCTACTTCGATTGTCGGATTCCCTCTTGAATCAAGTATTTGTCTTGCATGAACATCAATAATTGCACTCATTACATTTAGATTTAAAGGTATAAACTACCATTTAGGCAGTCATAAATTGAACGAATTGATCAAATAAATATCTTGCATCATGTGGCCCGGGTGAAGCTTCGGGATGATATTGAACAGAAAATGCTTTTTCTCCATGAATACTAATGCCTTCTATGCTATCATCATTCAAATTCACATGCGTAATTTGAATCTCAGAAGTTTTTTGTCGAACCACATCAGGATCGACACCAAAACCATGATTTTGACTGGTAATTTCACATTTACCAGTCTGTAAATTTAATACAGGGTGGTTAATCCCTCTATGACCATGGTGCATTTTAAAGGTTGGGATACCGGCAGATAAAGCTAATAACTGATGCCCAAGACAAATACCAAATATAGGTTTCTTTAATTTCCTGATTTCCTTAACTATTTCAACTGCATAAGTCATTGAGGCAGGATCACCAGGGCCATTTGAAAGAAAATAACCGTCAGCTTCAAAACTTAACAAATCACCTATGGAAGTTTTAGCAGGAAATACCTTTGCATAAACTCCTCTGTTAACTAAACACTCCAGTATATTTTTCTTAATACCAAAATCAAGAACTGCAACTTTAAGCGGCGCATCTGGAGAACCATAATAATAGGGTTTATCTGTTGAAACGGATGATGCCAGTTCCAGACCTTCCATTGAAGGAACCTCTTTAAGTATTGAAGAAAGCTTGTCTATATCAAGAATTGTTGAACTTATAATACCATTCATAGCACCTTTACTACGAATATGCTTTACAATTGCTCTTGTATCTACATCTGAAATGCCAATTAAATGCTCTTTCTCAAAATAGTCCTGTATAGATGAATCTGCTATTACACGAGAATATGGAATAGTGAAATTTTTGCATATTAAACCAGAAATTTGAATTTTCTTAGATTCAGTATCTTTAACACATGCTCCATAATTACCTATATGTGCATTCGTGGTAACCATTAATTGTCCTACATAAGAAGGGTCAGTAAAAATTTCCTGGTACCCAGTCATCCCCGTATTAAAACAAATTTCACCAGTTGTTATTCCCTTCGCACCTACAGATTTTCCCTTAAAACAGGTACCATCATCAAGCAGTAATATGGCGGGACTTAGTGTTTCTTCCATGAAGTATTAAAGTAAGAACATGTTAAAATCGCACAAATATAGTATTATTAGACATAAATTAAAGGAAGATAACTAATATTTTAACCTATCTAAGATTAAAAAAATAAGGAAAAAGAACTATAGAAAAGAAGTAATATTTCAAGATCAAAATAGATATTTAATTATTAATCAATTATATTAACTTCATTATCTGTATTT
>JBEAXK010000056.1:0-9454 GCA_041159865.1 Bacteroidota bacterium
GTGATTGGTGATTGGTTATTGTTACTAAGGGTGGTAGTTCTCTGGCGGTTTACTGTTTCTCACCAGCTTTTTGGGTGATTGGTGATTGGTACTTTTAGGTTTGGTACTATAGCTGTTGTAACTACCTGCTCTTTATCAGATTATTAAATACTCAGGAAAAGGTAGAATTATTGTATATTTTATTATATATAAATCATTGATTTTTAAATGAGTGGTCCCGACGGGATATTTTAATTACCAAAGAAAAATTAAAACAAAGCATTCATGTCTAGCACATTATCAATTAATCCCAGCGATTCTTTGTTTTGAAGCAGACCGAAAGTAGTGACCAAAACGATGAATACTTGTTTTTGGGTTTTAGTCGAATCTAAAAATGCACTTTTTTTTCGACGGATATTATCTGCATCCATTTTTGATAACTGATAATAATCGTTATAAAATTTCATTTCACAAAGAGAAATAACATGATCTTGTCTATCAATAAGAAGGTCAATTTGTGCTCCGGCACTTAGTTCCGTTGATTTAACAAAAAAACCATATTGATTTGTTATTACACCACTGATGCCAAGAGCAGATTTAATTTTAACAATATGATTTAAACATATATTTTCAAATGCATATCCACTCCAGCTTTTCCATTGTGGGGTTTGACTTAAAGCCGTCCAAGAAGTTATTGCATTAGTGGGTAAATCTTTCATGAATTGCAGATAAAAAAGCGAATAGAAATCTGTCAATCTATATAAGGTATCTTTTTTCTTTTTTCCAAAAGGAATATAAGATGAAATAAAACCCGATTGTTCCAGCTCTTGTAGCATTAAGGTCATTCCTCCTCCATCATTCAACTTAGTTTTTGCCAGAATTTCTCCCCTTCTCAGCCCTTTCCAGGAGGAGGAAAGGGCTATTATTACTTTTTCATATCGATCTGGATTATCAAATAGCGAACGATAAAGATTATCAAACTCATTTCTTAATAAACCATCCGGTTGAAAACAAATTTTATCAATATTTTGAGCAGCACTTTTACCACTCTCAACTTGTTCAAGATATAGAGGTATCCCACCAATTGCCATATACAACAACAAAATTTGATATCTATCGAAGGAAATTGTTCTAGACAATAAAAAAGATTCTACTTCAGCTAAAGTAAAAGGTTGTAAATGAATCCTTTGGGTTACCCTATTATGTAAGCCTCCTTTATCATTGACTATTTTTTGAATCATCCAGGCCGTAGCAGAACCACAAATGACAACCAGAACATTTGATTTTGATGCATAAGAATTCCAAAAATAACTAAATCCAGCTATGAAATCTGATTTTCCACTTGCCAGCCAGGGTACTTCGTCTAAAAAAACGACCCTTCTTCTATCATCGTTTTGTAAAGATTCAAGGAATAATTTTAACTGATAAAAGGCATCCAGCCAATCCTTTGGAGGTTTAGGAAGCTCATCTAATTTTTGAGCATCTTTCAAACTAAAGGAAAAATTTCTTAATTGTTGACCCTTTGATATGTTTTTCAACCCTGACAATTCAAAATCTATTTTTCCTTTAAAAAAGGAACGAATAAGAAACGTTTTTCCTACCCTTCTTCTTCCAAATACTGCCAAAAGTTCAGGCTTTTCTGACGAATATATTTTCGATAATAACTCAATTTCCTTTTCTCGACCTACCATAAATTATCATTTACTTCGCGGAATGTATATAAAATTACATAGATTCCGCGAACAATGCTATTTATTTGATAAAAATCTCTCGCTAATATTCTTGTATTTAACTGCTCTTAATTGAAGATAAGTTATGATGTTAAGTATTAAAAAGTTTTAATTCTGCTAAATAAAAAAATAAATTAAATTTTGAGAAAATACATTGATATAACCTGGTATTCATCATACATTTAAATGAAGTCAAAAAGACCATTGAAAAGGAATTTATTAGATCATTCTCTAAAACATTATCTTCTTACCTGAACAATTTATTTTCCCAACCTTAGATTTTCAGGATTTTAAAGAGTCAATAAAAATTCGGAGATACTTTAACGAATAGGAAGAGTATTTAATACATAAGGCAAGATGTCGTCATAACAGTTCTTTATTGAGAGTATCAAAAAGTTTAGGCTTGAAAAATATTATAACCGGACATTCTCCACGTCATTCAATGGCTAATCATTATTCCCAACGTAATTTTACGGATGATGAAATCAGACAAGTATTGGGTCATACTGATATTAAAACAACCAAGATTTACCTCAGAGAAAGAATCGGGGTATCCCCCACCATGAAAATCATGAAGAGATTTAACGAAATACATTCCAACAATTAACCCGAAAAAGTGCTGCAGGGTTTGCTGCAGGGTTCATATAAAAACCTTAAATAATTCTAAACTTGTATATATAAATCATTGATTTTTAACCGAGTGGTCCCGACGGGAATCGAACCCATATCTAGTGTTTAGGAAACACCTACTACTTTATCTAAGATTTTTCTATCTTTAAACCTCAAAAATACGTTTAGTGTCCAATAAATTAGTGTTTTGGAACACGCGTTGCAATAAAAAAATATACCCAAATAAAAGGAATATTCCCCCAAAAAAAAATTATACCAAATCTCTAAAATTAGGAGATAGTCTAATTTGGTTGTAGATTTAATATTTTATTAAATAGCATACCAAATTTATATGCTAATTTAATCGCATTAAATAGTTCTACTTTCATAGGTTCTGTTGAAATAACATAAATAATCTTGGAAATAGATTATCTAACAACAGATTGGAAGATTATTTTTTAATCCATAAGTATGAAATATTTTTTAGCAGGATTGTTATTTTGGACATTTAGAGTTTCCTCTGCGCAATTGATGCTGCCTGCTTATCAGGGGGTATTTAGTAAACCTGTAGCTAATGCAAACAGTATTATTACCACTGGTTTAGTTTTAAATTTAGATGCAAGTAATTCTGCTAGTTATTCAGGTACGGGTACTGTATGGACAGATTTAAGCGGCCTTAATAATAATGGCACATTGATTAATAGTCCAACTTACAATTCTTCAAACGGTGGGAATCTGGTGTTTAATGGCTCTACTTCCTATGTAAGTGCACCCCTTACGAAAGCAGCTTCTTGTACATTTTCAGCTTGGGCCAAAACAAGTACTGCTCATTCAAATAATATGCTGTTTAATGCCGGAAATAATGGAAGTGGACCCGATTTATTTTTTTATGGTGGAAGATTATTTTGGAATACTTGGGATGCCGAAGGTAATCCTTTTGGATTAACACCTACTAACACAACAAATGGTAATTGGCATAATTATGCGGTAGTAAACAATGCTGTTTCTAATAATGCAAAATTGTATTATGATGGAGTGCTTATTGGAACTGCCCTGTACAAAAATGCATCAACTAATACTGCATTATATATTGGTGGAACTACGGGTACCTATATGTGGAACGGGGCCATTGCAACGTTCTATGTTTATAACAGAGGCTTAAGTGATTCGGAGGTTCTGCAAAACTATAATGCTGCCAAATCAAAGTTTGGCTACTAATTTTTCATGAATGAAGAGGAACCTATTAACATTCTTATTGATTTGTGTATGCAGCATAGCCACTTCCCAAATAATGCTACCTGCTTATCAAGGGGTGTTTAGTACGAAAACATTGACGGCTGTTGGAGCCAGTAATGGTTTAAATTTTGACGGGGTGGATGATCGGGTAATTTCTACCAATGATGTTAAATTTCAAATTAACGTAGGAACTATCGAAGGGTGGATTAAAACAGGCGATGCAGGTTCCAGCTATCGTGCTGCATTTGGTAAACACAGCGCTTATTGTTTGTATCTATTTAATAATGTCCTCGCCATTTATGATTGGGGAGGTGGGGCAAATCGGTCTACTGGGATCACCCTAAATGATAATACTTGGCACCACATTGCAATGGCCTTCAAGTCTGGAGTCACTAATGGTACTTTAATTTACATTGATGGGGTGCTTAAACTGACTACCACCATGACCATTTTAAACCAAGTAGATCCTTTTATAATTGGTTCATCAATAGATCCCTATGGCCAATTTTATAACGGTAATATTGATGATGTGCGAGTTTGGAATGTGGTTAGAACCCAAACAGAAATCCAAGACAATATGAATACTGAATTGTTGGGTTCTGAAACAGGATTGGTCGCTTATTATCCCTTAAATCAAGGGATAGCAGAAGGAGATAATACTACAATAGCTACGGTTACCAATAAATCAGCAAATACCCTAGATGGAACACTGACCAATTTTACTAAAACCGGTGAGACCAGTAATTTTGTTATAGGCAAAGTGCCATCGTCCTTGATAGATGATGGTTTAATCTTAAGCCTGGATGCTAACAATATCAATAGTTACTCAGGTTCTGGTTCCACCTGGAATGATGTCAGTGGAAATAATCGGAATGGCACATTACTTGCTGGGGTAACATTTACTAATGTAAGTGAGATCAAATATTTCAATTTCTCTTCCAGTTATATAGCTATTAACCTCCCCAAAAATCCGTCCATGACTTATTTTGTTTGGGCAAAATCTTCCAATGCTGTTTGCGCTTCCCCATACATGGTATTATTTAGTACGGGTACAGTCACAGCTCCCGCTGATCCCCAGTTGTTTTTTAGGGCTTGTTATAATTGTTGGAATACACAAGATGCAAATGGTAATAATTTTTTAATCTCACCTGGCGTTGCTGCTAATTATTCAGCACATGGTACAAATTGGCATAGTTATGCCGTAGTAAATGACGCTACAACTAATACCGCTAAATTGTATTATGATGGCATTTTTATAGGGTCAGCAATTTATAAAAACAGCAAAATTGCTAATTTTAATATTGGGAACTCAGTAAATTTAAACTCTCCTTGGCAAGGCGGCATTGCTAATGTAAAAGCGTATAACAAAGCACTCACTAATTCAGAAATTTTGAATTTATACATTTCAACCAAAGGGGTATTTGGTTATTAAATCAATCATTTTTAAAAACAACTATACAAATTTGAAAGTGTTTTGTAATAATTATAATTTTTGCTCATTACGGGTTGTTACTGCCTAAGTAATGATACATCCTTATCAAGGGGAGTCAAGAGGAATTGATCTGAAAAAAGTGCTGCAGGATTTGCTGCAGGGTTTGGAAAATAATCTTAAATAAAACTAAAATTGTATATATAAAGTATTGATTTTTAACCGAGTGGTCCCGACGGGAATCGAACCCATATCTAGTGTTTAGGAAACACCTATTCTATCCGTTGAACTACGGGACCCCAAACTACAGGAAGCAGTTCGGTCGCAAATATACACATTACCCTCATAAATGTGAATACAATATTGATTTCCTAAAAAATAACCCCTTTGTCTTTAAAATCAACTGTTTTTTGCGTTTGAACCTTTGACCTTCCATCCGCTTATTGTAAAACATTCATTTTCATATATCATAATCTATACTTTATACAAAGTAAAATATATCTATATATATAAAAAATTTTAATCAAGATATTTACAGTGCAAAATTCCCTAAATTTTCTTTATCGTTTCCATAAATTTATTAAAGTGTCCGTTTTTTTTAAATTCAAATACCTCCACCTATTTTTGTAGAAAATCAAAAATAATTTTATGGAAAAATCTACGCCCAGCCTAACTTTAAATCCTATTTACCTTTGGTTTTTTGTCGTATTTTTTACGCTTTCAGGATGTAAAAAAGAACAGACAGATTTTATCTCCTCAAAAATAACTAAGGAATATAATAGTGAGGTCATTCAACAATGGAATCATGTTTTTGTCGATTTGGAACGTTATGCTCAAGGATTTAGACCTTGTCCGGCTCCTCGAGCAATGGCCTATATTGGCCTGGCTTGCTATGAGGCATGTGTACCGGATATGCCATCTTTCAAAAGTATCAGATTTAATTATCCCGGACTAAATATCCCCCGACAGCAACCCACCTCCGATTATCATTACCCTACCGTTATTAATGCCATTTATAGTAAATTATTAACTGATTTTTTCGGTAATGCTAAAGGAATACCTCCCAACAGATTTATTCAAATTTCAGCCCTTTACAACAAGTTTAAAAATGACTACCTGGACGAAGCTAGTGAAGAAACGATAAGTCGTTCAGACGAATATGGCTTAAAAGTTGCTGAGGCCGTTTTCGAATATTCAAAAACAGATTTAGTAGGACATAATCATCATCTTGAACCATTTAAAGATAATGTTGGAAATTATAAACCTCAGAATGTGCCTGGTGCCTTCAAACCAACCAATGCCAGCGGTCCAGGTATGTTTCCTGATTATGGATACGCCAGAACCTTTGTGATTAAAGATGAAGATAAATTAATTCCTGCACCAATTCCCTACAGTGAGGAAAAAAATTCTCCTTATTATGTGCAAGGTGCTGAGGTTTACGCCGCCGTTAATAATCCAACACCCGATCAAAGATGGATGGCCTTTTTTTGGAGCGACGATTTAACGGGATTAACTTTTAGCCCACCAACACGTTGGTTAGCCATTGCAAATCAGGTGTATGAATTAGAGAATGTTGATCTTGAAACAGCTGTTTATGCCAATGCAAAAGTTGGCATCGTTCTGAATGATTGCGTCGTTGCCTGTTGGTATTCAAAATATTTTTATAATATTCAAAGACCTGTTGACTATATCAGGAAAGTGATGAAACCAAATTGGCAGCCAGCCTTATATAATCCTTTAACTAAAGAAACAGGCATTTCGCCTAATTTCCCTGCCTATCCTTCCGGACACTCTACTATGGGTGGCGCAGCAGCTGAAGTGTTAACTGATATTTTTGGAAATTACTATCCAATGATGGACCGATGCCATGAGGGCAGGCAGGATTTTGAAGGGAGTGCCCCACGTCATTTTAATTCCTTTTATGAAATGGCCAATGAAAATGCTATTTCCAGGATTCCATTAGGCGTTCATTTCAGGATGGATTGTGACCAAGGTGTCAATTTAGGTATTCGAATTGGCCGAAAAGTAAATCAATTTTCCTGGAAAAAAGGATAGTATTCCATTTCATCACATAGGTTTGGAACCATAAATTTATATAGGATTATAATTTTAAATTATAATCCTATATAAATTTTAGGGATATTAAGTTTGCCAATTTAATGTTACATTAGATTTAACATTTAAACCATTCGCGTTCTAAAACTGAAATGATGAAAATTTTCAAAATATTCCTATTCATTACAGCAGCCTTTATTTTTATGATGTTGCTGCCCAGAACCATAGGATTTTTGTTCCCAAAAAAAGCACCCATCGCCTATCATTTCGAAGTACTTGATTATCTTGCGATTGCGGTGGGTCTTGAAAAACTAGCGGATCTAGAACCTGAAATTCCACAATCTATTGAGGAAATAAAAAATATCGAATATAAAAAGGTAAATGACAGATCGCTCCAACTGGATATCTATAAGCCTAGAAATCTTAAAGAACCAGCTCCTCTTTTGGTTTTTGTCCATGGTGGCGGTTGGAAAGGGGGTAAAAGATCTGATTATTTGATTTATCTGGTCGATTTTGCAAAAAAAGGGTACATCACAGCTACCGTTTCTTATACCTTGAAAAATGACAGCATTTATCCGGCTTGTGTTCAGGATGTTTCTGATGCCATGCACTTTCTATTTAATAATCATGAAAAATATGGCTATGACCCAGAACGCGTTGCCATGATTGGCGGATCGGCTGGAGGTCACCTTGTTTTGATGACCAGCTACGATTTTAAGAAACCCGCAATTCCACTCGATAGTACCTATCTTAATAGTCCGCCTTATAAAATTAAATGTGTCGTTGATATCTATGGCCCTGTTGATATGACGACTCCTTATGCTCAAAATCAGGAGCTTGTTACTGGTTTTATAGGTCATTCGTTCAAAGAAAGACCTTATTTGTACTGGGAGGCCTCGCCTGCAAAATATTTACGACAGGGATTACCCCCTACCCTCATTTTTCAGGGAACTTCAGATAATCTTTTACCACAAAGTCAATCTGACACTTTAAAAGCGCGTCTTGACCGCCTCGGTGTTCCCTCTGAATATTACAAACTCCCTCTTTGGCCTCATGCGATGGATATTGCGCAGCGTCCAAATCAATATATGCAAAATAAGATGAATGCATTTTTTGAGAAATATTTAAAGTAAATTTATTTCCATTACTCATAATCTTTTGCCCCAAAATGCATTTTAAAAGATTCCTTTTTCTTATTATATTCTTAATGCTAAAAGAATCGCTGGTTCAGGGTCAAAAAAACGACTTTCTATCACCATTTGATATAGCTTTTCTGAAACAGATGGTAAAAGATGTGATGGATTCTTCCCACATTTATCCAAACCAATTGATTTCTGATGACTTTGGTCCAAATCAGACCGGAGGTGTATTGATTCGACCTGGGGGCAGAAATTCTTATCCCGCCTTTTGGATTCGCGATTATGCAATGTCCATACAAAGCGGTTTTGTTACGCAGGAGGAACAAAAACACATGCTACTATTAACTGCAAAGACACAATCGGACGAATTTAAATATACAAAATGGGGATCTTTTATTCCCAAAGGTGCCGTTGCTGACCATATTCGGATAGATGATGGAAAACCAATTTATTTCCCAGGCACCTATAGTTATGAAAACCAAGGAGAAAAAAAATGGGGGATGCAACCTCCTTTTTGCGATCAGTTCTTCTTTATACAAATTGCTTTTCACTACGTTCAATCTTTTTCTGCATTTCAATCTTTAAATGAAAATATAAATGGAGTTACATTAATTGACCGACTTGAATTGGCCTATCAAATGCCGCCCACAGATTCCATTACTGGACTCATTGAGGTAACCGACGAAAACAGAGGAGTGGATTTTGGGTTCCGAGATGCCATATATATAAGTGGCAAATTGTGTTTTGCATCCCTTTTAAAATATCAGGCTTCTTTGCATTTGGCTTATTTGTTTAGGGAAATAGGGGTTCTAGAAAAGGCTTTATTTTATAAAAATGAAGCCAAAAAAATTAAAAAATCAATAATTAAAACTTTTATTAACCAAAATGGAATGCTTCTTGCCAGTACGGGTATGAGTGCGCAGGCAGATGTCTGGGCAACCTCTCTGGCTATACATCTTAGCGTTTTGAGCGGAAAAAATCGTTTAAAAGCCGCAAAACATCTCCTTCAAGGGTATTTATCCGGGGAATTATCTCAAAAGGGTAATATTCGACATATTATAAAATCAGACGATTACAATGAAGATTCACCCTGGGAAAAAAGCCTCGTACCCAAAGATACCTATCAAAATGGTGCTTATTGGGGAACCCCTGTTGGCTGGGTTTGTAAAGCGTTAGCGTTTGTAAATCCTGATGTAGCTCAAAAATTAGCTTCTGAATATATACAAAATTTACGTGAAGGTGATTTTAGAAAAGGGGGGAATTTTGGCGCTCCGTGG
>JBEAXK010000141.1:0-37476 GCA_041159865.1 Bacteroidota bacterium
TTACTTGAGGCATTCACTGATTTTTACCGTTGGAATTCAGAATCGTGGATTGACAGATATCAGTACAAGGAAGCAGGACATCAGTTATTATTGATGGCCTTTTTACAAAGGGTTATCAATGGGGGAGGACGCATCGAACGGGAAATGGCTACTGGAAATGGACGGACGGATCTCATCATATTCTGGAAAGCCCAGGTGATAACAATAGAAATAAAAATGCATCAGGATGCTCGTTCCGAACCCCAGGGCATTCAACAATTAGCCCGATACCTTGACCGATTAGGTCAGAAAACAGGGTATATGGTATTCCTGGAGAAGAAAAGCGCGCTGGAATTATCGTGGGAAGATCGTATCCGCCGGGAAGTACATATCGTTGACAACAAGGAAATCATATTATATGCCATGTAAGTCCTTAACATGGTTTATTAGGTAGTTGGTGATTGGTGCTTAGTAATTAGTGATTAGTGCTTAGTACTCAGTGTTTAGTGCTTAGTGCATAGTGATTAGTGCTTAGTACTCAGTGCTTAGTATTCAGTGATTGGTGCTTAGTAATTAGTGCTAAGTGCTAAGTATTTTGCGATTAGTACGAAAACAGGCACTAATTACCAATTACCAATCACCAAGCACCTTGAAAGCTAGAGAGAAACGAGAGACCGCTAGAGAACTACCCCTAAAAACACCAATCACCAATTACCAATTACCAAGCACCTTGAAAGCTAAGGTGAAACGGGAAAACTCCAGAGAAATACCCCTAATCTAAAATAAATGATTCGGATTACCTTTTTCAATCCCGAAGGGATGAAATTATTATAGGCAATGGAGTATTATTGGTGAAAAACCTCGAAGGGGTGACATTATAAAAAATTGCCCTTGGAAATAATATTTATCTTTTACAGCTATATTTTTTTACCATGTAAAATGGCATTTGGGTTTAAACGAAAATAGATACTTTGTTAGTATAAAGCTATGCCACCCTTTCAGGGTTGGATGGTGAGATAATCCTTTTTTTTCTATAATCATTTCATCCCTTCGGGATTTAAGAACCTATTACCAATCACCAATTACCAATTACCAATTACCGATCACCCGTAAAGCTAAGGTGAAACGGGAGACCGCTAGAGAACCACCCCTAATAGCACCAATCACCAACTACCAATCACCAATCACCAATCACCTGTAAAGCCAACGAGAAACGGGATACCGCCAGAGAACTACTCCTAAAACAACCAATCACCAATCACCAATCACCGACTTCATAATTTCTACTAAATCTTCTTTTCCCTTAATTCCTCCGATATAATTTTTGATATTGCTTTGGGCTAATGCCTTTCAACGACTTAAACTGGTTATTGAAATTGGATACCGTGTTATACCCGCTTTCATAGCATGTTTGCGAAATGGATTTGTTTTCTTCCTGTAACATTTTGCAAGCGTTTCCAATGCGTATCTCTTTGACAAAATCGGAAAATGTTTTGTTCGTCCTACTTTTAAAATAACGACAAAAGGCTGCGTCTGTCATATTGGATAAACTCGCCACAGTGGATAAATTTATATTTTCTTTAAAATGTTTCAACACATATTCGTGTACCATGCGCATCCTCTCCGTTTCTGAAATTTTATGGGTGTTCGAGTAAGATGTACTTGCAATATATTGATAATCTGTAGACTTAGATAATTTATCAATGATACCTAAAAGTTTAATTATGCCTTGAAATCCGCTGAT
The DNA here is from genome assembly GCA_041159865.1 of Bacteroidota bacterium. Taxonomy (GTDB): domain Bacteria; phylum Bacteroidota; class Bacteroidia; order Chitinophagales; family Saprospiraceae; genus BJGN01. The sequence continues at coordinate 1,724 of JBEAXK010000141.1, forward strand.
AGATGGCAAGTTTTTTAAATCATTTACTAGTTCCTCTTTCAGCTTTCCTGTTAAATCAAGACCTCGTTCACTCCTTTTAAAAAGGGTTTTAATATCATACATTTCCGATTTTTCGAAAAATTCAGAACCCAAAAAATCTTCCTTAAAATAAACGACAATTCCCTCTGTCATCAGTTGAGAATCCTTTTCAAAATACTCCCGGTCACTGCGCCAAAGATGCGGCATGTTGGGTGCCAAAAATACGGTATCCCCAACATTAAAATGCCGTATGTCGTCGCCAATGAACCTGGTTCCCGTTCCTTTTATGACTGTAAATAATTGATAATGTGGGTGAAAATGCCAGTTTGGATCAAAAAATGGTTCCTTTAATGTTTTTACCAGATAAGATTGATTCAGATTTTCAATAGATTTCTCTAAAAGTGGCTTCATTTTAACTAAATATTGATGCTATTATGCAGATTATCCTAAATAAATGTCAAAATAAAGGTAATATTGGTAAAAAAAAACTTATTTTATGACAAAGTTATAGGTTAGATTTGAACAAAAATGAAATTAGGCATGAATCTTTTACTGTGGGGAACGGATATGAATATATCCCTTTTCCCCGTGCTTGAGCAGATTAAGTCTTTAGGATTTGATGGAGTAGAGATTCCTATTTTTAATTTGAATAGTCAAGATTGGCATATCTGGCGCGATAAACTAGACGACCTAGAACTGGAAAGACTTGCCGTTGCTATTAATGGCCCCGATGCAAATCCTTTAAGTTCATTGGCAGATATGAGAAATCATGCACTTGAAAATAATAAAAAGGCGATTGATTGTGCCGAAATTATTGGAGCAAAATATGTTTCAGGGCCTTTCCATTCCGCCTTAGGCGTTTTTACAGGAAAACCTGCCACGAAGGAAGAATGGCAATTTGGTATAAATCATATTAGAACCCTGGCCGATTATGCCGCTAAAAAGGATATTACGCTAGGGGTAGAATACTTAAATCGTTTTGAATCATACCTTTTTACTTGCACAGACGAAATGTTGACATTTGTGGAAGAGGTAAATCATCCCCATTGTAAAATTATGTTTGATACTTTCCATGCAAATATAGAGGAAAAAAATATCCATGAGGCTATCGCTAAATGCGAAAATTATTTAATACATGTGCAGCTCTCTGAAAATGACAGGAGCACCTTGGGAAAAGGGCATATTGATTTTGAAAATATTCTAAAGACCCTGAAAGCAATGAATTATGAAGGAATGCTAAGTATAGAAGCATTTAGCACAAAATTGGCAGCTGCCAATATCTGGCGCAAAATGTTCGATTCTGAATATCAGTTAATGTCTGACAGTATCGCTTATTTGAAAAAATTAGATTTTTAATTATACCCGAATTACACCTGAAACACCCCTAATTTTGAAAAACTCCTAAAACCTGATTTTTATGAAAAAAATAAATATTGCTATTGTAGGTCTGGGCTTTGGATCAGAATTTATCCCCATTTATCAGCGACATCCGCACGCAAATATGTATGCCATTTGTCAAAGGAATAAGGAGAATTTGAATAAACTTGGCGATGCTTTTCAAATAGAAAAAAGGTATGATGATTATGACGAATTGCTGAAAGATCCCCATATTGACGCCGTACATATAAATTCTCCTATTCCAAATCATGCGGAACAAACCATTAAGGCCTTAAAGGCAGGGAAACATGTGGCTTGTACGGTTCCTATGGCTACCTCTGTGGAAGATTGCATGGAAATCGTCAAATTATCTAAAGCTACAGGTAAAAAGTATATGATGATGGAAACGGTGGTTTATAGTAGGGAGTTCCTTTTTGTCAAAGATTTATACGAAAAAGGGGAATTGGGTAAAGTCCAGTTTTTAAAGGCTTCGCATCAACAGGATATGGATGGCTGGCCTGATTATTGGCCGGGTCTTCCTCCTATGCATTATGCTACGCATTGTGTGGGGCCCGTTGCAGGTTTGTTGAAACTGGAAGCGGACTATGTTTCCTGCTTTGGATCGGGCACTATCAGAAAGGAACTGGCGGATATTCATCATTCGCCTTTTTCAGTGGAATCGGCTCATATTAAATTTAAAGACAGTGATTTAAGTGCTTATGTATATCGCTCGCTTTTTGACCTCGCCCGTCAGTATAGAGAAAGTTTTGAGGTTTATGGCACGAAAAAATCATTTGAATGGCCTTTAATCGAAGGGGAAGATGCTGTTATTCATACCGCTAAAAAGGAGGAACATGAAATTCCTGAAAAAGTGAAAGTACCTGATTTTGCTCATTTGCTTCCAGCTGAAATACAAAATTTTACAACACAAGGTGTTTATGATATGGCAGAAAATACGCACCTAAGTTTTACACAAGGTGCTGGTCATGGGGGGTCTCACCCGCATCTTGCCCATGAATTTTTAATGGCTTTGATTGAGGACAGAGATCCTTTCCCAAATGCCTGGGAGTCTGCTAACTGGACATCCGTGGGTATCCTTGCGCATGAATCGGCATTAAAAGGAGGAGAAATTATGAAATTACCTGACTTCAAAACAGCCTTTTCCTGATTCTTTATCCGTTTTGAACTAACAATGTGCTTACCTGTCAAAAAACATTTTTATGAAAAAAATATTCTTTCTCGCACTGGTTTTGTCTGCTTTTACCGCAATGGGTCAGACTGCAAGACGTTTAGAAATTCTTTTCCTCGGAGATAATGGTCACCATAAACCCATGGAACGTTTGCCTTCTATCATGGCTGCTTTGGGTGCTAAAGGAGTTAATTTCACTTATACAGATCAATTGGAGGATTTACAGTTGAAAAATCTTGAAAAATATGATGCCGTCCTCATTTATGCCAATTGGGACAGCCTTCCTCCACATTTAGAAAAAGATTTATTAGCATATGTTTCCAGCGGAAAAGGCATTTTACCCATCCATTGTGCTTCCTATTGCTTCAGGAATTCTGCAGAATATGTCAAATTGGTGGGTGGTCAATTTTGGAGACATACCATGGACTCCATTGAGGCAAAAATTATTCAGCCAGATCATTTTATCATGAAAGGTCTTCGTCCTTTTAAGGTATATGATGAAACCTATCTGCATAGTAAGCTTCAAGAAGATAATCATGTTTTAGCGGAACGGGAAATTAAAGCAGATCAGTTTAAAGACAAACCTGGGGTTAAAACAGAGCCTTACACTTGGACCCGAAGCTATGGAAAAGGTCGTGTTTTTTATACTGCCTATGGTCACGATGAAAATACCTGGCAAAATACCGATTTTCAAGAACTTATTTATCGAGGTATTCTCTGGTCTGTTAACGATGAGGCTAAAGCGGCACATGCTGCTTTAAATCCTGCTCCTTTTGTTTACAGAGAGGCAAAATTACCGAATTATGAGAAAAGAGAAGGGACTCAATACAGACAAGATCCGCTTTCTCCAGAAGAGAGTAGAAAACATATTCAGGTTCCTGTCGATTTTAATATGGAGCTTTTTGCTGCTGAACCAGATGTGGTACATCCTATAGCTTTCTCTTGGGATGAGAGGGGCAGAATGTTTGTACTCATTACCAAAGATTATCCAAATGAGAGGAAAGATGAAGGCGGGAGTGATTATATTTTAATTTGTGAGGATACCAATAAAGATGGCAAAGCAGATAAATTCACCCGTTTTGCCGATGGATTAAGTATTCCAACGGGTATGGTTTTTAGTAATGGTGGTCTGGTCGTATGTCAGGCTCCAGATATGATCTTTCTTAAAGATACTGATGGAGATGATAAAGCTGATATAAAAAAGGTACTATTCACAGGTTTCGGTACCTTTGACACCCATGCAGGTCCTTCTAATCTTCATTATGGTTTCGATAACTGGCTTTGGGGTTCAATAGGATATTCAGGTTTTAAAGGGGTAGTTGGGGAAAGTAAGGATACACTTAGGTTCGCTCAAGGCTTTTTTCGCTTTAAACCCGATGGTAGTAAGCTGGAATTTATGACCAACACCTCAAATAATACCTGGGGCCTTGGATTTAATGAAACGGGCGATGTGTTTGGCTCAACCGCAAATAACGCCCATGGTTGGTATATGGCTATTCCAAACCACTACTATCCGTCTGCCATTGGCGTTGATAATGGAAGTAGAAGTACAGATACCCATAAGGATATGAAAACCATTACGCCAAAAGTAAGGCAAGTAGATGTTTTTGGCGGATATACTGCCGCTGCAGGTCATAATGTTTATACCGCCCGTGCATTTCCCAAAAAATACTGGAATAATATAGCCTTCGTAGCAGAACCTACTGGGCACGTTCTACACCAGAATATTTTAACAAAAAAAGGAACTAATTATAACGATACAGAAGGATTTAATCTGATGGCAGGTGCCGATGAATGGTTTTCTCCGGTTTTTGCCGAAGTTGGGCCCGATGGAGCCGTTTGGGTCGCAGATTGGTATAGCTTTATCATTCAGCATAATCCAAAACCTGATGGATTTATTATGGGTCAGGGAAATGCTTATGAAACAGAATTAAGGGATTATACCCATGGTCGCATTTACCGCGTACAACACAATGCTGCCCCTGCTTATTCACCTCTGGCGCTTACTATTGATAATCCAAAAGAGTTGGTTAAGGCTTTGAAAAATAGCAATATGTTTTGGCGAAACCATGCCCAGCGTTTATTGGTAGAGAGAAATAATAAGGACATTATTCCTGATTTATTGGCCTTGGTTAATGATTTTTCAGTAGATGAAATAGGAATTAATGCTCCTGCTATTCATGCCCTTTGGGTTCTTCAAGGCCTGAATGCCATAGAAGGAACTGTACTGAATGAGGTGCTAAGTGCATTGAAACATCCTTGCCACGGGGTTCGAAAGACAATCTTGCAAATGATTCCTGCTACAACTGAAATGGCTCATTATCTACTTGATAATAAGTTAATTGAAGATAAAGAACCATTGGTAGTATTGAATACTTTGTTAGCTTTGAGCAAAATGCCTTTAGATGAAAGATCTAAGTCTTTTGTTTTGAATGCTTTGGAAAATTCAAAAGACATTGAAGACCGTTGGATTCCGGATGCCTATGCTTGTATAATTTCAAAAAATGGGGATTTACTAAATAAAATTTTTGACGACCAGATTAAAAAAGCTTCAGAAAAGGCAATAGAAAAGACACAGGACCATGCAGCCCACCAACACGCAGGTATGAGTATGTCCCCAGAACCTAAAAAAATGGTGGCGTCTAATCAAAATAAACCAGATTTAGTCATTAGTAATATCAAAATTGATCCTTCTAATCCTGCACCCAGAGATAGGATAAACGTTTCCATTGAAGTTACAAATCAAGGAGATGCAGCTGTACCAAAAGGAGTTGTTTTACCACTTAATCTTCGTTTTTCTGGAAAGGGCCAAGTAGTTGATTTAGTTAGTCAGGTACATGCAGAAGGTGTAAAACCAGGTGAAACAGTTACGATAACTAAAAATACCAATGGACCATGGTCAGGAAATATTTCTTTCGCTGGTGAATTTGCTGGGGATTACAATCTTTCAGTATCTGTAGATAAGGCAAATACGATTACAGAAAGCATGGAAAATAATAACACCTTAACGAAGAAAGTATCCTTTATTTTGGCCCAGAATATGTCTCAATTTGTTTTAGCCAAAAGTGTGAAATCTCATACTTCTGTTTCAGAGGTAGCTATGGTAATAGGATATTTAAAAAGGGCAAAACAATTAGACGCTAATGGATTTGATGCTATTTTAAAAGCAGTCAGTGAAGGTTGGAATTATAGAAAAAAAGTAGTGGTGCCAGCTACAGAAATCCCTTTTTTAAATAGTCTGCTGGCATCTTTGTCAGGGGCAAATAAAGACAGGTTGACCAGGCTCATGCAAGCATGGGATATATTGAAAAAGGAGGAAGCCAATGATCCAAATGTTCAGGTGGTTAAAATAAAATCCTTGCGGGAAATGATGCAATATGATATAAAATCATTCACTGTTTCTGCTGGTAAAACTGTGGAAATAGTTTTTGAAAATCCCGATGCCATGCAGCATAATCTGATTATTGGAAAACCAAAGTCTTTGGAAAAAATTGGAAAAGCTGCCGATAAAATGATCACTGATCCAGAAGGAGCTGCTAATAATTATATACCTAATTTAACTGAGGTTCTTTTCTCAACGGCGCTGGTTAACCCAGATCAAACGGTGAGATTACGATTTACAGCACCTGCAAAGCCAGGGGAATATCCTTATGTATGTACATTCCCAGGGCATTGGCGATTAATGAATGGAATTATGATGGTTAAATAAAAATAAATTACTCCCAGAAAATTTAAATTTTGGCTGACAAATTAATGCTTTTATTTTAAAGGGCTTTCATAAAAAGGAAGCCCTTTTTTTAATAATTTTCATGCCAGGAAAATATTTTGTTGACAATATTTTCCTTCTCTTTTTCCATATAGGTCATTAATGAAAGGGAAATTGGTCCATGTTTTTTTCCTTTTAACCAGATTAACTGCCAGGTTGAAATGATGGGTAATCCCTCTAATGGGATGATATGAAGTTCTTTATTAAGCAATTCTCGTTTTATACCAATCAAAGGCATAATAGAAAATCCAAATCCAGCAAGAATAGCCTGTTTTACCGCTTCATTGGAAGTTAATTCCATTTTTTTATAAACTTTTATATCATTTGATACAATGAAATTTTCCATGATTTGACGGGTACCAGAACCTGGTTCTCTGAAAATTAATGGAAGTGTTTTAAAAAATTCCTTTACAGATTGATTTTTTTCAATTGAAATTGGCTCCTTACCAATTAAAAATAATTTATTCTGTAAAAGATTCAGATGTTCTGTCTGAATGGTTTTTGGAAGAATCGAAACAAGGGCAAAATCTACCTCATTGGTGGTCAGACTTTCCACTACTTTATATTTGTTTGTCACATCCATAATTAATTCTATACCTGGATGAATCTTCAGAAAATCGGATATAAAATAGGGTAATACATATTTGCCTGTGGATACGGTACATATTGTTAAACGACCAGATAATTGTCCTTTATAAGCCATTGTTTTAAAATTGATGTCTTGTACCTGTTCTAATATATTTTCTACAGATTCTGCTACTTCTCTGCCAAAAGCAGTGATATAAATTTTTCTTCCTATAACCTCTGTTAAAGGAATTTCAAATTGTTCCTGGAAGTTCTTTAGCTGAATGGAAACAGCTGGTTGTGTCAGATGTAGTTCTTCTGCTGCCTTAGTAACACTTTGTGTCTGGACTATTTTTAGAAAAATCTGCAACTGATTTAAAGTATAGTTCATAAAATTTGTTTATGCAATTTATTGTAAATATAAATAAAAAATTATGAATTAAAACTAACAAATTTGCGGCATAAAAAAAATATGGCTATGAATAATTCGACAATTAAATTTTTTCTGATTCTAATTTTATTCTTTTTACTGTTTGTAGTAGCACTCTTTACCAAAGATGTAATTAGAACCAATCTGATGGCAGCCATCTCTTTACTCCTATTTATTTCAGGTATAAAAAGTTTGAACCAAAATTCTCTGAAAAAAAATTAAGCAATGTTTGAGGGAAGACGCCTGGTAATTGCCACTAAACACAGGAAAGAAGAAATTCTCGCTCCTTTATTGGAAAAAGAACTAGGCGTAATTTGTTTTGTCGATCCGCACTTTGATTCTGATTTATTTGGAACTTTTTCAGGAGAAATTGAAAGAAAAGAAAATCCATGGGTCACAGCAAAATTAAAAGTGGAGAGGGCTATGGAAATGACGAATTGTGATTTGGGCATTGCAAGCGAAGGGTCTTTTGGAAATCATCCTATTATTCATTTTCTTCCTGCAGATGAGGAGTTATTGATGCTTTACGATAAGAAAAATGAGGCCACATTTGTATGGAGAGAATTAAGTGTAGAAACCAACTTTAAGGGCGCATACATCTCTTCTTTAGCAGATTTGGAAGATTTTGCAACCAAGGTAAAATTTCCATCGCATGCCCTAATTCTTAGGAAGTCAAAAGATTGCAAGGAAGAAATTATCAAAGGTATTTTAGATTGGAATTTTCTGGTCGATGCTTTTAATAATCTAAGAAAATGCAATGAATCGGTTTTTATTGAAACTGATATGAGGGCTATGTTTAATCCAACGAGAAGAAAAGTAATTTCAACAGCAGTTGAAAAATTAATGAATATCATCAAATCGACCTGTCCGGTTTGTCAATTTCCTGGATTTTCTGTAGTTGAATCAAAGAAGGGTTTACCTTGTAATGAATGTCATTCTCCAACTCAATCGACTTTAAGTCTGATATACAAATGTAAAAAATGTGGTGCTATAGAGGAAGAATTTTTCCCAAATGGTAAAAAAGAAGAAGATCCTACCTTTTGTCTATGGTGTAATCCTTAAATTTTTGATGTAAATATTGATTATTAGCCAATGAATTTTAACCTGCTCGCTGAAAATTTAACCAATCCAGCCCTTTTGTTTTTTGTTTTAGGTATTTGTGCTACCTATTTAAAAAGTGATTTAGAGATTCCACCTAATTCCTCAAAATTTATTTCATTATATTTATTAATCTCTATAGGATTCAAAGGAGGGCAGGAATTATCACATGAGAGTTTCTCTATGAATATTTTGTGGTCTATGGGATTTGGTATTTTGATTGCATTATGGATACCAGTATATACTTTTTTTATCCTTAAAAGAAAACTAAATGTCTATGATGCTGGCGCTATTGCTGCAGCTTATGGCTCGGTGAGTGCAGTAACTTTTGTCACAGCTTCAGGCTATTTAGAATCAAAGCAAATGTTATTGCATGGTTACATGGTTGCTATTATGGCACTGATGGAATCACCTGCTATTATAGTTGGACTCATATTAATAACCCTTTTTAATAAGGGAAGGAACAATGAAATTGACAAGAAATTTGTATTAAAACACGCCTTAACTAATGGTAGTGTCATTTTAATATTAGGCAGTTTGTGGATTGGATTTTTGGCAAATGCAAAACAGGCAGAAGGCATTAAACCTTTTACTAATGATCTTTTTAAAGGATTTTTATCTATTTTTTTATTAGATATGGGTATATCAAGCGGTAAAAAATTGAAATCATTTTTTCAGTTTGGATGGTTTCCAATTGCTTTTGCCGTAATTATTCCGCTTATTAACGGTTGTATATTCGCGCTTTTAAGTTCCTTTGTTACGGATATAATCAGTGATCGTTTTATTTTTGCAGTACTTGCAGCCAGTGCTTCCTACATAGCAGTCCCTGCAGCTATGAAAGTAACCGTTCCCAAGTCTAATCCGGGTATATACCTTCCTATGGCACTTGCAATTACCTTCCCAATTAACATCACAATAGGGCTACCTTTATATTTTTTCTTTGCACAACTCTTTTGAAGATAGGAACATTTCATCAAACCCTATCCTTCAACCTTTTCATCTGATAATTGCCGCTCATATAAATCAAGATAATAAGGACTTGTTTTTAATAATTCATCGTGAGTTCCTGAATAGGCAATTTCCCCATCTTGAAAAACCAATATTTTATCAAAATTTAAATGGGCATATATTCTATGAGAAATAATAATGGCGGTTTTACTTTTTAGTGCCGTTTGAAAATAGGTTAAAATTTGATTTTCAGTATGACTATCTACGGCGGACAAACAATCATCTAAAATGAGTATTTCTGGATCTTTTAATAATGCACGGGCAATGGAGACTCTTTGTTTTTGACCTCCACTCAGGGTAATTCCTCTCTCACCTAAAATGGTTTTCAATCCATTTGGGAAAGTTTTTATTTCCTCTGTAAGCGAGGCATTAAAAATCGCTTCATCCATTTTAGCCTCTGAGGCATCTGGATGACCAAAGGCAATATTTTCTTTTAAACTATCTGAAAAGAGAAATACATCCTGAGGTACGTAGCCAATCTGTTCTCGTAGTCTCCCTAATTGGACGGATTTAACATGAATGCCATCAAAATAAATTTCTCCTTCTGTACAATCATACATTCGAAGTAATAATTCAGCAAAAGAAGTTTTACCAGATCCCGTTTTTCCAATGATAGCTATTTTCTCACCCGGTTTAATGTGGAGGTTGATATTTTTCAGGGCTTTAATTCCCGTATCCGGATAAGTTAGAGAAACATTTTTAAATTGAATCTCTCCCTGCAATTTGAAATTTTCTACTTTCCCTGGGAGAATAGTAGGTTCCGTTTGCATGAATTCATTAATCCTTTTTTGACTGGCTGATGCTTGTTGAATAATGGAGGCAATCCAGCCAATTGAGGTTACAGGCCAGGTTAACATGTTCACATAGATAACAAATTCTGCAATATTTCCCGTGGAAATACTGCCTCTGACAACCAAAGTTCCACCCGCATAAACGGTAATTAAAGTACTGATACCAATCAATAAAATCATTAGAGGGTAGAATAATGCATTAATTTTAGCCAGTGCAACAGATTGTTTGTTATACTGCTGGCTTTGTGTAGTGAAAAATCCGAGCATAGAATTTTCCTGGGTATATGCTTTAACGACCCTGATTCCCGCATAAACTTCTTGTGCCGTATTATTTAAAATGGCTAATTGTTGCTGTATTTCTTCACTTTTCTTGTGAATCAAATCACTGACATAATAAATGGAAATAGAAAGAATAGGCAGTGGGATGAGACAAAACAGGGTGAGTTCAAGACTCACATTTATCATGGCATAAATAACAAATACGAATAAGGAGATAAGATTTATTCCGTATAGGATCGCAGGACCCAGATACATACGAACCTTATTCACATCTTCTGTGATCCTTGCCATCAAATCGCCCGTTTTATTTCGTTTATAAAACGCCAGATCAAGAATTTGATAATGGTCAAAAATCTCTTTTCTCATGTCATATTCGATCAGTCGGGACATCACAATAATGGTTTGTCTCATGAAATACATGAACAAACCCATAAGCCCTGCGAACAGAAGTACAAACAGTCCAAATAAAAGTAATTGCTTGCCAAGAATTAATTTTAGACCGTTTTGTAAACCTGAATTTTCAAAATTGCGGTAAAGACTGAGGTTGTTGATAACAAGATCAAGGGCTTCCCGGATGGCCTGAGGCTGAAGAACCCTGAAATAATTAGACAGGGAAACAAAAAATATCCCTCCCAAAAAATGCCAGCGGTATTTCCAAAAAAAATGATTTAAAACATTTAGATGAGTCATCTAATCTTTTTTCTATTGGAATTTTATTTAAAATAAAAAAAACCAGTCTCTGAGAGCCTGGTTTAGGGTGGAGATAATGGGATTCGAACCCATGACCTCTTGCATGCCATGCAAGCACTCTAGCCAACTGAGCTATACCCCCTTAATGATGCGAATCTAAGAATTAAAGATAGATTTTCCAAAAAATTACTAATTTTATTATTTTGCTCAAAATACAAGCAATACCTTTTTTTAGTTTACACGCCGTATTTATGGCAACATTTTGCAAAATATGGCCATAAATTGCGCAAAAAGCCGTAAATTGCATGATAGTTTTTAATTATGGAAAGAATTACAGAAATGACTTCAACCTATCGGCATTTAGATAAAATGTCGGTAAATGAGCTATTGATAAACATGAACAAAGAAGATCAATCAGTTCCTGAAGCAGTAGCAAAAGCTATTCCCCAAATTGAAAAACTGGTGGATATTATTGTTCAAAAAATGAAAAATGGGGGTCGATTATTTTATATTGGCGCAGGAACCTCTGGTCGATTAGGCGTTTTAGATGCCTCTGAGTGTCCTCCCACTTACGGAGTTCCAAAGGACTGGATTATTGGAATTATTGCCGGCGGTGACGTCGCTTTAAGAAATTCTGTTGAAGCTGCAGAAGACAGTCTGTTACAAGCATGGCTCGATTTAAAAGCTTTTGAAACAGATGAGGATGATGTAGTCATCGGCATAGCAGCCTCTGGTACAACGCCTTATGTTATCGAAGGCTTAAAAAAATGCAGAGAAGCAGGAATCTCAACAGGGTGTATAACCTGTAATCCCAATTCTCCCTTAGCTGCCGTATCCGATTTTCCAGTTGAATTAATTACAGGGCCTGAATTTGTTACGGGTTCTACCCGGATGAAAGCAGGTACAGCTCAAAAATTAGCCTTGAATATGATTAGTACAGCTGTTATGATTCAACTTGGAAGAGTTTTAGACAATAAGATGGTTGATATGCAATTGAGTAATGCTAAATTGATTGACAGAGGTATTAAAATGATTGTGAAACATTTAAATATTCCTTATGACGAAGCAAAAGAACGCTTGCATAAATATGGTAATGTTCGAAATGTACTAAATGCCCATTCTTTGAATTTAACCCATCATTCTGAATGAGTATCAAACAAGTGGCAAAAAATATCCTGATTGTTGAAAGTGGAGCTACTAAAGCTAACTGGGTACTGCTTTCTGATAATATGCCCGTTTTTAAAGAAAAATCATTGGGTTTAAATCCTTATTTTCTAACGGATGACGAGATGTTGAACCAATTCTATTCGGTTAAAAAAAACATTTCTCAAAAAATTCATCTCATCTATTTTTATAGCACAGGTTGCGGTGCTGAAGACCAGAAATATAGAGTGTCCACTTTACTTGATAAGGTTTTCGATCCTGAAAATAGTTCCTATGTAGATACAGATATAACGGCAGCAGCTCGTTCAATTGGAGTCAATAGTAATGGTCTTGTTGGTATTTTAGGGACCGGTTCCAACGCATGTCTGATTAAAAATGGGGTGATTGAATCCATGGCGGGGGGATTTGGATTTATTTTAGGTGACGAGGGGAGTGGCGCTGCCTTAGGGCTGTCTCTTATTCGAAGTTGGTTAAATAATGAACTACCTGTTGAAATTCAGCTACTTGTAGACAAAGAACTTTATTTGAAGAAAAACGATATTTTTCAAGCCGTATATAAAAATCCATTTCCAAGCAGATATCTTGCAACATTTGCAACCTTTTTCTTTAAACATAATAATCTACCATGGATCAATGACTTGGTTAAAGAGCAATTTAATTTATTTATAAAAAGATATTTTTTAAGCTTAATAAAAGAAAATCAAGAAGTTAATGTATATTTTATTGGGTCTGTGGCTTATTATTTCAGACCTGTTATGGAAGAAGTTTTAAAAGAAAATAAGCTGTTTTTAGGAGGCATAGTTCAAGATCCAATAGAAGGTCTAATTCATTTTCATTCTCATAATTAGTTTTTGGGGAAATCTAATTTTGATTATTGCAAGTTATAGTACATAATATGCATTATACTAGCAATAAGTTGCAATAAATAGGGTAATAAGTAATAATTTTATCTTATTGTTTCTTATTATTGCATAAGTTTGAAACTTTAAATGATTAATTTCCAAATTACTTAATAAAACATTTGACTATGCTAAAAAATTCATTGATTACGGTTATTATGCTGTTTATTCAGTTGGCTTTACCGGCATCATTAGTTGCACAGGAAAAAATAAATCTTGTGCTGAAAGGTCAGGTTCTTGACGCTCAGAGTAATCCATTAATTGGGGTTACATTGGCATTATCTGATTCCAGAAGTGGGGCAGTAACAGATTTAGATGGTACTTATACCTTAAATGTTTCTGTTTTACCTGGCACATATACCTTACAAGCCAGTTATGTGGGGTATAAATCTGTTACAGCAGATATCCAAATAAGCGCAGACAAAAATTTAATGACTCAAAATTTTACCCTTTTTGAGGATGCATTAGATTTAGATGAAATTGTGGTAACGGGTTCTACCCTAAAATCTTCAAGACGACAACTGGGAAATGCTATAAGTACAGTTTCTGCAGATGAATTATCAAAAACGGGTTCTGAAAATCTTATTTCATCTCTTCAAGGGAAAGTCCCAGGTGCACAAATTACACAGACTTCCGGAGATCCGGCTGGTGGATTAAACATTAGAATTAGAGGGGTAAATTCTATTCGTGGAAATTCTGACCCTCTTTACGTAATAGATGGTGTTATTGTGAGCAATACAACGAACAACGTTTCACAGGTTTCTGTTTCAGCAGGTGCGGCCGATATGGGTACAAACAGATTGGCTGATATAAACCCGAAAGATATTGAAAGCATAAATATTATAAGTGGGGCAGCTGCAGCTGCAGTTTATGGTTCAAGAGCTTCCAATGGCGTAGTCGTAATCACTACCAAAAGAGGGAGCGTTGGTAAACCTGAAATTACTTTTGGGACAAGTGTAAACGTAAACCAGCTTAGGAAAAAACTGGCCATCACCACTTATGGAAAGCAATTTGGCTCAGTGGCACAACGATTACATATTATTAATCCATTCTCAGGTGGTCCAACAGTTGCTACAAATGGCAGAAATCTGCCAACTGCACTGGTAGATGTTACAAGATATGACTATCAAGATCAGGTATTTGGTGATGCAATGGGAACCGATAATTATCTTTCCATGTCAGGAGGTAAGGATAATACAAAATATTATGCTTCTCTCTCTTATATGACAAATGGAGGGATAGTTAAAAATACTGATTTTACAAGGTATGGTTTGAGACTTAACCTGGATCAGGGAATTAAAGACTGGATGAAAATAAGTTTCGGACTTCAATATAATAATAGCTTTTCAAATGAGAAACCAAATGGAAATTCCTTTTATAGTCCTGTAAATGCTATTAATATCACTAACAATATATACGATATCACAAAACGTGATGCAAATGGTAATTTACAGGCTGTTGAACCCACAAGGGTAAATCCACTCTCCGTTATTGAAGATTTTGATATTACTCAAGAGGTAAACAGGGCTATCTCAAATCTTACTTTTACCTTTTTTCCCTTAAAAGGTTTAACCATTGATTATGTTCTGGGCGCGGATGTTTATAGCCAGACAGGAAAAACATTTATACCCTCTTATCCATACCCGGGCGTAAATGTATTGTACTTTGCAAACGGTTATGCTGCCAATGTAACCTCTAATTTTAGGTTGTTTAACAATGATATTAATGCGACTTATCAAAAGGATATTACCTCTTCCATTAGTTCTACTACTGCTTTAGGTTTCAATTACCAATACAGTAGGGCGGACAGACTTTTTTCTGCTGGTGAAAACTTGCTACCTTCTATTTCTACCATTAATGGTTCATCTGCAGTAGTAAGTAATTATGGCCTGGATCAATATGCTATTAGTGGTTATTTCTTACAACAAACTTTTGGTGTCAGTAACAAACTTTTTTTAACACTTGCAGGTAGAGTGGACGGTTCAACTAAATTTGCTTTGGATCAGAGAAATCAATTTTATCCTAAATTTGGATTAAGTTATGTTCTTTCTGAAACCAATTTTTGGAAAAATAGCCCTTTAAAAGGTATCAATTCATTTAAGTTAAGATCCTCCTGGGGAGAATCAGGTGGTTTAAATGCCATAGGTTCTTATGACAGATTTTATCAATTTAGTCCGGTAGTTAATCAAGGTCGTCAAACTTTTATACCTAGTTCTCAATTGGCAAATGCCAACATAAGACCTGAAAGGACTCGTTCCTTTGAAGTTGGAGCGGATGCCAGTTTTTTTGAAAATAAAGTAAGTTTATTAGCAACCTACTATAGAAATAATGTATTCGATTTAGTGGTTAATCGTTTAATCGCACCTACCGAAGGTGGCAGAAGTATTGTAGATAACGTAGGAGAGCTTGAAAACCGTGGTGTTGAAATTGCCTTAGGTGTAAATATTGCCCAGAAGAAAGATTTTAACTGGGATGTAAATTTCATTTACAGTAGAAACAGAGGAAAAGTAATAAGTGCGGGTAGTCCATTGGTGGCCATTAACACCGCCACCGGAGCACCTATTTTCCTGGTTCAGGGGGAAGCACCAAGTATATTTTTTGGCACTTTTTATGCAAAAAATGCAGACGGAACTCTTTTATTGGACGCGAGAGGTTTACCCCAACCTGAAAAGGGTACCGCTTTACCATTTAAAACTGGCTCAGATATTCCAGCGGGTTCTTATGTTTATGCTGGTACCATTTATACCCCTAAAAGAGATGCTTCTGGTCAACCTACCGGAACGGCTCTTAGAAAAATTATTGGGGATCCAAATCCTGATTTCATGGCTTCCTTTGGAAGTTCTGTCAGATACAAAAGATTAAACTTCTCTTTTCTTTTAGATGGTGTTTTTGGAGTTGATGTATTTAATGCAGACAGAAGAACCCGCCAAGGAGTTGGTATTGGTGACTATGCAGAACAAGAAATGAAAGGTGAATTGGTTAGAGGTTATGTTTGGGCAATTTATCCGATTGAAGAATGGAGAGTAGATCCAGGCCAGTTCGTAAAAATTAGAGAGGTTTCTTTAAGCTATAATTTACCTAGTCCTTTAAAAGGAATTAGTGACCTGAACGTAGCTTTGATTGGTAGAAATTTATTTTCTTTTGATCAATATGATGGCTTTGATCCTGAGACGAACGCGGGTGGTAACAGTGATTTATTCAGAGGAGTTGATTTTGGAAATGTTCCTATTCCAAGAACTTTCCAACTTAGCGTTACTGCCAAATTTTAATTTTATTAAATTCTTAAAGCTTTTTACCAATGCGAAATAAATTATTTTTAATCCTTTCCATTTCTTTTTCCATTTTCTTGCCATCCTGTGAAAAAGAATATTTTAATCCAAGTGCTGCTGGAGAAGCACAGGTAGTTTCGAGTGTTGATGGCTTGATTGCACTCGCAAATGGCCTCCAGTTTACTTACTCTGTAGGTCGGTTATCTCCCGTTTATAATACCATAACTGCAAGTGGTTTTAGCACAGGAGAACTGGCTATTCTAAATGCTGGAAATGCATCAGAAAATTTTCTAAGCCTGGGCGGAACCTTTGTTGACGGGGGAAACAGTATTGTAAGTGCGCTATGGGAACAGAATCATTTAGTAAAAGCAAATGCTGAAATTTTACTTAAAAATGCTGCTAATTTTGGTGAACCTTCTTTTCAAAGTGCGGCTGTTGCTTATGGTTCTATTTATAAAGCACTAAGCTTGGGTAATTTAGCCTCTTTTTTTCAACAGGCTCCTATTCAGGTCGTATCAAAAGCCTCTTTTCAAACCAGAGAAGCTCTTCTTACTGAGGCTATTACTACTTTAAATGCAGCAAAATCAAAGGTGCTTGCAACAGCTCCTTCTGCCGCATTTTTAAATAAAACAGTAGGGGGACTTGATATTTTAAATACGATTAATGCTCTTTTAGCCAGGTATAGTTTAATGGCTGGAAAATGGGATGATGCGATTTCAGCAGCAAATGCCGTCAATTTAAAAGCAAAATCTACTTTCAGGTATGATGATATTGCCAGAAATCCCATTTTTGATGTTGCCCTAAGTAATGTAAATGTTTATCAACCGATTAATGCAAATCTAGGGCTAAAAGGGGATCTTATCCCCTCTGCTGATGACAAAAGAGTGCTTTTCTATTTAAGAAGTAAAACCCCAAGTGGAACAGGTATATTTTCCGGTACTGGCTTTTTTGCTTCAAATAAAACGGAAATTCCTGTTTTCCTTCCAGGTGAAATTATGTTGATAAAAGCGGAAGCTTTAGCTAGAAAAAATCAGCTTGCAGATGCAAAAGTTGAACTTGATAAAGTACTTACAAAAAAACCAGTAGATGATATTTATGGATTAGGCGCAGATCTTACTCCCTACGACGGAACCTTAACGCAAGAGGCGCTGCTAAGAGAGATATATAAAAACAGAAGCATTGAATTGTTTATGTCAGGGTTAAAATTAGAAGATAGCCGAAGATTTGTTAGACCCGGTCCTGGGGCCGCAGGTGCCGAAAGAACCAGAAATTTTTACCCTTATCCAAATAACGAAAGAGATAATAATCCTAACACACCAGCTGATCCTGCTATCTAACCACATTTAATTTTTTTAATTGCTGGCAATCTATTCAAAAAAAAATGAGTAGATTGCCTTTTTTTATTCCTTTTGCCATGCTAAAAAAAGAAAGACTTTCCTTGATATTGCGTGAAGTGAATATTCATAATAAAGTGATCCTTTCTGATTTAAGTCAGAAATTGGCAGTCTCAGAAGACACCATTAGAAGAGATCTTCAGGAACTTGCCGATGATGATAAATTAATCAAAGTAAGGGGTGGCGCTCTCAGTAAATCCTATCAGGCATATTCGTACAGGGAAAATGATATTTATGCTTATCAGGAGAAAACAATTATTGCGAGAAAGGCTATAAGTATGCTTAGAGATGATATGCTGGTGCTTATTTCAGGGGGGTCAACCAATCTGGAAATTGCCAGAATTCTGCCTCCTGAATTACGTGTTACTTTTGTTACCGTGAGTCTTACAACGGCTATGCAATTAATGGAGCACCCCAATAGCGAAACCCTTTTTATAGGCGGAAATCTTTCGAAAAATGCAAAAATTACTGTTGGCGGTGAGGTCGTTCAGCATTTAGGTGAAATAAGACCCGATATTTGCTTTTTAGGCGTTAATGGCATCGATGCAAAAGAGGGGTTGACTGAACTTGAAATGGAAATCGTGACGGTCAAAAGAGCCATGATTAAAGCTTCCCGAAAGGTTTTCGCTTTGGCCATATCTGAAAAATTAAATTCAGTTAGAAAAATGAGGGTTTGTAATCTATCGGAAATAGACGGTCTTATCACAGAACTTAATCCGGAAAATCCAGTCCTTGCTCCCTATCAAAATTTAAAAATGCAGATTATTTAATTCGTTAATTTGGATCTACATCAATAACAAAGCGAACCGACGAATATAATTTTTTATTTCTAAGCGTTTGTTGCGCTACCAGCAAATTACTTTTCGCCTCCTGTAACCGACTGTTTCCATTATCTAATTTGAGGAGAAAATCAATCAGATAGCTATTACGAACCCTACCGATATAAGGTACCGCCGGCCCTTTTATTCGATCGCCAAAGATGGGAAAAAGGTAGTCCCTCAACCAAATGGCTGCATTGTTAACGGTATCGGGGTCAACATGTTTTAATGAAATTCTGATAAGTCTTTTAAAAGGGGGGTACTGAAATTGTTCCCTTTCGCTTAGCTCCCTCTCGTAATATCTCTCAGTTTGATTTTCTAAAATATCAAGAAGGACAGGATTAGCCACATTCATAGCCTGAATAAAAACATGACCCTGCCGAGCTCTTCTTCCAGCTCTTCCACTCACTTGAGTCATCAATTGAAAGGCTCTCTCACCCGATCTAAAATCGGGATATTGCATTAACTGATCAGAACTTAAAATACCTACCATACCAACATTTGCAAAATCTAATCCTTTTGTAACCATCTGCGTACCAATAAGAATATCAAGTTCTCCCTCTTCAAATTCCTGAATTAACCGGTTATGGGCAAATTTAGACTTCACAGTGTCCATGTCCATCCTTGCAATCCTGGCCTCAGGCAATATCACTTGTAGTTCAGCTTCAATTTTTTCTGTTCCAAATCCTTGCAGGGAAATTTCTTTACTGCCACAGGCAAGACATTGTGTAGGAGCCGGGGTGAAATAGCCACAATAGTGACATTTCAATCCTTGCCTCGATTTATGATAAGTCAGACTGACGTCGCAATAGACGCATTCTGAGTGCCATCCGCAGGTTGTACAGCGAAGGGTAGGGGCAAATCCTCTTCTGTTTTGGAATAAAATAACTTGCTCTTTGTTAGCTAATTTTTCTTTAATTGCCTCCAGCAGCGTTTCGGAAAACTCCTGGACCATTTTTTTATGCTTCTTTTCTTCAACCAGATTTATCACCGTTACTTTGGGAAGAATGGTTCCACCATATCTTTCCTCTAACTTTACCCAGCCATATTTTCCAGTTTTACTGTGATAATAGGTTTCTAACGAGGGGGTAGCTGTCCCTAATATTACCGGTGATTTCCAAATGTGCGCCAGATATATGGCGGCATCTCTCCCCTGGTATCGCGGATTTGGTTCATTTTGCTTGTAGGAAGGATCATGTTCCTCATCGACAATAATCAGTTTTAAATTGGAAAAGGGCAAAAATAAGGAAGATCTCGCACCTACCAATAAGGGTTTTCCATCTTTAACCTGCTGCCAGCTCTCTACCCGCTGCTTGTCCGATAATCTGGAATGATACACCAGAACTTTGTCCTGGAAAATAGCCTGTAATCTACTGGTGACCTGGTTTGACAATGCTATTTCAGGTAATAAATACAATACCTGACCACCTTCTCGGATTACTTCCATCATAAATTTCATATAAATCTGGGTCTTGCCACTTCCCGTAATACCCTGTAGAAGAACTACTTTATTTTCATGATGAAACTTTTTTATGGTTTTAAATGCTTCTTCCTGCTTCGTGGTTAAACTTATTTCATGATCCCTGTTGTGTGTATCGTTCCAAATAACTTTGTTTAACAGCGCTTCCTCTATCTGGAAAATATTTTTCTTAACCATGGCCATTAAAACACTTCCTTCAACCCCACTTCTCTTCAATAATTCCTTTTTTGTAACCTGACCTTTTTCCTTTTTCAAAAGGAAAAAGGTCAGAAGTAACTGCTCTTGTTTCGGATATTTACGAATCTTTTCAAAAAGTTTGCCTATTAAATTCTCTTGAGACAGATAGGGTTCAACTAAGTGGACAAAAAAAACGGATTGAGGTTTGTAAGCGTCTTTAAGCTCTTCTTTAATTTCTATAAATCCCTTTTCAATTAAACTTCGAACAATATGGTAAATGGTTTTTATGCCCAGCATGTCCTGAATATCCTGAAGATGAAGGAATTCTCGCCCCGAAAGTGCCTCGATGATTAAATACTCTTTATCGGGCAGCGACAATGGGTCAAACGGCGACTCTGGTAATAATTTAATCAGAGATTCACTCGACAACTTTAGATTGGAAGGTAGGGCAGCCTGCATAATCTCTCCCAGGCTACAGCAATAATAGGTGGATAACCAGGTCCAAAACGCTATTTGACGGGCATTTACTAAGGGTTTCTCATCAATGATACTTAGGATATATTTAGGTGAATATCCATCTGGTTTTACGTTGTTAATTTCGAAAATAATGGCAGCATACCGCTTTTTTTTTCCAAATTGAACTTCAACGCGCATACCAGTAGCAACTTGAGTAACGAGATCCTGAGGGATAATATAAGTATATAGTTTGTCAAGGGCTAAAGGTAAAATGACGGTACAATAGACCGTTTGACCTGAAGGGTGTAAGGAATCGGAAATAGTCATTTCCTCTTTCATCTTTTTTTTTCAAAAATACGATAACTGAGGGAAATAACCTCTCCTCTTTAACTTTTCATAAATTATAGGTCCGCTTCTAATTTTTATTATGAAAAACAGTACATTTGGAGTAAGTAACTATTTACACTCAAAGTTTATTAAAATGAATATTTCAAAATCTGCTTTTGGACTCCTTACCCTGATTTCATTTCTTTTTATTGCCTGTTCTGAGAAGGAAGAGGTAGCTCCTCGGATTGATTCTACCATCTACAATCAATTGCAAGCTAAATTAATGGATGCAAAACCAGGTGATGTGATCGAAATTCCCGCTGGTACCTATTATTTTGATAGACCGCTTTCATTGGAAGGGATATCAGGAGTGACCCTTAGGGGTGCGGGTAAATTGAATACCGTCCTTTCTTTCCTCGGTCAGAAAGTGGGTGCGGAGGGTATTCGCATCATTGCCGATTCGGTTGTTTTGAGCGATTTAACCGTGCAGGATACAAAAGGGGATGCCATTAAAATTCAAGATGCTACTTCGGTTACTTTGCGAAACATAAGGACCACATGGAGTGGGGGACCTAAAGAAACAAACGGAGGCTATGGAATTTATCCCGTTGCTTGTAAAAATGTATTAATTGAAGGTTGTGAGGCATCCTACGCCTCAGATGCCGGCATCTATGTAGGACAGTCTTCTGAAGTAATTGTTAGAAATTGTCATGCACATGGCAATGTCGCAGGTATCGAAATTGAAAATTGTCAACATTCACAAGTCTATGGAAATTTGGCTGAAGGAAATACAGGAGGTATTCTTGTCTTTGATTTACCTGAATTACCCGCTGGAAATGGCTTTGATTGCAGGGTATTTCAAAATATGATTCGGAATAATAATTTAGCTAACTTCGCTCCTCCTGGAAATATAGTGGGTATTGTTCCCGCAGGTACAGGTATTATTTTGCTTGCAGCTAAATCGGTTGCCATTTATGATAATCAAATATTGGGTCATAAAACAATAGGTACCGCCATTGCCAGTTATGGCATTACGCAAAAAAAATTCAGAGACCCAAATTATAACCCTTATACCTATAATATTTCTATTCGTAACAATACCTTTAAAAGAGCAAAGTCTTTGCCCGACTGGAGAAGTGATTTTGGTAAAATGGTGATTATGCTTTTTTGGGGTAAACCACAGGATATTCTTTATGACGGTATTCTAAATCCTGAATGGTCAGGAAAAAATCCTATGTTCCTCTGTATTGAACAAAATCAGTCTGACTTGCGTTTCGCGAATATTGATGCCGGGAACGATTTCAATAAGGTGGTTACGGATATGTCTTCGTATGTATGTAAAAAATAAAATGGCTAAAATGTCCGGTTTTTACAAATTTATTTCTGCTCTTGGTATTGCCTGCTTTCTTTTTCATTGTGAACAAGCTATTATAAAGGATGCGAAAGAAAATAAGGATTTTACAAGGGTCAACATAAAAGTTCCCGATGCTATAAATGCAGACCTTAGTAAATTTCCGCTTCCTTCCTTATCTGAATATGGCTTCTTTGATTCCCCGCTTGCTGCCCTGAAACCAAGGGAAATGGTATTGCCTTATGAACCCATTACGTCTTTATTTACAGATTATGCTTTTAAAAAAAGGTTTGTATGGATGCCCAAAGGGGAGGTCGCTCAAATAGATGATGAAGGGGTTGTCCAGTTTCCTATGGGTTCGGTCTTAATAAAACATTTTTATTACCCAGCTGATTTCTCCAATGAAAATGAGAATTGGGACTTAATGGAAACCAGACTGTTAGTGAAATCAGGAGAAGAATGGAAGGCTTACTCTTATGTTTGGAATGAAGATGATTCGGATGCTTTTTATAACCCAGTTGGGGATATCTTAGCTGCCAGTTTTACCGATAAAAAGGGTGTGGCCAAATCAGTTGATTATGCCGTTCCTAATAAAAATCAATGTAAGAGTTGCCATAACCGAGATAATATTATAAAACCTTTAGGTCCTATTGTCCAAAATTTAGACAAAGATTATCCTTATCCGGATGGTAAAATGAACCAGATTTCAAAATGGCAAGCTGTAGGGTATTTATCTAAAAATTACCTGAAAAAACGGAATCATAAGCCTCTGGCCGATTGGCAGGATAAATCGAAATCGTTAGAGGAAAGATCATTGGCTTATCTGCAAGTTAATTGTGGACACTGTCATCGCGAAAATGGAAGTGCTCATACCACTGGATTATTTTTGCTGACTTCCATGGAAGATAAGAAAAAGTGGGGCATCTGTAAAACTCCTGTCGCTGCAGGAAAAGGGGCAGGAAGTTTAAAGTTCGATATACAGCCAGGTGACCCTGAAGCTTCTATTTTATTATATAGAATGAAAAGTGAAGATCCTGGCGTCATGATGCCTGAACTAGGTAGAATGATTAAACATGAAGAAGGGATTCAATTGATAAGTGATTGGATTTCTTCCATGCCGAATAATTGTGAAAAGGCTTTACAACCTTGAATATGAATGAGTTGAAAAAAATATTGATTCAACAAATTTTGGAAACCAAAGATGATCGTTTATTGAAAATGTTATATGATATTATAAAACTGGATAAGGAACAATCTGAACCTTCTCACCCATTGGAAACTGATTCTTCAAATCCCAGAGATTTGAATTCTTCAGAAATTCAGGATAGTATCGATTTCTTTTTCAATCCTTCCTCTTTTCAGAAACCCTAATGTTAAAATGTACGAATATAAGTTTATTAGAATCAGAACGAGTATATGGAGCGGCTTGCCCAAACAGGATTATCGCAAGGTGATTCAATTAGAGGCCAAAGAAGGCTGGAGGTTAATTCAAATATTAACCCCGACGGGTATTTCCATGCTTCCAAGTTTCTATGAATTAATATTTGAACGTCTCAAAGCCGAATTTGTATGAAAAATACGTTTATTGTTCTAAGCATTTTAATAGTTTCAATCACTATTAAGGCTCAGAATTTTGAAATTTTAAGTTTAAAAGAACAAGCCGAAGTTAGAGACTCGTGGTTGAAAGAACGTTTTAAACAGGTTGTTCCTCCTTTAATGAGAAGAGAGGGAATTGATATGTGGTTGGTTATCTCCAGAGAATATAATGAAGATCCTGTCATGAAAACTATGCTTCCAGCAACCTGGCTTTCTGCAAGAAGAACCACCATGCTGGTTATCTATGATAATGGTCGTGATATAGAAACCTTTTCCGTAGCAAGGTATGATGTGGGTGAGATTTTTAAAAAATCATGGGATCCAGAAAAACAACCTGACCAGTGGAAAAGACTGGCAGAAATTATTTTGGAAAAAAATCCACGAAAGATTGGGATTAACAAATCACCAAATTTTGGTCATGCAGATGGTTTATCTGCCTATCATTTCGATAAGTTAATGGAATATTTGCCAGCTACTTTTAAAAGTAAAATAGTTCCTGCTGAAAAATTGGCCGTAGGCTGGCTTGAAAAAAGAATACCAGAAGAAATGGCAGCCTATCGAAGTGTGATGCGTCTTGCGCATGAAATTATTGCACAAGGTTTTTCAGAAGAAGTCATTATACCCGGTGTTACAAAAACAGAAGATGTGGTTTGGTGGTACAGAGAAAAAATTTCTTCTTTAGGTCTCACTGCCTGGTTCCATCCAACTGTCGATGTTCAGCGTGGAGAAGCCAATGCTAATGAAGCTCAAAGAGAATTCTCCCGAAGACCCGATAACTCGATCATTCAACAGGGAGATTTAGTTCATGTCGATTTCGGTATTTCATACTTAGGGCTGCATACCGATACTCAGGAAAATGCCTATATATGCCGCATTGGGGAACATGATGCACCTCCCTTTTTAAAAGAAGCTTTCAACCAGGGATTAAAATTAATGGATTTTCTGACCGATGCTTTTCAAGAAGGTAAATCGGGTAATGAAGTCCTGAAAGAGGCATTGACAAAAGCGGTCGCAGCAGGTTTGAAACCTTCGATTTATAGTCATCCGATTGGCTTTCATGGTCATGGTGCAGGACCAACCATAGGACTTTGGGACCAGCAAAATGGAGTCCCTGTAACAGGTGATTATCAGATTACGGCAAATACCGCCTATTCAATTGAATTAAATACCCGTGTTTTTATACCGGAATGGAATAAAGAAATAAGAATGATGATGGAGGAAGACGCTTTTTTCGACGGAAAAAATGTATCCTACATTGATGGTCGTCAGGTAAATTATTTTCTGATTCCAAGACCCAGGAATTCCTGGAAATAACAAGGAATGATAAAAAAAACATGGCACCTGTACATGGATGCCTTTTCAGGTATCTCAAATGAGGTTTGGCTTCTTGCTATAGTATCGCTAATCAATAGAAGTGGAACTATGGTTGTTCCTTTCCTAACCATTTATCTGAAGAGTAAAATGGGCTTCTCTTACCTGGAGATTGGCACCATTATGAGTGTTTTTGGCGTGGGTTCTCTGATTGGAACATATTCCGGAGGAAAGTTGACAGATAAAATTGGCTTTTATCCAGTTCTTTTTTGGTCTCTTTTCTTAGGAGGCCTTTCATTTATTCTTCTTGGATTTTTAACTTCCTTCCTTTCTTGGTGTATAGCTATTACGATTTTAGGTATGGTTGGGGAGGCATTCAGACCTGCTATCTATACAGGTTTAGCGTCCTATTCAGAGGGAAATTATCAAACAAGAGGAGCTTCCCTGATACGGCTGGCTGTAAATCTTGGCATCTCTGTGGGTCCGGCCATTGGCGGATTTATTGCTTATAATATTGGTTTTTCAGGTTTATTCTGGGCCGATGGCCTTACCTGCATAGCTGCAGCTCTGTTTATGCGATTTTTTATTCCTTACAAGCGTAATTCAATAACAGCATCATCAGAAACAACTGTTGTAACAGGTATTTCAGCTTACAAAGATATTAATTTCCTTATTTTTATAGGTTTCCTCATATTCACCTCTTTGGGCTTTATGCAATTTTTCTTGCTTATTCCTATGTATTATAAAGAGCATTTTATGTTCAATGAAAGTCAGATAGGACTTATTTTAGCCTTGAATGGAATGATTATTGTCCTTTTTGAGATGCCTATAGTGCACAGATTTGAAAATAAAATACCTAAGTTGATTTTTATAGCTTTGGGTTCAGGACTCCTTGGTATCTCTTTTCTCATCTTCATTCCAGGTTTTACGGTTTGGTACGTTGCCGTTTTCTCCTTAATAATCTTAACGATTGGAGAAATTTTTAATATGCCTTTTGCAAATTCTTTCGCAATGAATCAGGCATCGGAGGGCAGGAGAGGCCAGTATATGGCACTTTATGCTATGGCTTATTCCATTGCTCACATTATAGCCCCAGGCATGGGCTCTTATTTTATTGAGAATTATGGCTATTCTATGCTTTGGACTATGAATGGGTTACTCTGCCTGATATCAATGGGTGGATTTTATTTTATGTATAAACATCCTCGTTTGAAACAAATATAATATGCGCGCCGATATCGGAAATGACCTAAATAAAGCCAGAAGTTTACTGGCTGACCATAAAGTGATAGGATTACCAACTGAAACGGTATATGGCTTGGCTGGTAATGGTCTCAATGCTGAAGTGGTGGCAAAAATCTTTGCCATAAAAAACAGACCTTTTTTTGATCCTCTAATTTTACATATAGGAGATTTTTCCCAGTTAAAGGAATTATCAACAGCAGTTCCTCTTCCTTTAAATGATTTAGCTCTTGCTTTTTGGCCAGGACCTCTCACTATCCTGGTACCTAAAGCTGAAAGAATACCTGATATAGTAACTTCGGGTTTGCCCAGAGTAGCCATCAGAATGCCAGATCATGCGCTTTCACTGGCGTTGTTGAAATCCATATCCTTTCCATTAGCTGCTCCTAGTGCTAATCCATTTGGTTACATCAGTCCAACCTCTCCAGAGCATGTTTTTAAACAATTAGGAATGAAAATACCATATATTCTGGACGGTGGAAAATGTCAGGTTGGTATAGAAAGCACCATTGTTGGTATGGAAAATGAGGATCTCGTTGTTTATCGTCTTGGTGGTTTATGTTTAGATCAATTAAGAGCTGTTTATAAGGGAAATATTAAAATAAATGTTTCAACCTCTCAACCGGAATCGCCCGGTATGACCCTGAGTCATTATGCCCCCTCAAAATCACTTTATATGGGAGAAAAAAGCGTCTTACTTTCAACCGTCGAAACGAAGGGTGCTGCCATTTTATGCTTTAGTGAAAAATGGAAGGAAGTGAATGATAAGCAGCAATGGGTATTATCAGAAACTGCTGATTTTGAGGAAGCTGCGCATAAATTATTTTCCTTTTTAAGAGAGATAGATGAATCTAATGTTACCCATATTTTAGCAGAAAAATTACCCGATGAAGGTTTAGGTGTTGCTATAAATGACAGATTATTTCGGGCATCTCAAAAATAAAGGGTACATTTTAAAACCCTTATGTATTTTTTTCGTTCTTTATCTGAATGATTTTTTAATTCTTAAATTTTACAATATGCGTAAAAATAATCTTTTCCTTGCAGCTATTTTTTCAGCTGTTATCTTCTGTTTACCATCAATGGTTTCTGCTCAGTCTAAACCTGCTAGTCCTGCTATGGAAACGTCTGCAAAAGCAGCGGGTTCTGATATCTCTATGAAATGGAGTGCTCCATCTGTGAAAGGTAGAGAAATCTGGGGTGCATTAGTTCCTTATGACAAAATCTGGCGCACAGGTGCAAATGCTGCAACTACTTTTACAACTTCTAAAAATGTTAAAATTAACGGAAAGGCTTTGGCTGCAGGTACTTATTCTTTTTTTACTATTCCTGGTAAAACAGAATGGACATTGATTTTCAATAAAAAGACTGATTTATGGGGAAGCACCGATTACAAAGAAGCTGATGATGCACTTCGCATTAGCGTTACGCCTAAAATGGAATCAGAAGTTACAGAACAATTAACTTTTGCCGCAAATAAAAACGGGAAAGTTACTTTCAATTGGGAGAAATTATCTTTCGAGTTTGAAGTTTCTGCTGCTAAATAATATTTCAATTATATTATTTTCAGATAATAAGCGCTAGACTTCAATAGTTTAGCGCTTATTTTTTAATAAATATGTTTACATTTGTGCCCTGATTGGTAATCAATTATTTCATGTGATGAAAAATATCCCTTTTCGGTTTCTCTTTACAATCATTTTATCTTCTCTTTTTATTCAAAGTTGTCATAATAAAGAGGCCATTATTCAAAATCTTTCACACCGATGGATCATTGAGAAGGGTTTCAGAAATGAAAAAGAAACGGATTCATTATCTGGTCTTTATTTTCAATTTGGTAAAACAGGCGAGGTCACTACCAATTTAAATGGGCAAGACGAAAGGCTTACCTATAAATTAAAAGGGGAAGACATCATTGAAATGACAGGATCAACGGAAATATTTCTAAATATTATTGAATTATCAGAAACAAAATTAATCCTTCAAACAGATCTTCAGGGGTTTAAATTTAAATTCGAAATGTTGAAAGATAAAAAATAATCTATCCTACAAATCAGGTGCTCTTTTATCTACTATATCCCGTATTATTCTTTCTGCATGATCTCTTGTATTCTCTATAAATAGTTTGCTAGTTTCCATACCACCACAAACTACCCCCGCAATATATACTCCTTTTATTGTGGTTTCCAGCGTTGACTCATTAAACAATGGTTTGCAATTCAATTGATTATCAAAATTTAAGCCTAAACGAGCAAGGAAATCAAAGTCAGGTTGATAACCAGTCAAAGCTAAAACCCAGTCATTTTCTAGGGACAATATTTCTTCTCCCTTCTTAAGAATCACCCTGTCATTTAATATTTCAGTTACCTGACTATTAAAAATAGCTGTAATACTTCCTTCCTTTATCCTGTTTTCAATATTTGGCTTTATCCAGTATTTTACTCTTGGACTTATTTCATTTCCCCTGATAACCATCGTTACATGACCTCCTTTTTGCCATATTTCTAATGCAGCGTCACAGGCTGAATTGGCAGCACCAATAATCATAACTTTTTGATTGATATAGCGATGGGGGTCGTCATAGTAGTGTTTCACTTTGGGTAATTGCTCCCCAGGTACATCAAGAAGAACGGGCTTGTCATAAAATCCAGTGGCTATGACAATATGGCCACCTGTGTACTCCTTTTTTATTGTTTGGACTACATAATTTGTTGTTTTATTTGCTGATATATCTGGCGAAATTTCAAGAACTTCTTCGTATACCTGGTAATTTAAACGATAATGTTGAATCAGCCTGCGGTAATATTCTAACGATTCCTGCCTTGTTGGTTTTTCGTTATGTGAAACAAAGGGAATTTGACCGATTTCTAAAAGCCGTGAGGTAGAGAAAAAAGTCATATTGACAGGGAAGTGAAATAAAGAATTGACAATAACTCCCTTTTCTAATATAAGAGCAGAAAGATTTGCCTTATGGGCTTCTATAGCACAATTGATACCACTTGGACCCCCACCAATGATGATTATATCCCAAAAGTTTTTCAATACCATTAATTTTTGTCAAATATAAAGATTTAGAAAAGAGAAAACGTCAATTTAAATATCTTTACCTTCAAAATTTTTCACATGCATACGCTAGATGAACTTCAGTCCCTTTATGCGACTTATTTAAAAGAGCATAACTACCATCAGGAGCCAATGACGCTTTATGAGCCCGTAAATTATATATTAAGCCTAGGGGGAAAGCGTTTACGCCCTTTATTTTCATTAATGGCTTTCGAATTATTTGAAAAAGATACCCAAAAGGCTCTATGTATTGCCCATGCCATTGAAGTTTTTCATAATTTCACCTTAGTCCATGATGATATTATGGATCAAGCGGAAATGCGTAGAGGCAAATTGACCGTACATGCAAAATATGGGGTTAATTCTGGTATTCTTTCGGGAGATGTTATGTTGATTCTTGCCTATGAATCGCTCTTACAATTTTATGCTCAAGAAAAAATTCCTGCTTTAATTCGAATTTTTAACCAATTTGCAAGAGAAGTTTGTGAAGGACAGGAAATGGATATGTTATTTGAAACATCATCAGAGGTTACCCTTTCTGCATATGAAAAAATGATTTCCTTGAAAACAGCCGTCCTGTTGGCTGGAGCACTAAAAATGGGTGCTATCGCAGCAGGTGCTAACGATAAAGATGCAGATAAATTATATCATTTTGGTTTGAATATAGGAATTGCATTTCAAATCCAGGACGATTATTTAGATACTTTTGGAACACAAGCTCAGGTGGGTAAACAAATAGGTGGAGATATCATTCAAAATAAAAAAACCTACCTGATTCTTAAAGCGTTATCATTGGGGAATAGGCTTCAGAAGCAAACATTAACAGACTTATTTGATTCAAAGAATGGGATTTCAGCGGAGGAAAAAATCCAGAAGGTTACCGATATTTTAAAAGAACTTAATATTCCTAAGGAAGCAAAAATCAGGAAACAATATTATTTCGATCTGGCAATGAAGTCTTTGGATGAGATTCAGGTTTTACCAGAAAAGAAGGAATTGTTAAGAAAAGTAGCTTTTCAGTTGTTGGATAGAGAAAATTAATGGATTAATTCCTTACTCTCCTTAGCCATTCAAAAGTGGATAAATCTGTAAAATAAACGGAATACCAACCTTGTTTTTCATGAGGAGGATCTCCAATATATTCATCTCCCGGTTGCCAGAAGGTCTCAGCCTGACGAGGTCGTCCCTCTCCGCCAATAGCCCAGAAATTCATCCCTCTGTATGGAGAACTGGCATTACCCAACGTGGTATCGTATAAAAATTGATAAAACTTATTTCTCATTGAAACTTCTGCTTTTTCATGATAGCTGCCACCATCTCGAGCCATTCCAAATTCTTCAAGTACAATGGGTTTACCTGCTAAGATAGCTGCTTCGGCATTTTTGTCTAAATACTTTTTAGATTTAATTTTAGTCGTTTCAAAGGATTCATCGGGATTTTTTGGTGCATACCATCCCCAGTTTTCAGGCCATAAATGAACGGTTAGATAATGTATGTTCTTCAATGAAGCTGTTTTAGAATAGGTTGTTCCAACCAGATTATCTAAGATACCTTCATTTCCTATACAAATTAGATGGTTTTCATCTAATTTCCTTATAAGATCACTTGATTTTTTTACCCATTTAACATACTTTTTATCATGTCCAAATTCTCTTGGTTCATTGGCCAGTTGCCATGACATGATGGTGGCATCGTTTACATAAAGTTCATTGGTAATCGTATTTTTTCTTGTGATTACCTTCTTTAGCAGATCAAAATATAATTTTTCTGCTTTTGGTATCGTGTAAAATTTTGCTGCAAACCGCATATATTTATCCCATCCATTTTCTTCTGGATAAGGTATTTTTTCACCTGTAAACCAGCTAACATATTGAGCCATACCCCCAGACCAATAGAAAAAGTTATTAAGGCAAAGGACGGCTTTCATATCTCTTTTACCCATTTCGGCAAGAACGAAGTCAAGACCTGTCAGAATATCTTCGTTCCAGTTACCCATAGATTCTTGTAAAGTTGGAGTAATTCGAAATGGCTCTGTTGACGGTCCTTCTCCCGACGCCATTAAACGCAGATTTGAGACTCCTGCTTCCTTTAAAAAATCTAATTCTCTTACGATTCGTTCTTTTCCTTTTTCATTCACGGCTACAAAAGCTGCATACCAATAATTGGCACCTATATAGGTGTAAGCCTTATTGTCTAACCTAAAATCACCTTTTTCAACTTGAACAAAGGAAGATTTATCAACTACTTGAGCATTAAGTTGAATAAAAGAAAGAATGAAAAGAAAAAAAATGAAACGCATACACTAGTTTTTAGGAAATACGACACCAAACTTTATCTCCAGAATATCGTCTGTTTTCACCAACATAAAAGAAGGGCGTTCTACCTCAAACTCTGTCATCGAAACGGGAAAACCACCTGTCACCGTTAACTCCTTATCTGTCAGTTTATAGTCTCCTTCAAAAGTAATATCTTTTGATTTACCATGAAAGTTTAATTTTCCACTAATTTTTAATTTTCCCTCTTTTAGTTTTTCAATTAAAGTACTGCTAAAAGTAACTTTTGGAAACTTAATGGCTTCAAGTACTTCCAGACCATGACTGTCTCTGCTTGAATTTTCACTGTCAAAATCGGCAACATTGGTGCTTACCGCTACTTTTTTAAATGTTTTTGTATCACCATCATATATTAGTAGACAATCTACCTTTTTACTGGTTCCTGTCCAGGCATGGAGTGCATGATTTGCACTGTATGAAAGGTATGATTTTGATTTGTCAGCTCTAAGCGTTTGATCAACAAATGTGAAGGAAGAAAAAAACATAAATCCTAAGGAAAGGATTAAAAAAGAGACTATTTTCATTTTACTGTTTTTAAAATTTCATTACTAACATGGCACCAAAAAAACTACCAAAGGCTGTAAAAGCTGTAGCACGGTGAATTGGTTTTATCTTAGGATTACCAGCACTATCTGCTAATAAATTAGTAGCAATCATAGCTGATAAATGTATTACGGCCAATGTTTTATGCATTTTGATGCCATTTAATCCCTTTACCTGGCGATTTATCAAAGGAGGTGGAGTGAATAGACTGAGTCCGGCAGTTGTAAAATAGGTAATATTTACGGCTGTACCTAAACCTTCATGAAGGTCTTTTATCTTATAATCCCCGCCATATAATTTAGCACCCACTATTCCTTGAGCAACCATACCAGCAAGTGTTGCAAAACCCAATACCTGATGGGTTACAAGCATCCCACGACGTATTTTTAATTCTGTTTCTCTACCCTGATCTGAAAGGGGAGCAACTTTTAAAGTACGCATTAAACCATTTTCACCCCAAAGAATTCTCTGCGTAAATATCATTCGCTTGGGAATCAATTCAGCAGGTTCCTCGCTACCTAATTGTAGAAGTAAGTCTAGGGAATCAGTTTGTGCCATCGCGTTTAGTGAAAAACATAACGATATGCCTAAAAAAAATAAATATTTTTTCATCTTTTTGCTTTCTTAACCTTAACGAGCATAATTATATTTTGGTTGCTTGTATTTCTTATATTTAATTCAATTATTAGTACATAAATGATTAATTTTATATAAAAAGATAGCGAAAGATGAAAAGAAGAACAGCAATTAAGTATGTAAGTACCATGTTGGGACTTGCCATATCTGCGCCAACTTTGTCTGCCTTAGATAAATTTTCTGAAAAAAGGCTGTATAATAAAGGACAAAAAAATCTCTTTTTGACAGCGGAACAATTTATTCTGTTGGGGGAATTAACGGAATTAATCCTTCCTAAAACTAAAACACCGGGAGCCAAAGAAGCCAAAGTGGCTGAATTCATTGACTTGGTTTTAGCAGACTGTTACACTGTTAAGGAAAAAAATATATTTAGAGATGGGTTACAAAATTTGCAGGATAGGCATTTTTTATCCTTTTCGTTGACAGAGCAAATTGCTTTACTTCATGCTTTAGAAGATGATTCAATCAAAAATAGAAAGCTATTTAATGAAATTGACTTCTGGAGAATGTTGAAAGAATTGACCCTCTTAGGCTATTTTGGCTCAGAAGTAGGTATTAAATCTTGTTTTGATTATCGTCCGGTTCCTGGAAAACTGGAAAACGTGAAATGGGAATCTGGAATGAAAATGATTGCTTACTAATAAAATTTTTCTTTTATGGAAATTTTAAAAAATAAATCTAACCGGTTCGATGCTATTGTCATAGGTTCTGGTATGACAGGGGGTTTTGCAGCAAAAGAATTAACGGAAAAGGGATTAAAAGTCTTAGTGGTGGAAAGAGGAAAAGAGGTTAAACATATTGAAGATTATGACACAGCAATGAAAGCGCCTTGGGAGTTTCCTCATAAAGATAAATTAACGCTTAGGTCGGCCGAGGAACGTTGGGCAAATAATAGGTTCAATAATATGGCCAAAGATGATCTTGAGCATTTTATGACCAATGATAAGGAAAATCCTTATCTTGAAAAAAGACCTTTCGATTGGATTCGTGCCTATCACACAGGTGGTAAATCTATGCATTGGGGCAGACAATCATATAGATGGAATAAACAAGATTTTGAAGCCAATGCCAAGGAGGGAATCGGTATAGACTGGCCTATCAGATATGATGACCTCGCTCCCTGGTACACTTATGTTGAAAAATTTGTTGGTATTAGCGGTCAGGCAGAAAATTGGGATGTTTTGCCCGATAGCCATTTTCAACCTCCAATGCCAATGAATGCTCCAGAGAGATATTTTAAAAACAAGATGATGGAAAAGCTTGGCAGAAAGGTGACGATAGGCCGAATTGCTAACTTGACAAAGCCTGAGCCTCAACAGCTTTCGCTGGGAAGATCTTCTTGTCAATATAGAAATAAATGTGCCCGTGGTTGTCCTTTTGGAGGTTATTATAGTTCTCTCTCAGGTGCGCTGCCAGCAGCATTTAAAACTGGGAATCTAACTATTATTCATGATAGTATTGTTCAGGAAATTATTTATGACGATCAAACCCAAAAGGCAAAGGGGGTTCGCATTATCAATAGCCTGACGTCGGAAGTAATGGAATATTACGCTAAAATTATTTTTCTCAATGCAGGTGCCATGAATACAGCAGCCATTTTGCTGAATTCAAAATCAAGTAGATTTCCCAATGGTTTAGGTAATGACAGTGATCAGGTAGGCAGAAATGTTATGGATCATCAATTAGGGGTGGGCGCAAATGCTACGATTGAAGGATTTTTAGATGATTATGTGATTGGTTCCAGGCCTAATGCGTTATATATACCTCGATTCAGAAACTGGGGTTCAGATAAAGCGAATAATTTTTCCAGAGGTTATGGTTATCAGGGGGGAGCAAGCAGAAAGGGTTGGAGCAGAGGCAATGGATTAACTGGTTTTGGTGCCGAATTTAAAGATGACCTTACGCAACCAGGTGAATGGACTATTGGCTTTGGTGGTTTCGGAGAAATTTTACCCGATTCATCCAATAGAATGTACCTTGATCCAGTTAAAAAAGATAAGTGGGGTATTCCTCTTATCGTTTTTGACGCCGCATTTAAGGATAACGATCTGGCTATGAGAAAGGATATTATGGAAAATGCTATTGAAATGCTCGAAACTGCTGGATTTAAACAAGTGGTTGGTTATGACAGAAAGGAGGTACATATTGGTCTCGGTATTCATGAAATGGGTACCGCAAGAATGGGGCTTGATCCAAAATCTTCCGTATTGAATAAATTTAATCAAGTGCATTCTTGTAAAAATATTTTTGTAACCGATGGTGCAGCTATGACTTCTGCTTCTTGTGTAAATCCTTCGCTTACCTATATGGCTTTAACTGCTCGTGCAGCTGACCATGCTGTAAAGGAACTGAAAAATAAAATGATTTAGAGTTTGTTTCAAGCTGGTAATTGAGTTTCATACTACGGTTTTTATACGGGATTAAAGCTATTCCAATACTGCTTTATTACTGATTCAATGAATTTTATGGAAAAGTAAGGTGTTT
>JBEAXK010000055.1:0-8967 GCA_041159865.1 Bacteroidota bacterium
TTAATGCGCTATAATGATATCATTGAAAAGCAGATAAGCAATAATAATCAGAATGTGGTTAATATGCTAAATGGTAAATACATTATCCGCCAAGATCAAACTTTATCTGTAAATCCTCTGGCATGTGGAACTGCCTGGTTTATTGATACGATTCGAAAAGTGAATACACCAAATGAAGAGATGGCCGCATTAAATAATTTCAATCCACAAGAAGAGGCTATTATTTTGGATAATGAATTCAATACCTATGTAGGTAATTTTGATCCTCAAAAAGGTGGAGAAATATCGCTCACACAGTACGACCCTCAAAATTTAGTTTATTCTTATTCGGCCAATTCTCCTCAATTTGCTGTTTTTTCAGAAATCTGGTACGGCCCGGATAAGGGATGGCAAGCCTATATTGACGACAAACCAGTGGATCATGTCAGAGTAAATTATATACTAAGAGCGCTAAAAGTTCCAGAAGGTAAGCATAAAATAGCCTTCAAATTTAAACCTGTAAAAATTCAACAATATATTACTATTTCCAGAACAGCATCAGGAATTTTAATGGTTGCCTTTTTGGGAATGATAGGTTGGGCTGGATTTAATTTTTATAAAAATCCAGGTGAACCAAATCCCTTTCCTGCTGCACCTGTGAGACCTAAACCACCTGTTTCAAAAGATACAAAGCCTTCCCCAAAGACAACATCTGTTCAGCAGAATAAAAAAACGGGAAAGAAAAATTAATGGGCTCACCAAAGACTCAAATCATTACCGCTTTTGCACCAGGAAGAATAAATCTGATTGGAGAACATACCGATTACAATAACGGATTTGTTCTTCCTGCTGCAATCAAACAAAAAATTACTTTTAAAGTATCCTCAAATGGTCACAAAAATAATTGCCAAATAACCGCCACCGATCTGGGGGAAACCATTTTATTTGATCTTCAACATCTTTCTCCTGTGCCAGGTTCCTGGTCAAATTATGTTGTCGGTCTTTGTGACGAAATAATTAAAGCTGGAGGAAATTTATCAGGTTTCGACGCTACATTTGGTGGAGATATCCCAATTGGTGCAGGATTAAGTTCCTCAGCAGCGCTCTTATGCAGTGCAGCTATTGCCTTAGATAAGTGTTTTAGTTTGGGAAAATCGAGAGAAGAATGGATGTATCTAACCCAGAAAGCAGAACACCATTTTGTTGGAACCCAATGTGGCTTAATGGATATGTTTGCCAGTCTGCATGGTAAAAAAAATCATTTGATGCATTTTGATTGCCAGCATATTTCTTTTGATTATGTTCCATTTGACCTTAAAAACTATGATCTAATTTTATTGAATACACAGGTAAGTCATCAATTAGCTTCTTCAGAATATAATACCCGAAGAAAAGAATGTGAGGAGGTAGTCCGTGTCTTAAGGGAAAATGGTAAAGATATTTTCACCTTGAGAGATGTTCCTATGGATTTACTTCAAGAATTTAAACCAAAGCTAGCTGAAAAAGAATTTAAAAGAGCCAAATATGTGATAGATGAAAATGCGAGGGTCTTAAAAGCCATTGAATATTTGGAGCATGGAGAAATTAAATTATTAGGAGAATTATTATATGCAACCCATTCCGGACTTAAAAATGAATATGAAGTCAGCTGTCAGGAATTAGATTTTCTGGTATCCTTCACAGAAAATATTCCTGAAGTAGCAGGGGCCAGAATGATGGGAGGAGGATTTGGTGGATGTACCTTAAATTTGGTTGAAAAGGAAACCTCAAGCATTTTTCTAAAAAGAATAAAAGAAGCTTACAGGAAGGAATATGGTATGGAACTGCCCCATTATTTTGTTGAACCTTCGGAGGGTGCCACGTTATTAGCTTAAATAGTCATATTTTTACTATATTTGCCGCCGTATTTTGGCATTTAAAAAGGCAAATATTTCCTTATGAAAGTATCTTTTAATTGGTTAAAACAGTACTTAGATATCCCTTTAAGTGCAACCGAAACAGCAGAATTACTCACTGACATTGGACTCGAGGTAGAAGGAATGGAAGTAGTCGAGTCCATACAAGGCGGCTTGTCTGGCGTTGTAATAGGCGAAGTAGTGACATGTACAAAACATCCTAATGCAGATAAATTATCTCTTACTACCGTAAATATTGGCGAAGAAAATCTCCTTTCTATTGTATGTGGTGCACCCAATGTTGCTGCAGGTCAAAAAGTTTTAGTAGCCAAAGTGGGCACTACCCTTTATCCATCAGAAGGCGATCCTATTACTCTAAAACAAAGCAAAATAAGAGGTGAACTTTCTCAGGGTATGATTTGTGCCGAAGATGAACTGGGTATCGGGCACGATCATAGTGGGATTTTGATATTACCAGCTGAAACACCTGTTGGTCTGGAAGCTGCAACTTACTTTGATTTAACTTCCGACACCATTTTTGAGGTAAATTTAACCCCAAACAGGTCTGATGCTACCTGTCATCTGGGCGTTGCGCTCGATTTATATGCTGGTTTGAGTATTCATCATTCCTTTAAGGGGCAATTAAAAAAACCATCCATTGCCGGATTTACCTCAACCAATAGCGAGAAACCTATGCAAATAGAGATACCTGAGGGCGATTTATGCCCCCGTTATTCTGGTATTATTTTAAAAAATATAAAAATTGCAGAATCTCCGGACTGGTTAAAAATAAAATTGAAAGCCGTAGGGGTCAGACCTATAAATAATGTGGTTGATGTAACCAATTATGTTTTGCACGAACTTGGACAGCCCCTTCACGCCTTCGATTTAAGAGCTATTCCAGAAAGGAAAATCACGGTAAGAACTTTACCTGGCAATACCTTGATGCAAACCCTCGATCAACAGGAAAGAAAATTATCAGACGAAGACTTAATTATTTGTGGAGGAGAAGATAGGCCCATGTGTATTGCGGGCGTTTTTGGAGGCCTGACATCGGGCGTTCAGGCTGACACTACATCTATATTTCTGGAATCTGCTCATTTTCACTCAAAAGTTATTCGAAGAACGAGTATGCGGCATAATCTAAGAACGGATGCTGCCAAAGTTTATGAAAAAGGCAGTGACCCGGAAATTACTGTATTCGCCCTAAAAAGAGCCGCAATATTACTCCAAGAGCTTGCAAATGCTGAAATAGCCTCTGAAATAACGGATATTTATCCTCATCCAACTGCACCCGTCCAGATTTCCCTTTCATTTAATTACGTCAGGGAATTGACCGGAGCCCCTATTTCCAATGAAGAAATTGTTCAGATACTTAGTCTTTTAGACATGAATCCCATTGTTCAAACGGCAGAATCGTGTATCGTTCTTGTCCCTAAAAACAAGTCAGATGTGTTGAGACCAGCCGATTTAGTAGAAGAAATATTAAGGATATACGGTTTCAACCGGGTCCCTTTTTCTGACTCCATGCGAACTACTCTTAGTTCAGCACCAAAGCCAGACAGAAATCAACTAAACAGTTTGATCTCAGAACTACTATCAGGTATAGGCTTTAGTGAAATGATGGCTGTTTCTTTATCACAATCAGGGTATTACAAGGAAAGCTGGTGGCATTTAAAGGAAGAGGAACTTGTATTTATTCACAATACATCCCATGCATTGCTCGACATCATGCGTCCTGAAATGGCTGTCAGCGGACTTGAAGTTATTTTGCACAATCAAAACAGACAACAAAACAGTATTAAACTTTTTGAATGGGGAAAGTCTTATCTTCAGACCTCGGGTGGCATAAAAGAGACCAATCATTTAACCTTATTCTTAAGTGGCGACAAGCAGACTGAAAACTGGAATCATCCAGGGCAGGCAAAATCAACTTTTTACACCTTAAAGGGAAATGTTCTTCCTGTTTTAGCCAGACTTGGCATACAGGGTCTGGAAGAAGAAGTATTTCAAAATGAATCCCCTTTTGAATATGGAATCCATTTGAAACAAGGAAATAAAACCTATGTCACATTTGGAAAATTAAATACTAAACTTACCCAATCATTTAGTTTGCGTGAAGAAATATTTTATGCGCAATTCAACTGGGATATTTGCTTACAAAAAACTGTAAATCAAAAGATTAAGTTTAAAGAAATAAGCAAATTTCCAAGCATTAGGAGAGATTTAGCTCTAATAGTTGATAATTCGATTAAATTTTCCGATATTGTGAACATTGCTAAAAAAATAGGCAAAAAACAGATTGTTCAAATAAATCTGTTTGATGTTTATGAAAATGAAAAACAACTTGGTAAAGGAAAACGTTCCTATGCCATTAGTTACACTTTTGAAAACCTGGAAAAAACACTTCAGGATAAGGAAGTGGATACTATTATTGAAAATTTATTAAATGCTTATCAATCTGAATTAGGTGCTTATTTAAGAAAATAAATTGCTTGATAAAGGTTGGAGCAAAATTGAGGTGTCTGAAAAACACCCCGGAATTACTGTCCACTGTGGAAATAAATATATACCAGCTATCATCAAAGATTGATAGTTTCTTAGGTTTTAAATTTTTAAATCGAGCTTACAAGGATTTTACTATGTTAAATTCCGGATGCTGCGTTTTTCCACAAATAAAATAGCTATTCTGGTAAATCAAAATACTGAGATGTTAAATCTGAGTGTTTTTTTATTCATTACTAAAGAATTTTACCATTATGAATGATGTTGGAACAGGTATAATATTTGCATTAGTTGGCGCTATATTAGGTTTTTTTGTGGCTCGGTTGATGTTAAATATTCAAAGAAAAAACAAACTTAATGATTTAAACGCGCAGGTTGAACTCGAAGTAAAGGAAGCCAAGCTGACTGCAAAACGTATCGTTGATGACGCTGAATTAAAGGCAGAGAAACTTCTCGATCAATCAGAAGTTAAAAATGAACGAATAAAACAGCGCAAGATTCAAGAAGCTAAAGACAATTTCAATTCTTTAAAAAGTCAATTTGATAGCCATAAGGCTACACAGATGATTGAACTGAAAGAGAGAGAAATGGAAATCAAAGCACTGGAAGGTAATTTCAAACAAGTTGAGGAAAGATTAGATGTAAAGGCAAAAAGTGTTGAATTGCTGCGTACTGAAGTAGAGCAAAAAGAGGCAGATTTAGCTATTATTAGAGAAAATCTCGAAAAACAACTTAAAATAATTTCAAAAAAGAAAGAAGAGCTTGACGCAGCCAATGAAATTAGAATCAAGGAGTTAGAAAAAATTTCTCTCATGAGTGAGCAGGAAGCAAAAGATATGCTTCTTGAAGCAGTGAAAGCAAAAGTTGAAAACGAGTCGATGGTAATCATCAAAGATTCCATTGAAAGAGCAAAATTAAACGCAGGCAAAGAGGCAAAGAAAATTGTTGTTCAGACTATTCAGCGTATGTGTGCTGAATATACCATTGAAAATACAGTTTCTGTCTTCAACCTGGAATCGGATGATCTAAAAGGACAGATTATTGGTCGCGAGGGAAGGAATATTCGTGCATTGGAAGCAGCAACAGGCGCTGAATTTGTGGTAGATGATACTCCTGAAGCAATCGTAATTTCTAGTTTCGACCCTATTCGTAGAGAAGTAGCAAGGCTCTCCCTGAAAAAATTAGTTGCCGATGGCCGTATTCACCCTGCCAGAATTGAAGAAGTAGTTGCTAAAACAAGAAAGCAACTCGATGAGCAAATTGTTGAAATTGGAGAACGAACCGTTATCGAACTTGATATACACGGACTAGATCCATACTTGATCAAACAGGTCGGAAGAATGCGTTTTCGCTCTTCTTACGGACAAAATTTATTGAAACACTCTATTGAAACCGCGCATCTTTGTGCCATTATGGCTTCTGAACTTGGCTTTAATCCAAATCAGGTTAAAATGGCCAAAAGAGCCGGACTTTTACACGACATTGGTAAAGTAGCAGAGGAAGAAAGTGAACTTTCTCACGCTATTTTAGGTATGAAAATATGCGAAAAGTATAAAGAACATGCCGTTATTTGCAATGCTGTAGGAGCTCACCACGATGAAGTTGAAATGAATAATATCATTTCTCCACTGGTTCAGGCATGTGATGCCATTTCAGGTGCCAGACCTGGCGCCAGGAGAGAAATCCTGGAAAGTTATCTAAAAAGAATCGGAGAACTGGAAGAGCTTGCGATGTCACATGAAGGTGTACAAAAAGCTTATGCCATGCAAGCTGGAAGGGAACTCAGAGTCATTGTAGAAAGCGATAAAGTAAGTGACAGCAATGCAGATGATCTCGCATTTGCTATCTCTCAAAAAATACAGGACGATATGCAATATCCAGGTCAAATCAAAGTGACAGTTATCCGTGAAAAACGAGCTGTTTCCTATGCAAGATAAAATAGCTTATCCCATTTGATATTCCTTATGATGAAAGGGTGGCTTTATAGTCACCCTTTTATTTTTTTAAAAAATACGCTTTGTAAACTGTCCGAAAATAATTGGGCGTAATTAGGTTTTCTAATGTAATATCCTATACATTTAGAAAAAAATAGAAATGAAAGAATATAAATTTCCGGAGATTACCCGCCTCGATCAATTAAATGAGGATTCTTTTGAATATAGTTACAATGACTATATGAAATGGCAGATTCAAGAACGCGTGGAACTCATTATGGGTAAGATATTTCCCATGAGTGCTCCAAATACGCCTCATCAATCGCTAGCCATTGATTTAGCCACTGACTTTAAAAAAAATTTCAAAGGGAAAAATTACTTTGTATTTATTGCTCCTTTTGATGTCCGACTTCCTGTGGGCAAAAAAGGAAATGTTTACAAAACTGTGGTTCAACCAGATTTAGGCATTGTCTGTGATCTATTAAAATTAGAAAAATCAGGCATAAAAGGTGCCCCTGACCTTGTTGTCGAAATTTTATCGCCCAGTAATCGGCAGATAGAAATGCATGAGAAATTTGAGGCCTATCAAGCTTCCCTGATCCGGGAATACTGGATTATACACCCAGAGGAACAATGGATGTTACAATATGTATTGGGTGAAAATATGAAATTTGAGCTACACAAGAAATATGAAAATTTATCCCGTATAACATCTGTCATATTTCCCGATCTGGTGGTGGAAGTTTCAGCATATAAACCTCTAGCCCATTGGAAATGAAAGAATATAAATTCCCGGAGATTACCCGGCTCGATCAATTAAATGAGGAGTCTTTTGAATATTGTTATTCAGACTATATGAACTGGCAGTTTCAAGAACGCGTGGAACTCATTATGGGTAAGATTTTCCCGATGAGTGCACCTAACACTCCTCATCAAGCATTGTCCAGAGAATTAACCGTTGCCTTTTACCCCTACTTTTATGGAAAAACATGTACTTACTTTG
This sequence comes from Bacteroidota bacterium, assembly GCA_041159865.1. GTDB lineage: Bacteria > Bacteroidota > Bacteroidia > Chitinophagales > Saprospiraceae > BJGN01. Next base: position 7,317 of record JBEAXK010000055.1, read on the forward strand.
CTGCGCCCATTGATGTTAGGTTACCCGTTGGAAAACAAGGAAACTCCTTCAAAACAGTAGTGCAACCAGATCTTTGTGTGATCTGTGATAATTCAAAAATAGTAACCCAAGGGATCGTAGGTGCACCTGACTTAATTGTTGAAATACTATCTCCAAGCAATCGTCAGATTGAAATGCATGAGAAATTTGAAGCGTATCAAGCTTCCCTGGTTCGCGAATATTGGATTATCCATCCAGGGGAACATTGGATGTTACAATATGTCTTAAATGAAAACCATCTTTTTGATCTACACAAAAAATATGAAAATTTATCCTGTTTGGAATCGGTCATTTTCCAAGGCTTGGTTGTCGATGTGGCAGTATCTAACCCTGAAGAATCTTGAAAACATAAAATTAAATACTTTCATAAATTTTTTCAATGAGGTTTAGTAAGGCTAATTCATTTTCTCTGATATAAAACTTCATAATTGTCGTAATTCAAATTACAGTAATGCCGGTTGCGATAATAAAATTTCGATTTAAATAGGAAAGAATGGGAATAAAAGGAGACTGAAGGCAATAATCAGAGAATAAGTATCATTCATGTGTAAAAAATCACGTTTTGCACACTTATTTATGGATAAAACACTTCAGTGTCAACTTATAGAATGGAAAAATAAATCCAACATACTTCTACAATACTCCCAAAAAATAAGACACCAAATAAGATAATACATATTACCTTTTAAAAAAATACCGGTTCCTTTTGACCATTGGGGCTTATTTTGTTACACAATTTATAAAAATTGGCCCTTATTATGTTACATTTGATAAAAGTATCATCATGGAATTTAAAAGAAACATCCAAGATTATTTAAATGAATGGAAAATAAGTCCTGTTAGAAAGCCACTTATTTTAAGATTTGATTTATACGTTTAAAAATTTCGTTATACCCATTGAAATAAAATCAGGAAGTACGGGTAGTTTAAAATCACTTCACCAGTTTATAGAAGCCGCCAAATATCCATACGACATTCGAATGTATGGTGGATCATTGAAAATAGAAAAGGCTATAACACCTAATAAAAAGGTATACTTGTTATTAAATTTACCCTATTATGCTGCCACATTATTACCAGAATACATTGAATGGTTTCTCTCATTTGATTTGTAATCATTTTGCCAAATCAGGTAACTATATTTATATTTAAACTTTAATTTTGCTATAAAATGAAGAAAGTATGGGAAAGGAATCCTTTCTTATTATACTCACAGGAGGACAATATGCCTATCAGCGCAAAGAGGGCATTTGGATAGTCCCTATTGGATGTTTAAAAAATTAACGTAAACAAACCATTTTTATCTCCTTTGACTAAGCTCGTTTGATATTAAGTTTAATTTGTGCCCAAAATAGCAGATCAATAAAGTCATTTGTACTCTTACAATATCGTATATTATTTTTATCTATTTAATTGATTATCTGTTAAATATGATTTTACTTTACAGATTAGTATATATATCCATAAAACTACGCATATGGAGCCAACTATAGAAAGAATATCTGGGCGGAAATTGCTTACCAAACTGCTTAGATGAAAGGAAGCGGAACTGCTGGACATCTATGGCCGCCGCCGCAAATACTAAAATTGCATTAATAAAATGCAAATTTTA
>JBEAXK010000109.1:0-29787 GCA_041159865.1 Bacteroidota bacterium
ATGACGGGATAGAATTTTTTGGAGGAACACCTAATTTGAAGTATGCTGTAGTAGCCTTTGCGGAAGACGACAGCTATGACTGGGATGAGGTATATACAGGAAAGGGTCAGTTTTGGTTTTCAATTCAAAGACCTGACATTGCAGATGCAGGTGGAGAATTAGACGGAGCGACACCGGATGATTTAACTCCCTATTCAAATCCCACAGTATATAACTGGACACATATTGGATCGGGCGTAGGTGCTACGGCATCAAACCCCATTGGTTGGTTGTTCAGGGCTGGCACGGCGGGTGTTGTTGCCAATTCGATTGTAACGGGTCAGAAAGGAAAAGTAATTGAAGTACAGGATAAGAATACGGGAGCGAATGATGCGCATCAGAAATTAGTAAAAGGAGAGTTAAAGATAATGAATAACATCTTCTTTGGCAATGGAAGCAATGCGGCGTTAGATGCATCAGCAACTGGAGTAATTCGTATTACAAGTGGGCAAGCTACACAGGATAATGCAAGTGGATCAGATTTGATCAGCCATTTAACAGCAAATAAGACGAGTTTAGAAAACCCAGGCATTGTGTCTATCAGTAGAGATGCTGATGGCAAATTAGACCCACGTCCATCTGTCAGTGGTGCAGCTTACACAACAGCCTTGGCAAGTTTACCCAGTGGAGATGCTTTTTTCTCAACCGTAAATTATAAAGGAGCCTTTAGTGCAAATTCCACGGAATTGTGGATTAAAGGATGGACAACCTTAGCCAGAAATGGACATCTTTCCGGCACAGCAACTAATACAGACGAGGTATTATCCTTAGATATTGCTGAGAAATTCAAAATTTATCCAAATCCAGCTGGCGTTCAGTCTAATTTTACGATTAGGGCAGATTTTTCTCAGAGAACTTATATTGATATTTTCAATATAGAAGGCCGTCATTTACGCAGTGTAAAAGTAGAAAAAAATACGCCTGATCAAATCGAAATGAATGGCTTAGATAGAGGAATGTATCTAATTAAATTCTCTACAGAAGCAGGTAAGTTTAGCGTTAAAAAATTGATTGTAGAGTAATTTTTATAATAAAATAGAGTGGAATGATTCAAAATGAGTCATTCCACTTTCATATTTAAACAGTTTAAAATGAATTTCAAATTAATCATCGTTTTTGCTTTATTATTTGTCAGTCAGGCAGATATATTTGCCCAAAAGGTTAAAGTTTTTGGTAAAATAATTGATAAAGAGACAGGGGAGGAATTGATTGGTGCCTATATAGTTTTAAAAGTAGGGGAAGAACAAATTGCTGGAACATCAACAGATATAGATGGGACATATTCCTTAGAAACGGAGCCAGGGCTATACGACATTCTGATAAGTTATGTTTCCTATAATGATTTAAAAATCAAAGATGTACGCATAAAAATTGGCGAAAATTATCCATTAGATGTTGCATTAACAGCTTCGACTGAAATATTGACTGAGGTAGTCGTTACGGCTGAGGCAGTTAAAAACACAGATGCTGCCTTAATCACATTACAAAGGAAATCATTCTCGGTCCAGGACGGTATTTCTTCAAAGCAAATTAGCAGAACGGGAAGTTCAAATGCTGCTGAAGCCATGAAGCAAATGACTGGAGCGGTTATTGAAGATGGAAAATTTGTTGTAATGCGAGGACTAGGCGATAGGTATTCTTTGGCACAATTAAATGGGGTTACTTTACCCAGTGCCGATCCCTATCGAAACAGCTCCAGTTTAGATATCATTCCTTCTCAAATGATTGATAATCTTATAACGGTAAAGACTTTTACACCTGATTTGCCAGGTAATTTCAGCGGTGGTCTTGTAAATGTAACAACAAAGTCGTTTCCTGACCAGTTTACAATGCATTTTAGTTTAGGTCTTGATTTTAATACCCAGTCATCCTTTCAGAAAAATTTTCAAGGTATGAATAGAGGAAAATATGACTGGCTGGGCTTTGATGATGGGGGAAGAGCGCATCCGGAATTGTTATTGGATCCTAAAGTAAGAGACCTGATGTCTTCAAGTACCTACCTGACAGCTAGAAATCCAAATCCACAAAATGATCAGGTAAGGAATCTCTTTGACCAGACTTCAAAAGTATTAAGCAATGAGTTTATTCCAACCAGAAGATCAGCTCCGTTAAACAGAAGCTTCAATTTTTCATTAGGGAATAAACTATCTCTGTTTGGAAGGGATTTCGGGTATAATTTTGGACTTATTTACAGTAATAATTTCACTCATTATGAAAATGGGGTTATTGCAACTTATATCAATACAAGTTCAACAAATTTATTTGATTATCAAAAACTTAAAGAAAACAAGAGTGTTGAAAATCCTCATCTTGGCGCTATAGCTAATATTTCTTATAAGTTAAATGATCAGAATATTATATCTGTAAGTAGTATTTTCAATAATGATGCTGATATCACCGCGCGTTCCCAAACAGGCAGATACTTAGGACAAATTTCCCAATCGGAATCTAGTTTTAATACCCATACACTTGAATTTACACAAAGACAATTTTTAACTACTCAGGTTGCAGGTAAACATGGAATAGGCAAAAATCAGTTAACAAACATAGACTGGATGGTTTCCACTGCAACCTCTATTCAAAGAGAACCAGACCTACGTTACTTTGCTTATACAATCTCAGATCCAGGTACGGATGATCAACAATTTTATATTAATAATTCAGAAATAGCTTTTCCTTATCATTTTTTTAGAGATTTGAGAGATAATCAAACAGAAGGTAAAATGGATATTACTTTGCCTTTTTTGAGTAATAGCAATGCGGGTAGTTCTAACAAATTAAAAATTGGTGCCTTTTTTAGCTCCGTAGACAGGAATTTTGAGGAGTACAGGTATCAATTGAATAATTCAGGTGTACCTTCTGAAATTAGTTTCTCCTCATTTAATGGAAACTTTAATGAATTTTTAAGTCCGAATCATTTTGGGATTATTGGTAAAACATCTTCTAACGGTATTGTTAACAGATATCTTACAGGTTATCATTACATTAATCAAAACAATGATTTGAATTTTTATTCAGGAACACAGGATATTTTCGCTGGCTATGGTATGATAATTCAGAATCTAACACAAAAACTTAAGATTGTTGTAGGTGGACGCTTAGAATCTACCGATTTAAGGGTAAAAAGCAGAGATATACAGGTTAAAGAAGGTGTTATTGATTTAGTAGACTTTTTGTATTCTGCCAATTTAATTTATGAATTAAACAGTAAAGCAAATTTAAGACTTGCAGCTTCTAAAACACTCGCCAGACCCAATATGAGAGAATTAGCTCCATTTTATCAATTCGATACTAAAAATGGCTTTTTTAACATAGGTAACCCTGAGTTACAAAGAACCATTATTCAAAATTATGATTTTCGTTACGAGCTATATCCGCAATCTGGCGAACTTTTCGCAGTAAGTCTTTTTGCGAAGAATTTTGAAAATCCTATTCTTCGTGCCTTTAATCCGAGAGCAACTATTCCTGAATTAACTTATATTAATATTGATAATGCCCAGGTTTATGGATTTGAAATGGAGTTTAGAAAACAACTGACTTTTATCAACCCATCTTTAAAGAATTTTTCATTTAGTACCAATCTGGCAATTATCCATTCAGGTTATAATATACCAGCTAATGAAGTAGCTAATTCAAAATCTATTGATGCGAGATATGACCTAACAAGAAGGCCTTTTCAAGGTCAGGCACCATTTATTACCAACTTTATTTTGAGTTATTTAAATGCTGAGAATGGATTGGAATCGACTCTGGCATTTAATTTATCAGGAAGAAAATTATACGGCATTGCTTTATTTGCAACGCCAGATATCTACGAGGAGCCCATTCCATTGTTAAATTTCAAGCTTTCTAAAAGAATTGGTGAAAATTATTTGATTAGCTTTACAGCAAGGAATCTATTGAATGCTGAAAACAGAAAAACTCAAATTTTCAATAATATTAGTTATTTAGCCGAAGGATTTAGAATTGGTTCTACTTTTGGTTTAAATTTTACCTATATTGTGAAATAATTATTTCTCCCTTGTGTTTTTTAAGGAGGCAGAATTACGATTTTCGTTCTGCCTCCTTTTTTTTATTCGTCTATTTATTACCTTTGCGCAATGAAATCAAAAATATCTAAAACAGGCTTAATATTAAGAGGTTTTGCTATGGGAATTGCTGAGGTTATACCAGGTGTATCTGGTGGCACCATTGCTTTTATCTCAGGTATTTACAATCAATTACTGGATGCCATTAAAGCTATTTTAAGCTTTGAACCTTTTGTCGCTTTTAAAGCAAATGGCTGGAAGGGACTATGGGCAAAAATAGATGGTGATTTCATGTTGTTTCTCCTTTTAGGTATGTCTGGTGGACTTATCCTTGGTGTTTTTGTGATTACACATCTAATGGATAATTATCCAATTCCATTGTGGTCATTCTTCTTTGGACTCATCATCGCTTCAACCTGGTTTATTGCGAAACAAATTCCGTCCTGGAATTTAATAAATATCGGACTTTTTGTTTTAGGAACAGTGCTTGCCTATCTTTACACGGTGGTTTCACCTACTAATGGTAATGAAGCAATTTGGTTCGTTTTTATATCGGGTACTATTGCTATTTCTGCTTTGTTATTGCCAGGTATTTCTGGATCATTTATCCTACTACTTTTGGGAATGTATGCATTTGTAGTTGGGTCAGTTAAAAATCTTTTAATTGATTTTAATACCTCTTATCTGGTCATAGTAGTTGTTTTTGCACTTGGCTGTTTATTGGGCTTAGCTACTTTTTCAAGGTTTCTGTCCTGGTTGTTTAAAATTTATCCAAACCAGACTTTAGCATTATTAACAGGTTTTATGCTGGGTTCATTGAACAAAGTATGGCCTTGGAAAATTATTATATCATGGAGAGTTAATTCTGAGGGTGAGCAAGTGCCATTACTTGAGAAAAGTGTTTCCCCCTTTCATTCGGGAATTGATAATCCACAACTTCTTATGGCTGTTTTCTTGATGGTTTTGGGGGCTTTCCTCATGTTCATTTTCGATAGATTAGAATTGAAACGTGTTCAAAAATAATTTAACTTGATGACTACTTCTGTTTCTTGGATGCCTTTTGAAAAAGAGCCAATGGGTAAAAAAGGCTTGGGTTTAATTGGCTTTCCTTTATCACATTCTTTTTCTAAACAGTTTTTTGCTGATAAATTTGAAAAAGAAAATATTCAGGATTTTTATTACGATTTATTTCCTATACCTGATATTTCACTATTACCGGAATTGTTTAATATCTATCCTAATCTCCTTGGGATAAATGTCACTATTCCTTATAAAAAGGCAGTCATTCCTTTTCTGGACGATCTGAATGAAGAGGCTGCTGCGGTCGGTGCCGTTAATGTGATTAAACGTACCCAAATGGGTCTGGTAGGTTATAATTCTGATGTTTATGGCTTTGGTGAATCATTGAATAAATTCCTTCAACACAAGGACGCTTCTATGATTAATAACGCTTTGGTTTTGGGAAATGGGGGTGCAGCAAAAGCGGTTCTCTACCAATTACCTAAAATGGGAATCTTACCTACTTTAGTTTCCAGAACGCCTACGCCTGACGGTATTACCTACGATGATCTGACTCCTGATATTATGAATCTGAACAGATTAATCATTCAAACAACTCCGCTGGGTATGTCTCCACATCTTGAAGAAGCTCCCGATATTCCCTATTCATTATTAACTCCAAGGCACTTTCTTTACGACCTTATCTATAATCCGGAAGAAACCTTGTTCCTTAAACAGGGTAAAGCCAGAGGAGCGAAAACATGTAATGGACATGAAATGCTCGAACTTCAAGCCATAAAATCCTGGGAAATCTGGACCTCAGATTTGTAATATGAATAACAAGGTTTTTATACCCGACTTTAATGATATTTCTATCGCCTTTCGCGATAAAAATAATGCTGAATTGAAAAAAACCTATTGGCTTTTCAAAGGCATGAATATGCCTTTCCTGGTAAATATAGGTGCTAAATTGGGGATTATTGCGATAAAATTATCTCTTCCCCTGGTTAACAAAATAATAAAAAATACCATCTTTCAACAATTTTGTGGCGGAACTTCTCTTAAGGAAAGTTTGCCAGTTATTGAGAGACTGGCGAAGCAACAAATATTTTCAGTACTCGATTATGGAGCTGAAGGTAAAAATAAAGAAGAGGAATTTGATTTTACTTTGCAAGAAGCAATAAGAGCCGTCGAATTTGCAGCTAATTCTGGATTTAATCCCTTCATTAGTATTAAACTAACGGGGTTAGTACATCAGGAAATCCTGGAAGATTTAGCATCAGGTAAAGCATTAAATGATGATGCAATTCTTGCATTTAACAGGTTCAAAATCCGCGTTGATAGCCTCTGTCATTTGGCCGCTGTTAAAAAAGTTTCTGTCTTTATTGATGCCGAGGAGTCCTGGATTCAACAGCCTATCGATGACTTGGCAAATGTCATGATGGAGAAATATAATGTAGAAAGAGTATGTATCTATAATACTTTTCAGATGTACCGAAAGGACAGACTTGACTTTTTAAAGGAAAGTTTTCTTCTTTCAAAAGAAAGGAGATTCTTCTTAGGTGCCAAACTGGTGAGAGGGGCATACATGGAAAAGGAAAATATCCGAGCGGTTTCCTTTAGTTATGATTCCCCAATTCATGATTCAAAAGAGTCCACAGACCATTCTTTTAATGAGGGAATTCGTTTTTGCCTGGATCATTATCAGGAAATGGCTTCTTGCAATGCTTCACATAATGTTTATAGTGTTACTGCTCAGGTAGAAGAAATGGCGAAAAGAGCCATTCCCTTTAACCACTCTAATTTATATTTCTGTCAGTTAATGGGAATGAGTGATATCCTTACTTTTAATCTGGCAAATGCAGGCTTTAACGTTGGAAAATACGTTGTTTATGGAGAAATAAAGGAAGTGGTTCCTTACCTCATTCGTCGTGCGGAAGAAAATAGTAGTGTTACGGGAGATATGTCCAGAGAACTTAGCCTGGTTAAATCTGAAATGAGTCGTAGAAAACTACTTTAATTTAAATTCATAGGTATTTCCATTAAAAGTATTTCAGCGTCGTCTTCATTCGATGTTAGTTCAAAACTGGTTGCTCCCATTATGCCAAGTCCATCGCGAAATCCCATTTCTTGTTGGTCAACCTTAAAAGATCCTTTTATAATAAAAGCATAAACGCCATTACCCTCTTTTTTAATCGTGTAATTTGCCTGTTGTCCCTGGTCGAAATTTCCAAGGTGAAACCATGCGTCTTGATGAATCCAAACGCCTTCATCTTCAGCATTAGGAGATAGTATTTGTTGTAATTTATTCTTTCTTTGTAACGTATTTAAGCTAATCTGATCATAGCGGGGCTGAACATTTTTCTTGTTTGGGAAAACCCAAATTTGTAGAAATTTGACCGTTTCTTCTTTGTTATGGTTGTATTCACTATGATAAACCCCCGTTCCGGCACTCATGACCTGAATATCTCCATTTCTTATAATAGTCATATTGTTCATACTGTCCTTATGGGCTAGATCACCTTCTAAGGGAATACTTATGATTTCCATGTTTTCATGTGGATGGGTACCAAATCCCATTCCACCCGCGACAGTGTCATCATTTAAAACTCGCAAAACGCCAAAATTCATTCTTTCCGGATTATAATAATTGGCAAAGCTAAAAGAATGAAAACTTTTTAACCAGCCGTGATTTGCTACACCTCTGGAATTTGCCTGATGAAAGATATGTTTTTTCATTTTGTCGACCGAATTTTCACACATTAACGAATCAGGTTATTCATTTGTTTCGTGATTTTACTTTTTTAAGGGCATTTAAAAACATCTTATCCAGATTTGGCTGTCCAGCATCCATCCAGGCTGTGTACCAGCTGCTGGCAATTGCCTGAATCGTTTTTTTCATCTGTTTTTCAACCATTCCGTCCATCGATTGCTGATAAGCGTTTGAAAAATCAATACACGGTTTTTTAATCGTTCCCTTTCCCTGAATAACAAAGCACCATTGTTTGTCAGCGGGAAAAGTATCTCTCACTTTCTTTTCAAGGGCTAAAACGTCCTTAACTAACCCTTGGCTGTCTTTACATATTTCCCAAAATATCTTTTCAGGATGTTCCCAATAAACCGCTTTCCCTGTCCAAAGCTGGTAGGTGGATACTGCAAAATATTCAGGTATGTGACTCTCCCATAGAGCATGAATACCTACCTGATTGGTGAGCTGTCCATTATAATTTTGGGTTGTATGGAGAGGAACATGGGCATCGCCGATGTAATGTCCCATCTCGGCAGAAAGTTGTAATATGCGCTGTTTGTCTTTTTTTATAAATGCCTCAGTCAGCCTCTTTTGCATTCTTAATAAATGCCAGGGTAATATGCCATGTTCATTTAACTTGTCAAAAAAGTAAAAAGATCCAGCTCTTTCTTTGCCTTCTGGAAGTAATAAGAGTAAACTATCACTGGGCATTTCCCATTTTCTATCGGGTAAATGGGGGGCTATTAATTTCTTGAACAGTTGCTTATAACCATCTATTTCTATTTCCTCGTTTTTAAAATAAATAGTATCGTCCTTATTTACTAAATATAGCGTATGATACTTAAAAACAGCATCCTGATATTGGACCGGTAAGGAATCGTAAGGTGGCAGTCCGTATTTTTCAAAATCAATGTAATGGCGCGATGCTTCAAAAGGTGAAGCGTAACGTCTTTTATCAGGATCTACAGCATGTTCGGTTAGGTACGCTTCTTCCATTTGGTAAAAAATACTCATGGGCGCGGGTAATGCATAAATAGCCAGATTATTTAGCATTCTATGCGCATAGAACCCCCAAAATAACAGTGAAATGGTTGCAGGCATTTTTAGGTAAATTGGTCTTTTTTCTCGAGAAATGCTTTCGATTTCGATTTTTCAACATTTAACCGCATTTTATTTTTTAGAATTCTGTCCAAATAAAAAATAATCCTTAATTTACCTTATATTCTTTTTTTATAAATAACGGGTATGAATCAGATTTCAATGTATTCTCTTTTATTGTGGGGTCTATTTTATTTGTCTGGATGTACTACCTATTTGAATAATAGCCTACTTTTCACACCTTTGGATGTAGTTGAAGAAGGTTTATTTACCTCAGGTATAGAAGGTCCTTCTTATCATGAAAATGGTAATATATATCTGGTGAATTTTCAAAAGGAAGGAACCATTGGTGTTCTTTTTCCGGATCATAAAGTTAAAGAATGGGTAATGTTACCCAACGGAAGTATTGGAAATGGTATTCGTGTGCATTCGGATGGTGATTTATTAGTGGCTGACTATATGGGTCATAATGTATTGAAAATTAATGTAATAAATAAAAAAATACAGGTTTTAGCCCATGAAAGAGAGATGAATCAACCCAATGATTTAGCCTTTCATCCTGCAGGATTTATTTATGCAAGTGATCCAGACTGGAAAAAGAGTAGCGGACAATTATGGCTTATCAGGTCGGATGGAACCACTTTTTGTCTTGAAAAAAATATGGGAACCACAAACGGAATTGAAGTTAGCCCCAATGGTAAGTATCTTTATGTCAATGAGAGTGTTCAGCGGAAAATATGGAGATATAGTCTGGATAAACAAGGTTTTGTTTCCAATAAGAGGTTGTTTTATCAATTTGATGATTTTGGATTAGATGGGATGCGTTGCGACATTAAAGGTAATCTATACGTTACCCGACATGGAAAGGGAACCGTTGTTTGCCTTAATCAAAAAGGTAAACGGGTAACAGAAATTCAATTAAAAGGAACGAAGCCATCTAATATCACTTTTGGCGGAAAAGATGGGAAAACGGCATACATTACCCTACAGGATCGGGGTTTGCTCGAATCTTTTTTAGTTCCTTTTGCTGGTCAGGACTGGTTCAGATTTCAAAAAAAATAGCCTATATGAAAGCGTTAACAAAAAAATGGTTTTTACTGGTCACTATGTTTTCATTAACATATACCATATTTGCTCAGGAAATTGATTTGATGCTCAAAGGGGGCACAGTGGTAGATCCTAAAAATAAATTAAATAAACAATTAGATATTGCCATAGATGATGGTATCATCGTTCAGGTTGGTCCCAATTTACCGACGAATCATGTTTTTCAAGTAGTTGATGTAACCGGCCTGTATGTCGTTCCTGGCATTATTGATATGCATGGTCACCATTTCTACGGGACAGAACCCGACTCCTATTTAAGCAATGGATCCAGTGCATTGGCTCCTGATGGATTTACTTTCAGATCCGGTGTGACGACTGTAGTGGATGTAGGTGGTTCCGGCTGGCGTAATTTTAAAACATTTAAAAAGCAAACAATAGAAACCTCACAAACCAGAGTCCTCTCTTTTTTAAATATCGTTGGCTCAGGTATGAAGGGTGGACCCATTGAACAAAATCTGCTCGATATGGATGCCAGACTTACCGCTATGGAAGCGCTTGCATTTCCGGAATTTGTGGTGGGGGTAAAAGTGGCACATTATGCTGGGCCGGAATGGACCCCGGTAGATCAGGCAGTTCAAGCAGGTAAACTGGCTAATATTCCCGTTATGATCGATTTCGGGGGAGTGGAACCTGAATTATCTTTAGAAACCTTATTCAACGAAAAATTAAGGCCAGGCGATATTTTTACCCATTGTTACGCTAAAGTAAAGGGTAGAATTCCTTTAGTAGATGAAAAAAGGAAATTAAGACCTTTTGTTTTACCCGCTCAGAAAAAAGGGATTATTTTCGATGTTGGACATGGTGGTGGAAGTTTTGTCTGGGATCAGGCAATTCCAGCCATTGAACAAGGATTTAAACCTAATACAATTAGTACAGATCTGCATACAGGAAGTATGAATGGAGGTATGAAAGACCAGCTTAATGTAATGTCTAAATTACTCAATGCCGGACTTTCCCTGGACGAGGTTATTGAAGCCTCTACCTGGAAACCAGCCCAGGTGATTAACAGACCTGCACTTGGACACCTTACCGTTGGCGCAGGTGCAGATATTGCTGTCCTAAAAATGGAAAATGGAAGCTTTGGTTACTCCGATGTATTAGGTTGGAAAATAAAAGGGGACAAAAAACTGGTTTGTGAATTAACCCTCAGAGATGGAAAGGCAGTTTGGGATTTAAATGGTATTTCTAAACCTTTATGGGAAAAATAGGGGAAAATATGAAATGGTTACATATCCTTATCTTTTTTCTCACTTTGTCCTCATGTGATAAAAAGCCATTAAAAATACCTTTTTCTGTTGCTGAAGGGGTTCAAGTAAAGCATTTTCTCTCTATTGGACCTAATTGCGTTCGTATCGTTCAAGATCCAGTTACCAAACAGATTGTCTATACTACTTTTAATGGATCTGTTTATGAGATCGATAAAAATAGATTTGGTAAACCTTTTTCAAAACTGCGATTTACGTTAGATGATCATGGTGTTAGTGAGCTTCAAGGCATAGCTTTCCTCGGAGATACTATGTTTTTGGTTGGAAACATCAAGGTAAACAAGGGTAAAGGAACCAGGGGAATTGGTATGCGGGCTATTCGGTCAGGGAAAAATAAATATGAATGGACTCCCTTTTTTATAACAGAAGAAATGGGAGGAAATAAAACAATTTTCAATCATGGATTTAACGCCACAGAAATAAGCCCCGATGGAAAATATGTTTACGTCAATAGTGGTGCAAGAACCGATCATGGTGAATTACAGGATAATGATGGCCTTTATCCTTACCAAAGAGATGTGCCTTTAACTTCCTGCATTTTAAGATTCCCTTCCGATGCTTTTGCTCTTACTTTGCGAAATGACAGAGACTGGTTGTTAGCACAAGGTTTTCTCTTTGCTGAGGGTCTTCGAAATGCTTATGATATGGCTTTTACAAAGGATAATCGTCTTTTTGCTGTGGTGAATTCAAGCGATTATGATCATCCGGAGGATATGTTTGAAATAAAAATGGGGCAACATTATGGATTTCCATGGGTGATGGGTCAGTTAGATAATCCGCAGCAATTTTTAAATTGGATTCCTGATGCTACTTTAGATCCCTTTATTCCTGAAACGAGCCATGCTTATCAACAAAAATATTTTTCCGTAGATTCTTCTTTCCCTAAAAAACCTATGTTTCTACATATATCAAAACCTGTACTCAATGAGGGACCTCGTCTAAACCATTATAGAGACATAAAAACGGGAAAAGTCATGGATGCCGATACTACCGGTCACCTTGTTGGTACTTTTACACCTCATTCCTGCCCTTTAGGTCTTTTGTTTGACACAAAAGGTAATTTAGGGGGAAAATACAAATACAGTGGATTTACCCTTTCCTGGACAGATGGTGAAAACTTTGAGTTAATGTCCAGAATTTCACAAGAAGGGGAAGAATTGGTTCATTTAGAAATGGTTTATGATCCAATGCTTGAAAACTATAAAATGAAAACAACGAGCCTGGTGGATAATTTTTTATCGCCAACAGATGCTGTACTTATTGATAATAATATATTTGTAATTGAATATGGGCATAGAGCCAATATATGGCAAGTAACCCTTCCTTCAGCTGCTAACTAACCCCTTCAAACATGAAAATTTTTTTTCAGATTTCATTGATTTTATCTTTTTTACTCTTCATTGGAGTTCTAGTTTTAACTCTTTCGGGAAATGGAACTGAGGCTGGTATCCCTTTGAGTATTGCCTTTTTTTTACTCGCATTAGGTATCCGTCTTCATCCTTTTTTAAAAGGATTCACTTTTACGGTTCTCATTTTTAGCGCCGTTTCTCTAGCCATGTTTTATCCTGGGTATTTTGTTCAGATGGGCACTTTTAAACCTAAAGTTCTCATCATACCTTTATTGCAGATTATTATGTTTGGTATGGGAACAACTATGTCCCTCCAGGATTTTCTGGGAGTTCTTAAAATGCCGAAAGCTGTCGTGGTGGGCCTGGTCTGCCAGTTTACTATTATGCCCTTTCTTGGATTCGGGCTGGCTAAAATATTTAATTTTCCTCCTGAAATAGCTGCTGGAGTTATCCTTATAGGTTGTGCACCCAGCGGACTGGCTTCCAATGTGATGTCTTATATTGCCAATGCCAATGTGCCTTTATCTGTTACCCTTACAGCTATTGCAACTATCGCAGCTCCTTTTATAACTCCTTTTCTAATGCAACAGCTCGCAGGTCAATATATTCCTATTGATTTATGGAAGATGATGCTGGATATTGCCAATATGGTTATTTTGCCCATTGGAGCCGGCTTAATTTTCAATTATTTTTTCCATGGTAAAGCAAAATGGTTGGATTTAGCAATGCCTGTTATTTCCATGGCTGGAATTGCTATTATTGTAACAGTTATTACCGCAAATGGTCGTGATGGATTACTTCAAATAGGTTTTAGTCTTATTCTTGCTGCAATCCTTCATAATTTACTCGGCTATTTTTTAGGCTATCTGGGGGGTAAATTAGCAGGTTTGAATCAAAGGGATTGTAGAACCGTTGCTATAGAAGTTGGTATGCAAAATGGGGGGTTGGCTTCTGGAATTGCACTTACCATGAATAAAATTGCTACCGTTGGTCTGGCACCAGCAGTTTTCGGTCCCTGGATGAATATTTCAGGTTCTTCTTTGGCTACCTGGTGGCGTAGTATCCCTCTAAAAGAGGATGAAAATAAATAAGAAAAATATTAAACGATGGAAACAAACAGACGATTAGCGTTTAAAAAGTTAGGAGCCGGTCTGGCAACTCTATTTGGCTTTACCTTATCAGCAAAAGCAAATGAAAAGCCAGTTAATTCCCCCACAAAAGAGGTAGTAGGAGATATAATAACAGACGAACAGGGAATTCCTCTGTTTTCAAGTGCCGTGAAACATGGCAATCTCTTGTTTATAGCGGGTAAAGGCGCACATTTTGAGGGAGATATAAAGGCACACACTAAACACGTTTTGGATGAGTTGGAAAAGGAATTAGTCAAAAATGGCTCTTCCATGCAGAAAGTTTTAAAAGTTTCTGTTTTTCTGCACGATTTAAATGATTATGCAGCTATGAATGAAGTTTTTAGAGGTAGGTTCGGTGAAAAACCGCCCGTAAGAACCACTGTCGCTGCTTATGGTGGAATTCCTGGTGATTCTTTAGTTGAAATGGATTGTATTGCTGCCATAGATTAATCCTAAATATGAACATGATGCTTACAAGAAGAAATTTAATTAAAAATCTTTCCGCAATTCCTTTTTTAGGAGGGCTTTTAAATTTTAATAAAATAACAGCCTCTTCAACAGCTTTAGATGCTTATCCGCGTGATTTTTTCAAGGAATTAGGTGTACGTACCTTCATCAATGCCGCGGGGACTTATACTGCATTGACAAGTAGTTTGATGACTGAAGAAGTTAAAAATGCCTATCTGTATGCGAGTACCCAATTTGTAAATTTAAATGAATTACACGACAGAATTGGAGAACGTCTGGCTCAATTACTTCGATGTGAAGCTGCTATGGTTACTTCAGGGGCAGCATCAGCTATAACTTTAGGCACTGCTGGTGTCTTAACAGGACTGGATGCTGCTAAAATTGATAAAATACCGGGAGATTTAACCGGAATGAAATCAGAGGTGATTATACAAAAATCTCACCGGGTTGGTTATGACCATGCCATCAGAAACACAGGAATTAAATTGATAGAGGTGGAGACCCTGGCCCAATTTGAAAAGGCAGTTTCAGAAAAAACAGCTATGTTTTGGTTCCTCAATTACGCCAATCCAGCTGGCCAGATTAAGGATAAGGAATTTGTAGCGCTAGGTAAAAAATATAATATTCCAACTTTCAATGATTGTGCTGCCGATGTACCCCCAGTGGATAATCTATGGAAATACACAGAGATGGGATTTGATTTAGTTGCGTTTTCCGGAGGTAAAGGACTTCGGGGTCCACAAAGTGCTGGATTACTTTTGGGTAGGAAAGAGCTCATTCAGGCAGCTCGTGCCAATGCAGTGCCCAATGGAAATACGATAGGAAGGGGTATGAAAGTGAATAAAGAAGAGATGCTTTCTCTGTTAGTTGCTGTTGAAAATTATCTGGCCAAAGACTTTGATTCAGAGTGGAAAATGTGGGAAGCTCAAATTAATCATATTCATCAGGAAGTTTCAGTTATTCCTGGTGTAAAAACAGAAATTCATATTCCTGAAATTGCAAATCATGTGCCATCAATCAGATTATATCTGGATACTCAAAAATTGAAATATTCACCTGATAGTCTTCGTCTTGCACTTAGAAATGGTCACCCTTCCATTGAAACGGTAGGTGGAAGTGAATCGCTGGACATGACTTCCTGGATGTTAAATCCAGGGGAAGAAAGAATTGTTGCCCGCAGAATAAAAGAAATTTTATTAACTTAGTATTTATTTTAAAAATGGATTAAAAATGAAATATTGGATTTGTTTGTTTGTCAGCATTTTAACTCATTTTAGTATGGAGGCACAGGAAAATTATAATCCAGAGGAAAAATTGAAAGCTTTAGGTATTTCCCTGCAAGCACCTTCAAGTCCTGTGGCAAATTATGTCAATGTAGTACGTGTGGGAAACTTGTTATTTCTCTCTGGAAAAGGTCCGCAATTATCTGACGGCACTTATATAAAGGGTAAAGTAGGGGAAAATCTATCTATACAGCAGGGCTATGATGCTGCTCGCTGGACAGGTATCAATCAGTTGGCTGTCCTTAAAGCAGAATTAGGAGATTTGAAAAAGGTCAAAAGAATTGTAAAGGTCTTAGGAATGGTCAATTCACCCGCTAATTTTACCGATCACCCAAAAGTAATTAATGGGTATTCAGATCTTATGGTCGCTGTTTTTGGTGAAAAAGGAAAACATGCTCGATCTGCAGTAGGAATGGGTTCATTACCCAATGATATGGCAGTTGAAGTGGAAATGATTGTAGAAGTAGAAAACCCTTAATTTTGTCAGTAGTTGTTCCAAATTGGCGCGATTTATATAGCCTTTACGCCAATGCTTTAACGGAAAATATTATTCCTTTCTGGGAGAAAAATAGCCTCGATAAAGTGGATGGAGGTTATTTTACCTGCCTCCTTCGCGATGGTATTGTTTTTGATACCGATAAATTTATCTGGCTTCAGGCTAGAGAAGTTTGGATGTTTTCTAAAATGTATAACGAATGGGAACCCAAAACATCTTGGTTAAATACTGCTTTACATGGAGCAGAATTTCTTGAAAAATATGGTAGAAATGAGGAGGGAGACTGGTACTTTTCTTTAAGAAAAGATGGTAAACCCCTCGTAAGTGCTTATAACATATTTTCAGATTGTTTTGCCGTTATGGCTTTTGCTCAGTTGGCCAAAGCTACAGGAATTGAAAGATTTTCTAACATTGCGGTAAAAACATTTGAAAGAATTTTAGATAGACAACACAATCCTAAAGGAAAATTTTCGAAAGTTATTTCTGAAAATAGAGCGCTCAAAAATTTTGCGTTACCTATGATTCTATGTAACCTTTCACTGGAATTAGAGCAGTTGTCTGATAAATTTGATATTGAATCTCTCATTGATGTATGTGTGAAAGAAGTCATGGTCGATTTTTATAAAGAGGAATTTGATATTACTCTTGAAAATGTTGGTCCTCTCGGTTCCTTTTCTGATACTTTTGAGGGAAGATGTGTAAATCCGGGACATGTGATAGAGAGCATGTGGTTTATCATGGATATCGCTGAAAGGAGGCAGGATAAGAATTTGATGCAACGGGCTGTTGACAGAACCATACGCACCTTATCTTATGGCTGGGATAAAAAATACGGGGGTATTTTTTATTTTATGGATGTTAAAAATTATCCTCCCCAACAATTAGAGTGGGATCAAAAACTATGGTGGGTGCATGTGGAAACCTTGATTGCTTTACTTAAGGGGTACCAGCATACAAGAGATTCCAGATGTTTAGAATGGTTTAATAAAGTGCATGAATATACTTGGACTCATTTCCCCGATGCAGAATACGGGGAATGGTTTGGCTACCTAAACAGGCAGGGAGAAGTCCTCCTGCCCCTGAAAGGAGGGAAATGGAAAGGTTGTTTCCATGTTCCCAGAGCTTTATTTCAGTGTAGTAAAATATTAGCAAAGTTATCGGAAAAAGATTGAACGCCTTGAAATTAACGAAGGAGCATGATTTCTCCTTTAATTATTTTAATATCTCCTTGTATTAATTTTACTCTTGCGGCAAATACGAATACGGCTGGATCTAAAGGTTTTCCTAAATAAGTACCATCCCATCCTATTCCTTTTGTTTGCGGTTTAAATTCTTTTGCTTCAAAAACTAAAGTACCCCATCTGTCAAATATTCCCATCCATTCAATGTTTTCAACAGATTTATCGGCATAAATTTCAAAAATATCATTGATACCATCACCATTTGGAGAAAAGGCAGTAGGAGCATAGATTCTTCCTCGTTCATCTACATAAACAAGTTGAATATCTGATTTTTCACAGCCATTAATATCAGTAAGGGTAGCTTTATAAGTGGTTGTTTTGACAGGATTTACAGTAGGTTGTAAACAAGTTTTACAATTAAAGGGTTTTTGATCTGCCTCCCAGCGTATATTTTTTATCCAGTCATTAGGAATATTCTTAGTAATGGGTAATTGAACACTATCACCTAAAAAGATTCTTTTGTCCTCACCTAAAGAAATTTTTAATCCGTCGGGAGGTGATTTTATCAAAAGTACAGTATCAATGATACACCCAATATCATCTGTTATCCTTAACACATGTTCACCGCCCTTTAATTTTTCAAAATTCCTGTTGGTAGATTCAATGCCATCGAGAACAACTTTATAGGGTGGAAAGCCTCCTTGAATAGATTCAATAAGAATTGAACCCGTATTTGGATCGGTGCATAAAGGGGCAATAATTTTTGCTACAGCTGATATTTTCTCTCCTGTTGGAGGTAAAATTTTAGTTGAATCTAAAGAGATGCAAAAATTTGTATTATTCGTTACGCTTAAAAGGTAAGTTCCTGTTTTACTGACCTCCGGCCTTAAGGTGTTTGCATCTTTTACAATATTACCGTTAGGTGTAGTCCAGGAAATGGTATTTGAATAAGTTAGGTTTTCAATATTACCATTTAATTTAAGATTAACATTATCACAAAGGAAATTAAGATTAATACCAGCATCAATGACCGGATAATTTATTTCATCAATAATTTTTGTTTTACCTGAAATAGAACATCCTGTTTTGTTTTCAGTCACTGTAAGGGTATAATTGCCTGATAAATTTGTTGTGATTTCTGCGGATGTTTTGGGTTTATTGAAACCGTCGGGTGTATTCCAACTAAAGCGGTACAGGTCAGTATTCAATGAAGGATTAATCGTTATGACAGTATCTTTACAATTCAAAATATTTTCTTCCTTCAAATTAAGAGCTGGTAGTGCTAATATTTCTAAATTAAGAACATAGTTAATTCGGGGACATGGATCTGTCAACTCAGGAAATTGAAATATTTCGTATTTTCCTACAGCTAAATTCGAAGGAATAATGCCATCTCTTATGGTATCGATTCCTTCATTCAACCTATTTTTAATTACCCATTTTAAACGGTTGTTATTTTTATTCGCGAATAAATTATTCAGTGGTCTCACAGTTGAATCAGCATAGCAAAAGGATAAATCAATCGCATTTGTTTCCAGGCAAAAATTCGCGTCTCTAATAATTTTAAATTGGATGATGGAATCACATCCTAGAAATGACTCATTTTTTAATACAATCCTATAAGTACCAGTATCTGTATAGGTTGTATTTCTAAAAAAGAAAGATTCATTGGGTTTTAATATGGTGTCAAATTTTAAAATGGCTTCCTTATAAATATTAACCTCTATTATTGCCGTACTGTCGCAACCATTTTGAGTAATATTTTGGAAGACTTTTTCATAAGTTCCAGATTTATCTATCCGAATATCTAACCAGATAATTTCTTCTCCATAACATAACACAATCTTTTCAAAGACCTGCTTTAAAGGTTCTGTTTGAACGGTAATGGTAAGTAAACTATCGCAACCTTTAGAGGAACCTAAAGGAAATAACTGAGTGTAATCACCGGAATCTGAATATTTTATTTCATTAATTTGAATCGTATCTCCTAAACATACAATTTTTGACAAAAGGCCTGTATCTGGTTCATTAACCTCTAGTACCAGGGTCCAGGTTGAATCACATCCATTTTGGTTAGCTCTGCGTTCTGTTTTAGTGTAAACCCCACTTTCATAAAAGGTATAATTCTTAATCTTAACAGTATCTCCTGTGCAGATCGATTTTCTTAGCGTATCCTTAAGGACAGTATAATTTTTTAGTGTTAATACAACAAGACTATCACATCCATTTTTCGAAAAGCCACTGAAGCGTTTTATATAGGTTCCCGGTGTTTTTATCGATGTTTCAAAAAAGGGAAATTCATCATTTGGACATATATATCTTTCCAGATAAAAAGAGGCATCTCCATTAATTTTAATATTTAATTCTACAATGGAATCACAACCTGACGCACTTCTACCTTTTAATTCCTGAATATACTTCCCTTCATTGAAATAAGAATATCCATTATATTTCAAGGTATCCCCTTGACAAATAATTGTATCTTTTCTCGATTTATTTACAAATGCATCACTTATGGTAAGGTTAATAGTTGAGTCACAACCTGTGGTGGATTGGTTTTTTAATACTACCTGGTAATTTCCAGCTTTTGTGAAAGTTCTACCCCACGATTTTAGGGTATCAGAAGGACATAATGGTAGCGTAATTTGGCTCGTTCTGGGTTCCACAAAAGTAATTTTTACATTCACTAGGGTATCACAGTCTGGATTTCCAGAACCCTTTTTTAAGATAGCATAAGTGCCGTCTTTAAATAACTTTTCCCCGTAAAGCAGAAGGGTATCCCCTGCACAACGAGTATAGATTTCATTTTTTAGAGGTTGACTTTTTGTTATTAACTGGAGATTAACTGTAGAGTCACAACCATTAACGCTTTTTTGTTGCAGGGTAATAGGGTAAGTACCGGTTACTTTATAGGATTTATTTTCAATGGTAATGGAATCATTCCAGCAAATTTCACTTTTTAGGTTTTTTATGGATCCTGCGAGTTCTATTAATTGGATGGATAAAGTACTGTCACACTTTGTAACAGAAGCTTTTGGGAATTTCTGAGAATAAGTTCCGGGAGCTGTGTAATTAAAACCATTTAAAGTGAAACTTTTGCCTTTGCAAAAAGTGGCATTTAAAGTTCCACTTGCCAGAGGAGTTACCGATAAAATAATTTTAATCGTACTATCACATCCATTAATGTTAGTGCTTTTTAATTGCTGGAAGTAAGTACCTGAAAGCGTGAAAACCTGGTTATTTAAGGATAATATTTCACCCTCACATAATGTTTTTTGTATGACTGTTGTATCACTTTTTCTCCAGGTCAGATTAAAGGTAATCGTACTATCACAACCCAGTGTATTTTTTAATTTAACGGAATAAATGCCTGGATTCGAATAGGTATTTCCCCACTGAGCATATTTTTCACCTGGGCATAAAAGCAAATCGAGCCGGCTACTTGAAATATTATTTACGGTTAAGTTAAGTTCATTTAATTGTTTGCAACCTGCTTGATTTATGGCATCATACCTGTAAATCCCTGTTTTGTTATAATACTTATTTCCAAATAAAATGGAATCATTACTGCAAATTTGAGTTTTAGTAAAAATAGAGTCTTTTAAAGCGGGTAGAAGGGTTAATTTCAAAATACTATCACAACCATTTTTATTTTTAAGGGAATATTTTAATAAATAAATGCCTGGATTTTTAAAATAGGTATTTTCTACCAATAAGGAATCGCCATTACAAATATAATTGGTGACCCTATTGGTATCGATTTGAAAATAGGCAACATTTATTTGAACCGTACTATCACAACCATTGATGGAAGACGCTGGAAGTTTCTGGAAATAGCTTCCTGCTTTGCTGTATGAAGTATTATTTACTTTCACAGAATCACCAAAACATATTGTTTTTTGTAAGGTACTTTTTGCCTCTTGAAAATAGTTTACAGAAATAATATAAAGGCTGTCACAAATGAGAGAAGAAGCAGAATTTACCCTTTCGTAGTAAGTGCCTGCCTTATCATAAGTTTTTCCTTTAAATTGGAATTTTTCTCCTAAACAAAGATTGGCCGTTATTTTTTGGGTTAAATCTGGATAATTTTCAAGCCTAATCAAGATAAGAGAATCGCAACCACCTTCAGCTGCTTTAGGTAATATAACAGAATAAATACTTGGGGTTGAATATGCTACGTTTCTATAAACAAAGGTTCTGTTTGGGCATATTTTTACATTTATTTCTCTGGTTAAAGGAGGTGCCAAAAGTAATTCAAGCTCTATGATGCTATCGCAACCCTCTTTATTTTGACCGTAAAGAATTTCTTTATATTTCCCTGGAATAGTTAATTCTCTGTTGAAAAAGGTGTAAGATTTTCCTGGACAAATAAATTCTGTTTGATAAGAGGTTGACTGTTTAGCGATTTTCAGGGTTAAGGTGATAATGGAATCACAACCATTTTTGGCCCCATTTTTTAATAGGTGCGTATAGGTTCCTTCTGAATTAAAAGTTCTTCCACCAACAACGATAAAGGTGCCCTCACAAATGGTGGTATTTATATTTGCGCGTGAAAGTGGTTTAACGGTTAGATTTAGGTCAACAAAGCTATCACATCCAATATTCGTTTTCAATATTTGGGTGAATGAACCTGTAGTTGTATAAGGAGTACTGCCAATAAAGTACGATTCACCCTCACAAATGACAGCAGTTTGAACGGATGATTTTTTAGACAAAATCTGGAGTACCAAAGTAGTTATGCTGTCACAACCTTGAACCGAACCTCCTTTTAAAGTTTGAACATAAGTACCTGACTGGTCCAGGTTTTTTCCATCGAAAAAGTAAGTTTCACCAAAGCATTTAGTTTGAACAACCTGGGCAGTTTTTACCTTATTCACCGTAAAACTCAAATTTAATATACTGTCACATCCCTTTCCAGAGGCTTTAGGGATTAAACGTTGATAATTTCCTGTTGCAGAGAATGTTTCACCATTCCAGGTATAGGTTCCTCCCTCGCATACACTTAAGGTTAAACTTAATATTCCATTTGGGATTACTTTTAGATTAATTTCAAGCGCACTATCGCAGCCATTTGACGCACTTTTACTTAATAATTGAGTATAAGTACCAGCTTGAGAATAAACTTGTCCATTTTCTGTTAGGTTTTGCCCTGAACAAATTTCCCTGTTTACGGTACCTTTTTTTGTTTCATTGACGCTAAGATTCAACGTTATGGTACTGTCACATCCAGTAGATGATCCTTTTTTTAATACACTTGTGTATGTACCCGATTTATTTAGATTTGCTCCATTAAAATTGAATAACTGCCCCTCACAAATAGCTGCAGATTTTGTTTCAAATTTTTGTGGAAGTACTGTTAAATTCAAATTTATGGTGGAATCACAACCATTTTTTGCCCCGCCAATTAATTTTTGAGTATAATTTCCTGAAGCAGTGTAGGATTGATTACCTGCAGTAAAGGATTCTCCTGCACATATAGTTTGAACGATAATTGCTGTATTATTAGGTTTAACAGTAAGATTAAGTTTAACTAAACTATCACATCCGCCAGCTGCAGCTCCTGGAAAATTAATTTCATAATTTCCTGAGCTGCTATATTCATTGGTTCCTACAGTATATTTTTGTCCGGAACAAATCGTTTCAGTAATATTTTTTACAACCTGAGCATTGACCGTTAAATTTAAATTAATAGTTGAATCACAGCCACCAACAGTAGCACCAATTAATGTTTCAGAATAATTTCCCGTGGTTGTTAATGTTTTTCCAAAGAACGAATAGCTTTGACCTGGGCAAATGGTAGATGATATATTTGTAGTAAACGATTGAAGTAAATTAATAGTCAGATTAACGACACTATCACATCCATTACTGGCTCCATTTTTAATTATCTCAGTAAATTGTCCTGCTGAAGAATATGTTTTGCCATTGATGCTAAATGACTTTCCAGTGCAAAGATTGACCTCCAGATTTTTGGAATTATTTGGTAAGAAATCAATGGACTTAGAGAGAGACTGGGTGCAGCCATTTAAATCCTTTACCTGTACTATATAATTTCCCGTATTTGAAGCAGTGGTATTTGGAATTTTAACCACAGCACCTGTTGATGTGAATCCATTTGGTCCACTCCATGCATAACTATCTCCTCCTGTTGCCGTTAAAGTTAATTCATTGCCGATACACAAGGGCAGATTAGCAGCCAGTGTACCTTTAAGCGAGTTAATAGTAAATTTCTGCGTTTTTACCACTCCATTACCACAAGGATCTTTATATTCCCATGTTCTTGTTATAATTTCAGGTTCTGTTTTACCATCACTAAAGTCTATACCAGTGATACTGCCAGTTCCACTACAATTATCTGTCCAGGTTAATGAATTCATAGGAGGTATTGCCTGTCGACAATTAAAAATCTGATCTGCTCCTGGATTGGTCAGGGTAGGAAGTATATTGTCTTCAACCTGAATGGTTTGTTTATGTGAAATATCATTACCACAACCATCAGATGCATCCCAGGTTCTGATTAATTTGTAATTATTTGTACAGGAACCAGGTATTTTCAATTCATTATATTTGACGACTACCGCAAGATTACAATTATCAGTAGCTTTTAGGACAACGGGAACAGATGCTTCAACGCAATTAATGGTCGTATCGCCTAAAATAAAATTCCATTTTGGGGCAACTTTATCTGTAACATTAATTGTTTGAATGATGACACTACTATTTCCACAAACATCCGTTGCTGTCCATTGTTTTTCCAGTATGTAATTTTGGGGACAACTTCCAATGACCTTGTTTTCAACTTTAACTATATTTACTGTACCCAGACAGTTATCTGTGGCTATAGGAATAAAGTCTGCTATGACATCTTCACAACTTAAATTTAAGTCAATCGGATTAGCTGTAAAAACGGGTTTTTCATTATCCTCAATGGTTATCTTTTGTGTTTTTTCTGTTTTATTTCCACATTTATCCAAACTGGTCCATTTCCTCAATAAAACATAATTGTTTACACATTTTCCTTGTACTTTTTCTTCATTAAAGGTTAAAGTAGGAGAATTATCACAATTGTCGGTTGCAGTTAAAGTGACTATGGCTGGTATTTCTGTACATTTAACCGTTATATCTGCTGGAACGCCAACAATAACCGGCGGAATATTATCGGTTACGGTAATAATTTGTTCATGTACTCTGCTATTATTACATTGATCTGATGCAGTCCATTTCCTGATAATTTTATAATTACCCAGACAGTTTGCATCAATCGTTTCTAAGAAAACAAGTGTAGGACTAATGTCACAATTGTCTTTTATCTGTGGATTTGTAACTGGTGGTATTAAGTCACAGGTTACAGTAATGGCACTGGGTGCATTTATAAAAGTAGGTGATTCATTATCTTGAAGGGTTATCTTTTGCGTTTTTTCTAATGTATTACCACAAGCATCTATGGCCTTCCATGTTCTTGAAATAACCCCATTATTGGGGCAGGAACCTGGTGTAATACTCTCTGTATAGGTTAATAAAGGATTTAAATCACAAAGATCTGAAGCTGAAACAGTTGGTTTTAATGGAATGGCGTCACAACTTACAGTTTGATCAACCGGTACGCCAATTATAATAGGCTCCTCTTTATCTGAAACCTCAACAGTCTGAGAGATTGAAAGGCTGTTTTTACATGCATCCTCCGCCGTCCAGGTTCTGATTAGATTGTAATTGTTTGGACAGGAACCTGCTATTTTTTCTTCCTTAAAGGTCAATTTTGGATTAGGGTCGCAAATATCCAATAAGGTTGGAGAAGCAGAGGATGGTACATTGGAACAGCTAACTTTTAAGTTTGATGGTGCATTAGAAAAAACGGGGGCGGTTACATCCTGAACATTTATAATCTGTTTTACGGTGGTGAAATTACCACACTTATCAGTTGCCGTCCATTTTCTCTCCAAGGTATAAGTTTGAGGACAGCTTCCAGTTATTTTCGTTTCAAGGTAAGTTATGACTGGATTTAAATCACAATTGTCTTTAATCGTTGGATCTATTTTAGCAGGTATTTCATTGCAATTTACTGTAATGTCAGAGGGAACATTTGATACGACGGGTGGAACATCATCTTTTAAAGAAATTTTTTGCGTTGCTTTGGCTTTGTTACCACATTGATCAGTGACTTCCCAACTTCTGTTTATCACATTTGTAAATGGACAAATTCCTGCTATTTGATTTTCTGTAAATTGGATTGCACTTAAGGTCACGCTACAATTGTCTATAGCAGAAACGGTAGGCAGAGCTGGAATTTCTCCACAATTAATAATAGCATCTGCTGGAATTCCCGAAAAAACAGGGGCGATGTTATCCACTACCGTAAGAGTCTGTTTACCTGTTTCAATATTATTACAAGCGTCTTTGACTACCCATACCCGCTCTATCTTGTAATTTCCAATACAATTGGGATCTTTCGTTTCGGTAAATTGAATATTTGGATTTAAATCACAATTATCACTGACTTGTAGCACCACGGCTAAAGGAATCTGGTCGCAATTTACGGTAGCATTAAGGGGTAAATTTAAAATTTTAGGTTTTTCTTCATCTTTTATCTGGATATTTTGTGTTTTTATGTTGGTATTCCCGCATTTATCAGCGGCAATCCAGGTTCTTTGTATCGTATATGTATTGGCACAATTTCCAGGAATTTTTAATTCACTAAAAGTTAGGGATGGACTCGGGTCGCAAATATCACTTATGGCAGGATTTACAACGATGGGAATTAATTGACAAGTACTGGTTTGATCTGATGGGAAGGATGAAAAAACGGGAGGCACATTGTCAATAACAGTAATTTGTTGCGTTGAAGTTATTGAATTACCACATTGATCTTGTGCCTTCCATATTCTGAATATTGTATAATTACCTGTACAAGAACCATTTACAATAGAATCTTTCATGGAAATAGTTGGTGATGGATCACAATTATCAGTAGCAGATAAACTTGGAGAGGCTGGAACTGCATTGCAGGAAACCTGCACATTTGCAGGAACACCGATTATTTGAGGGGCAACATCATCTTTTACTTGTATAAGTTGGGTATGCGTATTTTGATTGCCACACTTATCCTTTACAGTCCAGATTCTTTCTATCGTGTAGTTTTGTGCACAACTTCCAGGTTTGGTGGTGCTTGTAAAGGTCAACGTTGGACTTGCATCACAGTTATCTGTAAACTGAGGCGTCCAGTTGGGTGCTGTTGCATTACAATCAAGCACTAAATTACCTGGAGGATTAATAAATTTTGGTGCTTCATTGTCTTCAACGGTAATCACCTGGGTAACTTGGCTTTCATTTCCGCAGGCATCTTTGGCCTTCCATTTTCGGGTAATCAAGTAATTACCAGCACACAAAACCCCTTTATCTTCCGTAAAGGTAATGGCAGGATTTAAATCACAATTATCGGTAGCAGTTGGAGCGGAAACTCCAGGAATTGAGGAACAACTAACGGTTATATTTGGAGGAATATTTGTAAATACAGGTGGTTCACTATCTGTTACATTAATTGTTTGTACAAAAGTTGTGGTGTTGAGACAGATATCTACGGCAGTCCACGTCCGGGTGATAGTATAAAAACCTGTGCATCCTGAACCTTTGACATCTGCAAATTTAACTGTGGGATTCGGGTCACAATCATCTATTGCCTCAACAGTGGGATTTGTTGGTACATTATTGCATGAAACCGTTAAACTAGCAGGGAGATTTACGAAAGTGGGCGCTGTATTATCAGAAAAATTAATTCGTTGAATATATTGGCTTTCATTAAAACAATTATCAGTGGCTATCCATGTTCTTTTAACCTGAAAATTTCCCAAACACAATCCTTTGATTGTGTCTATGATTAAAGTAAAGGTTGGATTGAGATCACAATTATCCTTAATGGATATGGAAGGTAAAGGAGGGTTGTCTTTACAACTAACACTTAAATCGGCAGGCTTTGTCAGAAAAATAGGACTAACTTCATCTTTCACCACGATTTTTTGTGTAAGGGTCGTTTCGTTTTGGCAAACATCTTTGACTTTCCATGTTCTGATTAAACTGTAATTATTTGGACAAGTTCCAGGAATGGTTTCTTCTTTAATAGAAACGGATGGATTGAGATCACAATTATCAGATACATTTAAGGTGATTAGATTGGGTAAATTTTCACAAGAGACAACTAAATCAGAGGGTGAATTGGCAATTTTAGGTGCTTCCGTGTCTGAAACATTTACTTGCTGAATATGTATCGCAGAATTTCCACAGGAATCCGTTGCTGTCCATGTTCTTTTTAAAATGTAATTATCTGGACAAGACCCAGCTATTTTCTGTTCTTGAAACTGAACCTGAACATTTGCGGTACAATTGTCAGTGGCTGTTAAGACAGGTATAGCAGGAATGGCATTACAAGAGGTACTTAATGAATTAGGCAAGGAACTAAATACTGGCTTTTCATTATCATTAACCGTAATAACTTGAATCAGGGTTTGTTGATTATTACATGCATCGGTAGCTTTCCAGGTTCTTGTTAAAGTGTAACTACCGAGGCATCCCGTACTTTTTGTTTCTGTAAATGTGATTTTTGGAGCAGGGTCACACAAATCGGTTGCAGTTACCGTTGGAATAGCAGGAATTGCATTACATAATACAGATACATTACCCGGAACACCTTGTAATACGGGTGCTTTTGTATCAACAACCTGAATGGTTTGAGTTTTAGATAAACTGTTCGCACAAGCATCCGTAATGGTCCAGGTCCTCAATATAGTACTATTCCCAAGACATGAACCATTCGTTTTAGTTTCATTAAAAGTAATGGTTACGGTAGAACAATTATCCGTGTAAGTAGGAGTAGCAGCTGCGGGGATATTATGGCAATCGACTGTTTCATCGGCAGGGAAGAAAACAAATGAAGGTTTTTCTTTATCTGAAACATTGATTTTTTGAACATGGGTTCTTTCATTCAGACAAGCGTCTTTAGTTACCCAGGTATTTTGAATGGTATATTCATTTGGACAACTTCCTGCTAGTTTAACTGATGTAAATGTTAAGGACGGATTTAGATCACAACTATCGGTAACCGTTAATACAGGATTTGCTGGAATATTTGTACAAGAAACATTTACATCTGCTGGAAGTGAACTGAAGGCGGGAGCAGTTAAATCTCTAACCGTAATGGTTTGAATATATACAGTCTGATTATTACAAAGATCTTTTGCAGTCCAGGTTCTTTTTATAGTTTTATTATTCAAACAATTTCCTGGTATTTCCTCTTCCAGATAGTTAACCGTTATGTCTGCTAAAGAACTGCAATTATCTGTTACAGTTGGGTTTTGTCTCGCAGGTATGTTACCACAACTGACGGTAACATTGGCCGGCGTATTTGAAAAAACAGGTGCCTGTGTATCTACAATTTGTATCGTTTGCGTTCTTACATTTGTATTGCCACATTTGTCTTTTATTGTCCAGGTATAAGTTACTGTTTTTTGACTGGCGCAAGTTCCTGTGGTAATATTAGATACCATAGTTATGGTTGGCGCTGCATCACAGTTGTCAGAAAAAGTTGGGGTAACAGCAGGCGGTATGAGCGGACATTGGGCGGTATAATTACCCGGAAAAACTAAAAAATTTGGGGGTGTTGTATCTTTTAAAGTTATGAGGTGTTTACAAATCGCAGAATTACCACAATCATCGAATATTTCATAGTTTCTCTCTAATAATCCATTACAATCAGTTCCAGTTTGCTTTTCTGAAAGTAAAGTTATATTGCTATTTGCGTAAGTACAGGGGAAATTAATAGCACCTCCAGCTGAAATGAAGGAAGTAATAGTGGTGAAAGGTGGATAGGACAGGGCGCTACATTTTATTACATTTGGCGGACAAGTGGTGCACTCTTTTACCGTTAAATTAAATGTGTCAATAAATTGACATCCAAATCCATTGGTCGCAGTGACCGTGTAGGTTTGATTGCCAGAATTGATTAATTTATAATTGCCACCTCCTAATGATACAATACCCGTTGAAGGTGAAAAAGAATAGGTATAATTTACATTTACACTAAAAGTAACGGAATCATTTTTGCAGCCTATGATATTGTCAATGGAAAATGTGGGGGCTGGATTATATGTTACAGGGAAACTAAATGTCTGGAAACTGCAATTGTCATTTAAATCGGTTACTTTAACTGTATAGTTCGTTGTTGAGCCATCAGCAGGTGGAACAAAAGTACTTGCATTAGATAATACAAAAGAAGGGTTATTGGAGTTATACCATTCAAATTTATAATTACTGCCAGGCCCTGTCACGGTTGCAGTTAAGGTTCTACTGGCATTGGATCCATTTTGGCAAAATACTTTGGTTACAGGACTTACCGCAATAACAGGTTTTGGCAGGGTAGTAACAAAAACTTCTTTAGTTGAACTTAATGTACTACCACAAACCGTCGCGGAACTAGTCCATGTGGCAATATAGGATAGGTTTTCTGGCGTGGTACTGGTTGGCGTAAAGGTAGGGTTTGTACAATTAACACAACTTAGATAACTGGTTGCTCCAGGTGTATTACTTGTCCAGGTAATATTTCCATTAT
>JBEAXK010000111.1:0-27010 GCA_041159865.1 Bacteroidota bacterium
TAGCAAATCTGTTTATTTCAATGGTTGTTTTGTCTCTTTATCATTTAGTAGTTTTAAAATATTTATCCATTTTCGGATTCATTTTATTGGTATTTATAGTATTAGATAAATTATTAGAAAACAATCATATACATTTGTCCCATCTTAGAGGGATTAGATATTTTATTGTAATAAATGCTGCCATTTTAATGGGATTCTTTGATTTTTTAAAAGGAATTAAAAATAATGTCTGGGAACCTACCAAACGAAACCAATAATTTTCAACTTGACAAGGTTGAAGATGCTATCAATGATATCCGAGAGGGTAAAGTCATTATCGTTGTGGATGATGAGGATCGCGAAAATGAAGGTGATTTTATTTGTGCCGCTGAAGTAGTTACCCCTGAAATTATTAATTTCATGGCAACCCATGGAAGAGGGTTGATATGTGCTCCTTTAGACGAAAGAAGGGTAGAAGAATTAGAACTCAACATGATGGTTTCTAATAATACGGCCTTGCATGAAACCGCCTTTACGGTTTCTATCGACCTAATTGGCTTTGATTGTTCTACAGGTATTTCAGCTTATGACAGAGCTACCGGTATTAAAAAATTAACAGATCCTTCAATTGCAGGTAAGGATTATGCAAGACCAGGTCATATATTTCCACTGAAGGCACGGCAGGGAGGTGTATTACGCAGAACAGGCCATACGGAAGCTGCCATAGATTTTGCCAGGCTTGCTGGTTTTTATCCAGCAGGAGTTCTGGTAGAAATACTTAACCCGGATGGTACAATGGCTCGTTTACCCCAGTTATTTGAAATATCCAAACGATTTAATCTAAAGATTGTTGCCATCAGAGATTTAGTTGCTTATAGACTAAAGATGGAAAGTTTGATAAAAAAAGAACTTTCCTTCCCCCTAAAGTCTGTGTATGGTGACTTTTTGGTAACAGCATACACCCAAATAAATTCTGGTGATATACACTTAGCTATTACTATGGGTGAATGGAATACAAACGACCCCGTCCTCGTCAGAGTACATTCTTCTATGGCACCCAATGATATTTTTTCTTCTTTATTTTCTGAAAATGCAAACCTTCCTTTTAAAGCGATGAAGCAGATTGCTGAGGCAGGCAAAGGTGTTTTTCTGTTTATGAGACCTGGTGTGAAGTCGGAAGAAGATTTACTTTCAGAGCTTAAATTTATAGGTACTCAACCCAATAATTTAAAGGAAAATCTATTAAAACAAGAAATGAATCCTCGTGATTTTGGTGTAGGTGCTCAAATATTAAAAGATTTAGGCGTTTCTAAGTTAAAATTATTGACGAATAATCCCAAAAAGAGAGTCGCGTTAGATGGATATGGATTGGAGATAATCGAAAATATTGAAATTACAGATTAAAATTTGGGACAGAAGTTATCATCATTGTTATATCTTCCCATATAAGTTATCGTTAATTCTAATGCATTTCTTCTTCCCGGGATGGCGTTAAATGTGTTGGTTAATCCAATATCGTAAGTAAAGCCTATCAATAATTCATTTAATTCCAATCCAAGAAGAACTATTAAGGCTTCCAAATCAGGTTTTCCTGGTTTTGAGAGAGTAGGGCGCACAGATGCACCAAAATGCAAGGATGTGTTATTTATATCATTTATAATACTTCGAATATTCAGACCTGCCATTCCTGCCATATGACTTCCTTGTTTTTGAGCCATGAATCTTGGATGAATCTGAAGTTTATCTGTTACAGGAATTTGAAATCCACCATGTAAGGTATATTTCATTTGTAAAGGTCGATTATTTATGATATTTATGAACAAAATTTCTTTTTGATAAAAACTTTGGTTTGGCTTATTAAAATGCGCCAATGATCCACCTAAAAATGCACCGAACTGGTTTGGAGTCATAAACGAATATTGCACCCCCGCCGAAAGGTCTGAAAAAGCAAAATTATTTGCTGGTAAGGTTTCAGCTGTAGGATCATTATAATTATCAGTTCCATTAAATTGGTCCTCAAAAGTTAGTTTGCTATAGCTAACACTCTTTTGAACAATCCCCATTTGAAATCCAACGCTAATAAACTGATTATTTGTAGGATCTATATTTTTGTGAAAAGCACCTGAAATATATATTTTTTGAGTATTCCAGCCCTTAGCTGAATTTCTGTCTTGTAAAAACATAACCCCAACACCTGCAGCATCATCCAACAACTTTCCATCATATCTGAGAGGGAGCCTCAGGTCAAAAGTACTAGAGAGGGAGACAAGTGGCTCATTAAAAAGGGAATTGCCTTGATTACGGTGAGCAAGTATTGCACGATAACTTCCTTCAAAGCTGCCACTTAAAGCAGGATTCAAATAAATGGGTAAATTATTATATTGGGAAAAGTTTGGATCCTGACTCCAAAGTAAAGCGGAAATTAAACAGAAAACGCTTGTTAATAGGTTAGCTTTTAGTATCACCTGCATGAAATATATTTGAAAAGCGCTAAAATAATGTTTAATTTTAATATTTGCATAACGGTAAAAATATAACTTTTAGTATTTTTGACCCATCATGTTGCAACCTTCAGAAAATAAGAATCTTAACGGAAAAATTGAATTCGGCATTTGTCCCTTAAGTGTCATCCCAATTCGTGTTTCTCCTTCTCATAGAAGTGAACTTGTTTCTCAAATGCTTTTTGGAGAAATGGCGGAAATTCTAGAATCTAAAGGTAAACACTGGCTCAGAATCATCTGTGAATCAGACGGCCTTATCGGTTGGGTGGAAAAGGATCAACTACTTTCTATAACTGAAGAGACCTATTTAAAATATAAAAACAATTATGCCTACTGTCTTGAATTGATGCAACCCGCAGTAGGCTCTGATTCTTTTATATCTGTAACATTAGCAGCCAGATTACCTGAATATGATGGGTTAAGATTCTCTTTGAACAAATTAAAATATTCTTTTAGTGGACAGGCTTTGCCTTTTGATAAATTGAAACCCAGCCCTGAAATGATTGTAAAGCTGGCCAGAAAATATTTAAATACGCCTTACCTTTGGGGAGGACGCTCACCCTTTGGTATTGATAGCTCTGGTTTAGTTCAAATCGTTTATCAAATGGTTGGTATCTCTATGCCCCGTGATCCACTGGAACAGTTAAAATTAGGTTCATCTGTTGAATTTATAGAGCTTGCTCAACCAGGTGATATCGCTTTTTTCGAAAACAGAGTTGGACGAATTGTTCATTCAGGTATAATTTTACCCGACAACCAATTACTACATTCTTTAGGTCAGGTTAAAATAGATTTAATGGATCATTTCGGAGTTTTTGATACTCAGAAAAATCATTACCTGAAGTCATTAAGAATTATAAAAAGGCTATTGCCCACAATTCAACCTAATATAATGGAACCTAAAATGGAAAATAATCTTTCATCTAATCAATTAACATTAGGTATAATTTAGCTATTGGATTTCAATTTTAGTTGAGTTTATTTAGGTAGGAAAAAAAGGTTTTTGGACGTTTCAATTTTTTGATTTCCATACATTTTTACCCAATTATAGCTAAACCAGTAACCAGGTTTTAAATCTAATGGTACCACCCAACCGTCGCCATCCTTCCAAAAACAGGATACAGGACGAGGGTTCTTTCCCTTCTCTAGAGTAAGATATGTCTCCATTAAATAAATAGATTCACCTGGAAGAGTCTTTACATCCATTTTTAGACAATATGTTTTGCTTTCAATAGTTAAAACAGATGCTACTGATAACCAATAAATACCGTATGGGGGTAAAATAATGACATCGCCAGGAAAAGATAAATTCTGATTAGTTATATGGTCTTTATAGTTATCAGATTGGGTAATAATGGGTAAATCCAGTTTGTTCACCCATTGATATTCTTTACTAAAATTAGCCAGGAGTATAACATTTTGACCCTTCAATGATTTTTCTACACAGAAAATAGCATCATTTTTTACCAAGATAATTTTTTCCTCAGAAAGACCATGAAGACTTGGTAATTGTTTTCTGCTTCTGGAAAAATTAGCAATAATATTAAAAAGCTTGTATTCTATAGTTCCTGATTTTAATCGCAAATCAGCTTTTTCCCAATCCATTTTAGGACGATGCAACCATCTGTTATCTTCTCTTTTTTCATCATCTTTTAAATATTCAAAATTATTTAAGTGTCCAATTTCGTCACCTGCATAAACCAAAGGGATACCTTTCATAAAAAATAAAATACCATGTAATACCTTAAAACGTTCTACAGCAAGAGATATATCCTCCTTCTTATTTTCTATTAAAGATTTTTGAATTCCAATTAATGCGGCTGTACTTCCAGAAATTCTGGATTCCCCATTTGTTTTATCTATTTGAAAAGCATAACCTTGAGCGAAACTATTTGCCAGATTACCTGTATAAAATGCAGAACAAAATAAGCGGGTTTCATGCCCATTTTGTCCAACATCTGCAGCATTCTGATCGGATATTCCCCAACCAATATCATCATGACAGCGTATATAATTGATCCACGTTGAGGTTTTAGGTATGGGGGGTAATTTACTTAGAGTTGTCCTCAGTAAGTGGGTATTTTCACATGCCATTGCATGCCAAAGATGATTCATCAAGGTAGCATTATATCCTATTTCACAAGCTTTACCTTCGTAGCCTCCAGAACCTAAATAACGAATGATATCATTTGGTGAAACTATTGCTTCGGATTTAAATAATACCCCTGGAGCTACTAAATGAATTAAGTATTTATAAGCCACTAGAAGCATAACTGCTTCTTCCTGATTTTGACAATTTGTTCCTAGTTTTTTCCATAAAAATGGGACAGCGTCAAGTCTTAAAATGTCAACCCCCAAATTGGCCAAAAATAACATTTCACTTAACATTGCATTAAATACAACAGGCTCGCTGTAATT
This sequence comes from Bacteroidota bacterium, assembly GCA_041159865.1. Classification (GTDB taxonomy): domain Bacteria; phylum Bacteroidota; class Bacteroidia; order Chitinophagales; family Saprospiraceae; genus BJGN01. The sequence continues at coordinate 4,899 of JBEAXK010000111.1, forward strand.
TAAATCCCATTGGTATTCATTAAAGGTTGTCCAGACCCATTTATCAATCTCTGGTTGATAAGTGAAATTCCCTGGTGCAAAATCGGGAAATACCTCGGGAAGGGTTTTTTCGAATTGATCAGGTATGCTTTTATCAGGAAAGGTATAATAATATTTAGAGTAAAGATGTTCTCCCCTTAAAACACTTTGAGCCCACTCGTGCTCTTTTGCCGTATGATTCATTACAAAATCTATAGCTACAATCTGATCTTCATGATGCATTTTTTCAATGAGATCTGTTAAATCCTGATTACTTCCTAATCTGGGATTAACACGACGGAAATCCTTTACAGCATATCCTCCATCTGCTTGTCCTTCTCTTGGTTCAAGCAAAGGCATTAAATGAATATAATTTATGCCTAATTCTTTTAAGTAATGGAGATGATTTTCAATCGATTTAATATTTCCTGCATATAAATCTATATAAAACATAGTCGCAATCCATTTTTGATCTAAATGCCAGTCTGTTTGATTTACCCGGATTTGATCAAGCTTCTTTAATGAATCTTTCCTCTCTAAATAAGCTGAATTAATGGTTTCAATTATCAATATTAAATCCCTTTCTGTGGAATTAGGATATAGTGTTTTATAAATATATAAGAAATCTGACCAGTATTCTTTTGCTTTTTCCTGTAGTTCAGGGTTAAATTTTTCTATCATAAGCTATGATTAATCTTTATTTATAGACAAAGTACAATAATTTAAAGTGTTGAACAAATGACTGTGCTCATAACTTTGAAAAAAAAATATTTACATTTGTAATAAAAAAATGTCCAATAGATGGCCTGCTGAATGGGAAAAACAAGATGCCATTCAATTTACTTTTCCTCATGATGACTCAGACTGGAAAGAATATTTAAATGAGGCCATCGTCGTATTCGTAGAAGCTATAAAAGCAATATTGCCTTTTGAAAAGGTAATTCTGGTTACTAAAAATATAAAGGAAACTAAAGAATATTTCAAAGATATAGATCTTCAAAACTTGATTCTTTTTGAAATAGAAAGTGATGATACTTGGGCAAGAGATCATGGTGGTATAACCGTTAAAGATGGAAAATCATTTAAAATTCTTGATTTTACATTTAATGGATGGGGATTAAAATTTAATGGTATAAGAGATAACAAGATTACAAATCGGCTTTCTACCCTGAATGCTTTTAAAGTACCCGTTGAAGAAATTGATTTTGTTTTAGAAGGTGGAGCTATTGAAACGGATGGATTAGGCACCCTGATAACCACAAGGCACTGTATGAGTTCGCCCTTTAGAAACCCCTCTTTTTCTGAAGATCAGATAAATCTATTACTCAGTGAGAATCTTGGAGTAACCAAAATTTATTGGTTAAATCATGGATATTTAGCTGGTGACGATACGGATTCCCACATTGACACATTAGTTCGTTTTTGTAATCCTAATACGCTTGCTTATGTTAAGTGTCAGGATAGTGAGGATGAACATTTTACTGAATTGGCTAAAATGGAAGAAGAATTAAAAGATTTAACAAACATAAAAGGAATTCCATTTAAGCTCGTCCCTCTACCTTGGCCTGATGCTTGTTATGCTGCGGATGGACACAGATTACCAGCAACTTATGCTAATTTTTTAATTATCAATGGAGCTGTTTTACTGCCTATCTATGGGGTGAAACAAGATAATGAAGCCATACTTATCTTCGAAGGGTTATTTCCCGAAAGAAAAATAATTCCAGTTTATTCTCGTACCCTTATTGAGCAACATGGTTCCTTGCATTGTATTACTATGCAATATCCTGAAGGAACTATTAATTATTAATTATTAACAGATGAAAAAAGAAAAAATAAAGATTGGCCTGATTCAACAAGCTTCAAGCCTAAAACAGGGAGACAATTTAAATAGTATTTTATTGGAAATTAAACGTTTAGCTGAAAAAGGAGCGGAATTAATCACTTTACAAGAACTACATAACAGTATTTATTTCTGTCAGGCTGAAGATCCTTCTATGTTTGATTTAGCCGAAACCATTCCTGGGGAATCAACAGATAAAATTAGTAAAGCTGCAAAAGAAAATAGCGTTGTAATCGTTTCTTCCCTTTTTGAAAAAAGAGCTCCCGGATTATATCATAATACTGCTGTAGTTTTTGAAAAGGATGGAAATATGGCCGGAAAATATAGGAAAATGCATATTCCAGATGATCCAGCCTATTATGAAAAGTTTTATTTCACCCCTGGAGATATTGGTTTTGAACCTATTCAAACAAGTGTAGGAAAATTAGGAATCTTAGTTTGCTGGGATCAATGGTACCCTGAAGCTGCCAGATTGATGGCTTTAAAAGGGGCAGAAATACTTATATATCCAACAGCTATTGGTTGGGAAAACACCGATACTGAAGATGAGAAACAGAGACAATATGAAGCATGGTTTACGATTCAACGCGCACATGCCATTGCAAATGGCTTACCCTTAGTTTCTGTAAACAGATGTGGATTTGAACCTGACTGGACTGGGTTAACCAATGGCATAAACTTTTGGGGACAAAGTTTTGTTTGTGGTCCTCAGGGTGAGGTGCTTTTTAAAACTGACGTAAATTCCATAGGTGGCTTTATCGTTGAAATTGATAAAGCAAGAACGGAAGATGTAAGAAGGATGTGGCCTTTTTTCAGAGATAGAAGAATTGACTTTTATGGGGAATTAGTGAAACGATATATTGACTAAAACAAGGATTTATAAGCTTTGAATTAAGTCATATTGTGAAATAATCTGAAAATCTCCAGCTGTTTTCTTAACAATAACAGCAGGAGTTTGCCTGGAAATAATCTTACTTAGCTGAGAAACGGTTATGTCTTCACCAACTACAGGTAAGGTGGGTGCCATAATATCTCTAACTGAAATATTTTGCTGCGTATTTTCACTTAAAGCACTGATAACCTGTTGTTCACCAATGGTTCCAACCCATTCTTCATTCTCTCTGACAGGTAATTGAGAGATGTCAAGATTTTTCATCATTTTCAGCACCTCATGTATGGTTACCTCTGGTGAAATACTAATAAAATCCTTGGTCACCTTTCTTGCAAGGATATCTTTAGCTCTCAATTCACTTTCTAAAAATCCACGTTCACGCATCCAGTCGTCATTATAAATTTTACCCACATATCGGCTTCCATGGTCATGAATAATAACTACAACGACATCGTTTTCTTTTAATTTATCTCTCATTTGCCAAAGTCCTGCTACTGCAGAACCTGCGGAATACCCTAAAAGCATTCCCTCTTCGCGCGCAATTTTCCTTGCCATTAATGCGCCATCCTTATCTGTTACCTTTTCAAAATGATCAATTAGGCTAAAATCTACATTTTTTGGTAGGATATCTTCACCGATACCTTCTGTTATGTAAGGATAAATTTCTTGTTCATCAAAGATTCCGGTTTCATGGTATTTTTTAAAAACTGACCCATAAGTATCAATACCCCAAACTTTTATATCTTTATTATGCTCCTTTAGATATTTAGCTGTTCCAGAAATGGTACCTCCTGTGCCGACACCTGTAATGATGTGAGTTACTTTTCCCTCTGTTTGATTCCAAATTTCAGGTCCCGTTGATTCATAATGTGCTAATCGGTTGGAAAGATTGTCATATTGATTAAACCAAAATGAATTTGGAATTTCTGAACTTAGCCTTTTGGCAACTGAATAATAAGAAGCAGCATCATCAGGATGCACATTAGTAGGACAAACGATTACCTCTGCACCCAATGCTTTTAATAAATCTATTTTTTCCTTAGACTGTTTATCAGTCGTCGTAAAAATACATTTGTAACCTTTTACAGCAGCAGCAATAGCCAACCCCATGCCAGTGTTGCCAGAAGTACATTCTATAATAGTACCCCCAGGTTTTATATGGCCGTTTGCTTCAGCATCTAATAGCATTTTTAATGCCATTCTATCCTTTATAGAATTTCCCGGATTAAAAGTTTCTACTTTTATAAGTACGGTTGCTTTAATACCCGGAAGGATCTTTTTGATCTGTACCAATGGCGTATTTCCAATAGTTTCTAAAATAGACTGACAGAATTTCATCTTATTTATAGTATTTAGCTGAAACAAAAAATTTTACATCTATAAATCCAAGGCTTGTGGCATCCTTTTTACTTAACAAAAGTATGATATCCAAGGGGTATTTTCCAGGAGGTATTTTACCAATTACTTTTGCAAGTAAGGTCTTTTTCGACATTGGATTCATAATCTCAATAACAGAATGTTCGGGTATTTTATTAGATAAAACGAAGGGATAAGGTGTTTTTTCAATAGGAGGTTCAAAAGTATTAGCTGGACCAGATATAAAAACCAGTGTTTTTTTTAACTTATCAAGAGCAAGTTTTGTGGTATCCTCCATTTTCTTTTCTTCTTTTTTTACAAAAGGAATAGGATAATAACCAATGAGAAGTTTAACTCCCTCCTTGATTAGATTACCATAAATAAAATTAACCTTTTTTATTTCTGTAGAATCGCGTGGAAAAAATATTTTTAGTATTCTGTAGTTAGTGTCACCTTTTTTAATTTTATAATAAAGGGGGAGATATAAATTTTTTTCATACGATTTTAATGGAACAGGACTTTTTATATCTCTATATAAAACAGGCATTTTAATCGATTTATGATTCTTATCATATTGATTAAGGTAATATTTTCCTTCAGAATAGGCAATGAAAACAGTATCCTTTATATTTGCAGATAAAGGGAAGGTATCCTGACAACTTGCTACAAATTGATAGAAAAAAGAAAGGGATAGAATAAATATCTGTTTATTTCTCAACTTTACTCAATTAAAGGGCAAATTTAATGCGAATGGAAAAAAATATCATCATAATTCCGGCAAGATATAAATCAATTAGATTTCCTGGTAAACCATTAGAAAAAATAGCGGGAAAATCAATGATACAATTTATTTATGATAGTATAAAGGATTATAAACATATAGATGAAATCATAGTTGCTACAGATGATGAAAAAATAGCAGATCATTGCCAAAATAATAAAATTCCTTTTGCCTTAACCAGCAATCTGCATCAAAGTGGAACTGATCGTGTAGCAGAGGTAGCAAAAAGATTTCCAGTAGATTACAATATCATAAATTTACAAGGAGATGAGCCATTTATAAAAGATTCAGATATATACACATTAATGGAAACCCTGGAAAGATCTTCCGATGGAATAGCTACACTTGCATGCCCTATAAAAGAGGAACATCAAAGACAAAATCCAAATAGAGTAAAGGTTGTATTTAATAATCATCAAGATGCAATGTATTTTAGCAGGTATGATATACCTTTTAGGAAAAAAGATATATTTGAGCATTTATCTTTTCAGCACATAGGTATTTATGGTTTTAAAAACAAAATATTACAGATTTTAACTCAATTGCCAGCCGGACGATATGAAAGAGCGGAGTCTTTGGAACAACTTCGTTGGCTGGAAGCTGGATTTAAAATTAAAATAGGATTTGTAGCAGATGCCTTGTTTAGTGTGGATACACCTGAAGACTTAATGGAAGCAAATAAACGGGTAATATGAAAAAATATAAATCATTATTTCTCCCAGGGGTATCTCTGGCTCTAGTTGGTATGGGTATTTCTATATCTATTGAGGCAGGTTTCTGGAAATGGGATGGAAGACCAAATGAGGAATGGATTCTCTTAGGTACTTTAGGGTTATGTATTTTAAACAGTGGACTGAGTCTGTTTGGAGAAGCGGTCAGAAGAAAAATTGTAGAAAAATTAGATTCTAATTAGGGTAAAGATTCCGCAGAAAAACTAAATGGAAGGATCGATTTTATACTTTCTAATAAGTAATAACTTCCTTCTTCTCCCTGAAAAATAATTTCAATGGGACTATTTTGCCTTGATTCCATCTCTGATAATACCTGACGGCACGCGCCACAAGGACTTACCATTGCATTTTTTTTGTCTGCAACAACCGCAATTGCTTTTATTTTTTGAAAAGGTTCTTCAAAAGATAATTTGGCTACCGCATTTCTTTCAGCACACATACATAAAGGATAAGAAGCATTTTCAATATTTGTGCCTAATATATGATTTCCATTCTCCAATAAAACGCAGGCACCTACTCTGAATTTTGAATAGGGTGCGTAAGAATTATGAAATGCATGGCCTGCAGAGTCAAGTATTTCTTTATATTTGTCTGGAACTTCAGACAAATTTTGAAATCTGATGAACTTAATTTGTAATGTTTTTTCCAATTTTTTTGCTTGATGCATAAAGATAACAAAAATGAATAATATACTCATTATCGGTGCTGGTCTTTCTTCCAGTGCACTTATAAAATACGTTTTAAAAAATGCAGATGTTAAAGGTTGGAATGTTACTGTTGCAGATGCTAATCCTCTAAAAGCGGAGAAATTAATAGCAGGTCATTTAACTGCCAGAGCTGCCTGGCTCGATGTTATGAAGGTGAATGATCGTCGAGAATTGATTAGCAGAGCCGATGTGGTGGTATCGCTTATTCCAGCGCATTTACATCTTGAAGTGGCACATGATTGCATTAAGTTGAAAAAACACCTGATTACTGCTTCTTATGTTTCTCAGGAAATGTATCGGTTAGGTGATGAAGCCAGGGACAGGGAATTAATTTTTATGGGTGAAATGGGACTCGATCCAGGGATAGATCACATGTCTGCTATGCGCCTTATAGATGGAATAAAGGATGAAGGTGGTCAAATCACCTCTTTTCGATCCTATACAGGGGGATTAATTGCCCCCGAGAGTGATGATAATCCATGGCACTATAAATTTACTTGGAATCCAAGAAATGTAGTGCTTTCTGGTCAGGGGACCGCCCAGTTTATCGAAAATAGTAAATTAAAATATGTTCCTTATCACCGCTTATTTCGTGAAAAGAAAATTGTAAATATATTAAATGAAGGTCCTTTTGAGATGTATGCAAACAGAGATTCCTTGCTTTATATGGATGTATATGGCCTTTCAAATATCCCCAATATCATCAGGGGTACGCTCAGAGCAGTAGGTTTCTGTGAAGCATGGGATGCATTAATTCAAATAGGTCTGACAGATGCTGATTTTCCTATCCTCGACTCTGGAAATATCACCTATCACGAACTATTAGATGCTTATGTAGATCAATATAATGGGGGAACATTAAGGGAAAGAGTCGCTCAATTATTAAATAAACCGGCTAATTCTCAAGTAATGGACCAGTTGGAATGGCTTGGGTTGTTTAGGAAAAAGAAAATCAAACATAATTTTGCTACTCCTGCCTTAATTTTGGAAAATCTACTTCGTGAAAAATGGGCGCTTCAACCAAATGATAAAGACATGATTATCATGCAACATGAGGTTGAATATAAAAAGGAAGGTAAAAACTATCTTAAAATTTCTAGTATGAAATTGATGGGAGAAAATAGTCAGGAAACTGCTATGTCCAAAACAGTTGGTTTACCCCTAGGTATTTTCGTTAAACTGGTTCTTGATGGGAAAATTTCAGCTAGAGGCGTCCAGATTCCAGTAATGAAAGAGGTTTATGAACCCGTTTTAAGTGAATTGGAAAATGAGTTTTCAGTGGTCTTCAATGAAAAACTGATTGTTTTATAATGTGGACTCCAATTCGTTTGCTTCAGTTTTTTCAACTAAGCAGACATTTTAGTGTCCTTTTTTATGCCTTTTTTTTACCATTCTTAGGATTTACAAAAGTTGAAATTGGTTCTTTTGAGCTTTTGCAAATATGGGCTTTTTCCTTTAGCTTTTTTTGGGTGTCGGGATTAATACAAGGGCTAATGCATCTTTATCCGTCCTTACATCCAGACCACAAGAAAAAAATTCTTCCTATTTCGATCGTCATTTTTAGCTTTTTTTCAGCGATATCTTTACTTATTCTATTGACAGGTATCTACTTCCAATTACCTGGATTTCAATATTTTAGTCCTATTTCCTTTTTATGGATTTATATGGCCTTTTATTTGATTAATACTCCAGGCCAACTCCTCGAGTATGCCCTTTTTTTAGAAGAAAAATTTAATTGGCTAAAAATATTTTGTCTGTTTTCTTTTCCTCTTCAAATTCTTCTATTCTCAATTCCATTTATTTTCTCCAGAGATCTTAATATGGGATTAGCAGGATTACTATTCTGGGCGTTCATTCGGTGCATTTTTCTTTACTCTCATTACTTTTCAGTTCATTTTTCATTCGATAAAAAGATATGGTTGAAATGGTTAAGGTATTCTTTTCCTTTGATATTCTCTGCTTTAGTAGGTGGCTTAGCTACAGTTATTAACGCGGTATTGGTTCAATTTTATTTTAATGGAAATGCTGCCATTTTTGCAATTTATCGATATGGTGCCAGGGAATTACCTTTTGTCAATGGATTGTTTGAAGGACTCGGCGTTGGGATAATTCCTTCCTTGGTGAACCATCTTCAGCGTGGTTTATTGAAATTAAAGAAAAATACTCTTTTTATCCTTCATTTGGTTTTTCCCATTTCAATTCTCTTGATGATATTTGTAGATAGATGGTTTCCCTTTCTGTTTTCGAATCAATTTCTGGAAAGTATTCCTGTTTTTAAAATATTCCTTTTTCTGATTATCCTTCGGATTATTCCTACAAATCCCGTCATTAATGCTATCGGGAATGCAAAAATTCTGGCATTTATAGGCACATTTGAGTTAATAATTCATGTTTGTTTCAGCATTATGGGTCTTAAATGGTTTGGTTTAATAGGTATTGCTTATGCAACCTGTATGGCTTATCTGTTCGAAAAGTTAGCAGGTTTAGTCTTTTTATGGAGGTCAAAAAAGATTATATTGAATGATTTAATTCCCATTGGTTGGTGGTTATTTTATTCCATACTTCTAATTGGCAGTTATTTTATTAGGTTTTAAAGCATTATATTTGGCCACATTTTAAAATAAATTTCCTATTATGTCAAGAATAATGATTATTGGAGCAGGCGGGGTTGGAAGGGTTGTTGCCTTCAAATGCGCTCAAAATAAAGAGGTTTTTTCAGAAATTTTATTAGCCAGCAGGACGGTTTCTAAATGCAATAAAATAGCTGATGATATTAAAATTCAGATTGGTTACCAGGCTATTTCAACGGCAACTGTCGATGCAGATCATGTTCCTGAACTGGTCAAACTAATGAATTTGTTTAAACCTAAAATGGTCATTAATGTAGCTTTGCCTTATCAGGATTTAACCATCATGGAGGCATGTTTGCAAACTGGTGTTCATTATCTGGATACTGCAAATTATGAACCAAAGGATGAAGCAAAATTTGAATATAGCTGGCAATGGGCTTATAAAGAACGATTCAAACAAGCTAACCTGACAGCTATTCTAGGTTGTGGCTTTGACCCAGGCGTAACAGGTGTTTTTACCGCTTATGCAGCTAAACATCATTTTGATGAAATGTTTTATTTAGATATCATAGATGCCAATGCTGGTAGTCATGGAAAAGCCTTTGCTACAAATTTTAATCCGGAAATTAATATTCGAGAAGTTACCCAAAAGGGTAAATATTGGGAAAATGGGCAATGGGTTTTCACGGAACCTCACGAAATTAAATTAGACATTAATTATCCAAACATTGGTCCTAAATCTTCTTACCTCATTTATCACGAGGAACTTGAATCTTTGGTGGTTAATTTCCCGTCTTTGAAAAGAGCCAGATTTTGGATGACATTTAGTGAGGAATATTTAACTCACCTTAGAGTTATCCAAAATATTGGTATGGCAAATATTGAACCTGTTTTGTTTCAGGGTAGAGAAATTATTCCATTGGAATTTTTGAAAGCTGTATTACCAGATCCTGGCGATTTAGGTGAGAATTACACTGGCCAAACAAGTATTGGAGTTAGAATTAGAGGAAAAAAAGAGGGTAAATGGGTCAATTTCTATATTTGGAATAACTGCCAGCATGCCGATGCTTATCATGAAACTGGAACTCAAGGTGTTTCTTATACCACTGGGGTGCCTGCAATGGTTGGCGCAAAAATGTTTTTGACAGGTCAATGGTCTAAACCAGGTGTTTATAATGTGGAAGAATTTAATCCAGATCCTTTCCTTAAAGTATTGGGGCAGTCTGGTTTACCTTGGAACGAACAGATTGATGGAGATTTAGAGTTTAACTATCCAGAATAATTAATCTTAAGCTAAATATTATGTCCTATGAATATGCCTAATTTTAAATCTATTCCTTCTCCTTCTTTCGTGCTTGATATGGATAGATTGACGCGTAATTTAACGCTCCTACAGGATATTCAGCAAAAATCAGGCATTGATATTATTTTAGCTTTAAAAGGATTTTCACTTTGGCATGTTTTTCCTTTAATTAAAAAATATTTAGCGGGTGCAACAGCTAGTTCACTTCATGAAGCTTTGTTAATTTTCAATGAAATGGGAACAAAAGCCCATACCTATTCGCCTGCTTATATTCCTTCTGATTTTGAAAAAATAGGACAATATAGCAGTCATATTACCTTTAATTCCTGTGCAGAGTTTGTTAGATATTTACCCTATATTTCTTCCAAAAATCCTACGTTCTCTGCAGGTATTAGAGTTAATCCTGGATATTCACCCGTTGATATAGCTTTATATAATCCGGCTTCTCCTGGGTCAAGATTAGGCGTTACGTCAGATAAATTAAAGGAACTAAAACAATTGCCTTGTCTTGAAGGTATTCATATTCATACTTTATGCGAATCTGATTCTTACCATCTTGAAAAGTTAATGATTGCTGTTGAATCGCAATTTGGAGAGCTTTTACCTGTTTTAAAGTGGATTAATTTTGGTGGTGGCCACCTGATGACTAAATCAGATTATGATGTTCCACATCTAATTTCAATCTTAAAAAGATTTAAAGAAAATCATCCTAATCTTCAGATTATTTTGGAACCAGGAAGTGCTGTGGCTTGGGAAACGGGTGAACTGATTTCTACAGTTTTAGATATTGTTGAAAATAATGGAATTAAAACAGCTATTCTGGATGTCTCTTTTACAGCTCACATGCCTGATACACTGGAGATGCCTTATAGACCTAAAATATTAAACGCTTCAAATATTTCTTTGGCTGATTATCCGTTTTCCTACAGGTTAGGAGGGGTGAGTTGCTTGGCTGGTGATTTCATGGAGGAGTATTATTTTTCTACTCCTCTTCAAACAGGTCAAAAACTTATTTTTTTAGACATGATGCATTATACTATGGTTAAAACTACCCAGTTTAATGGGGTAGCTCACCCAGAGATTGGTTATTGGTCTGAAAATGAAGGTTATAAGTGTTGGAAAAAATTCAACTATTTAGATTTTAAAAACCGATTGGGGTAAGTATATGCTAAATGGGAAAGAGTTGTTCCATTATATATGGAATAATCTGGAAGACGATTTTGAAGAAAATGAGAAAAAGGCTATTTGTAGGTCTATCTTATTTGATTTGGCAAAATTTAAAATGCCCTGGAATCTCGAAAAAGGAATCACCCCCGGTTTAATTCAAAAAATTGACAGCGCTATCCTAAGAATTAATAATGGGGAACCTACCCAATATGTTTGTGGTCTGGCTCCTTTTCGAAATTATTTATTTTATGTAAACAATAAGGTCCTAATTCCTAGGCCAGAAACGGAGGAACTTGTTTCCTTGGTTTTAGAACATTTAAACTTTCTTCCAGCTGGTAAAGGGCTCGATATAGGAACAGGTTCAGGTGCCATTGCCATTGCTATTGCCTTGGAAAGTTCAAGAGAAATCGATGCCACTGATATAAGCGAGGATGCCTTGATTGTTGCCAGAGAAAATATAGAAAAATTTAGGGTGAAGGTTAATCCCATTCAGGTAGATATTTTAGAAAATCCAATCAAGGAGTCTTATTCTTTTATAGTAAGTAATCCACCATATATTTGCGAAGCTGAAAAAGAGGAAATTTCATCGTCGGTGATTCATTTTGAACCTCATATAGCTCTTTTTGTCCCAGACAAATATCCCCTCTTATTTTACGAAAAAATAACAGAAAAGGCATTTAAAGCTTTACTTCCTAATGGGGCTTTATTTTTTGAATGCCACTACAAATATGCAGATCAGGTTGCTGATTTAATGGTAGGTTTGTCGTTTTCAAAGGTTCAAATCAGGAATGATTTGAATGGCAAACAAAGAATGGTGTTTGGATTTAAATCCCAAAAATAAGTGATATCAGAGCTCCTTTATAATATTTAATAATTCACATAAGGAATTATTTAATGATTCAATAGCTTCATTCAACATCCAATTATCTTTATTTCTATCCTCCACATAATTAGATATACTACGCAGGGACATAAAAGGTATATTCTCCTTCAAACAAACATAAAAAAAAGGGGCACCTTCCATACTTTCAATTTCAATATCTGGATAATGGTGACATAATTTATGCGCACGTTCATTTGTTCCAGTAACAGTGTTCAATGTAATCCCATTGGCACAGGGCAAAAATTTTGCCAGCTCAGTGTCTGGATTAATCAAAACACCATCTACAAAGGGAAATTCATTTTTATTCATAAAAGGTGTATCAAAAAGAGATGTAAAATCACCATTTTTTTCCTCTATACCAACATCGCCAAATCGTTCAGTCTTAAGATAATAAACAAAACCTAATGGTTTATCTTTCTGATAAGATCCACCAATACCTGCTTGAATAATTAAGGAATATTCTGATTTCTTTAAACAGTTCATTAATGCATACATTGTATTAAATGCACCAACACCGGTTATCAATATATTTATTTCATGGTTTTCTGATTCCCAGTTACCTCCTGGTATCATTTTCCATTGGTTATTTAAATATGTCACAGACTGATCAATCTCCAAAGAGGTTGCACTAACTATTAATATTTTCATTTTGATTTTTGATTCCATTGTTTTTGAAAATATACAGAGGTTAACAAACCCAGCCATTGGTGGTTCCGTAAGGATAAACCAAATTTACAACTTTTTGGCAGGTTATAAGCCAATCCTCCTGAAAGAGAATAGGGTAGTGGTTCCCATCCTATTTCCCCCTCAAATTGTTGAAAACCTCCATTTATAGTTCCTCTTAATCCCCGTACCATGGGATCCATATTATAGGCATAATATATTTTCAAGGCTAAAGATTCATTTATCTTATGGTTAATTCCTATGATAAATCCATTATTAATTTTGTTTTTCCTGTAAGTTATACCCTTTTCAACTTTTATAATTAGTTGATGATTAGTTTTTAGGTTAATAATAGCATTAATTCCTATTAACAGGGTGTTTAGCGGCAAATCTTCGGTGAATATTTGTCTTCTGTTTCCTATTTCAATTCCTAGCATAAAAAAAGAATTTAACTTCTTAAAATAAGCAAATTCAAATTCTTGATTTTTCCAATACGGACTGGCATATAAAAAAGATAAATATTGTTCTTTGTCTTTAAAAAAGACCAATAAATCCAAAGTTTGTCTTGATTTTACATCCAGCCACTGAGATTCCTGTATTAAAATGCCTAATGTGGTGTGATTAGAGGATTGTAAATAGCTTTCTCCCAATATGGGCATTATTTGGTTTCCAATTCTAAAAAAATCAACTGTTTGGCTTTTTAATTGAATCAGTGTAAAGCCGAAGAAAAGGACATATAAAAAGAATTTTTTCATACCTGAATATTATTTATGCTAATATTAAGGTTTAGTAATTAATTTGGTAAAACTGGCTATTTATAATAGTAAAAGATTTATCCTAACTTTGTCCAAAAATAAATGCGCCAAAAGGTAATTTTTAGGGATTTAGGATTAACGGACTATTTTGAAACCTGGCAATTTCAAACCAAAATTCATAATGAACTTAAAGAAGATAAAAAAATACATCAGAGGGAGAATCCAAATCATACCCTTTTGTTTTGCGAACATAATGCTGTTTTTACTTTAGGTAGAAGCGGTTCACATGAGAATCTAATCGTTTCCCCTGAAGAACTTGCTTTAAATAATATTCAGTTTTATAAAATTAATCGAGGTGGTGATATCACCTATCATGGCCCGGGCCAAATAGTGGGTTATCCTATTTTTGATTTAGACTTATTTTTTAATGATGTTCATAAATATGTCAGATTATTAGAAGAGTCTGTCATTCAAACACTTAAATATTATAAAATTGAGGGTTACAGAGAAAATGGGTATACTGGAGTATGGGTAAAGGATAAAAATGGATTAGAGAAACGGAAAATTTGTGCCATCGGTGTACATTTGAGTCGCTGGGTCTCTTTGCACGGTTTTGCTTTTAATGTCAATACAAACCTGGATCATTTCAAATTTATTATACCTTGTGGCATTAAAGATGAAGAAAAGTCTGTTACATCTCTTGCAAATGAATTGGGAGCTAAACAAGATATGGAGGAAGTTAAATCAATCTTAAAAAAGGAAATTTCATCTATTTTTGAATTCGATTTCTTATAAAAATTATGGATACAGAAATTAAAGCAAAAAGAGTAGCCGAATCAAAATCGGTAATGACGGAAATGGTTATGCCCAATGATGCTAACCCAATGGGAAATTTAATGGGTGGAAATTTATTGCGTTGGATGGATATTATCTCCAGTATTTGTGCAGGAAAACATTGTGAAAATCAGGTAGTTACCGTTTCAGTAGATAATGTAGCCTTTAAAAAACCCATACATGTGGGTGATATTGTCACTATTGAGGCTATGGTAACAAGATCCTTCAATACTTCTGTCGAAGTCTATGTAGAAGTTTATGCCGCCGATATTAAAGGACATAATTACCGAAGATGTAATCATGCTTATTATACTTTTGTTGCCTTGAGTACACCTGAAGGTAAACCAGTTTCAGTTCCCGCTGTTATTCCTTTAACAGATAATGAAAATAAATTGTATGAATCAGCTCCACAGCGACGGGATATGAGGTTATTACTTGGTGGCAGATAATTTATAATGGAATTATGAGGATAAAACCTATTTATTACTTTTTAAATAATCTTTCAGTCCTTGGAAAATATTTTTTTATTTTTGTGTTATGCTCTTTTTTCTCATCAGATTTTAGATTCGTTTCCCCACTAAATAATTACAAACCCATTGAAAACTTCTTCCTAATAAGGCAGTTTTTTAATGATGAATTCACATCAAAAAAATATTTTGAATCTCTGAATTTATTGTCAGACAGGACAAATCTTAGATCTGTTCCAAAAGGATTTAATGAAAATTGGATTTTAAGGGGTCCCTCTAAAATTGGAGCCAGAGTCAATGTGATAAAACAAGATCCCTTTAACCATCAAATTGTGTTATTAGGATTTTCTTCAGGTGGTTTATGGAAAACCAACGATGGGGGAAAATCGTGGAAATCTATGTTTGATGAATTTCCCTGGCTGGCAATCGCCGACATAAATATTGATCCTTTCAATAGTAACATCATTTATGTAGCAACAGGAGATCCTAATATTTCAGGTTACCCTTTTGTAGGTGATGGAATTTATAAAAGTATCGATGGAGGTTTAAACTGGAAAAATATTGGCCCCTCTGGTGTTCAAATTATTTCGAAAATTTTAATTAGTCCAGAAAATTCGAAAATTTTATATGCCTCTAGTATGGGGCTTCCTTTTCAAAAGGATAAATTGCGAGGTATATACAGGAGTTTAGATGGCGGTAATACCTGGGAAAAAAGACTACATGTTGCTGATGAGACAGGAATTATTGATTTGATCTTCGATCCATTTAATCCTAATAATTTATATGCAACTTCCTGGCCAAGGGTCAGGAATAATCGGGAGAGTATTTTAACAGGGACAACTGCAAATATCTGGAAAAGTACCGATGCTGGAGCAACATGGAAAATTAGTGCCACAGGTATTAACCCTGGTCCAAAGGGTAGAATGGGTTTAGTTGCCAGTAAAAAAACGCCTAATCTTATTTTTGCCATTGTGATGGGAGAAAATAACGAGTGGGAAGGATTTTACAAATCTATTAATGGTGGTCTGACCTGGACAAATTTATTTAAAGAGCCTTCTGCCAGTACCATACCTGAAAATGCAATGGGTGGTTTTGGATGGTACTTTGGGAAAATTGAAATAAATCCTTACAATGATCAGGATCTATTTATTCTGGGAGTTGATTTATGGAGATCTAAGGATGGTGGCATAACCTGGAATTTAGGAGCTCCTCCCTGGTATGAACAAAATATACATGCCGACAAACACGATTTAGTTTTTCTGAATGAAAATGAATATTTACTGGCTTCTGACGGGGGTGTTTATATCTCAAAAGATAAAGGAAATACTTGGGCTGATTATGAACAAATTCCAGCTACCCAATTTTACAGAATCGCTTTTAATCCTCATAAGCCTACATTTTATTATGGAGGCGCGCAAGATCATGGTACTCTGGAAGGAAATAGTCCTGATAATTGGCAAAGATTATATGGGGGAGACGGTTTTCAGCAAGTTTTTGATTCAGGAAATCCAGCTATTATTTATACGCTTACGCAAAATGGAAATATATTGGCAAGTACAAATAAGGGATTGTCTTTTAGTACCATCATGAATGGTATTGATAAATTTGAACCCGTAGCCTGGGATGCTCCCCTTATTAAAAGTCCCTTTAATACAAATGTTTTATATACCGGAACTTCCAGAATTTATAAAAATACAAACGGGCCAAACGCATCATGGAAAGCTATTAGTAATGATTTAACAGATGGGAATATTTATGGTGCCCGTTTTCATAATATCACTACCATACATGAATCTCATGTCCTTCAGGGTTTATTATATGCCGGAACATCTGATGCAAATTGTTGGCGTTTTGATCCTGAAACAAGTTTATGGACGCAGATAAATAATGGTTTACCTGAAAGATATGTTACCTCCATTCAAGCTTCGCCTACTTTTCCTGATCATGTATATGTTACCCAGTCTGGTTATAAAGATTACGATTGGCAATCTCACCTTTTTCTATCTAAAGAAAGAGGTGAAAAATGGAGACCTGTCAGAGGGGATTTGCCTTATATCTCTATCAATGATTTGGTTATTATTCCAGGTCGAAATGATTCATTATTATTTGTTGCCACAGATGCTGGCGTTTATGGTTCTGTAAATGCAGGTGGAAACTGGCATAAATTAGGTGCAAATCTACCTTTAGTGGCCGTCTATGATCTGGAATACGTTCCAGAAAAAATGGAGTTAATTGCAGGTACATTTGGTAGGTCCATACATACCTATAACCTAAAATCCATTCTTGAGAAGGAATTAACCCTTTCTGTTAATCCCGTTAGCTTACAGTTCCCAGCTATCGGTGGAAACGTTTCCTTAAACATTTCTTCTAATACCAACTGGGAATTAAACAAGAGAGAACCATTTCTTAATTTGTCTAGTTTTGCAGGCTCAAATAACGGGATGGTTAAGGTTACCTGTGAACCAAATCCAACTTTTGATCAACGTTCTGGAACAATATTAGTTAATGGAACAGGAGTTGATTCTATCTTAATCAAAGTAACTCAGGAAAAAACCATTCCTTTCTTTTCAACATTCCCCCAAAGTTTACATTTCATCGAAACAGGTGGCAATCAATCTTTATCTATTTCAACAAATACAACCTGGAATTTATTTGAATCTTTAGATTTTATAACGACCAGTATCAGCCAGGTAAATGGGAATTCAACCATTGAGGTAAAAAGTACTATGAATAGTACTTCCCTCAAACGCGAAGGATTTTTAAGGTTTTTACCCAACGGACTGGATACCCTTTTTGTTAAAATAACACAGGCAGGTTCCCTTGCTTCCGGAAGTGTAAATAAATCAATGTCTCAGGGTTTATTCAAAGTATATCCAAATCCAGTTACCAGTGAATTTATTACCTTACAAAGGTTAAACCAATTAAATAATCCAGAAGGAATTAATGCCTTATTGTACAATCAAAATGGACATCTTTTGAAATCATATCCAATTCCAGTTTATGAAAATTCAACAAATTTAAACCTGCCCAATATCTTAAAAGGCGCCTATTATTTGGTATTCAGGAATAAGAATCATAAAATTTTACAAACTGTAAAACTAATCAAATAATAGATTCATTCCTACCATTTCTGTTTACAATAGTAGCTGTTGGTTGTTGGGTACCCATAATGATAACATCCTGAATATTTACATGTGATGGCCTGGAAACCATAAAATATATCGTATCAGCAATATCAAAGGCAGTTAATGGATTAAAATCACTATAAATATTTGCCCTTTCTTTATCCCCATCAAATCTGACAATTGCAAATTCTGTATCCTCCACATGACCAGGTGAAATGGAAGCTACTCTAATATTATGGGTATGTAAATCTATTCTCATACCCTCTGTAAGTGCCTGAACTGCTGCTTTACTGGCACAATAAACATTCCCATTTGGATAGGTTTGTCTTCCAGCAATCGAACCTACATTTAATATAAACCCACTTTTTAGCTTTAACATAAATGGAATAACAGCTCTGGAAACATATATCATTCCTTTTACATTTGTATCAATCATTTCCTCCCAATGTGCCAGATTACCTTCTTGAAAAGGAGCAAATCCTTTTGCTTTTCCTGCATTATTTAGCAAGAAATCTATTTTTTTCCATGATTCGGGTAATGTCTCAAATGCCGAACTAATAGCCTTCTCATCTGTTACATCTGCAGAAATAATATAAATTTCTATTGGATATGATGATTTTATTTGTTCAGAAACTTCTTTTAACTTTTCTAATCTCCTGGCTAATAATATTAAATGATAACCTTTACTGGCAAAATAATAAGAGCTTGCTAAGCCAATACCTGAATTGGCACCAGTAATACAAGCAATTTTACCATGATTTTGGTTGTCGAAAGGAGGTAGTTTATTCACTTATTTTTAATTAAGAAGGATGAACGTCGAAGGCAAGGTCGTTATCGGGAATTTTAAGCTCAGGATTATTTTGAACTGATTTTAGATAAAATTCTCTGGCAATTTTTTTCTCCCCTTCATTAAAATAAAAAGTGGCGATATCATAGTATGCAAACTTGTGATTAGGCAGCGCCTCAATTGTTTTTAAATAGTATTCCAATGCTTTATAGGGTTTATTAGAAATACTATTCAAATAAATAGCATAGGTATAAAGCGCTTCTTTAGGATAGTTTAGTTGACGCAGACATTGTTTTAATAAATTGCCAGCTCTTTCCATTCTGTCTGGAAAATGTGAAATAAGTAAACTGGCTAATTCATAAATTGACTCACCATGGTTTGGATGAATTAATAAAATTTCTTCTAATAGCGATTTAGCATCTTCCCATTTTCCCAGAGATTGATAAATTTTGGAAACGGCAACTTTTGCTTCTAAATGATCAGGATTATTTTCAACAAAAGGGAGCAGATAATTTAACCTTTGATGATCATTGTCAACTTCCCTTAATACCAGTTTTAAATGAAAGTATTGTTTGGTAATGTCTAAAGGATATTGTTTTAATACCTGGTTATATAAGGAAACTACGGAATCTATTTCAGAATCTGATTCAATGTTAATAGGTATTTCATCAGATACAAAGTTAGCGGATACTTCTTCAGATACCATAATTTCATCATGCAAGATTATTTCTTTCTCAATGACTTGAGGTAATGGTGGAAGTTCTTCTTGAAGTTCTGTTTCATCTTCACCAAAAAGAAGCGTATCCGTTTTATTCTCTGAAAATTCTATCTTGGGCTGAGTTAAATCTACGGTTCCAATAGGCAATTGGGGGATATCTGTTGTAATTGATGTGGAAAAATCAGCTACATGGTCATCAATCAGATTATCCAGTTCTGTATTAATCCCTTGATCTCCCGCTAATGTCTCAGGTTCAACCAAAGGCATAGTTGTCGTAAAATTGAACATTTCCTCTTTATCAGCAATGTCATTTACGTCTGAAACAAGAGAAGGCTTAGATTCAACGATTTCATCCTCAAATTCTATAAATTTTGAATCAGGGAATGGGGGAGGAGTATACAATTCTATTTCTTCTGATTCTATTTCTATTTCATCTTCCAGAAATAAATTTTCTTGAAAAGGAAAATCAATTAATTGATCCTGCACCAGTTGATATCTATTTTTAAAAGATCTGCATTCAATTAAGGTTGGGGGTAAAAACTTTCTTAAGTGACGTAATGTTTCCCCTGCTTCGGATGAAACCATTCGTAAAATATTAGAATAATTTTCGAATCTTATCTTCTCCGCTTCTTCAGATCTAATCTCACTTTTTTGACTTCTGGCTTCCAAATATTGACTTTGCCAATAATTAATATAAGGAATAATATCTCCAATTTTATCAATGGCTGTAGGTACTTCTCTCAGTTCTCCGTTTTCAGGATCAGGTATTAAACCGTTTACTAAAATAGGAACTAGTTGATCTGTTTTTTTAGTTACCAATGATAGGGTATGTTGCATACAAGCCAAAGATTGCAAAAAATTGACGCTGACCAACAATATGATTGGACCTTGAAAATGTTCTAGTTGGTTATATATAGATGAATCCGTATATTCTTTAGAACTGACCAAGTTAAACTGGATAGAGGTATTCTTGAAATCCTGCAATATTTTATTTGCAGCTTTTTGATTTTCTGGAGCATAAGCTATGGCAACATTTGGATTCATATAAATTCGAATTTAATTATTGGTGGAAAGACTCATTATTTTTACAATTGTCTCATTAAAAGCCCTTTTAAATGATTCATATTCGCTGGTTGCCGGTCCATTAAACCCAGTGTGTATTTTTATAACCCTGTTATTTTCGTCAAGGATCAACATCGTGGGAAAGGCGATAATTTCATTTAACATGGGCAAAGCTTTTGAAGCTTCTTTTTTATTATAAGAACCAGCCCACAATATCTGGTAAGGAATATTCAGGCGCTCTTTATAGGCTGCCAAAAGTTGAAATACCTTTTCTTTTTCTTTATATCTTTCAAAAGCCAGACCTAAAACGGAAATATCCTTGTCTTTATTTTGAGCCAGGAATTCTAGTAAAAAATTAGTTTCATCCAAACAATTTGGGCACCAAGTTCCAAATAATTGAACAATTTTAACTTTACCTTTAAGGTCACTTAATGACACTGGATTTCCATTAATATCAGGAAATTTAAAATTAATTACATCCGAATTTACTGTTTGCGTAATATTATCTGGATCTCTCAAAACATTATTTTTGCGAGGTTTAGCTTTCCAAATCGTTTGATAATGTTTCCCTGATCTAAAAATACCGTTAATGGTAGAATCGGCATATATTTTTCCTTCAAAAAGAAAGGCATGAGACCCGTCAAAAACTGATAAATACAATTTATTAGCCTGTACTGTTCCTTCTAAATACCTATAATCACCTGTTTCAGTTAAAAAAGTACCTGTCAAATAATTTCCAGATTGTTTAAGTTCGGCAATTCCGGGATATGGATCTTCTCCTTCAACCAGTCCGAATTCAGTTTCCCATGAACCAGTCAAATCCATTAATGGTTCTTTTTTTAATTGGGTGAATCGAAAGTTTTGACCAAATTTTGCTACAAACGGAATTTTATTGAATTCTGTTCTGTAGTTAATTACCCATTCACCTTCCATTACATTTTCTTCATAAAGACCATGTAAATAAGTATCATAAATGGGAAAATTAATTCTAAAGGTATCTTTCGCCAGATATTTACTTCGACCGAAAGAGATATCTGAGGCAACTATTTTTTCAGTGCCATTAAAAAGAATCATAATAAAACTATCCTTAGTAATATATTTAATTTCAAAGGTAAAGGGTAATTCTCCATCCGTAACTTCATCAAATTTTAGATTAAGTTTTTCAGGTAAAGGTTCCCCTTTTGGATTTGTACTTACTGGTCTGGAATCTAATTTAAGGATACCTCTCCAAATTCCATTGGGTAAGGCATTGAAATGATCATCTGAAACGAGGCAAGATGAATTTAACTGAGTTATTATTAAAACAAGCAATAAATAGGAGTAACTACCTTTCATTTAAACGTTTTTTTGTTTTATTCACCCAAAGATAAAGGAAATCTAAAATAATCTTAATAATATAATTTTCATCTAAATAGTATAAGTTAAGTTTTTGTTTCTCTTACCATTGGAA
>JBEAXK010000133.1:0-40007 GCA_041159865.1 Bacteroidota bacterium
CTTCCAATTTTTTCTGCTCTTTTTTAAAAATAAATCAAAGTAGATATAAAATTCATTTTTTGAAAATATGAAAAGAAAAGATATGGGTTTCAAGCTTATTTTTCATGAAAAATAATAACCCTTAAGCAGTTTTTGTGTATTTTTGCCCTTTATTTAGAAAAATAGTTAATGTCAATTTTACACTAAGTAAATATTTCGTAAACCTTTACAAATAACTAAACATCATGGCTAAAAGAATAGCTATCAACGGCTTTGGTCGAATTGGACGTCTGACATTTCGCAATCTGATACAGATGGAAGGGATTGAAGTTGTCGCCATCAATGATTTAACAGATAATGCTACCCTGGCGCATTTATTAAAATATGACTCTGTTCATGGAAAGTTTCCAGGGACGGTAAGTGCAGACGAGCATTTTTTGTATGTGAATGATAAAAAAATTCATGCTATTGCAGAAAGAGATCCTAAAGCTCTTCCATGGAAGGATATGAATATTGATATTGTGATTGAAAGTACGGGAAGGTTTACAGATCGTGAATCAGCTGGCTTACATTTAAATGCTGGGGCTAAAAAGGTCATTATTTCTGCTCCTGCAAAAGGTGATATTCCTACTATCGTATTGGGGGTTAATGACGAAGTTATTCATGCAGACCATCATATTTATTCAAATGCATCGTGTACAACCAATTGTCTCGCTCCAATGGTTAAAGTTTTAGATGATGCATTTGGTGTTGAGTCTGGTTTTATGACAACTATACATGCTTATACAGCTGATCAAAGAATTCAGGATTCTCCACATGAGGATTTAAGGAGAGCCAGAGCTGCCGCTGTTTCTATCGTACCTACTTCAACGGGTGCTGCTAAAGCTGTAGGATTAGTTTTACCTCATTTAAAGGGTAAATTGAATGGCAATGCCATGCGTGTTCCAGTCCCTGATGGATCTGTAACAGATTTTACCGCAACTTTGAAAAAAGCTGCTACTGTTGCTGAAATCAATGCTGCTTTCAAAGCAGCCTCAGAAACCTACCTAAAAGGGATACTTGAATATTGCGAGGAACCAATCGTTTCCTCTGATATTCTTGGTAATCCTCATTCATGTATTTTCGATGTCGATTTGACAATGGTGCAAGGAAATACAGCTAAAATAGTTGGTTGGTATGATAATGAAGCAGGTTATTCTGCGAGATTGGCCCAATTAACGGATCGAATTTAATTTTTCGAAAAGTTATTATGGAAAATATTGATTTTAAAGGAAAAAAAGTTTTGGTTAGAGTGGATTTTAATGTCCCTCTTTCCAGTACTTTTGAAATTACAGATGATAATAGAATTAAGGCTTCTTTACCTACTCTAAATTATATTTTAGAGAAAGGTGGTTCTTTGATTTTATGCTCTCATTTGGGACGTCCTCAACAAAAAAAACTCGATAACGGGGATATTAATGTAAATAAATTTACCTTAAAGCACTTAATTCCTTATTTATCAGAAGCATTGAAAAGAACTGTTCTTTTTGTCGATAATTGTATTGGACCCGATGCTATTAAAACTTGTAAGGCTCTTAATGCTGGAGAAGTTGTTCTTTTAGAGAATACTCGCTTTCATAAAGGGGAAGAAAAAGGTGACGATGAAATGGCTAAAACATTAGCCTCCTTAGCCGATGTTTATATCAATGATGCTTTTGGCACTGCACACAGAGCTCATGCTTCTACTACATTGGTTGCCCATCATTTCAGCCAGGATGCAAAAGGTTTTGGCTTTCTTATGAAAGCAGAAATTGAAAATGCAAAACATATCCTGGAGTCACCGGAAAGACCTTTTACTGCCATTATTGGTGGAGCAAAGGTTTCTGATAAAATGCTTTTATTGGACAAAATGCTGGATCAGGTGGATCATCTGATTATTGGAGGTGGTATGGCTTTCACCTTTATTAAAGCTAAAGGTGGAAATATTGGGAATTCTTTGGTTGAATTGGATAGATTAGATCTTGCTCTTCAATTGATAGAAAAAGCCAATGCAAAGGGTGTGAATTTACTTCTTCCAGTTGATGTTTTAGCAGCGAATAGGTTTGATAACGAGGCAGATACAATGGAGGTTTCATCTGATCAAATTCCAGAAGGCTGGTCAGGATTAGATATAGGACCCAAAGCAGTTCTAACTTTTGTTTCCACTATTAAATCGGCTAAAACAATTCTTTGGAACGGCCCAATGGGTGTCTTTGAAATGCCTTCTTTCGCAAAAGGTACTTTGTCTATCGCTCAGGCAGTAGCTGAAGCAACTCAAAATGGTGCTTATTCTTTAGTAGGTGGAGGTGATTCCGTTGCTGCTGTGACTCAGGTAGGCCTATCTGATGCAGTCAGCTACGTTTCTACTGGTGGTGGTGCATTACTTGAAATGCTGGAAGGGAAAATTCTTCCAGGAGTAAAAGCAATAAGTGAATAATTAATTATCCAGTCTGACCAGTTGCACTAGCAATAGCATTGACAGTCAACAATAGAGAAACAAGTGTTTTTTCTGATTGTTGACTGTCTTCATTTTTCACCTGCCTTCTCCATGTTTTTAATAAGGAAATCTGACTCTGATGCAAATCTTCTATCAGCGAATTTCTAAGTAAATTAGAGTAGTAATGCCTTGGTCTTCTTTCTTCTAAAGAATTTATAAGAAGTGCTGACAAATGCATTTCAGTCAACGCAAGTTCCTTTTTAAACAGTTGTAAAAATTTATTCCTAATTCCCACATTATCAACTAGTTCAGCGTAATCTTCCATGATGTTCATTGAAGATCTGGCCAGACTTGTGTCAACGTTTGTTACAAAATAACGTATAAAGGAGTCATCTTTCAATGCTGTTTTGAACCGTTCATAATCCTTGGGTTTCTCTTCTTTCAATTTTTCCAGGGTAGAACCGATTCCATACCATGAGGTCATATTATATCGGGCTTGTGACCAGGCGAAAACCCAGGGTATTGCTCTTAAATCTGATAAAGAATATGCACCTGTTCGACGTGAGGGTCTTGAACCAATTCTGCTTTGTTCCAAAGCGTCAATAGGCGTTGCTTGCCTGAAAAATTCCATAAATCCTGATTCATTCAAAAGTCGGGTGTAAACAAGTTGACTTTCCTGGGCCATCCATTCTAAAATATCGGAAAAGGGATGTCCGTTAGGTTCTTTCAAAGATCCCAGGAGACTATGTGAAAGAGCACTTGCTGTTAATACTTCAAGATTATAAACGGCATTAACTCTGTTAGCATATTTTTGTTCTATGGTTTCTCCTTGTTCGGTTAGCCTAATATCACCATTAAAAGCAGATCCAGGTAAAGCTTGAATAAAATAATGGGTGGGTCCTGCACCGCGACTAATGGTTCCACCTTTCCCATGAAAAAATTGAATTTGAATGCCATATTTTTTTCCAGTCTGACTTAAGTTCATTTGTGCCTTATGAAGGTTCCATTGGCTGCATAACAATCCACCGTCCTTATTACTGTCACTATATCCAATCATCACTTGCTGGGACATTTCAGAACGATGGACCTCTTGTTGTGCTTGATATTTTAAGCTTCTTAGTGTGAATGGATGCGATAAAAAAGCATCCAGAATGGCTGGTCCATTAGCTAAATCATCTATGGTTTCAAGAAGAGGAACAACAGGTAACATACAAACAAGTCCTTCTGGAGTATATTTTGTAAGCCCTGCTTCTCGAGCTAAAATATAAACAACGAGTAAATCAGAAACATTTCTGGTCATACTTACAATCAATGAGCCGATACCATTTGTTCCATATTGTTTAATATGATTCAAAATAACGGTATAAACCTCCATGACATTGCGGGCTTCATCAGGTAAATCATTGATATTTCTAATAAAAGGCCTTCCTGAAATAAGTTCTTTTTCTATAAATGCAATTCTATCTTGTTCGGATGCATCTGGAAACCAACTACCTGAAGCCCCTGTTGCTTCAATTAATTGAGCAATGGCTTTGTCATGAAAGGCACTATTTTGCCTAATATCTAGTTTTGCCAAATGAAATCCAAATGTTTCAACTAATCGTATACTTTCATGAATTTCAGTTTCAGATATTGAAATGGCTCCGTATGAAATAAGTGCTGATTTCAATAATTCTAAGTCTTTTTTTAATTCGTAGGAATATCTATAGCTAATGCTTCGCTCCTGTATGGCAGTTGCGTGTCCTCTGGCAGTGGCCAAAGGTAATTTTTCAATCATTAGGCTAATAAATTGCCTGAAGGCTTCACCTTTATTTCTGTTATACACTTCGTAAGCATTTTCTCCTAGTTCCAATAATAGTTCACTTACTCTAAGTTGCAAATTATCAGGAGCTTCATCTATATTTAGTGCAAAACTTAATTGCTTAACTAGTTGTGTTAGTTTTCTTCTTAACACAACAAAAGCATTTAAACGCAATTGTTTTAGGGTCTCTTGTGTGACTTTTGGTGTCACCAAAGGGTGACCATCCCGGTCTCCACCTACCCAATTACCAAATTGAACCTTTGGAAATGAATTATGATGGAATAAATCTTTTTTTTGATACCCAAGGAATTCCCAGGCCTGAATTAATCGCCTATCTAAAATGGGTATAACTTCAGGAAATACATTTGTAAAATAATGCAATACATTTCTGATTTCCGAGGGTACGTCGGGCTTTTCTAAATATATTTCTCCCGTTTTCCAAAGTCGATACAAAGAGGACTTTATTTTATCCTTATTTGTATTTAACTCTTGTATGGAAAACATAGTATTCTCTCTTTCAACAAGTAAAAGATATAATTCCCTGTGATGTTCCAATACCGTGGCTCTTTTGGCCTCAGTAGGATGTGCAGTTAAAACAGGTTCAATCCTAATATTTTTAAGCTTATAAGCCATTTCGATTGGTTCGATTCCAGCTTGCTTCATTTTGTTAATCTGGTAAGCCCATAATCCACGTACCTGGCTAAGGTTGATATCTTCTTCTTTTCTTCTTTGTTGGACAGCTCCATTAACCTCAACAATATGAACTAATTGAAACAAAATAGAATATAATTGAACCCCCTTGTCAGTAAGAAGTGTTTCTTTATTCAGGTTCTTTTGTATGAGAGGTATACTTCCAGCAATTTC
This sequence comes from Bacteroidota bacterium, assembly GCA_041159865.1. Classification (GTDB taxonomy): domain Bacteria; phylum Bacteroidota; class Bacteroidia; order Chitinophagales; family Saprospiraceae; genus BJGN01. Next base: position 5,100 of record JBEAXK010000133.1, read on the forward strand.
AATTTCTCCGTTTTCAATTAAGACATTCTTAAATGAATGTAAAAGAAAGGCTAAATCTTTGTAAGGTTTACCTAATTTTTCAATAACAATATCAAGAATATTTTCTGGTTGATTCCGCATAAATTAATAATTTGCGGTTAAGGCACCAACAAATGTATATCTTTTAACTTTCTTTTCTTTTATTATTGAGAAATTACATTTTTTTCAAACTGTTAATTTTTTGTTAAAATAATAAAGTTTATCTTTGTTCGAATTTTAAGAAGCAGTTCATGAAAGGAATATATCTGTTCATTTTTTTAATCTCGTCATTTACCTTGAACAGTCAGGCTATTTATGAAAATTCTGCCAATTATCCTGTCTATGACGGTCATGATTTGGGTGTTAATTGGAATATTACAGGAACGCAAATCAATATTTGGGCTCCAACTGCTTCGGCTGTTACTTTCCAGTTATATAAAGAAGGAGAAGGGGGAATTCCATTTAAGATTCTTTCGCTGAAAAAACAAAAAAAAGGAAATTGGATTTATACCTTAAAAGGTAATTGGGAAGGATATTTTTATACCTTCAAGGTTAAAGTTGAAAATGAATGGTTAAGTGAGGTTCCTGATCCTCACGCTAAGGCTGTTGGTGTAAATGGGTTGCGTGGTATGATTGTGAACATGACTTCAACTAATCCTGCCAATTGGGAATTTGATAAATCTCCAGTACTGAAAAATCCGACAGATGCTGTTATATATGAACTGCATGTCAGAGATGCTTCCATACAGCCTACCAGTGGTATTTTAAATAAAGGTAAATTTTTGGGATTAACGGAAACAGGTACTAAAAGTCCTGCGGGTTTATCGACTGGATTGGATTATTTAAAAGAATTAGGAATTACTCATGTTCATTTATTACCTTCTTTTGATTTTAAATCATTAGATGAATCCAATGTAAAACCTCAATATAACTGGGGATATGATCCTAAAAATTACAATGTCCCTGAAGGTTCTTATGCTACGAATCCATATGATGGAAAGGTAAGGATTAATGAGTTCAAAAAATTGGTTCAATCTTTTCATACAAATCATATTGGGGTAATATTAGATGTTGTCTATAATCATACGGGAGATACTGAATTTTCCATTTTTAATCAAATTGTCCCAAACTATTATTATAGAAAAAACGCGGATGGAAGTTTTTCAAACGCTTCAGGATGTGGAAACGAAATGGCTTCTGAAAGGCCCATGCTGCGTAAATTTATGATAGAATCCTTACTACATTGGGTCAAGGAATATCATATAGACGGTTTTCGTTTTGATTTAATGGGCATTCATGATTTAAAAACAATGGAAAGTATCAGAGATACTTTATTAAAAGTAAAACCTGATCTTATTTTATATGGCGAAGGCTGGACGGCAGGAGGTAGTCCACTTCCTGAAAGCGAAAGAGCGATAAAGGCTAATATCCTAAAATTACCAGGCATAGCAGCTTTTTCTGATGAAGTCAGAGATGGTCTTAAAGGGCATGTTTTTACACCAACCGAAAAAGGTTTTGTGAGTGGAAAATATGATCTTGCCGAATCAGTTCGTTTTGGAATTGTAGGTGGAGTATTTCATCCGCAATTAAATTTTGAAAAGGTTAATTATACAAAAAGTTCCTGGGCTTTAGAACCTAATCAAACGATTGTTTACGCCTCCTGTCATGACAATCATACGCTGTGGGACAGATTGCAGATTGCTAACCCAACCAGATCTGTACAGGAGAGAATATCCATGCAAAAACTTGCTTTAGGTATCGTTTTAACTTCACAAGGTATTTCTTTTTTGCATGCAGGTTGTGAATTTCTTAGGACAAAAAATGGCGTTGAAAACTCTTTTGAATCTCCAGATGCGATTAATCAATTAGATTGGGTAAGAAGGGATGAAAATGTTGCTGTAACTCATTATATCCAGCAGCTAATAAAGCTTAGAAAAACACATCCAGCATTTCGTCTTGGAAACGCATCAGACATCAGACAACATTTAACCTTTAGTAAGGAACAGCCTGATGGAATGATAGTTTACCGAATTGAAAATGTACTAAATGAACCTTGGAAATATATTCTGGCCATTTTTAATGGAACAGAATACGACCAGAATATTAATTTTCCATTCGCTGAATGGAAAATCGTAGCAGATGATAATCATGTGTTTTTAAATCCAAAAAATGGATTTAAGGCAGGAAATGCTAAAGTTAAACCCTTCAGCATGCTCATCCTAACATGTGATGAATATTTAATTGAACCAAATTTAAAAGAATAGAGGGTTCAGATAACATGTTTTTAATGCTAATTTTTATATCCCATGAAATTTTATACACAATTAAACTATTTACTTTTATTCTTAATAGGCAGCTCTTTATACAGTTGTAAGTCAGATAAAAGTATTGAAAAGGAAACTGAAAAAGGTCCTCCTGTTTTTCAAATGACAGATGTTGGACCAGAAACAGTACCTTTGATAAATAAAGAGGTAGAAAGAATTGTAAAAGAAATGAATACTTATGAAGTAAAAGGTCCAATTACAGTTAAACATCTTGATGGATTAGCTGAAATGACCTTGTATAATTTATCAGGTATTCCAGTCGTTATTAAAACACAGAAGGCCCAGACAGAACAGTGGTTTTTTCTATATAACAGAAGGGTTATTTACCTTAGGGAATTAATTTATGAGGAGAGTTCTTTAACTGAAAATAAATTTTATTATTCCAATACAGGAATGATAAATGCGGTTCAAAAGGAAGCTAAAGATCAGTCAGAATTGCCTAAAGTTGAACCATCTAAATTTAGAAAGGGTTTCAAAAAGGACTATCGTTTAGATGTGCAAGAAGTAAATTTTTTAGTGATTAGTTTTCTCTACGGAGATTTGTAATCAAAACAATTTTTGCTTATTTTTTATCAGCTTAAATGAATTCAGGTCAAAAATTAATATTTTTCATCCTTTGCGCTTTGCCATTTATTAGTAGGTGCCAAAATCCAGTAAATGTTAATCCAATAGTTTCTACTGTTTTTTTAGCAGAGCCAAACTGGGAAGAGGTAAAAATGTCAGATAGCTTGCATCCTGGTAACCGGGTTTCTATTCCCATTCAGATGGATATTAGCCTTAAAAATAGTGGAAAGTGGACGATCGATCAAAATGGATTCAGAAAATGGAATCTAATCATTGAGGCACCTCCATCAGCATTAGCTTTAGCTGCTTTATTAGATACCTTTAAATTATCCAACGGCTCTGTATTGTCTGTTTTTGTTGGCGATAATGATACACCTGCTGCTAGATATATTAGTGCAGAGGGGCATTCAGAAAAGAAATTAATAGGTTTTTATGGTTCAAATAAAATTCGGTTAGAATTATTTGAATTTCCAGATGCGAAAACTGAGAGTTCTATTCATATCTTTAGAATGGATTATGGCTATAAACCTGTGTTTGAAAAGGTGTCAGATGGGGTATCTACCCAATCCATATTGTCTTTAGGTTTCGGAGCATCAGAGATTTGTCATACTAATATTATTTGCCCAGAGGGAAATAGTATAGAAAAGGAAAAGAATGGAATTTGTAGGATATATGTGGTTGTAAAAGAAGGGATAGGATTTTGTACTGGTAATCTGGTTAATAATACAAAAAAGGATGGCAGACCTCTCATTTTATCAGCTTTTCATTGCCAGGACGGTTATACTCCAATGTATGATTTTTGGAGGTTTGATTTTAATTATCAGTCTTTAACGTGCACACAACCGAGCACAGAGCCTGTTTTTTCTTCTATTCTGGGTGCTACTTTGCTATCAAGCAGGTTAGAAAATGATTTTTTATTATTTGAACTTTCTGGTTCTATTCCATCTTCTTTTAACCCCTATTTTTTAGGATGGAACAGATCGGCAACAGGTCCCCTTAAAAGTAAAATGGCGCATCATCCTAAAGGAGACATTAAAAAAATAGCCATCTCAAATAAACCAGCTCCTGTTTTTACGGGAGAAATTAAATGGGACAACAATAGAATCACACCTCCTAATCATCACTTTATTGTTCAATATACCTTTGGTTCGTTTGAAATTGGTTCTTCTGGTTGTGCTTTATTAAACGAATCAAATCAATTGACAGGCATGTTACATGGTGGTTCATCTAATTGCAGTGTATCAAATGGTTATTTTTCTCGTTTATCTCTTTCTTGGGAGGGGGGTGGTACCCCAGCTACCAGATTAAAAGACTGGTTAGATCCAATTGGCACAGACTCAATGCAAATTATCGGTTTAGATAATCCGAAAATTGAAAATGGAAAAATTGCAGGTGTCGTATATACGGAAACAAATACACCTGTACCTAATGCCCATGTATTAATCATTGGTGATAATGGATTTTCAGTTTCAACGGTTTCAGATGCTCAAGGAAATTATTCTTTTTCTGGACTTGCAATAGGAAAAAATTATATTTTGGACCTTACAAAATCAGGTTCAATTATCAATGGATTGACCACTTTCGATTTATTACAAGTTCAGAAGCACATTCTAAATAAGGAAAGCTTAAAAAGTCCGTTTAAAATGTTAGCTGCAGATGTTAATAATTCCGGGAGTATTTCTACTTCTGACCTTATCTTGATTAAACGGGCATTACTTGGTATTTTAACAAGTTTTGAAAAGGTCCCAATTTGGCAGTTTGTACCCTTTGAAAATGGTTTTATAGATTTGGCAAACCCTCTTTTAGGTCTAAATCTAAGTGCTTTTTCGATTCTAAATCTAAAAGGTCAGGTTTTAGATAAGGATTTTATTGGGATAAAATCTGGAGATATTAATAATTCATCTTCAGTGAATGAATAAATCATTCAAGTTTTAGCCATTTTTCAATTTGCGAATATCCATTTTTATTTTGCCATAAAATTAAGTAGATTCCTGGAGGGACCTTACTTCCTAGCTGAACCGTTTCTTGACCTTCCACTTTTATTTGTTCCAGCAGATAACCATTCTGACTAAATAAAGATAAATTCCCATCTTTTAAATTTTCCTTATTATTGAATTGTATGATGGCTTGTTGTTTGCCCGGATTAGGGTAAACAATGATGGCTTTCTGTTTGACAATATTGGAAATACCCGTTTGAATCGTTTGTTCTAATTTAAAATTATCAATGCCAGCTTCTACTAAATGATTAGAGTTAAGGTCTCCAATGGTAAAATGAATTTTATTATTAGTTCCAGGTTTAATTTTCTTTTCCAGGTCATTTACAATAATAGAAATCCAGTTTCTGGTGTTTTCAAAATGTTTGTACAACAAGATAGAATCTCCTAATCCATTAGTAATGTGTATATATAAAGTATCATCAGGGGTGGAAGTACCACCCGCATTGAAATACCATAAATCAACTTTTAAACTAACCTTAACATTTGGGGAAAAAGAAATAGGTGGAGAATGAAGAGTAGTTATTCCATTATCTACATCTCCAATGCCTGCATCCCCACCAATATTACCAGTTAAAAACGAAAAGTTACCATCGTCATTTGGAGAATCATTAAATGGCGCAACGATTGCACCATTATAGGTAGTACCTAAAGGAATTCCCCTTTCCCATCTGCCCGCAGTAGCCGTATTCGTAGTTGTCCATCCTAGATTAAAATTAAATAGGTCTTGATAACCGGAGGGTATTTTTTCAATTATATTTTGATTGGAAGGAATTAATATTTCTTTAAAGGGTAGAGATTGAAATCCCCATTTAGCAGCTGAAAAAAAATATTTTGAAGGAATAATATTAGATAGCGTAAAAAAACCATTTTCTGAGGCTTTTGTATAATTTATTATATCATTATTGGAAAACAATCCAATTTCTGCATTCGTAACAGGATTACCTGATTCCTTGGATAAAATTTGTCCACTAACCGTAGAAGTTTCTAATTTAGCTAGATAAATAGTGTCATTTTTCAATGAAAATTGACTTGAAAAAGTTCTCAAAATAGAGTTATTCTCGAATCCATTTTTACTAACTACTATTTTAACCTGGCCAGTTTCAGGTGTTCCCATTTTAAATTTACCAAATCCATCACTTAGCGTTTCTCTGTAAAGAATTCCTTCAAGTGAAATTTTTGCTCCAAAAATAGGAGATTTAGAGGTTGCATCTAGTATAATACCTTCAAATCTGGCAGCTTTTGTGTAATTAGGTTCATAAATAAAAAGGCCATTATCCATATCACTTGCCAGAATCAATCCAGACGGTAAAAACGGATAAGCTCCCCAACATCCATTTCCACCTTTTGTAGTTCTGCCAATACCAACTTCGACCATATTTCCAGGGTCTGAAACATCTGCAACTGAGACCCCTTCATCATACCATGAGGTAACAATAAAGTTACCTTTCGCATTTTTGATAAAATGGGTGTTGTGAGGTAGAGAGTTTTGATTTAGTAAAACGGGAGGACGAAAACTATGTAGTAATTTAATATCAGAAGGATTTGCAACAGAATAGGCATCGACCTTACCCTGAGGTTTTTCGTCTGTGGTAAATAAATATTTATGATCATCAGAAAGCCAAACATTATGTGTAAATCGGGTTGTAGTTGGTTGAGAAGCTAATCTGGTGATTTTTTTCTTATCCTTAATATGGTAGATTGAAAAATTACCAGCATATATTTCAGCACTGTATAAGGTATCGTTACGAACATAATTGTCGTGGCTATAAATGGCATCTGCAGCACCTACAAAAATAGGTTCATCAGGGTTGGTATTTAAATCGTAAATTAAAACTCCGCCAGATTGTGGGGAGCAACCTGATAAATACATATAACCTTTTTCATCAATCCATAAATTATGGCAGTTCCCCACATTGCCTGGATTAACAGGCGTAGGTGCAGGTAAACGGCTATATTTATAAGTGATTTTATTGGGAGCTTCTGACATATTAATAATCAGTACACCTTGATTTCCTTGATCAGCTGTAACATAAATATGATTCTTAAAGGATTTCATATCTCTCCAGATGGATGTATTTCCTGGAATAAAGGTATCTCTTTTAGGTTTCCTTGGATCTTTTAAGGAATAAATTGCAGTTCCAGTTGTTGTTCCTAAAATGGCATATTCAAGTCCATCTTTTCCAACAAATCCCCATATGTCGTTATATTGATTGTATTCATCAGTTTGACTTAATTTTAATAAATTTATATCTGAAGACCCATATGAATTTTGATATTTAATGACCTCCTGTGCGTAAAATAAAGATGGGATTAAAACAAGGATTATGGCTAGTGATTTTCTCATTTTTTTTATTTTAAGGGAATTACGGCTAAGGTAATCCTTGATGTACAAGTTAACTGGTTTTTTGAATTACAAATATCAATTTGCCATACCTGGATGGTTTTACCTATACGGATAGGTCTTACAGTGCCAATTACAGGAGGTTCGCCCTCTTTTACTGATTTTAAGTGGTTGGCATTTATTTCAACACCAACGATGGTATGTGTATTTAAATTTTCCAGACATAAAGTACCTGCAAAACTGCCTAAAGATTCTGCTAATGCAACACTTGCACCACCATGTAAAATTCTAAAGGGTTGAACGGTTCTATGATCAACTGGCATCGAGGCTTTAATATAATCAGAGCTTATTTCTATAATTTGAATGCCTAAAGTGTCCATGAGCGTATTCCTGCCCATTTCATTTATAACGGTTTCGTTTATGGGTTGTTTCCAAATCATTTTTAGTTTTTTTTCATTAAAGGAACGATTCTGCAAGTTATTGAAATATATAATGAAAGATTTTATTTTCCTTGTTAAACATAAAAACAAAATGCTTTGTTATGAATGCACTCAAATTTTCAACCTTTAAAAATTCAAAATTGGGAAACCCATTATATGAAAATGCCAGTGAATTTTTAGGTTTGTATTATAAAGAATCAAACCTTTCTAATTTAAAAGATAGGTTGATTGAGGTTGCAGACGAAATTAATAAATCAGGTACTTATACTCAAACTATAGATGAAATTGAGTTTGGAGTTTCTGTCGCTTGGAGGAATAGTAACAGATGTATTGGAAGGCTTTTTTGGAAATCTATTAAAATAATTGACTGTAGATCTGTAAAGACTGTTGAAGAGATTAAAAAGGCTATATTCAATCATTTAGAAATGGCTTTTGGAAATGGAAAGATAAGGCCTTTTTTAACTTTATTTGCACCTGAAAATAATAATGGTTTCGCTCCATTGCGAATTTGGAATAATCAACTTATTAGATATGCTGCCTACAGGTCTGAAGGCAAAATTTTAGGTGATCCTGCACAACTAGAATTTACAGATAAATGTCTTGAACTCGGATGGAAGGGGATAGGGACTGAATTTGACGTATTACCAATTGTTTTTCAAATTGAAGGTAAAAGTCCAGAGTTTTTTGAAATTCCGACACATTTAATTAAAGAAATTCCAATTTCTCATCCAGATTTAACATGGTTTAACTCATTAGGTTTAAAATGGAATGCTTTACCTGTTATTTCAGATATGGTTCTTGAAATAGGTGGAATTCATTATCCAGCAGCACCCTTTAATGGCTGGTATATGGTAACTGAAATTGGAGCAAGAAATTTAGGCGACATTAACAGGTATAATAAACTTCCCTTAATCGCAGAAAAAATGGATTTAAATATAGGGGGTAAAGATTTATTCTGGAAGGATAGAGCTATGCTTGAATTAAATTATGCCGTAAAATATTCTTTCGAAAAAGCAGGTGTCTCTTTAACCGATCACCATGAAGCATCGATACAGTTTATGAAATTTATAGAGCAGGAAAATAAACTTGGCAGAGAGGTAATGGCAGATTGGAGTTGGATTGTTCCTCCAGTTTCTGGGTCAACCATGCAGGTATTCCATACTAATTTTGAAAACAAAGTACTAAGTCCTAATTTTTATTATAATACACCTGCTTGGAAAAAGGAGGATATTCGAGTTTCAAAAAAGTGTCCTTTCCATATACTTTCTAAAAAATAAATTGAGGAATACATCCTGGGATGTATTCCTCAATGAAAGGAAAATAATTTATTTAGATACAGCCAAAGAGTAAATGACTAATCCAAATCCAATTTTGTTAACAGCGTCACCAATGTTGTAAATGATGTCTAAAGACTCAATTGGGAGAACTCCATCAAGCCATCCACCAGGAATAGTCATATATCCAATTGGATAAATAGCCCAACCAACAAGTACAAACCATCCTAATGTTTTGAAAGCTCCTTGAAGAGCTGGATCATTTGAGTTTCCTGCTAATTTCTTCGCGGATCCCATCCAAACTTCATACAATATACCAACATAGCCTAAGGTTGAAATGAAACCCCATAATACAGATTGATCACGGTAAACAGTTTCACCTAGGTAACCTGCAATAAGCATCAACAAAGAATAACCAATCATCTTCCATAACAATGAAATAGTTGCTCCAAATGCTTTTAAGATTAAATAGAATTCAACGCACATTAATGGAACCGTAAGTATCCAGTCAATATAGCGAAATGAAGTTGGTGAAGTACCGTTTTCAGCCCAGAATCCACGCATGTAAAAATAGTGAACGGCTGCAATACCCGTAATTAAACCAGAAATTAAAAGAGAATCTTTCCATTTTCCAGCAACGTTTGTCATCTGAACAAAAAAGAATACAGTGGAAGCTAACATAGCCATTGATCCAATGAAAAATGTAAAGCCTACATAGTCTCCTTCTTTTAAGGTTGCTAAGAACAAGTTTGAAAAGTTTTGTAATGCATCCATAGTAAAAATTTATTTAAATTGTTAAAAAATTACGAAGTTAATGGTTCATTAAGTTATTATTTTCTCCAATCTGTTGGTATAAAATATCCATCATTATCATGTGTGGTAAAGTTATAACAGCTATGAACGCAAATAATAAAGCAATTCCTTGGTTTTGAGTAATATATTCTCCTGACAATTCTAAAACTATAGCTAAGCCTGATAGTGCAAGTAATGTATAAGGTAAAATTTCTTTGATGTAATTACCTAAATGATAATTACTTCGTCTGGTTTTGAAAAAATTAATCTGGTCTTCGATGGAAGGAATAGCATGCCATAGAGTGAAATAAACAGCAAAACCTATCCATAAAGGTGTGTAAAAGTATAGTCCAAATAATAAGATAACATTTAACATCTCTAAAATTCCCTTTTTAAAAATTAATTGTTTAGTTATTATTAATAATAACCAATACATAAACATCATAATTCCTAACCAAACAGAAATTTGTCTTCCTTGTTCATAAGAAATTTCGATTATTTTACTGTTTTGTGACAAGGAATCTATTATGGGAAGTGAAGTTTCCAAATGAGCAAAAATGGGTGTCATTAATACAAATATTCCTGATATCAAAATAGAAATTAATTTAATTATTTTTGATTGGAAGGGAAATGCATAAAGATTAGATTGTCCGAAATGATAAAAAGAAATTAAGAGAAATAATCCCAGAGAAAAAACAGGCATAAAATACCAGCAAACGGAATAAAGAATAATTAATCCTAAATAAGTAAAATAAAATAATCTTCCGGATTTACCATTCTCCTTGAATCTGTTTTGGAAAAGGTTAAAAAATAATAAATGATCATTTGCACCATGTGGAATACCTATAATTGCGATTAAAATAATGGATAGTATTAATGAACTACCAGCAAAAATTGGATGATTTGATAAGTACCCCATTATGATTATGAAGGTAATTAACTGAATGATATTTTGTAATTTAGAACTTCTCATTAATCACCTGATTGATTGATAAATGGGAAAATAAGTAATATCATTATTTTCTTTAGGCAGAAAAAAATTTAATGCTGCTTTCAAAAATATATTTCCAGTTAAAATCAAATTAAACCAGACCTTTTTATCCTTAAACAGAAAAATAATTAATTCAGAATTATAAACCGTGAGAAAATTAGTACGTTTAATTCCATAATATTTTGAAGGTTTATTTTCTTTATCATTTTTATAATCATTCGAAAAAAAGGACAAATTATTCCATGTTGAATTTTTTTTTGAAATGACTGGGGTTGTAAATGTGTCCCAATAGTACCTTTTATTACATTTAAAAGTATGTATATTCTTGGCTATCACTAATATAGAAAGAATTATTTTAGACTTGGCTAAATCTAAGGACAAACCTACCCCAGAACATCCTGAACACGATATGACGAAATTGTAGAATTTCATTTCCAAAATGTTTAAGGTTATACAAAAATATCTTTCTTTTGTTCAATATTAACTAAAAAAAATTAAAAATTTTAACTTTATAGAATAAAATTTAGTCAATGTAATAAAAGTCAAAATTTTAATAATTTCGAATCTTCCCATTTTGTCCATTTTTCTGCATTATTAAACCAGGTTAATTGCCTTTTTGCATATTGACGACTATGCTGTTTGATTCTTAAAATGGCTTCTTTAATATCATATTCGTTGGAAAAGTATTTGAATAATTCTGTGTAACCTACTGTTTGAAGCGCTTTTAAATTCTTAAATTCTTGAAGGGCGCTTGCTTCTTCAACTAATCCATCTCTTACCATTTGGTCAACTCTTTGATTAATTTTTTCATACAGCCAAGTTCTTTCCGGACTTAAATAAAAACATTGTGCTTCAAAAAATCTTTCAACTTTTTTTCCTTTTCTGAATGATGAAAATGGATGTCCCGTCTCTTTATAAATGCTAAGGGCTCTTATGAGTCTGACTGGATTATTTTTATCTACCATTTCATAGTAAATTGGATCTATTTCTTCGAGTGTCCTTTGAAGATATACTAATCCTTTTGTTTGATAATCCATCTGAATTTCTTGTAGAATATATGAACTGACAGCTGGAAATTTATCTATGCCTTCCAGAAGCGCTTTAAAATATAAACCACTTCCTCCTACAGCTATGATGGTATCAAAGGTCTTAAATTTTTCCTCCAATATTGCGAGGGCTTGCTTTTCAAAAAGACCAATATCATAATGTTCCTGGATAGAAATGTGGTTGATAAAATGATGAGGAATACTATTTAATTCTGATAAAGCAGGCTTTGCTGTTCCAATATTCATTTCTTTGTAAAGTTGACGGCTATCGACGGATAAAATTTCCGTATTAAACTTTTTGGCGAGCTCGAGGGATAATGCCGTCTTCCCTGAAGCTGTAGGTCCACCAATACAAATTAACTTTTTTTTTTCTTCCATAAAATTTAAAAGTACCTTTATAATTTTTAATGAAGGTAAACATTCTGCTAAATAGGTTAAATTATATGTTATATTTTTTTCTTAAACCCCTCGTTCAAATTGCACTAAAGGTTTATTTCCGAAATATATATATATCGGGTAGGGAAAATATTCCTCATACCAAACCATATATAATCGCTTTGAATCACCCCACCGCTTTTTTGGAACCAGTAATTATGGCTGCCAATCTTAAAAAGCCTGTTCATTTTTTGGTTAGAGGAGATCATTTTAATAAATCTTTTTATCGTTTCCTTTTGGAGCAAGGAAAAATGATCCCTGTTTTTAGACAAAAAGAATCTGGATTTGGTTCCTTGAAAAATAATTATGACACTTTTTCCCGTTGTTACCATTATATAGCTAAAGGAGAAATTGTCGCTTTATTTCCTGAAGGCAGAACGGAAAATGAAAAAAGATTAAGGCCATTACAAAGAGGTATTGCCAGAATTGCATTTGGGACTTTAGCTAAATTTCCTGAAATGGAAGATCTTTATATTTTGCCCATCGGTGTAAATTACACAGATCCTTTATCGTTCAGAGGTACCGCATTTTTACATATAGGTGAACCTATATCGATTAATACATATTTTAAAAATAAAGAAAAACCTGATTATCAGCAATTATTAATTGATTTAACAGTTGCGCTTAAAAAAAATATGGTTATTATTGAAAAAGAATCCGATGAAAAGTTAATCGAATTCTGTTTGAATATAACCAGGAATTTAAATACTTATCCTTTTTTACCTGTATATAGACATCACGATAACAGACTAAGATTAGAGCAAAGAATTTGTGATTTTTGGAATTATAATGCATCAGAAGGACTTAAATTAGAAACTGAAAGAAAAATAGATATTTACTTAAATTTATTAAATGACCTGGAAATTGAGGATAAGGGAGTGTTATCAAAATATAAACCTAACTGGTTTATGGGATTACCTGTTTTTTCGATACTTTCAATTTGGGGACAATTCTTCGCTTCACCGCCAGCTTTATTTGCAGAATGGATATCAAAAAATAAAGTAAAACACCTTTCATTTAAATCTCCAGTAAGATTTGGTGTTGGTTTTGGGGGATATTTAGTTTATTTCTTGTTCTTTTGTTTATTAGCTTTTTTTTATTCACTGTGGATAATTCCAGGAGCAATTTTGGGAATCCTTTTGGCTTATTTTTCTCTTTATTACAAAGAAAAACAAGCCATTTTTAAATCCTATTTAAAATTCCAGCGTTTGTCTGATCTGCAAAAAAATCAGTTGATTAACCTGAAGCAAGAAATTCTGTCTTCTTTTAATTAAATTTATCTAAATAGCGTTACATCACCCTTTTTGATAAACTCTTTACCGTCAGGATATTTTATAACGATATAATATACATAAACATCACTTGGGGAATCATTGCCATTATGCTTGCCATCCCAGCCTGTCTTAGGAGTCTCGTTATTGTAAACTTGTTGTCCCCAGCGGTTGAATACCTTAAAAGTAGCTATTTCAATTTTACCCCTAAAAACGACGTTAAAAAAATCATTTACACCATCTCCGTCAGGGGTAAATGCACTTGGAATATCAAATACAGGGGCTAACACCTGAATTGGAGGTGAATTAAAACTTAATTCACAGCCATTTGCATTTTTCACTGTTAAGGTATAGGTGGTAGGGTTATCCGTTGGAATGTGTTCTAAAATGGGAGTCGAACCTGGAATATCTTTTCCATTTGCTTTCCATGAATAGGTAATTCCTGGCAGATTTATTGGGTTCAAATTTCCTGAAATAATGATTTTTTCTCCTAATGGTACACCTGTGGTGGAACTTTCAACGGGTTCAATTTTAAAGTTTGATAATCTTGGAAGTGCAGCAACGGTAACAGTTATTGATTTTCTTTCTCCACCACAATTTGGACCATAAGTGTAATCCATGATAAAGGTAGTGGTAGTTGTTAAATTTTGAATTGATAGTTTTGGACCTAAAATGGTTTGATTATTATAAAGCCATTTATATTGTTGTTCCACACCTACAGCTGCATTTCCTGTTGCTTCAAGATTTATAGGTTGCCCAGGACAGATAGTTAAGTTTGCTGGTATGGTTACAGTTGATGGTTGAATAACAGCTACATTTAAGGATGCTGTGGTTGGTCCACATTTACCTTGTTGTGCTTTTACTGTGTAAGTTGTATTGATTAGCGGCTTTACTTTTATCAATGGATTCGTTGATGTAAATGATGGATCAGTTGAAGAACTCCATGTATAAGATACCTGAGGATCGTTATTTAGTAAAAGTTGAAGTTCTTCACCTCTACAAATGGTTGTCTTAGTATTAAAACCTATGGCTGGCGGAGGTATAACATTTACTTTTGCAGTTATGGTGGTTGGACAATCCTTCTCTTTCACAGTAGCCTTTATTTCCTTTGATTGAGTCAGGAACAGGGTAGGGTTTTTACAACTTTTACATGAAACAACGTCTTCCGGCTCCCATGAAACTTCTCCAACTCCTGAAAAAGTTAAATTTAAAGTGACTTTTTCACCAAAACAAATGGTGGTGTCTTTGGGTACCAGTTTTAAATCTTTGGGTTTAATAACAGGTATAATCGCTGGTTGTGTATCTCTACAGGCATGATTTGTAGTCGCTCTAAATAAAATGATACTATCAATGGTAGTTATAACGAGATTATACAAGGAATCTGGAGATTCAAAACCTTTGTATGGAAACCATTTATGCTTAATATCAGGATAAGCCACTGGATTATATACCTGAGAGGTAAGTTTAACAATTGTTCCCTGACAATATTGCTCCTTATTTTCATCTTTTGAAATAAGCAATTTTGAGGGTAGGGAATCAACCCTTACTCTCACAGAATCTTTAACAATACATCCATCTTGCTCAAAAACAGCTATATAGGTTGTGGATACAATAGGGTCTACTTTGACTGTACCTCCCTTGGGGTTATCAATATATTTATCAACAGGTAACCAAGTAATAGCCGAATTATTACCCGTATTTGTTTCAGCCTTTAAAGTAAGTTTTGAACCTTTACAAATTTCAATGGTATCGCCTTCATTTTGGATCTGAACTTTGGTAGCTTTTACTTGAAAAGAAAAGGAGGTTGATAATCTACAACTTCCTATTTGCTGATTTACGGTTACGGAACCTGATTTATTTGGATAAATGAGGGCACTTCCATTTCCCAAAACAGAAATTTTTTCATCTGAAATCCACGTAATTCCTTGTGAACCTGTATTAGTTGATATTGGAAGTATTAAAGGAGCTCCAGCACAAACAGGATTTTCGTTTGAAACTCCTTTTAATAAAAGAGGTTTAATAATACTCAAATAAACGGAATCTTTTAAAATGGTGCCATTAACCAACCCTGTCAGATAGACCCAACCTGACTGTGTTGGCTTAGCTATTGGATTTTGAATATTTGCATCATTAAAAATATTAATGGGTGTCCACCTGTAGTAAACAGCCTGATTAGCTTGTAAATTAACCTGAATATCTGTATCGCAAATAAAGATAGTATCAGTTCCTTTGATTAAGGTATTAGCACTATTTCCAGAACTGGTTTGACCTCCTGCATTTATCAAGTAAAAGAACAGCAAGGTACTAAAAAAGATTTTGAGCGAAAATTTGATATTCATAAGCTTATTTTTTCTGGATAAATACCAGATTATTTCTCAAAAATAACGCGGTATTTTAGTTTTTCAATATATTTTTTAAAACATTACCTGACATTACAGCTATCGAGTCTTCGTTTAACCTGATCTAATGTTACATAAGGCATATTATTACCCCAGGAGGAGTGAATATAATTCATAATATTTGTAATCTCAAAATCTGATAATACAGGAATTGCAGCCATTTCTTGTCCATATATTTTACCATTTACAATTATGGAATCTTTTATACCATTTCGTATAATACAGGCTGTTTTTAATGGATCTTCCATTAGATAATCAGCTTTAACAAGGGTTGGAATCAATGATTCTAACCCAACTCCATCAGCCATATGACAACTTACGCAAAAATTTTCATATAAAATTTTTCCTTGTGGATAAGTGGTATCTCCACAAGCAGAGGCGGTCAATAATATAAACAGATATGTAAAATATTTTCCCAACTTAATAGGTTTTTGTCATTTTCTCCGAGACTACTAATATAAAATCTGCTTTAGTATAATTTTCTGGATCCAGAACATCTACCTTGGCTTGTTCAACCGTGGTAATATTTAATGTTTTTAGATTTGGCTTATATTTATTTAAGAACCAGACAGTTCCTTCTTTCTCATCAGAATGATAAGCACCATTGAAATGAATAAACAAATGGTCTTCTTTGATTGCCCTGGAGATAGAAAATCCCATAGTTGCATCCTTTAATGCCTGTGATTTTACCATATTATCTGAAGAGTTACCGCCATGATTACCCATCATAGAAATCATTTTTTTATAGGTTGGTAATTCCATATCAAGAGGAAATGGAAGTGGGGGTAAAAATTGGTTTTTGGCCATTGGATCCAGATTATTTAATCCTTCAAGCCCTAAACGAAAGACCAGGTTAGCATATCTCCGTGGTACATTGGTTGCTTTGAAAGAAACTTTTTTTGATTTGGCAAATTCCATTAATGGTTTATAGTCGGTCGTATAGTTTTTCCAAAGTTTCACTTCTTCCTCAAAATTTTTCACATTAATGTGTCCATTTAAATATTCATCAATTACAAGCTGGTCATCAGTTTCAAACATTTCAGCGCCTAAAATGATTTTACCTTTTTTAAGGACATATAAATCTTCCGTTAGTTTTAGTTGCAACCAATGCGAAATGGGATTATTGTGAAGTTCTCCAAAAAATATAACTTCCTGTTGACCAGCTACTTTTAAAACATGTTCGTAATCTATTTTTTCACCTTTATTATTGTATAAAATATAGGCTGCATTTTCCTGGGCTTTAAGAATTAGATTACTAATGACAAAAATAAACAGGTAAGACAGGTTGCGAAATACGGAGTTTTTCATGAGCTAATTATTTAAGTCCCAATATAAATCATTTTCTCAGTAATAATTTATTTCTATCTTTAAAAACATACCTAAGGTATTCTTGTTTAGCTTTTAAGGATTCACGTAACTAAATTTTATGGTTAAGGAAAGGGTTATTGTTTGGTTTAGACAAGATTTAAGGTTGCATGACAACGAGGTTCTTTCTGAGGCAATTCGTCAGGCAAAGGAAATAATTCCTGTTTATGTTTTAGATGAAAGGCAAATTTTCGGAAAAACAACTATTGGTTTTGCTAAAACGGGTTTATTTCGATTAAAATTTATACTTGAAAGCCTGGCAGATCTAAGAGAAAGCCTTCATAAACTGGGTTCAAATCTTATTATTCGAATAGGGAACACAGAGGAAATTTTAATAAATTTAGCAGATCAAACTAAAGCTTCTGCTATTTTTTGTAACCGGGAAAGAACGGACGAGGAAGTTAAAATTCAGGATAATCTGGAGAAATTATTATGGCATGAAGGTAGGGAATTGATCTATTACAGAGGTAAAATGCTATATCATACAGCAGATTTACCTTTTCCTGTTTCACATACACCTGATATTTTTACCCAGTTTCGTAAAGAGGTAGAAAGAATTGTTCCAATCAGAAATCCTTTTCCGACTCCAACTAAAAAGTTTATTCCTCTATCTTTTCCCGTTGACCCTGGTGAAATGCCAACGATGGAAAAATTAGGTTTTAAGGACATTGATAACAAGATCCTTTCAGGTTTTGAAGGAGGTGAAACGGCGGCATTACACAGATTAAATGAATACCTTTGGGAAAATGAAGGAATTTTAACCTATAAGGAAACTCGAAATGGTTTATTGGGACGAAATTTTTCCTCTCGGTTTTCTCCCTGGTTAGCCTTAGGTTGCATTTCTCCAAAGAAAATATATCACGAAATTAGAAAATTTGAAAAGGAAAGAAAATCTAACGAAAGTACTTATTGGTTAATCTTTGAACTTTTATGGAGAGATTTTTTCAGACTTATGGGTAAAAAATATAAAAATAAGATTTTTCATCTTAAGGGTCCGAGAGATTTAAAAAGTACTCCTTTTAAGGAGGATATGTCTGTTTTCCAAAAATGGGCAGATGGGGAAACGGGAGTTCCTTTCATTGATGCAAATATGAAAGAACTGAATCAGACCGGCTTTATGTCCAATAGAGGAAGACAGGTTGTAGCAAGTTTTTTAGCTAAAGAATTAAAAATTAACTGGCTTTGGGGCGCAGAATATTTTGAGTCAAATCTCATCGATTATGATGTTTGCAGTAATTATGGAAACTGGAATTATATTGCGGGAGTTGGATGTGATCCAAGAGAGGATCGTGTATTTAACATTCAAACCCAATCCTTAAAGTATGATGCGGATGGTTCTTTCGTCAAGTTTTGGTTACCCCAATTGAATAATTTACCAGCGGAAAAATTAATCGCGATTCATACTCTTTCAAGTTCAGAACTTCAGCATTATGGTGTTGAAATTGGAAAGAATTATCCAGTCTCAATCGTTAAATATCAGAGTTATTCGAAAAGATTTTAATTTTTTTAACTCAAAGAGCCAACGATTTTTTTGATATATACGTTACCATAAAAGACAGACATTTAAATTGCGATTAAATACCTGATTTTATGAAAAATATTAGTTTTGGACTATTAATATCTCTCCTTGTCATTTCTTTAACTTCTTGTTTAAAGGATACTTGTGAAAACGTTTATACCTACCAGAGGTACGACCCTGTTTTTGTTAAACCAGAAATTCTTAGACAAAAAATTGCGGCAACTTCCTCCAAAGAATTAGTTACTACGGGAAAAATTTATGTCTATGGGGACTATTTATTGATCAACGAACCTGATTTAGGTATCCACGTTGTGGATAACAAAATACCTGCTAATCCCAGGTTTATTTCTTTTATTAAAATACCTGGAAATTCCGATCTAGCAGTAAGAAACGGTTTGTTGTATGTGGATAGTTATGTTGATTTAGTTGTACTTGACTTAAAAAATCCTCAAGATGTTAAGGAGTTATATAGGGTTGAAAATGCTTTTCCTTCCTATGGAAAAGATGAAAAATTAGGATTATTAGTTGCCTACAAACCAGCAGGTGTAACAGAGACCTTTCCTTGTTCTGAAAATTCCGGAAATTCTTTTTTTGATGGTAATGTTATCTGGTCGAGAGAAAGTAGTTTGACTTCTGGTTTAAAAACTCCTTCAGGAACTGTGGGTATTGGGGGTTCAACTGCCAGATTTACGATGAATCAAGGATTTTTATACACCGTTACTACTAGTAATTTAACTGCTTTTAAACTGGAAGATAGTGGTATCACCAAGCAGGTAAGTACCCAGAATGTAGGTTGGAATATTGAAACAATTTATCCCTTTGAAGGACTATTGTTTATTGGTTCACAAACGGGTATGTATATCTATGGTATTGATAATCCTGAGAAACCTGCTCTTTTATCTACTTTTGAACATTGGAGAGCCTGTGATCCTGTTGTAAGTGACGGAAAAACAGCTTTTGTAACTTTAAGAGATGGAACAGAATGTGAGGGATTTTTAAATCAACTGGATGTAATTAATGTTTCTGATGTCAGAAAGCCTAAGCTAATTAAAAGCTATTCACTTCACCATCCTATAGGTTTGTCTATAAATCAAGGTTTATTATTTATTTGTGAAGATGATAAGGGAATAAAATTATTTGATACAAAAGATTTAAACGCCATAGATAAAAATTTAATTTATCAGGATAAATCTTTCTCAGCTGTAGATATAATTGTCCTGGAAGAGGCTAAAATAGCTATCATAACTGGTGAAGATGGTATTTGGCAGTTTAATTATAAGAATCCTGCAAAATGGGAGCTTTTAAGTAACATAAAGTCTAAAACCAATGACTAAAAAGGGTTTATGTTTTCATTTCTTTCTGTTAATAATTTTGCCTTTCTTTTTAAGAAGCCAAGATATAGGTGCTCCTCTCCCTGTTGTCAAAAGTAATTACCTGACGGGTCAATTTTCCATGGGTTATGGCTTTTATTTAAATGGAGGTGATTTGTTTAGCCCCGGATTTGAATTCAAAGCTGGAAAATTTCTAAGTAAAAATTTATCATGGGGTGGGGGAATAGCTTATACTCAATTTAAACCTTTAGATGGATTTTATGGTATAAGCTTATTGTCAGAATTAAGATATTTCCTAAGAGAGGAAAGTAAAAACTGGCGTTTCTCAGGTGTTGCAGACCTCGGCGTTGGCATAGGGGGAAGCAGACTACAGTCAGGTTGGGCAACCTACAAGCCTGGACCGAGAATTTATACAGGAATCGCTGTTTATAAAAAACTTGATGATAAAATAAGACTAATGCTTGAGTTAGGTTATTTATACCAGTATTTATCATACAAAGACAATACGCCCGGCAGAGGATGGCAGTTTTTTCAAACGGAAAGCATTTTAAAATACAATTTTAGAAGAATTCAACTCAAAACAGGTGTATTTTTCTAGTTAAAGGGCAGCTTAGGAAATTGCTTTTAAGGTGACCTTAATTTTTTCAATATTTTCTAATATTTTTTTCCTGTTATCGCCTGAAAGATTGACATGTCCCATTTTACGGTAGGGCCTGGTTTCTTTTTTACCATATAAATGTATGTGTACCCCTTCCATTCCGAGGATTGATTCTAGTCCTTGATAAATCGTTTTTCCGGCATACCCTGGTTCACCAATGATATTGACCATTGCACCAATGCTATGCTGTCTGGTTGAACCTAGCGGAAAATCTAAAATCGCTCTTAGATGTTGCTCAAATTGAGATGTTACACAACTGTTTTGAGTGTGATGTCCGCTGTTATGTGGTCTGGGAGCAATTTCATTCACAAATATCTCATTCTTAATATCTATAAAAAATTCAATGGCCAATAAACCTACCAAATCTATTTCTGTTGCAATGAGTGAGGCCATTTTATTCATTTCCACATATTGAAAAGGGTCTATTTCTGCTGGACAAATTAAAAAATCAACTAGGTTAGCTTCTGAATTAAAATGTTGTTCTACAGGTTCATAATGAACAAGTTCACCTGATGCAGACCTTGCTACTATAATACTGATTTCTTTTTTTATGTCTATTTTTTCTTCAATAACACAAGGACAATCTAATAAAGAGGTTAAATCTTTCACATCGGAAACAACCACTACGCCTTTTCCATCATAACCATCTTTTCTTGATTTTTGAACAAATGGGATCTTAATTTGATGGTTTAATATTGCCTTTTGAATTTCAGGTACATTTTCAAATAGTTGAAATGGCGATGTGGGAATTTGCCTATCCAGGTAAAAAAGTTTTTGTAACCCTTTATCTTGAATTACCTTGACCGTTGAGGGTTTTGGATAAACTTTTACTCCTTCATTTTCAAGATCAAATAAAGCATCTATATTAATTTGTTCGATTTCAATGGTTAAAATATCTAATGATTTGCCAAAATGATATACGTCATCATAATTTTTGAAATTTCCAGCACGAAAAAAAGGAGCATAAGGTACTGCAGGAAAATCGTCCTTTTGATCTAATATATGAATGGGAAGGTGCCAGTTTGCAGCTTCAATTGCTAACATTTTACCTAACTGGCCTCCACCTAAGATACCTAATTGTTGATCTAATAAGTTTTTTTTATGCATTTCATTTTATTAATTAGGTCAAAATTAGGAAAAAAAGAGCATATTCATAGGCTTAGATGCTACCTTCCGTCCTATCTTTGCAATCAAAAAAAAACAATGAATCAACCTACTATTATAATTCGGGATATCCAAATAATCAATAAAGGAAAGATAAAAACAGGAGATGTTTACATCCAAGACGGATTCATAAATAAAATTTCTGGTCAAATAGGACATGCTGCAGATATTGAAATAGACGGTTCAGGAAGACACCTCATTCCAGGGATTATTGACACCCAAGTCCATTTTAGAGAACCTGGATTAACCCAAAAGGCATGTATTTATTCTGAATCAAGAGCCGCTGTGATGGGAGGAGTTACCTCATTTATGGAAATGCCCAACACTAAACCTTCTGCAGTTACCAGAGATTTACTTGAACAAAAATATCAAATAGGTGCGACTAATTCGGTTGCCAACTATTCCTTTTTTATGGGGGCAACTAATGATAATATTGAGGAAGTTTTAAAGGCGATTAATGATGAGGTTTGTGGCGTAAAAATATTCATGGGTTCAAGTACCGGAAATATGTTAGTGGATCATCCCAATGCATTGAATACTTTGTTTTCAGAAATCCCTATTTTGATTTCTACCCATTGTGAAGATGAACAAACGGTAAAAAGAAATGAAGCAGCTTATTTAGCTTCATATGGTGAAGAAATTCCTTTTTATTTTCATCCTGAAATCCGCTCCGTTCAAGCTTGTTTAATGTCTTCAGAAATGGCCGTTTCACTGGCTAAAAAGTATGGCACCCGACTTCATATTCTTCATATATCCACGGGAGATGAATTGAGTCTTTTTACAAATGAAATTCCACTTAAGGAAAAAAGAATTACATCTGAAGTTTGTGTCCATCATTTATATTTCAATAGCAATGATTATGAATCTTTGGGTAGTTTAATAAAGTGTAATCCTGCTATTAAATCTGAATCACATCAGTCTGCCTTATGGCAAGGATTATTGTCTGATAAACTGGATATTATCGCTACAGATCACGCACCTCATACCTTAGCAGAAAAGAATCAAACTTATTTTTCTGCGCCATCTGGCTTACCATTGGTTCAGCATAGTTTGCAAATTATGTTAGATTTTTATCATCGTGGTCTTATTTCTTTGGAAAAAATAGTTGAAAAGATGTGTCACGCTCCATCTGAATGTTTTGGCATAAAAAACAGAGGATATCTGGAGGAAGGATTTGCAGCTGATATGGCTATCATTGACATAGATTTACCCTATCAGATCACAACAGAAAATATAGCTTATCAGTGCAAGTGGAGCCCGCTTTTAGGAAAAACAATGAAAGGCAACGTTTTATCTACTTTGGTTAACGGAAATTTAGTATGGCATGAAGGAATATTAAAAGATGACCTAAAAGGAGAGAGACTAAAATTCATCAGATAAAAGGAATTGGATGATTTTTATCCTTTCTTAATCTTTTCAATCTCATTCATTACCTTTTCAGATTCTGCCATTTTAGCCGCATACCCTTTTATATCCCCTTTTCTTTGAAGCTGCATGGCTTCTTCCAATAATTGATTATAAGTTTTTTGAAGATTGGCTGCTGGGTCTTTTTTGAATAATCCAAACATGGTTAATTTTTTATATTAGCATTGGAAAGAGGGAAATTCCTCTTTCCAATGCCTAACAAGGTTTAAGACGTTTTGTTTTCTTTTTTAAGTTTTAAAACATCAATTCCTTTTTCTCTTACAGATTTGTTAAATGACTCCATATCAGTGGATTTAATATTTTCCCATTTTTGTAACTCTGCATTGATTAATTTATTCAATTCATCTTTGACCTGAGTCGCCTGTTGCGTAGGAGGAAAATCACCTCGGTTGGTTAAACTTCCAACGTGAGCCAGTTTATTAGTTAATTTAATTGGATAGTTCAATGGATCCTGTCCACTTTTATTTTTTGTCTGATAAAGCTCGTTTTCAATTTTAGTAATTTCTTTATCTAAATCATTGGCCTTTTGAATTAAGGATTTCATTTCAGCATCGTCCTTCCATATAGATTTTAAGTGCGTAATTTGTTTTCGCGTTTCTCTTATATCCAGGATAGCCTGATGGGCTTCCGTCACTTTATCTCTTATTTCAATAAGGAAATTGAATTGTTTTTTGAAATCATCTAAAGTTGATTCAGATCGTGGATCTTTTAAAATTTCGAAAGTTTGTTCTTGTTTATTTTTGCCAATACTTAACACTACCTTATAATTCCCTGGAACTGCTTTTGGACCATTTAATGCAGCAGCCCATAGAATCATGCCATCAAATCGAAGGGCTCCCGGATATTGCATATTCCAAACGAAACGATTTCCTCCTGACTTAAAATCTGATAATTTATCAGACCTTTCTTTGGCATCACTAGAGAATTCTTTAATTAATTTACCATCCGCTTCATGGAATGATAATTTAACAATTACAGAATCAGCAGGTATTTCTTTGAGGTTAAAATGAACCATCACACCTCCAGGGTGATTAGCTCCTGCTGTTTTAGTATTAGCACCTCTCCATCCAGGCCCACCTTCCATTCTATAACTTGCCATAGGCTTAAATAAATGAAAATCAGCAGTTGCTATTTCAGAATTAAGCTGATGCAAAGGAGTTAAATCATCTATTATCCAAAAGCTTCTACCTTGAGTGGCAGCAATTAAATTATCATTTTTAATAGTTAAATCGGTGATGGGTACTACTGGTAAATTCAACTGAAAAGGTTTCCAAGAAACGCCGTTATCAAAAGACAGGTACATTCCCGATTCCGTTCCAGCATAAAGTAATCCAGCTCTTTTAGGGTCAGCACGAATAACTCTGGTAAAATGATTTTTATCGATTCCAGCAGTAATCAATTCCCATGACTTCCCGTAATTGGTAGTATGGTATAAATATGGGGTGTAATCACCTGACTTATAACGTGTTCCTGCTACATATAAGCCACCCTTCTGGAAAGGATCTATTTCCAGTGAGTTAATCATCATCCATTCTGGCATACCAGCAGGCGTCACATTTTCCCAATTCGTCCCGTTATCCTTACTCACATGAATTAAACCATCATCAGACCCTGCCCAAAGAAGGCCTGGTTCCATAGGGGATTCGCAGGCAGCAAAAACAGTACAATAATATTCTACACTAGTATTATCCTGAGTGATTGGACCGCCAGAACTTTTCATTTTAGATCTGTCATTTCTGGTTAAATCTGGACTGATGGTATTCCAGGAACGACCACCGTCATCAGATGCATGTAAATGTTGGGATGCTGCATATAACCTTTTAGGATTATTGGGAGAAGTGAAAACTGGAAAATTCCATTGAAATCTGAATTTTGCTCCTTCAGCACCATAGCCCATTGGATTATCAGGCCAAACGTTAATGCTCTGATTTTGTTTAGTTCTGTGATTTACCCTTTCTAATAATCCGCCATAGCTACTACCGTAAACAATTTCATTATCTGTTGGGTCAATAGCCAGGTGAGCCGATTCTCCACCTGCTGTTTCTTCCCAGTCTCTTTCTCCGATTTCTGATCCCTCCGTACGGTGATAAACTCTTAGCGTAGAATTATCCTGTTGTGCACCGTAAATTCTATATGGAAAATGATTGTCAGTTACTACCCGATAAAATTGAGCTGTAGGCTGATTATGGTAGGTTGTCCAGTTTGTGCCTCCATCTAAAGAAACTTGTCCACCGCCATCATCACCAATGATCATCTTATTTGCATCATCTGGTGAAATCCACAAATCATGATGATCTCCATGTTGTGCATTTAATGTGTTAAATGTTCTACCCCCATCTCCAGATTTATGATAATTTACGTTTAGAACGTAAACTACATCTTCGTTTTTTGTATCTGCATAAATTCTGGTGTAGTACCAGGCACGTTGCCTTAAATTTCGATCCTCATTGGTTCTGGTCCAGGACTCACCTCCATTTTCTGAGCGATAAACACCTCCATCATTAGCTTCAATGATGGCATAAAGTTTCTCTGAATTCACTGGTGAGACGGTTATGCCCATAATACCTAATGGACCTTTAGGTAATCCTTTATGGTTAGAAATTTTTATCCAGTTATCACCGCCATCTGTACTTTTCCAAAGATCTGACCCTTCACCACCACTGGACAAATCATAAGGCGTTCTTCTTATTCTCCAAGTTGCGGCATATAAAACCCTGGCATTATTTGGATCAAGAACCAGATCGACAGCACCTGCATCATTATTAGCAAAAAGTATTTTTTCCCAGGTTTTTCCTCCATCTTTAGAACGATAAACACCTCTGTCTGGGCTAGATTTAAATAAATCGCCCATTACAGCTGCATATACGAGGTCTGGATTTTTAGGATTAATTCTAATTCTTGGTATATGTTTTGAATCTGGAAGACCCGCATTTTTCCATGTTTTACCAGCATCTGTGCTTTTCCACATACCATAACCGTAGGAAACATTTCCTCTAACAGTAACTTCTCCCCCGCCCACATAGATAACATTTGGATCACTGTCAGAAACAGCAATAGATCCTATTGATCCACCAAAGAAGCCATCGGAAATATTTTCCCATGTTTGACCAGCATCTTGAGTTTTCCAGACTCCGCCCCCGGTAGATCCAAAATAATAAAGATTTGGTTTTCCTGGAACACCCGTAACTGCTGCGGATCTGCCTCCTCTAAATGGACCAATAGATCTCCAGGATAGTGCATTAAAGGTACTTTCTGGAAAATTTATTGATTTAACTTCCTTTTCAACTATTGCTGTCGAAACAGGTTTTTTCTTTTGAGCTTCCAAACCATAACTGGCAACCACCAGCAGGAAAAGAAAGCTAAACCATTTTAAATGTTGCATTTTAGGTAACATAATCAATTTTTTAAGTAGAAATTGCTAAAAATTTAAAGGTACTTTTACCACAATTATAGGACAAATTACTACAATTGCAACAAAAATTAATAAAATGACACGCCTAATTAGATTTTTTAAGTTACTCATTGTTTGGTTTCTATTTCTAGGTTGTTCCAGACAAAATCCATTAGTTATACCCATTGCCCAATATAATGCAGAGCTTAAACCTTTACCCGTTTCGATACTAAATATTCCTGTTAATTTGAAACTGTCTGTCTTGGAATCGATCATTAATAGTCAATTAAACGGTTTACTTTACGAAGACAAGGACTTTAATGATGGGGATAGAATGAAAGTCAAGGTTTACAAAAGAAACCCAATTAAGTTAAGTGGAAAGGATAATGAGTTGAAATATAGAATCCCATTATCCATTCAAGTGGTATATGATGCTATGGTTACCAATGTTTTGGCATCGGGGGAAATTGAACTGGAGGCAAAAACAAGTTTTAAAATTTCCAAAGACTGGACCTTAAAAACGCAAACGGATGTAACAAATTATGTTTGGATTA
The DNA here is from genome assembly GCA_041159865.1 of Bacteroidota bacterium. Taxonomy (GTDB): domain Bacteria; phylum Bacteroidota; class Bacteroidia; order Chitinophagales; family Saprospiraceae; genus BJGN01. The sequence goes on from JBEAXK010000133.1 coordinate 32,399, forward strand.
AAAAACCAGTTGCACAGGTAGTAGGTGTAAATATTCCACTCGGATCTTTGGCAGATGTTATTTTGAATAATTCAAAATCATATCTTGGAAAGCAAATGGATGAAACTACTTCTTCTTATTTTGACTTAAAATCAATTGTCAGCAGTGCCTGGAATTCAATATCAAGAATTTTATCAGTTTCTGAGGAGTATAAAACCTGGTTATCTGTAAATCCATCGAAAGTTACCATGGCACCATTGATTATTCAAGGGGATTCTATTTTATCAAATCTGTCCTTAATGGCTAAACCTCAACTGAGTATTGGGGATAAACCACGTGAGAATATGGTAAACAAAATACCGGATTATTCGCAGGTATTGAATGATAACCTAAGAACTTTACTTGTTTTACGAACTAAATTACCTTTTTCAGAAACAAAAAATCTGACTTTGAAACAAGTAGGGGGACAAACTTTTTCCAGTGGAAAAAAATCAGTTACAGTTGTGGATGTAAATTATTTTGGAATAAATAATAAATTGGGAGTTGAATTAACGCTTTCTGGTGTCTACAAAGGTAAAATATTCTTGACGGGTACGCCTCAGATAGAGGCAAAAACTAATTTAATTAATCTTCCAGATTTAGATTTCAATCTTGAAACAAAAAATTTCCTGGTTAAATCAGCTGGTTGGATTTTAAAAAGTAACTTAAGGAAAATGATTCAGGAAAATATCAACTTTTATTTAACTTTAAATTTGAATGAAACAAAGAAAGAACTTGAAAAGCAATTAAATGATTACCCGTTAGCCACTGGGTTCAAGATGAAAAGTAGAATAGATCAGCTATCTGTTGAAAATATTCAGATAACTCCTGAAGGAATAATGGTTGATTTGGCTATTGGAGGAAACTTAGGTGTAAATACAGTGCCAATTGTAAAGAAGTAAAATAAAAAAGGGGATTCCATTCTATTTATTTCGAATCCCCTTTTTATATTAGAAATGAAGCTTTAATTATAGGACTTATTAAAAACCATCTTTCTCACTTTTCCAGCATTTTCCATTAATAAAACTAGTTTTTTACTATTTAAAGCATCGATATATAACTTTTTCTCTTCATTAGAAAGATGGTTAGATAGAACCAAAAGGTTGCGCTTAACCTCATAATCTCCTGCCTCTTTGTAATTTAGGGTTCCTTGAAAGGTATATTGTCCTTCATCATTAAATTGAAGAATAATATTATCTAAAGTTTTGTCCTTTAATAATTTATTGTTTTCAAAAATTTCAACAACTCGCCATACGCCTACCATTTGATAAGTAGCAAGATAACTGCAAGAATTTAGAGAAATAAACAAAAAAAGTATAAATGACTTTAGAGAATATTTGAACATAGTAAATATAATTTACGAAAGAGCTATAAAAGTTAAACAGCCTGCGATAAATCCCAGGAAGGCCAGCCAGCTTATTTTTTTGAAGTACCAGATAAAGTCTATTTTTTCCATTCCCATAGCAGCAACTCCAGCTGCAGAACCTATTATAAGCATACTCCCGCCAGTACCAGCAGAATAGGCAATAAAATGCCATAGTTCATTATCAAGGGGGAATTTATCCATTGGGTACATACCCATAGTCGCTGCAACTAAGGGAACGTTATCAATAACTGCAGAAAGGATACCAATAAAAATAATAACTAAATTTTGATTGGGGACTAATTCTTGTAGTTTTTGCGCCAGATTCATCAAGAATCCAACTTTCTCGCCTGTAGAAGATTGTACTACTACCGATTCTAAAGCACCAACTGCCAAAAGGATACCTAAAAAGAATATGATACTACTAATTTCAATTCTGGATAGGGCTTTATGAACAGAATAAAGGTGTCTGTGCTCCTGATTAAATTCTTCTTCAGGATGAATATATTCTGATATTAACCAGACGATGCCCAATGAAATCATGATACCCATATAAGGTGGCAGGTGAGTTACAGATTTAAATATGGGAACAAAAATTAAACCAGCTAAGCCAGCAATGAGCATTGTCTTACTGCTTAAAAGCTTTGTTGTATCTATTTCATTATTTTGTCCAGGTAAATTTTCTATTTTACCTTTAAAAATAGGAAGTAAAGACGCTATAAATACAGGTAAAAGCAGGGAAATGATGGAGGGTAAAAATAAAGATTGTATTAACCCTACCGAGGAAACCTTTTTACCTATCCATAACATAGTTGTTGTAACATCACCAATCGGAGACCAGGCACCACCTGCATTGGCCGCAATAATGATTAGACTGACATAATATAACCTTTCTTCTCTATTTGGAATTAACTTACGTAATAATGAAACCATCACAATGGTAGTGGTTAAATTATCTAATACGGACGATAGGAAAAAAGCTATTATACTGGTAATCCATAGCAAAGAAACTTTATTTTTCGTTTTTACTAAGGAAGTTATTGGGGAGAAACCTTTATGCAAATCCACTAATTCAACTATCGTCATTGCACCCAAAAGGAAGAATAATATTTCAGCAGTTTTTCCTAAAATATGCAATAAACTTTCTTCCAATGGTGTAACCTGATGATTTGCATCAAGAACTTCCAGATGTCCTACTGATATTAAAGCCCAAGTCATAGCACCCATTAATAAAGCGGGAACTGATTTATCTAATTTAAGAGGCTGTTCTAAAATAATAATGACATAACCAATAAAAAAACATAGAACTACACTAGTCAACATAAATAAATAAGTTTAAAGGTTTGTTAAAATATCAGGTGTTAGATTGTAAAAATAAAGTTTTAATTTTCATTTTATACCATTTTTAAAGTTATTTCAAATAATTTTGTGGATAATTAACATTTAAGTTGATTGAAAATGTCAAATGGTAAAAATTGGTAATATTAATATTGGGGAATTTCCATTGATTCTAGCTCCTATGGAGGACGTGAGTGATCCGCCTTTCAGAGCCTTATGTAAAGCACAAGGAGCTGATCTGATGTTTACAGAGTTTATCAGTGTGGAAGGGCTTATCAGAGATGCCGATAAAAGTGTTCAAAAACTTGATATTTACGATGAAGAAAGACCTATAGGAATTCAAATTTTTGGTGCAGAATTTGATTCTATGCGAAGAGCAGCTGAAATTGTGGAGGAGGCAAAACCTGAAATTTTAGATATTAACTATGGTTGTCCTGTTCAAAAAGTGGTTTGTAAAATGGCCGGTGCTGGTATATTACAGGATATCCCTAAAATGATTAAACTGACAGAAGCAGTCATTAAAAACACTAATCTGCCGGTTACTGTTAAAACAAGGTTAGGATGGGATCAAGATACTATTTTTATTGAAGAGGTAGTCGAGCGTCTTCAGGACATTGGTGTAAAAGCAGTTAGTATTCATGCCAGAACCAGAAAACAAATGTATAAAGGAGAAGCAGATTGGAGCTACATTGCTAAGGTGAAGCAAAACCCAAGAATCCACATTCCTATATTTGGAAATGGAGACGTTGATTCACCTCAAAAGGCACTTGCTTATAAAGAAAAATATGGTGTCGATGGAATAATGATAGGCCGTGCAAGTATAGGTTATCCCTGGATTTTTAGAGAGATAAAGCAATTTCTTTTAGATGGCACTATATGTGATCCACCTTCCTTAACAGAAAGAATAAATGCCGTTTCGGAACATCTGACCAGGGCTATTGACTGGAAAGGAGATAAACTAGGCATCCTTGAAACCCGCAGACATTACAGTAATTATTTTCGGGGCTTTCCCAATATTAAAGAATTTAGAAAGTCTTTAGTAACCTTGGACGATAAAAACCATATTTTTGAGGTGTTACATGAAATGTCTGTTTGTTATGCAGGCATGGAGCCTGTTTTATCTGAATGATTCCAAAATTAAATTGTGTCGAAAATATTTGATTTTACTGTAAAGGAAAATGATTTTTTGTTTAGATTAATTGGAAAAGTCTCCGTTGATTTGAACGCTCCAGCTTATGTGGTGGGAGGTTTTGTAAGGAATTATTTTCTAAATAAAATTTCAAAAGATATTGATATTGTATGCGTTGGAAACGGTATCCAACTGGCTGAAAAAGTAGCATCCTTGCTTCATCCTATTCCTAAAGTGGTTACTTATAGTCGGTATGGAACTGCCATGTTTAGATTTAATGATATAGAGTTTGAGTTTGTGGGAGCAAGAAAGGAATCATACAGTGCCGATTCTCGGAATCCTGCTGTTGAAGAGGGAACCCTTGAAGATGATCAAAAAAGAAGGGATTTTACCATGAATGCCCTCGCTTTTTCTTTGAATCCTTCTGAATTTGGCTTGTTTCTTGATTCATTTAATGGACTGGAAGATCTAAACAATGGTGTAATCAAAACGCCCCTAGATCCTGGAATTACCTTCTCTGATGATCCCTTACGTATGATGCGTGCAGTAAGGTTTGCTGCGCAACTTGGATTTGTTCTTGACGGGAATACAAAACAAGCTTTAAAGAATTATAAAGAAAGAATCTCTATCATTTCTCAGGAAAGAATTGCAGCAGAATTGAATAAGATTATCCTTTCGCCAAAACCTTCCATTGGTTTTTTACTCCTTTTTGAAACTGGATTACTTCATCTGATATTTCCCGAAATGGTGCTACTTCACGGTGTAGAAACCAAGAATGGAAAAGGACACAAAGATAATTTTTATCATACCCTTCAAGTGTTAGATAATTTATCCCTGGTTACAGATAATCTTTGGCTGCGTTGGGCGGCTATTTTACATGACATTGCAAAACCTCAAACTAAAAGATGGCAGCCAGAAATTGGGTGGTCTTTTCATGGGCATGAGGTTTTAGGGGCAACCATGGTTTTCTCCATTTTTAAAAGATTCAAACTGCCTATGGATCACAAAATGAAGTATGTTCAGCAATTGGTAAGACTTCATTTAAGACCCATTTCTTTAACAAAGGAAAATATTACTGACTCAGCTATAAGAAGGCTAATTGTTGATGCCGGTGATGATTTAGACGATCTAATGCTTTTATGCAAGGCAGATATCACCTCAAAAAATCAATCTAAAGTTCAGAAATATTTAGAGAATTATGATTTGGTGATGGAAAGAATACAAGTGGTCGAATCTAAAGATAATCTAAGAAACTGGCAACCACCCATTACGGGTGAAATTATCATGTCCACCTTCTCAATTGGCCCCTCTAAAGAAGTGGGTTTATTAAAATCAGCAGTCAGAGAGGCAATTTTGGACGGGCTTATTCCTAATGAATATGATGCGGCTTTTAATTTTATGTATTTGAAAGCTAAAGAATTAGGGATATCTTAAGTTATTGGTTTATTAGATAAAATGGATCTTTACCCAGTCCGCAATCGTTGAAAGTCTTTCCAGATTTGATATTTGTTATTTTTATTTTCATGAGTCCAATTTTTCGAATAGTAGCAACTTTTGCGCCACCAGGGAGTGTTCGCCAATTTTCCCATGTGCTTTTCAATCCTCCAATTGGAAGAATTTTCACCCACATTTTATATGATTTCGGTAAATTTGTTTTAGTATCCAATTCCCATAAATAGACATCTCCTGGTGTTACGCCTCCGTCTTGATAAATAATTTTTAAGGCCTTTTCACCAGTAGCCAGATTGACTAATTCCCTTTTAACCCCTTTATCGGATATTTTTGAAGGTGCAATAAACCAGAAACTATCATTACAAAAATTTTCCCAGGCTGATTTTATAAATTTCTTTGCAGTATTTCCGCTAACAGCCTGATTTTCCTGCCATGCTTTTCCTTCCTTAGTACTTAAATTCATTATCACACGTTTACCTCCCCATTCAATCTGAAGATATTGCCTGTATTTATCCCAGACATAAATTTTTTCACCTGGAAAAGTCCAGGTAACCCAGCGAATGTTATTCCATGCTGATTTATTTATGGCCTCTTCCATTTTTAGAGCTAAAAGGTCAGCCTCCTTTCCCGAGGTACCTGAAGGTACAGGCTCATTTAAAGAATAAGCAATAACTCCCATCACAAGAATTAAAGTAATCATCGAGAATAAAAGAATGCGTAATAATTTCTTTGCCATATCATTATAAATTCCACCAATAGTTAAATTTCAGAACAAGCTGTCTTTGTTTTATTTGAAAAGACTGAGCAAAATAATTGTCCGTATAAACTATGTAAATATCAGAAGCAGGACTGTACCGCCATTGAAGCCTAAAATTACTGTTAATATTATCAATTTGTTTATTATATTGAAAAAAATAAGTGATAAACAATTTATTCGTAAGGGTTAAATCTAATCTAGGTCCTGCTAACCATAAATTATAATGGTTATTCCGTAATTTTTCAGGAAGCCTTTCATCTTCAAAAAAGGACAGATAATTATAAGTAGTGCGCAATGAAATTGAAAAATAAGGCTGTATTCGATATCCAAATTCACCTTCTAATCTAATTCTTTTTCCATCGGCATAATATCCTCCCTGGCGGGTAGCTATTCGATAAGTAATTAGACTTTGTGGTTTAGAAATGAAATCGAATCCTCTTGAATTCCATCTATGAATAGTACCTTCCTTCAAAAAATGTCCTGCATAATTTGTAGGGTCAAAAGGAGCCAGTAAAGTTACCTTATTCGTTGCTGCCCAGACAAATAAATCAGCGCGACTTAGAAAGTTAATTTTATAAATCGCTACATTTTCACTTTCAATTTGTTTTAAATTTTCATTAAAATAAGTGCTAAATTCAAGAGATGGACCATGAGATAAAACCCGACCAGATTTAGGAAAAAACAAATAACCAAAGGATGGAAGCAATCTTTTATACCCCGTTCTTGGGACAAATCCCGTTTCTGCATTTACATGATTTCCAACATCTTCCCATTTTAAACCATAAGAAATATTTTTGTTTGTATATTGTATATCTGCAGCAAGTAATTGATCTTTCTGATCCTTATTCGATGAAAGTGTATTTAGATAAAAGATTTTTCCTCTCCAAAAATTATTTGAACTTGCCAGATTATATTCTATTCCAATATTTCTGTTTGCTGCTTTTGATAGATCACCAAATTGTTCTCTGTTAACCAAAATGGCACCGATATTGGAGCGTTGAAATAACTTTCTTTGAATAGCTAAAACGGCGAAATTGGTACCAAATTGCTCCTTTTCATTTGCCTGCATCTGCATATTCATGGCACCTAATCGCCAATTTTTATTTAATTTTCCACTGATTCTGGCACCACCTAAAATATTATTCTGTAAACCTATTCTTCGGGAAAAAAATGGTCTCAGATTATTGTATCCAAAATTATTAAACAAATCCCCATTCTCAATAAAAAATTGTCTTCTCTCAGGAAAAAAAAGTTCAAATCGGTCAAGATTTGTCTGTTGGACATCAACTTCAACTTGAGAGAAGTCAGGTTTTAAAGTTAAGTCAAGATTCATTGAACTAGAAACGGCAATTTTTGCATCAAGTCCAATATCTATCTTTCTTTTTTGGGAATTAGTAATTTCATTACTGGAAAAAGAACCGAGTGAGAAAGGAATGAGGGAAATATTTGTACCAGGAGAGGGTGGGGGTTCTGCCCATTCTAGATATCCAGTATAAGCAAGTGAAGCCGTTGGAAATTGTCTGGGAACAGGAGCCCAAGCAGATTTTTCTGT
>JBEAXK010000023.1:0-10256 GCA_041159865.1 Bacteroidota bacterium
ATTAAATTGGTAATAATTTTATGGACATAGTGTAGCTGCAATAAATTCAATGATGTTAGAAAATTAGCAAAGTTGTCCAACTTTAAAAGTTATCCTAAGTAATGCCAGAATTTATATGGGAAGACTTTTAAAAAAAATAAAATCAAGGATAATAGGCCAAGAAACTTAAAAAGAATCAAATAATGTGTAAAAATTAAATTTAAAAGAAGTTAAAAAAGATATGAAAGAAAATAAATTAATAAAGTTAATTTTAATTGAAAAAATGTGATCTCGCTGGGATTCGAACCCAGGACCCTATCATTAAAAGTGATATGCTCTACCGGCTGAGCTACGAGATCAAGACCTATTTTTCTAAGGCGTGGCAAAGATAAGGTAACATTTCGTAAAAAAAAGAAAGTATTATGTTTTTTTTAAAAAAAATGCACCCTATTCATTTAGGCATTGACATTCAATAATTTATTCCTCATCCTCAGTAGGATCGGCATTTAATTCTCTGGCTAATTCTTCCATCATGGCAAAATCGATGGATTCATCGACGGTAGGTAGTATCGTTAGTACGGTATCCAGACGAGATATTTCTATCAGTTTTTTTACGGCTGGCTGGTCAATACCCGTCAGGATAAAAGAACCCAGTTCCTTCCAAAGTCTGTCAGCGGTCAGGATAGCAGAAAGGCCAGAAGAATCCACAAATTTTACGGGAGAAAGATCGAGGATTAAATTTTTAACCCCTTTTTGAAAAATCAACACTAGTTCAGATTTCAGCGTTGGCGCATTCGAAGAGTTCAAATTTTCCTCTTCAATCCTAAAAACAGTGTATTGTTCGTTATTATCTACTGCGTATTTCATACTTTTGAACTGGTTTCTGATGGTTGATGATAACCCGGAAAAATAAACCGGGACACAAAATTAAGGAATTGCGCGAAACATTCTTATATTTATCGAAACAAATACGCTTTAAACTTTGTATTATTTTTTTATTGTAGTAATATTAGGCTCAGAAACGGTAAATCTATGAACAATAGAAAGTTTTCACCAAAGGTTAAACAAGTCATAGCTAACAGCCGCGAAGAAGCCATCAGGCTCGGTCATGATTACATAGGTACCGAGCACTTGCTTTTAGGCGTGGTTGCTGACAAAGACAGTATTGCCATGAAGGTGTTAGATTCCCTGGAAGTGAATTCCAGTGATTTGCGTAAAGCATTACAGGAGGCGGTTGATCGTTTACCTGTGGGTAATTCCAGTTTGAATATTGGGACGCTTCCGCTAAATAAGCAGGCTGAAAAGGTGCTTAAAGTTACCTTTTTGGAAGCTAAGATGCTTAAGAACGAGGAAATCTGCCCAGAACATCTGGTTTTATCTATTTTGAAACATAATGATAATCCCGCCTCCCGCATTCTACGCGATTTTGAAATCGATTATGAGGTGTTTAAAGCTGAATTGGAATTCGTGAAACAAGATCAGGACTTTATTCCAATGGAACCTTACGCTCAGGCTTCTTCCTCCGACTCGGAAGATTCTTACGATGATGATGAACCAGGTAAAGGTTTCCAGCAACGGAAATCAAATTCTAAATCGAGAACGCCTGTTTTAGATAATTTCGGTCGCGATGTGACTAAACTGGCTGAAGAAGGAAAATTAGATCCTATCATCGGAAGGGAAAATGAAATTGAGCGGGTTTCTCAGATTTTAAGTCGTCGGAAAAAGAATAATCCCATTCTCATAGGGGAACCTGGAGTCGGAAAAACAGCTATTGTGGAGGGTCTTGCTCTTCGCATCATGCAAAGAAAAGTGTCGCGTACCTTATTTAATAAGCGTATTGTTATGTTAGATCTTGCCGCTTTAGTCGCTGGTACCAAATACAGGGGTCAGTTTGAAGAAAGGATGAAGGCAATTATGAATGAACTGGAGAAAACGAGAGATGTTATCCTTTTTATCGATGAAATTCACACCATAGTAGGTGCAGGCGGTGCTACGGGTTCTCTCGACGCTTCAAATATATTCAAACCTGCTCTCGCCAGAGGAGAGTTACAGTGTATTGGCGCTTCTACGTTGGACGAATACCGTCAGCATATTGAGAAAGATGGTGCTCTCGACAGACGGTTCCAAAAAGTTTTGGTAGAACCGCCTTCTGCAGAAGAGGCTATTCATATTTTGCATAACATAAAAAGCAAATACGAAGACTTCCATAATGTTACTTACAGTGACGAAGCCATTTCTGCTTGTGTGCGCTTGAGTGACCGCTATGTCACAGATCGTTTTCTTCCCGACAAAGCGATTGACGTCTTAGACGAGGTAGGTGCCAGGGTACATCTGAAAAATATACATGTTCCAAAGCACATTGTTGAGCTGGAAACGCAGATTGAAGAATTGAAAGAATCTAAAAATCAGGCGGTTAAAAATCAGCAATATGAAAGAGCGGCAGACCTGAGAGACAGAGAGTCAAAGCTGGTCCGCCAACTTGAATTTGCAAAAGTTCAATGGGACGAGGAATCAAAAACACGTCGTTTTCCTGTAACGGACGAGGAAATTGCAGAGGTTGTTTCTATGATGACGGGTATACCCGTAAATCGGGTGGCTCAAAGTGAAGGTAAGAAACTGGTGAGCATGGAAAAAGACATGCAGAAAGTAATTATCGGTCAGGAAGATGCCATTAAGAAAATATCCAAAGCAATCCTTCGAAACAGGGTCGGTTTAAAAGATCCTAAAAAACCTATTGGTACCTTTATATTCCTTGGACCAACAGGTGTAGGTAAAACAGAGCTAGCCAAAGCACTTGCCCGATATATGTTTGACTCTGACGATGCCTTAATACGCATTGACATGACAGAATATATGGAGAAGTTTTCTGTAAGTCGTCTTATTGGCGCCCCTCCAGGTTATGTAGGATATGAAGAAGGCGGGCAATTAACAGAAAAAGTAAGGAGGAAACCTTATTCTGTTATTCTTCTCGATGAGATCGAGAAAGCGCATCCAGATGTATATAATATACTATTACAGGTATTGGATGATGGCGTGCTTACAGATGGCCTGGGTCGTAAAGTAGATTTCAAGAATACTTTAATTATCATGACTTCCAATATTGGTGTCAGACAATTAAAAGATTTTGGTCAGGGTTTAGGCTTTAATACCAAAGCACGTCAGGAAGCGACGGAGGAAAACACCAAGGCAGTCATTCAAAACGCCTTAAAGAAAACCTTCTCGCCAGAGTTTCTCAATCGTATCGACGATGTAATAATCTTCAACGCCTTAGGTATGGAGGAGATTTATCGAATCATAGACATTGCGCTGACCGATTTATACAAGCGTTTGACACAGTTAACCTTCAAGTTAAGCTTATCATCAGATGCTAAAAAGTTTGTAGCAGAGAAAGGATTCGATCCACAATTTGGTGCGAGACCTCTGCACCGAGCTATTCAGAAATATCTGGAAGATCCTTTAGCTGAGTTCATCTTAAATCAGAATCCGGCAGAAGGAAGTGACTTAATTGCGGTAATGAATGAAGATAATAGTGGGACAGCCATTACTTATGCCAGCGAAATAAAATCTGATGTATCAGAAAATTAAATCATTAATCAATCACTTTTTTAACTAAAAAAAATCATTTGGCCAAGAGAATAGTTCCTTCGAGTTCAAGTACAGACGACAAGCCTGGGCTAAGAATAAACGATCAGATACGCGTTCCTGAAGTTCGTTTAGTGGGCGAAAATCTGGAAATCCTCTCCGAAGTGGCGGGGATAGAAGTAAAAGGCGGAGAAGTATATAACACCCGTCAAGTCAGAGAATGGGCGACACAATTGCAGCTGGACATGGTAGAAATATCCCCTAATGCAGCACCTCCCGTTGTCAGAGTTGTTGACTTTAATAAATTTCTTTACGAAAAGAAACGTAAGGAAAAAGAAATTAAGTCAAAAGCCGCTAAAACCGTCATTAAGGAGATACGTTTTGGCCCTAATACTGACGATCATGACTTTGAATTTAAAGTGCGTCATGCCAAGACCTTTTTAGAGGAAAATGCGAAAGTAAAAGCTTATGTTAACTTCAGGGGTAGAACTATTGTCTTCAAAGACAGAGGTGAGCTCCTTTTGTTGCGTTTTCTAAAGGAACTGGAAGAGTATGGCGCTCCTGAGTCGTTACCAAAACTTGAAGGACGCCGTATGATTGTGATGGTTTCCCCTAAACGAAAAAAATAACAGGCATCGTATCGGGAATTGATTGAAATTGTTATCTTTGCCACCTGAAAAAAAACAATTATGCCAAAAATGAAGACCCATTCCAGTGCTAAGAAGAGATTCTCAGTTACCGGATCAGGAAAAATCAAGCGTTTTCAAGCGAATACTTCGCACAGAATGCGCAACAAAAGCAAGCGTGCCAAATTAAATTTACGTGATTCTACGACCGTTGATGGGTCTGAACAAAAACGCGTAATGCGCATGCTTTGCATCAGATAAGAATTATTTTTTAACGAGAATACAGGAAAAAGACTCTTTGAGCTCTGTATTGAACTAAAATCAACATTATGCCTCGTTCCGTAAACGCGGTTGCTTCCAGAAAGCGTCGCAAGAAAATTTTAGATGCTGCCAAAGGTTTCTTTGGAGCTAGAAGAAATGTTTATACTGCCGCAAAGAATACCCTGGAAAAGGGTATGGGTTACGCTTATCGTGACCGTCGTGCCAAGAAAAGAGCGTATCGCCGTCTTTGGATAGCTCGTATTAATGCAGCTGTAAGAACTTTCGGACTATCTTATTCAAGATTCATCCACTTACTTGATAAAAATGATATTGGTTTAAACAGAAAAGTATTGGCTGATTTAGCTTTAAATCACCCTGATACTTTTGCGACTGTTGTGAAGTCATTGTCATAATAAAACAAAATTAGGTTCAAAAGGGCATTTTCTTGTGAAAATGCCCTTTTTTAGTTTATGTTTGCAATTGAGAACGAATTGCTTATGTTTTATACTTCTTTATTACAAGAATTACTTCGTACCAATACCGTAGAGATCAACCTGTTCCTCTATGCGGAGAATAAGTATGTTCGACCGCTGCAGCAATTGCTGGTTCAACTTGGATATTTAACATTACCAAATCGCAGAGAATTTGACCAATCCACTGGCATTTTCGATCAGACCATCTTAAATGCCATCAAAAAATTCAATCAAAAACATAAAATTGCAGGAGACGGTGCCAGACTTAAGGCCTTTAGTTTGTGGCGAATGTTAGAAACGGCTGAGATTATTTCTCCTTTAAAAACCCTACAAGCATATACAGGAGATACAAATGGTTATCTGAAACCAGACCATTATCTCTACGATCCTTTGGTTCAGTTGTTATCCTTCCTCGATTTCAAGGAAGAAAACCTTCCAATAAACATGGAAAAATTTTGCACCTATCACGGTCTCCTGTTTAATGCGGAACAATTACATCAAACAAGCCGGAACCATTTGGTTGAGACCATTTCCTCCTTTTTTGGAGATTCAAATACATCCAGATTATCTCCAGATTTTTTTGATCCAGATGTTGTCATTACCCCTATTACTCAGCTGACCATCTTAGAAACACCCGACAATAAAATTAGCATCAATGATGGACAGATTCAACTGGTATTAATCAAAAAAACGCCAGGCGTTTACTGGAATGGGAATGAGGATGTGGGCCGATTTTTAGAACTGTACGCAAACGAAGTAAATCCAGCATTATCCCCTGTCAGTTTGAGTGTTATTGAGCAAGTAGCCCGAAATGAAGGTAAGCTGGATGCCATAAACACCTACGACCAGGCTTATCTGAGCATTGGTATATTTCAGTGGACATTAGGTACTGGTTCCAGTGCGGGAGAATTACCAGCATTATTGTATAAATTAAAAGCAAAATACCCTGAAAAATTCAATCTATGGTTTACTTCCTTGGGCATTGACATTGATCAGGTAACAGATTTCACTACCGGGTATATGACCTTTCGGGGAGAGCGTGTAAGTAGTTCGGAACAAAAAGAATTATTCAGAAGTCCAGCCTGGGCGTTCCATTTTTGGAAAGCACTCATGCAGCCCGCTTTTCAAGCTATACAGATAGAACATGCACATGACCGGTTCAAGCATTTTTATTTCAGACCTGACCCAAAGGGACTTCCCTACCCTCTTTATCAGATCATCACTTCCTCCTATGGCGTAGCTTTGTTGTTGGACCAGCATGTAAACCGGCCGGGATGGGTAAATCCATGTATTGGTTTGGCGATGGCAGAAAACATGCAGTATGCCTCACCTGATCATTGGGGAACGGAGGAAGAGTCCAGAATCATTGAATCGTATTTAAAAATAAGAGCCACCTATTCCGATGGAAGGTACGCCCCCATGACATCGGCCAATAACAGAGCCAATCAAATTGGACTTGCCGTTCAAAATGGTAAATTATCAAAGGAACGTGGTAGTTTTGAATATCTGGTACAGAAACAGTTGGATGGCTTTGGTATGAAAGGTAATGTGAAAGGCGTCAGCCTACCCCCCAATTATAATCCTGACGATTATCCAGATATATGGTAAGAGCAACCATTTAAGTTGCCCTTACTACGCTATTGATGTGTGTTTTTTGGCAAAATATTCAGCTGGGGAACAAAACATCACTTTTGAAAATGCAGCATAAAAACTACTTTTCGAGGAAAATCCTACCATATTACCTATAGCTTCCATCGTAATATTATTGAAAACCGAATTATCTTCTTCATACATCTGAACAAGTCTTTCTATTCTCACCTTATTGATGGCATGATTGTATCTCATACCCAGGAACTGGTTAAAATATCGCGTCAGCACATTGGAAGAAACCCCCATTTCCATAGCCAGTTTATTGATATTAAAGGAAGAATCAAAATAAAGCGTAGAAGAAGCAAAAAACAAAGCTAATTTTTTCTCTAAGGCCTCAAACTCTTCTACTGGAATTGGTTTTTCCTTTTTAGCTTCAGGCAGGCTTTCCTGGAAATCTCCTGCTGTTATTACGTCATTTACCTCCTCGTTAGGTATAAAAACAAAACGGAGCAAATAAACCATCCAAATACTATTAAAAAAAATAAGGCAAGCTGTTTTATTTATAGTCAGAAATATATTTTGAAGTACGGGAATTCCCATAGAGGAAGTGATATAAAGATAAAAGGTTCGTATTTCTACAGACAAAACCGTCAGGGATATGGCTAAAATGAGAAACAAGGACCAATTTTTAAAAAGATCTTTGAAATAAAAAAGATGTTTAAAAAGGTACCTGATTAAAAAAACCTGATAAATATGCCATTGAACTAAAATGGAATAATAAAAAAAACTACTGGAAAACAAACCTACCACTGGTGAGTTAAACAAGGTTCTGTAATCATCATTGATGGAGGTGTAGAGATTGTTCTTCAGACTATGAGAAGAAAAATTAAACACTAAAAAATCAATAAAAAACAGACCAAAAGGAATTAGATGTAAAAAATCTTTCCTTTTCCAGGAAAACTTATAACCCAGTCTAAAGGAAACATAAAGAAAAAGTGCCGGCGCTATTAAAAAATAAAAGGGTCGGGTAAGTAACGCATTTTCCAGATAAATGCTATAATTACTCTTAAAAAGCGGACTAAATGCAATAAATCGGGCAGAAATAATTAAGATAAATCCTAAAAGGATATTCAGATAATTATTTTCTTTTGGTTTAATTATAAGAAATAAACCAAATAAAGTACCTATTAAGGCGCTTAAAGCCGAAAAGGAAAAATCTACGTTACCTAAAAACACAGCACTAATCATTGATAAACATTATTTTATTATGAAACAACTGATTATTATATTTCATGCTCACCATGTAAACTCCAGCCACTTTTAACTCTTTTTTTTCTACTTTTAAGTGATGAAATCCTTTCGGGTATTCAGCTTTGACATATTTAACCACGCCAGCATTTACATTCGTGATTTTAATGACTACCTCCCCATTTTCAGGAATATAAAAGGGTACAAAAGTTTCCTGTTGAAATGGGTTAGGAAAATTTTGTAGTAAAGCAGCGGAATGAATATCCGTTATAACTGGGTAATTTAGTTTAATGTCAACAACTGATTCACCTTTATAAGCTTCTGTAGGAGTTAAACGATTACTTAATAAAAAGTTTTCCTTATTCCAGGCGTTATTTGGAGAATCCATAATCAATGTAAATAATTCTCCGGACTTTTTATCTCCATTCCAACTAAAAGTTAGCATATTTTCTTCAAAAAACTTTCCTATGTTTTGACTTTCCAACAAACCAGGTACTATTTCAACTAATGAAAGACCTTTTGTCCATTGTAAAGTAAATTGAAAACCGTCAGGCATTTCTGCTTCAGGTATGAAGAAAGTACATTGATATTGGCCATTTTCCATTGGTTTCACAACCACATTCACTGGTACATCCATTGCTTCGCTACGAATAATAGGCGATTGAGCACCCGACGGATTTACATTTCCACTTACATCGCCTATCTTAATACCCACAAAATTTCCAAAACTATTCGCATTTAAATTGTTGATATTGACAATTTCAGGAAAAACTGTACTCCAAGGATTTGTAGGATTCGGAAAATTAAAGCCATCCCGAACGAAACGCCAACTCGTATTATTAGGAAAACGATCGGTTACATTTAGGATCAATTTCCTTAGTTGAATTAAATCGAGCGTAGAAATTGACCCAGAACGATTTATATCTGCTGCAATCAACTGATAGGACGATTCTAGGAGTCTAAGGCCTAAGATATGTTTAGTTATCAAAATTAAATCGTAGGTAGAAACACCATTCAGGTGATCTTTGTCTAAGGATGGTTTAATGGTATAATCGAATCCATTTTGCAAATCTTTGAAAGAATAGATACCATTGGCGTTAGCCAACTGATCTTTTTCGACGGGACCAGAAAGGTTAAGTACTACCCCAGGAACAGCTAACTTACTGGCTGTTTTAATGGCTCCTGAGATAGACGACTTTAAGACAGAGGAAGCAGGACAAAGAGAATTATTATCTTCTACGTTGATGAAAGTAGAACAATAGGAAATATTTCCATAGGCATCTTTCAAAAATACTTTCACAGGTACCATTCCGATATCATTACAGGCGACAACCACCGAAGAATCAGTTGAAAAAGTAGCTTTTAAATCTCTCGTTATACCAACTGCAATGACTGGAGAACAAGCACCCAAGGACCAGTTTCTATCGGTATCCTGAAAGAAATCGATGGCACGAATACGCTGAGAAGCTTGTGCATCGGTGTCCATCTTCATTAAAGAAGTAGTTAACGTTTGTACACAAACTAAGGCAGGTGCTGCTTTAACAGAAACTGTGAAAGGTAATCTTTTAGTGGAAGAAAGGCCGCAACCATCTTTTACGGTTACTAATAATTCGTAATTTGAAGGAGCGAATAATCCTGCCGTCAGGTCACTGACTGTCACTTCAAAAGAGTCTTTTGAAAGCATAGGGAAAGTAGTCATCACCTTTCCAACAGAGATATTTCCACCCTTTTCAACTACCACTGCCTTTTCCAAAACAAGCGGACTTGAAGTACAATTATCTGCTACTCTAAATGAAATTTTTCCATTTGCCATACATTGCTGGGTAGCAGAGACCCCAAAATCGGGAGCTTGATAATTTTGGCCAATCAATGGTGCTATGGTATCTCTGACAGAAATAATCTGGGTATATTGCCAGGCAAAAGACTGTTCACCTAAGAAGCCATTACATCCAGGATTTAACTTTAATAAATCATTAAAAATATTAACCGTAGCCCCTTTTTGATTAATCATAACAGGTCCGTTAACAAACTGAGTTAATACAGATGCTGGAGATGTAGCTCTTTTTTTTATCTCATAAGTAATCGCATTTCCCGAAATATTTCGGGGTAAAACAGTTGCAAACATCATAGGGTCTGCCACATTAGTACATTGAAACTGGTTAGGCACCTGGCACCAGTTAATTACCGTAGAGGTTCGATAGATGGTTGCACAGTTAGTACCCTTAGCATCTCTATCATAAATACGATCAGGAGAAATGCTAATGGCTAATAAATCACAGCCATTTTCATCGAATGTAACGCCAGGAATAGCAGATACCTTTTGGTCAGTACAATCAGTTACCACATCGGCTGGAACCGAAATGGTGTAGGAATGATCTGCAAGAACAAAGATAGAATCGGTATAAGTAACTTTGACTAACATACCCGGTTTCACCTCTTTTTCTACCACCCAGGTTCTGTAGATAAGACCTGTATCACAATGTAGTTTTCTCGAGGT
>JBEAXK010000101.1:0-3195 GCA_041159865.1 Bacteroidota bacterium
GTATATGCGCTCTCTCTAAATGATGCCAGCTTGAACTAAAATCTTTATTTAAAAAATAGTTAAGAGAAATTTCCAATTCTTCACGAAAGAATAGCTTTAATCTTTCGGGCATAGTTGTATGGATTTTCATATTGATTATTTAAAACGAAAAAGGGTTACACTATTCAAGTATAACCCTTTTATCTTTTTATTTGCTCCCCTTTCAGACGAAAGATGCAGCTATAATGCGATGATTGAGTATGTGACCATTAGCAAATTGAGGGTTGAATTTCGTAAATTTTTTAAGAAGGTTCATTCTTTAATTTCCTTTTAGCAAAAATCGCAATAATCAATTTCTAAAATCAAGACTACTGCAAGGAACCATTACAACATCTGTACCGGCTGTAATCTTGTAAAATAGGTTTTTATCTTTTATGACATATTCTGCCCTAACAGGCCATTTTGTTTTATGGATGAAAATTACACTGTAGAATAAATAATTCTCGAAAGGCGAAATTCTATTATTCAAATCCTTTAATTCATTTGATTCATTATTTATAAGAGATGGTATGCCCGTAAGACCATAGTCGAACTCTTGCACTTTGTCAATTGTCATATTTGACTTTGTAAAGGCAACTTTAGCGTACGATTCTTTAGATTTAAAAGTAATGATTGTCGGGAATTTAATTTTTAAATCCAGAGGTAATGATCCTTCATTACGTATATTAGTCCAAAAAATAAAATAGTTGTACTCTTTTCCTTTATGGGAAACGATTCCACCTCCCTTAGGTAGGCTATTTGTAATAATTGTTTTATTCTTGACTGAAGAATTATAGACAACTTTGGAATACTCCCAATTCCTATTTTGAACTGACTGCCCGTACAAGTTTAAAGAGAGTAACACAAGAAGGCAAGTAGAAAATATATTCATAAAATCAAAAAGGGTTACACTATACAAGTATAACCCTTTTACTTTTATTTGCTCCTCTTTTTGACGAAGGATGCAGCTATTATGCGATTATTGAGTATGAGACTATACGGAAATTAAAGAGTTGAACTTCCTGCAATTTTACAAGAAGGACTTAATTATATCTCCGAAAATGAAGAATAGAAACACAAGTATTCCTACGATCACTTCATTTCGGTATTTTTTTAGAAATTGAACTAGCTTATCCATAAAACCTAAAAAAGGTTACACTGTAAAGGTATGACCTTTTTATCATTAGAGCTCCTCTTTTCGACGAAAGATGCAACTATAATGCGATGATTGAGTATGTGACTATCAGGAAATTGAAGAGTTGAACTTCTGAAAATTTGCAATGAACTAATTTGCTGTAATAATTAAAAGCTTTACTTAATTACCACTTGGATAGAATTGTAGTATATCGTGGTAATACCCTCAAATCCGGAGTCTGTACCAATTACTAACCAGATTTCCCCTTGTTGGTTGGCCTTAACATTTAAAGGTGTAGCTGTGTTAAGTTGTTTAATCTTGTAGACATTCTGGTCTGTTCCATTGGTGAAATCCCCAATTACCTTCATATCAGCGCCTCCAATTGATTGATTTCCCTTATCGATATTCATTCGATACCAGTTTTCAGATGTATTCAGCACTTTTATTGGTTCGAAAGGCACAGCGCCTGCCTTTATTTTTACCCCTTCACCCGGAGCCCCACCAATACCAACCATATTATTGGCGACATTGGTTGCAAAATCAACTTTAACATCAACTATATAGTTCCTGTCAGGGGTCAACCCTGTTACTTTCTTTTTAATAAACATAAAGAGGTCATCGCTTCGATTAACTCCAGATTGCCGGATTGCCCCGTCGGAAGTATTTAGCGGTAGCGGCAGTCCGGAATGTGAAAATTGGAGTTGATACTGAGATAACATTAGCGGGTCATTCGGATAGTCTGCAAAATCACCTACCCAGTTATCTGTACCTGCTGTAAAGTTGTCAATAATTGTTTTATCAGTTGAAGACTGAATATTGCCGGTTTTTTTACAGCCGCAAAAAATAAAAACTAAGACCAGGGAAGACAAGCAAAGTCTGTAAAACAATCTATGCATTTGCTACGAGAATTATTTTCAAAAATATTAAAAAGATGCAACTACCCTAACTGACTGATGGATAAAGAAAAAGCCATCATTTATGATGGCTTGTCCAGTGTGGCTCCCCTTTTCCTCGAAAGATGCAGCTATAATGCGATGATTGAATTCATAATTATCAGGAAATTGAAGGGTTGAACTTCGTACAATTTTACAAAAAGTGATAATAAGTGTTACTTATTCTCCTCAATAATTTTTTTCAATTCTTCCGGTATCTCCATACTTTTAAGTGGTGGCACATTTGCTCCGCCGGTATTACCAACTGGAATTTCGCCAACAAAAGATTTAACACCACCCACTAGTAAGCGGGGAATTTGACCAATAATTTCCCTTACATCCTTTATTTTGATACCAAAGAGTAACATTTTCCAATGAACTAGCGTGTGATGGTACGGATAGGGTTGGCCAAGGATATGGGCTCTCTCAAGATGATACCAGCTAGTTCTGAAATCGTTCATTGAGAAATATTTACCAGCAATTTCTAACTCTTTAAGAAAAAAGGGAGTTAGCCTATCAGGCATTTTAGTATGTATTTTCATTTTTTAAAGAAATAAAAAAGGGTTACACTATACAAGTATAACCCTTTTACTTTTATATCCGCTCCCCTTTTCGACGAAAGATGCAACTATAATGCGATGATTGAGTATGTAACTATTAGGAAATTAAAAGGTTGAACCTCGTGCAATTTTACAGGAAGTCACTATTTTATTCCTTTCACCATATATCCTTGCTTTCTAAGTAGCTCAAGCACGCCCTGACTTCCACCCAAGTGTCCAGCACCCACTGCAAAAAAAGTGGATGAGTTCTTCATGGCAGATTCCATAACTGGTATCCAATTACGATTTCGACGATCTAGTAATAATTCCTGACTACCCATCATTTCTGGAGATTCGACCATGAGCTTGTACAGAGCTTCTAGATCTTGACTCTTATAGATGGCACTCATACGAGTAAATTCTTTTTTCTGAGCATCAAAATCGTTAACCATATTCATAATTGAACGAATCTCAAGTGAATCTGGAATGGCATCAAATACACCAATCTGCTCTTCTACTTTCTCTAGTCCCAATAATTCTTTCTTCTGCTCGCTAGCCATTTTTACAAAAT